>NZ_BAABHF010000038.1:0-248186 GCF_039541955.1 Actinoallomurus oryzae | reverse complement strand
TCAGTCGATGGGCCAGACCCCACCGGGAGGCGCTCACCTACATCCTCACTGTCAGTCGACTGCCTGGTAGAGCGTGGTCCAGAAGTCGTGGATGACCCGCGCCGAATCCGGCACGGACATCCCGACCTGGGTGAGCAGGATTCCGGTGAGTTCGTTGTCCGGGTCGGCGTAGGTCGAGGTGCCGCTTCCGCCGTCCCAGCCGAACTGGCCGATGGGCGCGTAGTCGCCGCGGTAGGTGCGTACCGCCATCCCCATGCCCCAGCCGCCGTGTTGCCCCTGGCCGAATGACACGTGGACGTTGTCGCGGGCCATGGCGTTCCGAGCGGCGTTCTGCTCGGGCGTGAGGCGGTTGGTGGTCATCAGCTCGACGGCGGGCCGGGACAGGATCCGTTCGCCCCCGTGCCTCCCGTGGTTGAGTAGCATTCGGAAGTAGGCGTGGTAGTCATCGACGGTGGAGACCAGCCCGCCGCCCCCGCCCTGGAACGCCGGCGGCCGGCTCCACCGTCCCCCTTCGGCCTCGTCCCACACGGTGAACTCTCCGGTCTGCGGGTCGGGGGCGTAGAGGGTCGGCAACCGATCGATCCTGTCGGCGGGTACGTGGAAACCGGTGTCCTTCATCCCCAGCGGATCGAAGATGCGCTCACGCAGGAACGCCTCGAACGACCGGCCGGTGACCCTGGCGACGAGCACGCCGAGTAGATCGCTGCTGATCTGGTACTGCCAGCGCTCTCCTGGCTGGTGCATCAGCGGAAGCCCGCCGAGGCGGCGCATCCACTCATCCGGCTCGGGCATCGGCTCTGGCAGGTCGGGCGTGAGGCCCTGCTCGAAGATCGCGTTCATGATCGGAGTGCCCAGCGACGTCATGTCCATGCCGAGCCCGAACGTGGAGGTCAGCACATCTCGTACGATGATCGGCCGCCGTGCCGGCACGGTATCGTCCAGCGGGCCGCTCATCCGCTTCAACACCTGGCGGTCGGCGAGTTCGGGCAGCCACGGCTCTACCGGGTCATCCAGCCGCAGCCTGCATTCGTCGAGCAGGACCATCGCCGCCGCGACCGCGACCGGCTTGGACGTCGAGGCCATCCGGAAGATCGTGTCCCGGCGCATCGGCGCGCCACCGTCATGGCGCATCGTCCCGATCGCTTCGACGTGCGTCTCACCGCCCCGGCTGACCAGGGCGACGAGCCCGGGAATCCTCCCGGAGTCGACATGCCGTGCCAGTACGTCACGCAATCTGCGCAGCCCAGCTCCGGAGAAGCCGCTGTTTCCCATCATGAATCTCCTTGCGTACGGTCCCGCCAGGGTGGCGGGCTTGTCGGTCCGGCTGGGGAGCGCCGGCTCCAGCGATCCAGTGCCGCGTAGGCGAGCTGTCACCGGGCGGTGTAGGCGGCGCGGGCGGATTCGGACAGTGGGGCCAGCACGGTCGCGGTGACCTGCTCGGTCGCGCCCTCCAGCAGCCACGGCAAGAGCCGAGGTGCATCGGAGCCGATGCGCCGGCCGTGGACCTGGCCGAAGTACGCCCACTGCTGCGGTGTGACGACCGCCTGGATCAGCGGCAGCGCCCGGTCCTCCTCGTGCTTGAGGTGCCCGGTCAGGCCGGTGACCAGGGAGTCGACCAGGTCACCGAGGCGGTCGAGCCCGGCGTCTGGATCGGTCAGCGAGGCGTCGATCGCCGCGATGACCTCGTCGACGGCGGCGTGTTCGGCCTCCATCGCCTCCAGCAGTGCCAGGTCGTCCGGACGGTCGGCCAGGGTCTCGCGCAGCACGGGCCACAGCGCGTCGTCCTCGGTGGTGTCGTGCACGCGCAGCGATTCGGTGAACAGCTCCCAGCCGACGGCGGTGCGCAGCACCGTACGGGGATCCTCGCCGACGCGGACGGTGACCCTGGCCAGGTGCTCCAGCTCTCGCCGCAGCGCGTCGTGCACGGCGTACATCACCGTCATGTCGAGCCTGTCGCTCACAGTCGTTCTCCTACGGGAGGACCGGCCCGGCTTCCGGCAGGCGCGTTGAGGCGGTTGAACATGGGGGCCACGGTCGTCCCGCCGCGGTCCCCTTCATCCGCGCTTGCATGGTCGGTTCCTTCCGCAGGGGCGGTGTCACGTCGACGCGTTCAGATCGACACCGTTGACGGGCCGCCGTCTGACCTTCACCAACCTTCGGCCTGGACCCTGACCTTGATCAACGTAAACTTCGTGCACGTGCCGATAACGCACGGGTTATCACCGCAAGGGGAGCGCCGGTGGAGCTGCGGGACATCGAGATCTTCCTGGCTCTGGCCGAGGAGCTGCACTTCGGCCGGACCGCCGCGCGGTTGCACGTGTCCCAGGCGCGCGTCAGTCAGGCGATCAGCCAACAGGAACGCCGCCTCGGCGGCGCGTTGTTCGACCGCTCCAACCGCCGTCAGATCCGCCTCACCCCACTCGGCCGCCAACTGCGCGACGACCTGAACCCGGTGTACGCGGGCCTGCGCGACAGCCTGGACCGCGCCCGCCGAGCCGCCCGAGGCATCACCGCAACACTGCGCGTCGGCATGCTGCCGTTCAACATCGCCGATCTGCACCTGTACTGGAAGACCTTCCGCTCACGGCACCCGCAATGGGAGTTGCAGATCCGCCGCGCTCCGTTCGTCGACCCGTTCGCCGGGCTCCGCGACGGAGGGGTGGACGTTCTGATCGTGTGGTTGCCCGTGGAAGAACCCGACCTCACCGCGGGTCCGATTCTGTTCACCGACTCCCGCCTGCTCGCCGTCTCCAGCGACAACGACTTGGCCGCGCGATCCTCGACATCCCTGGAGACGCTCGCCGACCACCCGCACGTCACAGCTCCCCGCATGCCGGACTACTGGGAGGACCACTACCTGCCGTTCCAGACCCCTCGGGGCCGTCCCATCGCACGCAGCCAGACCATCACCAACAGCGACGACCTGATCAACCTCGTCGGTACGGGGGAGATCGTCCACAGCTTCCCCGCGCACGTCACCAGATACTGGGCCATGCCGCACATCCGATGGCTGCCCATCCGCGACATGCGACCCCTGCCGTACGCCATGGTGTGGCGCACCGAAACCGAGAACGACCCCATCCGCGCGCTCGCCCAGATCGTGCGGGACCTCGGGCCCCTGCACCCTCACAGCACCTGAGCGGAAAGCTCGATGGAGCCGCGGACGACAAGTCCCTCCTCCGCACGGTGCGAACCACCGGCGACTTCAACGCGGTCTTCGACTTCGACGCCGTCGTCCGCGATCGCGGCGACCGCACCCGGTTGGCCGCGCCGTACGACTCCGGCGACCGCATTCATCCCAGCGACGCCGGCTACCGGGCCCTGGCCGACTCGATCGACCTTCGCGACCTGACCTGCTGAGCGGTCCGGCGCTGTGGTGGGCACGCGCTGCCGTGCCCGCCACCCGTCGCCAGAGGCGCCGACGGCCGAGGAGGGTGCCATCCCTAGATGTCGTTGACTTCGCGGATGACGGTGGCGGTCTGGCCGGCGAAGCTGACCTTCGCGAGGCGCTGGGCGGACTGGACCCACATCTCCATGTTGTCGGTGGTGCAGCGGTTGTCCGGGCGGGCCGCGCCGTCGGGGCACTTGCCGCCTGCCACGATCAGGACGGTGTCGTCGGCGGTGAAGAACACGGTGTCGCCGACCTGGAACTTGCCGGGTGCGAGGTAGGTGAGTTCGCCGGCGGCTTCGCCGACTTCACTGGGCTGCGCGTCGTGGTTGGTCGGTGTGGTGTCGTGCTGCGTGGGCGTGGAAGGGGAGCCCTTGACCGGTGCGGCCGACGACGGGACCGATGAGGGGGCTGAGGCGGCGGTGTCGTTGTTGTTGCAGGCCGACAGGCCGAGGGCGAGAATGGCGGCGGTCGCGGTCACCAGGATCGTACGCATGGGGTCATCTCCGTAACTCAGGGGCCGCTCTGAGTGAGCGTGCTTCCGGTCTGGTGAGACCTTGGCCGGCTGAATCTGGTTTGCCGGAACGCGGGTGATCAGAAACACGCGGAGTCCGCCGAACTTCTCTGCCGGCCCCTTTATCAAACCCTTTTCCGCTGCGCGTGAATGAATTGCTTTCATCCTCGATTGTATGCCTGTGAACTGGCATTTTCGGTGGAGGGTGATGGATGTACGAGCTCAATCCCGGGGCCAGGCATGATGCCATCCCGGATTCGGATCACAACTCTTTCGATTGATGATCGATTACCGTGATCGTGCTATATGGGGCCGTTTGAAGGCATCCTCGGTATGGGCTTATGCGATTAATGGTTGCCTCGCGGGGGGGCGGCCGGGGTGATCGTGGCGGAGGTCCGCGGTGGCAACGTTCGGGCCCTGATGTGTAAGCGTTCCTTCACGGTCCCCGCAAGCAATATTAACTGGATCAGGCCGATCATTGGTGGCAGGGTCGGCAGCGCTTCACCTTCTATACCTCTCTCCACCAGGGGATTCATGAGCACGACGGCCCATGGCGGCGCCTCACCCGAACTGCACCTGCCCTTCGACCTCGCCGAGCTGGATGCGTCCCCTGTCCGGACCGGTCGGCTGGTCCTTCGGCCGATCCGCGCGCAGGATGCCGACGACGTCGATGCCTACCAGCGGCTGCCGGAGGTCGTGGCCTACCTGCCCTGGCCCCTGCGCGACCGGGAGGCCAGCCATGAGCACACCGCGCTGCGTGCGAGGCAGCGCACCCTGGCCGGCGACGGGGACGCGGTCGCCCTCGCGATCGTGCTGCCCGGTGAACCGAGCCTCGGCGGAGGTGGGGAAGGCCGGGTCATCGGCGACCTCACCTTCATCCTCACCAGCGCCGCCCACGCCCAGGTCGGGGTCGGGTGGGTCCTGCACCCGGACTTTCAGGGACGGGGATATGCCCGTGAGGCGGCCACGGCACTTCTCGACCTCGCCGCGGGCCTCGGCGCGCACCGGATCGCCGCGACGGTGGACGCGGCCAATGAGCCATCTCTCGCACTTTGCGAACGACTCGGCATGCGCAAAGAAGCGACGTTCCGTCACGACCGCCACGACCGGACAGGCTGGCGCGACACCGTGATCTACGCCCTCACCGGGGCCGAATGGCTGGGTCGCCGGGTTTCCGCAGCAGACACCACGACATCCCCAGGAGCGCACTGAGATGGGACTCCGCATCGGCGTCGTCGGCGCCACCGGCCAGGTCGGCACGGTCGTACGGGCGATCCTCGAGGAACGCGGGTTCCCCGTGGACCGGATCCGCTTCTTCGCCAGCGCCAGAAGCGCCGGCACGACCCTGCCCTGGAAGGGCGCCCAGATTCCGGTCGAGGACGCCGGTACCGCCGACCCGGGCGACCTGGACATCGCGATCTTCTCCGCCGGGGCCGCCACGTCACGCACGCAGGCGCCGCGGTTCGCGGCGGCCGGCGTACTGGTCATCGACAACTCCAGCGCCTGGCGCATGGATCCCGACGTCCCGCTCATCGTCAGCGAGGTCAACCCCCACACTCTCGACCAGGCGGTGAAGGGCATCGTCGCCAATCCCAACTGCACCACCATGGCCGCGATGCCCGCCCTCAAGGCCCTCCACGACGCGGCCGGCCTGCAGCGCCTGGTCATCAGCACCTACCAGGCCGTTTCCGGAGCCGGGCTCGCGGGCGGTGAGGCTCTCCTGTCCGAGCTGGGGGCCGCGATGGCGCAGGACCCGCGCGGGCTCGTCCACCGAGGCGACGCCGTCGAGTTCCCGCCCGCGGCCGAATTCCCCGCCACGACCGCGTTCAACGTGCTTCCCCACGCCGGGGACTTCGTCGACGATGGGCTGGGCGAGACCGTCGAGGAGCAGAAACTCCGCAACGAGAGCCGCAAGATCCTCGAACTGCCCGGCCTGCCCGTCAGCGGAATCTGCGTACGTGTCCCCGTGCTCACCGGCCACTCACTGTCGATCAACGCGGAGTTCGCCGAGCCTCTCACCCCCGCCCGCGCTCGGGACGTACTCAGCCGGGCGCCAGGCGTCGCACTGGTCGACGTGCCGACGCCCCTGCAGGCCACCGGCACCGATCCCAGCCTGGTCGGCCGCATTCGGCAGGACGAGGGCGTCCCCGGCGACCGAGGTCTCGCCTTCTTCGTCTCCGGCGACAACCTGCGCAAAGGCGCCGCGCTCAACGCGGTCCAGATCGCCGAGTTGGCCGCTCGCCGTACGAGCACGGTCCGGTAGGCCCGCCGTCGGCAGTCGAGCTTCCCACGGAGCTCTGCGTTGGTCACGGGCCGAAGGATCGGGGAGATCTGTTCGTGGCGCAGAATGCCAATCTGTTGGCGCGGATCATCAAGGACATCGGCACGCAGTAAATATATGTTCGGCTTGCCCACCAGATTTCTTCGCTCAGAAACGGAGTTCGGAGCTACGCGGGATATCAGTACTACTGCACGGTCGTCTATGGCGGAGTAGTGGCCTGGACGCTGACGAACCTGCAGCCGACGAAGGCCTGCGCCTGGGTCTAGTTGATCTGCCGCGCTCCAGGCCACGTTGCGTCCCCGCCGTGTCCCCCGCGTTCGCCAGGTCAAAGGCGGGCGCGGGGGACACCGTGGCGACCGTGAGGGCGAACCGGAATATAGCTGAGGGGGCTATTGATGCGGCTTTCGGCCATTCTGTAAGAATAGGGGAGTAGCTTACTTCTCCCGGTGGCCGAGGAGCGACATGCACACATTGCTGAGCACCCAAAACATCGACGTTTCCGAGCGATTGGGGCTCTTGCGGGACGCCATGTCCCGGGATACTGCTCCGGCCAGACCGTACGTTCAGGACGAGACGGCGGAGTTCCATATGAAGTTGGAAGTCGGTGCGCTGGCGACTGTCAACTTTCTGCGGCTCGGCAGTCGTAGCCAGGGGCGTGGCGGATTATGCCGTGATCAGACCCTCATCCGCCGTTTTGATGCTGATGAATACCGATTGGCCTTTGCTCTGGACGGGCCTACCGTGTTGGCGCACAACGATCGGCAGATCGAGCTCAGTCCCGGCGACTTGACCTTGATGGACGTGTCACGTCCATACGATGCGTGGCATGAAGTCGGCACAGTGGGTTTGTTGCTCTTTTCTTTCTCCCGGCAGCAGATGCCGCTACCTCAGGTCTATGCGAATACGCTGGTTGGAGCGAAATTGAGCGGCTGCTCCGGTATAGGCGCGCTGCTGTGGAGCTTCGCCACGCAGGCCGCCCGAGACGTCGATACCTACGACCAGGCCGACGCCGCGCATCTGTCGGACGTCCTGCTCGATCTTGTAGGTGGCACACTGGCACATGAGCTCGGAGCGGTCCGCGAGCTCCCCGCCGAATCTCAACAGCAGGTGTTGTGCCGACAGATCCGGGAATTCATTCGGCAGCGACTCGGCGATGTCGACCTGACGCCCACCGTGATCGCAGAAGCGCATCACATCTCTACCCGGACCCTCCACCGGCTGTTCGAGCCCTCCGGCTGCACGGTCGCCGAGTGGATCCGGTTCCAGCGTTTGGATCGCTGCCGCCACGACCTGTCTCGTCTGACGGACCAGCCTGTCCACACCATTGCCACTCGGTGGGGGTTCTCCTCTCACGCGCAATTCTCCCGCGCCTTTCGCGCCGCCTACGATCTGAGCCCGCTGGAATACCGAAGGCAAGCGATCGCCCCGCGCCACAGCTGAACCTTTGCCGCACGAGGGGTCGGTGGATGACGCGCCGGCCCCTCGTGTGCGGATCAGATCGACAGACGTGCGGTGAAAGCGTCGTACGTCGACTCCTGGACGCGGGTGCCGAGGTGATCACGACCGCCAGGTCGGCGACGAGCACGGTGCCGGAGGGCGCCACGTCGCCGCTCGCAGGACACCGGTGAGGTGGAAGTGTGCCAGGTCTCCTGACGCAGGAGTTCGAGCAGGGCCGTCTCCGCCGGGCCGGCGCCGTGCCGGACCACGGCGATGACGGGCTGGGAGACGACCGGGAGCGCCGGGCGCACGAGGTGCTCATGACCGCGGGGCACCGCGGAGGCCGGGACGAGCGGTCACCCCCAGCCCGTGGGCGGCCCAGCGTACGGCCGTCGCCGTCTGGGACACGCAGCGGCCCACCTCGTTGTCATCGCTGGAATAGCGTTCGACCGTCTGGGTGCGTCGCCGGTTCGTACGGGAGGGCGGCGGCTTTCGGCGTTAATCGGTCGGTTCGGGGCGGCTCATGCCGTATGCTGATCAACAGCGCGATGGAGCAGCTCGGTAGCTCGCTGGGCTCATAACCCAGAGGTCGCTGGTTCAAATCCAGCTCGCGCCACTCGCAGCGGAAGGCCCCGCTCTCCTCCGGGAGGGTGTGGGCCTTCTCGCTTACCGGCCCAGGCCGATGATCACCGTGCCCGGATGCCGTCGAGGATGAGCGAGATGACATCCGCGGACTCCGCCTCGGTCTCGGGGGAGTGCCACTCCGCGGCGTGCGTCGGATCGTGGAAGCGGCTGGTCGCGTTGAAGATGGCTCGCGCGATCGCCTCTGGTTCGCCGGCCGCGAAGTCGCCGCCGGCGATGCCGTCGCCGACGACGGTGCGGATCTGGGTGAGCAGGAAGGTGACATGGCCGGAGGACACGGTGCTGTGCTCCGCCGCCAGTACCCGGAACGTGGCGAACAGCTCCGGGTCCTCCCTCGCCTTCGCCCATTTGGCGGCGAACATGGTGGTGAGCAGACCGCGTAGCCGGTCGGGTGGGCTCAGTTCGGCATCCTGAGCCGCCGCGGCGAAGTCGTCTCGCACCCGGTCGAGCCAGCGCCGTATCACGGCCTCGCGCAGCGCCGCCTTGGACGGGAAATGCCGGTAGACGCTCCCGTGGCTCACTCCCAGCAGCCGCGCGACATCGAGCACGGTGGTCTTTTCCGGACCGTGGCGGCGCAGCAGCTCCTCGGTGGCCGACACGATCATCTCCGCGTCGAGTGGCTCCCCGCGCATCAGATCCCCCTGCCGAGCTGGTACGAGGCCGAGATTCAGGGCTGTCGTGCCCGGTCGCCGGACCTCTACAGCCGAGAACGTAGGCCAACGGATTGACGGTCGTCAATCTATGTCAGTCGTACACTGCTAGTGAGGTGACAATTATTGACATCTGTCATCTGCCAGCCGTACGGTGCCCGTGTTCCCATCACCGATCAAGGAGCACTCCCATCAGCACCTCCACTGCTTCGTTCGCCGGCCGCTCCGTGTCTCGGATCGGCTATGGCGCGGCCCAGCTTCCCCGGCTGCACGACCGCCGCAGTGAGGCCGTCGCCCTGCTGCGCCGCGCGGTCGAGCTGGGCGTGAATCACGTGGACACCGCCGAGTTCTATGGCTTCGGATTCGCCAACGCCGTGATCCGCGAGGCCCTGCGGCCCGAAGACGGCGTACTGGTCGTCACCAAGGTCGGTGCCGACCCCGACCCCGGCGGGCGCCTGCCGCTACGGACGGCGCAGCGGCCCGAGCAGCTCCGGGCCAGCGTCGAGGACAATCTGCGCAGCCTCGGCACCGACCGGCTCCCCGTGGTCAACCTCCGGCGCCTCGACTCCGGTCCCGGGCTGCGTCCCGAGGGCTACCAGGTGGTCGACCTCGCCGACCAGCTCGCGGTCATGACCGCCTTGCGCGACGAGGGGAAGATCGGCGCGATCGGCCTGAGCGGCGTCACCCTCGACGGCCTGCGTCGCGCCCTGCCGGCCGGCATCGTCTGCGTGCAGAACGCGTACAGCCTGGCCTCCCGCGACGACGAGGACATGCTGCGGCTGTGCGCGGCCGAGGGCATCGCATGGGTGCCGTTCTTCCCGCTCGGCGGGGCCTTCCCGGGCCTGCCCAAGGTCACCGAGGAGCCGGCCGTCCACGCCGTGGCCGAGTCGCTGGGCGTCACGCCCTCGCAGGTCGGCCTCGCCTGGTTGCTGCACCACGCCCCGAACGTGCTGCTCATCCCCGGCACCGCCGACGCCGCCCACCTGGAGGCCAACCTGGCAGTCGGCGAGATCACCTTCGACGCCGCGACGCTCGCCACGCTCGACGCCATCGAGTCTCGCTCCAACGATGTCCTGCTCGGCTAGGCGGGGACGCGACAGCGTGGAGACGGACACGAAAACGGATGCTGTGCCACAGCCATCGGCACCAACGGACGGATCATGAAGGCGATCATCTACCGCGACAACGGCGACCCGGACGTTCTTCGGCTCGTCGACCGTGACCTGCCCGTGCCCGGTCCCGGCGAGGTCCGTGTCCGGGTCGTCGTGTCCGGGGTCAACCCGGCGGACCGGCAGGCCCGCTCCGGCGCCACCGGTCCCAAGGGGTTCCCGGAGGTCACTCCGCACCTGGACGGCGCCGGTGTGATCGACGAGGTCGGTGAGGGGGTCGACCGGAGCCGGGTCGGTCAGCGGGTCTGGCTGTTCATGGCCGCCGCCGGGCGGCCCACCGGCACCGCGGCCGAGTTCACCGTCGTACCCGCCGGGCAGGCCGTGCCGCTGCCCGACGAGGCCGGGTTCGACGTCGGCGCCTCACTCGGCGTCCCCGCGCTCACCGCGCACCGTGCACTCACCGTCGCCGAGGACGGGCCACGCCGTCTGCGGCCCGGCGCGCTCGACGGCCGGGTGGTGCTCGCCGCGGGTGGGGCCGGAGCGGTCGGGCACGCGGTGGTCCAGCTCGCCCGATGGGCCGGCGCCACCGTGATCAGCACGATCAGCGGCCCGGAGAAGGCCCGGCTGGCCACCGCCGCCGGCGCCCACCATGTGATCAACTATCGGGAGGGTGACCCGGCCGCCGAGATCCGTGAGATCGCCCCGGACGGCGTCGACATCGTCGCCGAGGTGGCGCTCGGTGCGAACCTCGCACTCGACCTGGCCGTGCTGCGCACGCGCGGCACGATCGCGACCTACGCCAACGACGGTGGCAGGCCGGTCGAACTGGACGTGCTGCAAAACATGGTGCTGAACACCCGCCTGCAGTTCCTGGTGCTCTACACGGCCGGTTCCGCGGTGCGCGCCGCTGCCGCGGAGGACGTCGCCGCCGCGGTCCGCGCCGGCGCCCTGCCGGTCGGCGAGGAGCACGGCCTGCCGCTGGTCCGCTTTCCGCTCGACCGCACCGCCGACGCGCACCGGGCGGTGGAGCGCGGCACGGTCGGCAAGGTCCTGGTGGACGTCACGTCGTGACGGTGAGCGAGTCGTCGGCGCGACGGCCGGGCCGGAGGATGAGGGCCGCGGCCGCGAGCAGGGGGACTCCGGCGAGTATCGGCGCTTGGACGCCGATCGCGGCGGCCAGTGAGCCGCCGGCGAGCGCGCCCAGGGCTCCCGCGCTGCGTCCGACCGTGAGGTAGGTGCTGTTGACGCGGCCGAGCAGGTGGGGCGGGGTGTGGCGTTGGCGCATGCTTCTGGACGTGGCGTTGAAGACGGCGAAGGCTCCGCTGCTGCAGAGGAGGGCGACGGCGCTCACGGCCAGGTCGCTGGTCAGCCCGAGCGCCAGCTGGGTGCCGGCCATCACGACCACGGTCGCGGCCAACAGCCGCGGGGCGCCGATCCAGCGGGTCAGCAGGGCGCAGCTCGCCCCGGCGACGATGCCTCCTACCGCGCCGAACGCCAGCAGCAGACCATAAGCCGTCGAACCGCGATGCAGGACCCGCGTCACGTAGAGGACGAGAACCGCCAGGTAGGCCCCGTCGGCGGCGGCGACGACGCCGACGGCGATCACGAGATTCCGGACGGAACGCTCGCGCCGGAGCCATGCCAGTCCCTGGCGGATGTCTCCGCCCGCGGCCCGGAGGCCGCTCGCCGACCCTGGTCGCCGCGGCAGGGGGCGGAAAACCCCGGGCAGGCTGAGCAGGAGCAGGACCGCGACTCCGAGGCTGCTCGCGTTCAGGGCGAACGGCAGCGTCGCGGCGATGCCGAAAAGCCAGCCCCCGATCGCCGGACCGGCGAGTTCGCTGCCGACGATCCCGCCGGCGACCAGGCGGCCGTTGGCGCGTTCGAGTTCGTCGCGGTCGATCAGCCGGGGCAGGGCGGTCGTGGCCGCCGTGTCCCGCACCATCGACCCGATGCCGGTGACGAAGGCGGTCAGATAGATCAGCGGCAGATCCACGGCGTGGAAGGCCGCCGCGACGGCCAGCGCGGCGATCAGTATCGTCCGGAACGCGTCGACCCCGACCATCGTTCTACGAAGGTCCCACCGGTCGACGACGGCACCGACGCCGAGCCCGATCAATATCCACGGCAGCCCCTGCAGAGCGGTCACCGCGGCGACCGCTGAAGGGGAATCCGTCACCTGGAGAGTCAGGAGCGGGAACGCCGCGAAACGAACGCCATCCCCGAAGTCGGCCAGGAACGCCGACAACCAGTAACGCGGGAATGGCGCCCGCACAATTCCGATAGCGCCCATCGATTCACGCCTCCAACCGGTGCCGCGATGGATGACCGTCGTCCTGCTACCCGATCCGTATTCTCCTTGCCGCGCGAGCCGAGGCCGTATCGGACGCTTGGCCGGCCGTGGCCGGGGCCCTGACCAGCGCTGAACGCTTTGCCCATCAGTCGGCAATAGCTGGATGTAAGGCGATCCAGAAACGAGGAGGATCATGACAGCTGATCCGGATGATGGGGAGTTGATCGCCCGTTCGCTCGACGGTGATGCGGACGCATTCGTCGAGGTGGTCCGGCGTCATGAGGCAACGGTGGGGGCCTACCTCGCGCGGAGAGTCGGCCGGGGACCGGCCGAGGACCTGCTCGGCGACGTCTGGGTGGCGGCGCTCGGATCCCGGGCGTCCTACGATCGCTCGTTCTCCGACGCCGGCCCTTGGCTGCTCGGGGTGGCGCACAACACGCTCCGGCGGCACTGGCGGTCCCGCCCGAACGAGGAGCCGGTGGCCGACGTGACCGGTATGGCCTCCGGGTGGGACCCGTGGGCCGCTGTGGACGACCGCGTCAACGTGGAGTCGGTGCTGCGGCAGGCCCTGGCGCTGCTCCGGCCGCAGCAGCGGGAGATCTTGACCCTGGTCGCCTGGGAGGACCTGACCGTCGCCGAGGCGGGGCGGGCGATCGGCATACCGCCGGGAACGGCACGCCGCTACCTGCATGAGGCGCGCATGGCGCTGCGGAACGCGCCGGGGATGGCCGCGCTGCTGGCCGATCAGAACACGGTGAAGGAGGCCAACTGATGGTGGATGAGATGGACTTGCTGAATTCCCTGAAGGCCGCCGAGCCGGTGCGGCCGCACGCCTTCGAGGAGGCCAGGGCCGTGCTGCGGGCGGCGATGGCCGTAGAAGGAGTGCCGGAAACGAAGACCCCGCCTCGCCGCCGGTCCCGGTGGGGCATGCGCCGTACGGTGGGCCTGAGCGCCGCCGCCCTGGCCGCCGCGGCCGCCACGGCGGCGGTGCTGGTCGCCACGTCCGCGTCGACACCCGGTAAGCCTCCCGCGAAGGCGGCGGCGAACCCCATCCTGGCCAAGCTGGCCGCGGACATCTCGCCCCTGCGGGCCAAGGCGCCGGGCGACGCGACGCTGGAGATCCGCAACCAGTCGCCGACCAGTGACGCGCTGGGCAGCAACGGGATCGGCCTGTTCGCCGACGACGGCACCTACTACTGGGGCAACGACAAGAGCGCCCTGCGGCGGGCCATCGTCGCGAAGAGCGGGGGCGACGACGTCTTCAAGCGCGACATAGCGGCGGCGCTCTCCGCCGTGAAGGGCGATGTCGACACCGCGCGTGCCCGGATGGCCGTTGCGAACATCGCCCCGGGTACGCACCCGGACCCGGAGCGGGCCAAGGAGGAAAAGCTCAAGGGCCTCGCCAAGGCGCGCGGCAAGAAGTACGTGCCTCCGAAGCCGCCGACCCCTGAGCAGCAGAAGGAGATCACCGACAACCACATCTGGACGAACGCCATCGACGCGCTGATCGCGGCGCCGGAGAATCCCCAGGTACGGGCCGGCGTGCTCCGCATCATGGCGACGATGCCGAAGGTCAAGGTCACGAAGACCACCACGGCCGGACAACCCACGCTCACCCTGGTGGACAGCTGGCCCGCCACCGGGAAGTTCACGGAGAAGCTGGTCATCAACGCCGGCACCGGCCGTCCCGTCGCCCTGTCCAGCAGCGGCTCGGACGTGCGTCCCAGCACGACCTACTACCACACCTCCCGGGTGACGCTTGCCGACGTCGAAGCGGGCAAGTTCTGACCCGTTCCCCGTGAGATCGTGCGGGCCGCCCGGCAGCCGGGCGGCCCGCACGTCCGCATGGCGGGATTCTCTTCAGCGGTGTGAGCGGTCACCGGCTCGCGGTGTAGACCACCGACCACGGTCGTGACATGACCGGAGCGGCGGGCGGAGGGGGCGCGTGGTCGGCGGCGAGGACGTCCGCCGCGATCGAGGCGAACCTCGGCGCCGCCGGGTGTGCCGTGTCGGCGGGCCAGGCGGCGGACACGCTCCGCAGCAGGGGGCGGTCCGCGAGCGGGCGCCAGGCCACACGCGGCTCGCGGCGGGCCATCGACTCCTGCTCGAACGCCACGCCGTGACCGCCGAGCACCAGGCCGAGCAGGAACTCCGGGTTGCGCGCGTGCCGCAGCACCGACGGGGCGAAGCCGTGTTTCCGGCAGACCTCCAGTACGTGGTCGTGCCAGCCGGGTGCCGTCGCCCGCGGGGCGAGGATGAGGCCGTGGCCGGCGAGGTCGCCGAACTCGACCTCGCGTAGCCGCGCCAGCGGTGACGTACGGGGCAGGACGACTCCCAGCGGCACGTCGACGGCCGGGCCGAACCGCAGGTCGGCCGCCTCCACCGGGTGGTGCACCAGACCGACGTCGAGGTGGCCCGAGGCGAGCAGGCGCAGCTGCTCGGCGGTCGTCAGCTCCTGCAGGTCGACGTCGAGCTCGGGGACCTCTTCGCCGAGCCGGCGGGACAGCGCCTGCAGCGACACCGCCGGCGTCTCCGGTGGGACGCCGGCGCGCAGCGTGCCGAGCGCGCCGTCGGCGGCCTTCCGCATCAGAGTGCGCAGCCGTTGCTCGCGGGCCAGCAGGTCGCGCGCCTCGTCGAGGAGGAGGCGACCGGCGGTCGTCAGCTCCGCCTGGCGCCGGGAGCGGTCGAACAGCGTGACGCCGAGCTCCCGCTCGAGCCGCTGGATCGACTGGCTGAGCGGCGGCTGGGCGATGCCGATGATCTCCGCGGCCCGGCCGAAATGGAGCTCCTCGGCCGTGATGATGAAGTACCGCAGGTGCCGCGACAGATCCACGCCGCCACGATACGGGATCGCGTATGAGAGCCGTCCGGCCGATACGGCGACCGGTGCCGTGACCGTACGGGCGACGGCCACCAGTGCCGCCACGGTGAGGCGGGCCACCCGCCGGTACGGCGATACCGTGAGCGGGTGCGTACGGAGGATCTCATCGCCCGGACGTTCACCTCGGTGGGCGTCACCGCCGGGCTCCACGTGGTCGACGTCGATGACGGCCGGGAGGTCGGCGTCGAGCCGGACGAGCAGGTCGTCATCGCGTCGGTGTTCAAGATCCTTCTCGTGCTGGAGTTCGCCCGGCAGGTCGCCGCCGGCCAGATCGATCCCACCGAGCGGCTTCTTGTACGCGCCGAGGACCGGCTCGGCGGCTGGGGCATGGCGGGGTGCGCCGACGACGTCGAGGCGTCGCTCCGCGACCTCGCTTACTTCGCGATGTCGATCAGCGACAACACGGCCGCCGACCTGCTCATGCGCCGGATCGGCCCGGACACCCTCCAGCTGCTGGCCGGCGAGCTCGGCCTGACGCGCACCCGGGTGGTCGGCGGGCCACGGGAGCTCCTGGCGTCGGTGTTCGACGACGTCGGCGCGCGGACCGAGGCGGAGTTCGCGGCGATCTTTCCGACCCTTCCGGAGGAGCGCGTACGGGCCCTGCGGGTGCTGGACCCGGAGCGCACCACCTCGAGCACGCCGCGGGACATCACCCGGCTGCTGCGCCTCATCTGGCGCGATGAGGCCGGTCCGCGAGCGGCGTGCGCCATGGCACGGGAGCTGATGACGCACCAGGTCTTCTGGACCCGCATCCCCAGCGGCTTCCCGCCGGGGGTGCGCGTCGCCGCCAAGAGCGGCACTCTGCCCGGCCTGCACAACGAGGCGGGGGTCGCCGAGTATCCCGACGGCCGCCGGTACGCCATCGCGATCTTCGCGCGGACCGAGCGGCTCGCCCCGCGCCGCATCGACGTCGACCTGGCGATGGGGGAGGCCGCCCACGCCGCGGTCGAGGCGCTGCGCGCGCCGAGATCCGCGACAGTGGCGAAATGACGGGCACGATCGGCGATCCGCCCCCGTGTCGACGTGCTCTCATATCCGTTTCCCTATGAGCGATCCGCCTCGCTGATCTTGGACGCGGGCGCGGGCCCGGTGGTCGAATGCGGCCTGATCAGCATGCGCCCATCACAAGGGGGAGATTCAACGTGTCCGGACAGCGAGTCGACCGGCGACGATTCCTGCGAGGCGCGACCGTCGGCGCCACCGTCGTGTCGGTGGCGGGCGCGGGAGCGTACGCGGCGTCGGCGACCGATGAGAAGCGGGCGGCGGTGCCCAGCGCGAACAGCAGGAGCACGGCCGCGACGTTCCGCTGGTTCGGGACGGCGGGGTGGAGGATCGACGTCGGGTCGCGGACCCTGCTCGTCGACCCGTACCTCAGCCGGTACGACACCGGCATGTACACCGGGTCGTTCGATCCGACGACCGAACTGACGGTGG
Organism: Actinoallomurus oryzae; assembly: GCF_039541955.1. Taxonomy (NCBI): domain Bacteria; kingdom Bacillati; phylum Actinomycetota; class Actinomycetes; order Streptosporangiales; family Thermomonosporaceae; genus Actinoallomurus; species Actinoallomurus oryzae. The sequence goes on along the minus strand of NZ_BAABHF010000038.1, from coordinate 231,560 downwards.
ACACCGGAACGGTCGACCGGCACGTCGGCAAGCCGGAGACGGTCCTGGTGACCCACTCGCACTGGGACCACTTCAACGACGTGCCGTACATCGCCCGGAAGACCGGGGCGCGGGTCATCGGCACGATGACGACCTACAACCTGGCGCTGGCCTCCGAGGTGCCGTCCGACCGGGTCGGACTGGTGAAGGGCGGCGAGGTGCTCGACTTCGGTGCCTACACCGTCGAGGTCATCGCCTCCCTGCACAGCCGTAACGCGGCGTACTCGGTCGCGCTGCCGGGCGTACGGCTCACCCGGCCGGACAAGCCGCGGACCGTGGCCGATCTGCCCGAAGGTGACACCCTCGCCTACCACGTGACGGTCAAGAACGGCCCCTCGGTGTTCTTCATGGGCGGCAGCGACTTCGTCGAACGCAACGTGACCGGCCTGTCCCCGGACATCGCGATGATCGCCATGCAGGCCAGCGACTCGACCCACGCGTACGCTGAGCGGATCATCACCGCGCTCGGCAAGCCGTCGGTCGTCGTCCCGGTCCACTGGGACAACTTCGAGATCGGGCTGACGAACCCGCCGAAGCCCGATCCGGACGTCAAGCCGCACCTCGACGCCTTCGTCGCGACGGTGCGGAAGATCAGCCCGCGCACCAAGGTCGTGGTCCCGCGCTACCTCACGCCGTACCGCTTCGTCTGATCCCCGTGGCCGGCGGGCACCGGGTGGAGCCGGATGTCCACCCGGGATACGGCGGCCGACCCACGACGGTGGGCCGCCGGTCTCCTAACGTTGCGGCGTCCAGACGACGTACCCGGCGGAGGAGGTGGGACCGGTGAGCGGTCCTCGCCGTCACCACCGCACTGCCTCGACGGCGGTGACCGATGACCATGACCGGCATGGGCGGACAATGTCGGGCGATGAACGCCGAACCTGACGACACGCGCCCGGCCGGGGTTCCCGTCGACGACGCGTCGGCGGGAACCCCGGCGCGGTTCGCCGACGAACTGATCCGCCCGTCCGTCATCGGGGCCGTCTCGCTGCTCACCCTGGTCCAGTACGCCGAGCGTCCGCCGGTCCGGCTGGCCTGGCTCGCGTGGAGCCTGGCGGCGGTCGCCATCGCCGCGGGGGTCGCGTCATCGGTCGTGCCCTGGCGCCGCCTGCCGGATCGGACGCGGACAACGCTGGTGGCGGTGTTCATGGCCGCCGCCGCGCTGTTCTTCCCGCTCGCGAAGGACACCGCGGCCATGGCACTGGTGTTCCTCGCCTCCGTCACCGCCGGAGAGAAGCTGGCCTCGCGGCGGGCCGCGTTCACCATCGTCGGCGCCGGGACCGTCGTCACGGCCACCGCGACCTGGGGCGCCACCGCCCTGCTGCACCTGCCGAACGAGTCGCCCTGGTGGGTTCCGCTCATCGTGGGCCTGCCCCTCTACATCGGCCTCGCGCGCCGGGAGCGGGCCGACGCGCTGGCCGCCTCCGACCTCGCCGCCCGGCAGAGCCGGCGCGCGGCCGCGTCCGAGGCCCGGGAGGCCGCGCTGGAGGAGCGGGGGCGCATCGCCCGGGAGATCCACGACGTACTCGGCCACGCGTTGTCCGGCATCGCCCTGCAGCTGGACATGGCCGACGCCCTGCACGCCGGGGGCCGCGACCAGGACGCCAACGAGGCCGTACGGCGAGCACGAGCCCTGGCGGTGTCGGGGATCGGGGAGACCCGCCGCGCGATCCGCGCACTGCGCGAGGACACGCTGCCGCTTCCGGAGACCATCGCCCGCATCGCCCACGGGGGCACGGCCGGATTCGAGATCCGGGGTGAGCCCGGCGAGGTTCGGGTCGAGGTCGCCCAGGCCGTCATCCGCGCCGCACAGGAGGCGATCACCAACGCGCATCGGCACGCGCCCGGCGCCGAGGTGAACCTCCTGCTCGACTACACCGACGAGTTGATCCGGCTCACCGTCACCGACACCGGAACGGCCGGGCCGGGCGCGCGCCCGGACCGCTCGGGCAGCGGGATGGGCCTGGTCGGGATGCGTGAGCGTGCCGGCCTGCTCGGGGGCACGCTGTACGCCGGCCCCGCCGAACCACCGGCCTCAGGATGGACAGTGCGATTGGAGTTGCCGAGATGACCTCGATCCGGTTGCTGGTCGTCGACGATCAGGCCGCGGTCCGGGACGCGCTCGCGGTCATGCTCGACCTCGACCCGGACATCGCCGTCGTCGGCACCGCCGCCAACGGCGAGGAGGCGGTCACCGCGGTCGAAGAGCACGACCCGCAGGTCGTCCTCATGGACCTGCACATGCCGGTCATGGGCGGAGTCGAGGCCACCCGCCGGATCCAGGCCACCCGGCCCGGCCTGCCGGTCGTGGTGCTGACCACGTTCGAGGACGACGAGTCGATCCTCGCCGCGCTGCGCGCCGGCGCCCGCGGCTACCTCACCAAGGACGCGGACCGCGCGAAGATCGTCCAGGCCGTACGCGGCGCACACGCCGGGCAAGCGGTCCTCGACCCCAACGTGCAGTCGCGGCTCCTCACCCTGGCCACCCGCACCCCCACGCCAGAGCCGGACACGGCCGTGCCGCTGACCGCACGCGAACGGGAAATTCTCGACCTCATCGGCCAGGGCCTGCGCAACAACGAGATCGCCCGGCGCCTGTACATCACCGAGGCCACCGTGAAGACCCACATCAACAACCTGTTCACCAAGGCCGACCTGCACTCTCGCGCCGAGGCCGTGCGGTTGGCCCTCACCCTCGCCGGGAGCGGGCGGAAAGAGGGACGCTCAGGCTGACCCCCGCGCCGGAGTTCTTCCCGACCGTCAAGAGACCGGGTGGAGAGACCCGACCCCGCCCGACCTCCACCCCATCTCGGTCGACCGACCGATGTGGGGCACGTACTCCAATTCCTAAATTGTGGCCGCAGCAGAAGGAAATCGCGAAACCGAAAGGCCACGGTCATGGACATCGGCGTATGGATTCTCAATCTGGCCGTACTCTTCGTCGTGCTGGAGTCCGATCTCGGCACGCGGAAGGTCACCAGACTTCGCGTGCTCCGCCCGGTCATCACCGCCGCAGCCATCGTGCCGATCTTCATCGGCGACCTTGCCACCAGCGGATACGGCCTGATGCTGGAAATCGCCGGCATCGCCGCCGGGCTGTTGCCGGGACTGCTCGCCAGTGCCTTCATGCCCGTCCATGAAGGCACGGCCAAAGGCCACCGCTGCGCGAAGTCCCGTGCCGGGATCGGCTATGCGCTGACGTGGATCGCCGTGGTCGGCGCACGCATCGCCTTCTCCTACGGCAGTGCGCACGTTTTCGGCCGGCAACTGGGCGAATGGATGGCCGCCCATTCCGTCTCCAAGGACGCGCTCACCGACGCCCTGATCTTCATGGCGGTGGTCATGATGCTCACCCGTACGGTCCTGCTCCATCTCAAGGCCAGGGCGGCACTGGCTCGCCCCCGGCCGGCCGGAGCCACCCTGCCGGTCGCATGACGTCGCCGCGAGGCACGCTCGGATCCGCTTGCGTGAGCCGTCCTCGACCACGGCGCCCAGCCCGCGCTCGGTCGCGCCGTGCTCGGCGAAGGGGACTCGGTCGAGCTCGTGCTGCCGTTCACGCGGCCTGGGTCACCAGGGCCCGGATGGTGAGGGCGGACAGGCGGGCCTTGGGCAGGAAGCCGATCGCCGGGCTGGCGGCGACCATCTCGGCGAGATCGGTCGTCGCGTGGGTGGACATCATGATCACCCGTGGCGGTTTCGGCACCGCCTGCGTCAGGGCGTCGACGAGGTCGAAGCCGAACTCGGTGCCGAGCATGACGTCGACGAGCGCGACGTCCGGGCCGGCGTCTCTGGTCCGGCGGAGGGCTTCGGCGGGCGTCGTGGCGACGCCGACGACGTCGATTCCGTCGCGTTCGAGGTGGTCACCGGCGGCCCGGAGGAAGTGGTCGTTGTCGTCGACCAGCAGGGCCCGCAGGCGCGCGGTGTTCGGTGCGGCGTACGAGATCATTCGGGCCAGTCGGAGTTCTCGATCACCTCGACGAAGTCCCGGCGCCGGAAGCCGGGGACGTAGTGGGCCAGCACGTCGGCCTTGACGTTCCCGAAGGTCGTGTCGGGGCGGTCCTTGATGCCCTCGGTGAACGCGGCGAGGATCCGGTTCTTGAAGTCCGGGCGCGGGTGCGCCGCGACGACCGCCGCGCGCTGCTCGTCGGTGACCGCGTGGTAGCCGATCCCCAGGACGTCCAGCTCGACGCCGCGGGTGACCAGGGCCACCTCGGGCGCCATGTGCAGCGGGATCTCCGGGGTGGTGTGCAGGGCGATGCTCGTCCAGACGCGGTCGGCGGCCTCTCCGGTGATGCCATGGGCGCCCAGGAACCGGCGGGCCTCGTCGGCGCCGTCGATCTCGAAGCGCTGGTCGGTGCGGCGGAAGCGCGTCGTGAGCCCGAGGTCGTGGAACATCGCCCCGACGTACAGCAGTTCGGGGTCGAAGTCGAGCCGCTGCTCCCGGCCGCGCAGCGATCCCCACAGGAAGACCCGCCGGGAGTGGTGGAACAGCAGCGGCGGGGCGGCCTCGCGGACCAGTTCGGTCGCCTCCCGTACCAGGGCGGTGTCCGGGATCTCCACGCCTGCGATCAGGTCGTTCATCGTTTCTCCTCGATCGGTCATCTGTTTCCAGGGTTCCCCGGCGACGTAAACTGGGCCATGTCATTACTGCCAGGAAAACCACGGATTCGGACATGGCGCATCGGGTTGGCATCGTGGTCTTCGAGGGCGTGACCATGCTCGATGTCAGCGGTCCGTCGGAGGTGCTCCACCAGGCGGGCCGGCTCTCTCCCGGCTATGAGCTGGTGCTGGTCTCCCCGCACGGCGGCACGGTCACCACCTCCGCCGGGCTGGCGCTGACCGGCACGGTCCCCGAGGCCGACGCGGGCCCCGTCGACACGGTCATGATCGCCGGAGGCGACCTGCTGGCCCGGCAGCCGATCGAGGACGGGTTGCTGGCCGCGGTCCGCGGCCTCACCGCGCGGGCGCCACGGGTCGCCTCGGTGTGCACCGGGGCGTTCGTCCTGGCGGAGCTGGGCCTGCTCGACGGCCGCCGCGCGACGACGCACTGGCGCCACGCGGCCATGTTCGCGCGCCGTTACCCTCGCGTGCGGGTCGAGCCGGACGCCATGCACATCCGCGACGGGCGCTACGTCACCTCCGCGGGCATCAGCGCGGGCATCGATCTGACACTCGCCCTGGTGGAGGACGACCACGGAGCCGACGTGGCGAGGGACATCGCACGAGAACTCGTCGTGTTCATGCAGCGCCCGGGTGGGCAGTCACAGTTCTCCACGGCCATCACGACCCCGCCTGCCCGCGGTGACCTGCTGCGTTCGCTGATCGCATCCGTGCTCGCCGATCCGGCCGCCGATCACAGCCTGCCCGCCATGGCCGCGGCCGCCGCCGTCAGCACCCGGCACCTCGCCCGGCTGTTCCGCACCGAACTGGGCACCACGCCCGCGCGCTGGGTCGAGCGGGTCCGCCTCGACCGCGCCCAGCAGCTGCTCCTCGAAGGCCACAGTGTCACCTCGGCGGCGGTGCACAGCGGGCTCGGCACCGACGAGACCCTCCGCCGCGCCTTCGCGCGCCACCTGGGCACCACGCCGACCCACTACCGGAGGCGCTTCGCCACCACCCACCGACCGGAGTAGGCCGAAACGCCGACCGCGGCCCTGGCGGTGTCCGCCAGGGCCGCGGAGGCCGAACTGCTACGAATCCGCGCAGGTCAGCCGCGGCTGGGCGATGTCGGCGTTGTCGTAGGTGACGCCGTCACCGGCGTCGCCGACGTCGATCCGCACCACCTGCGCGCCGGTCAGCGGCACGTCGACGTGCGCGGTCGGCGTGCCGTTGGTCACGACGCCGCTGTCGTAGATCGACCGGCCGTCGGCGCTGATGCGGTACGTGACGGAGCCCTGCCCCTGGACCGAGTCGTCCAGGCCGAGGTCCGCGGTGAGCCGCGAGCACCGCCCGCCGAGGTAGTACTCGATCGAGGCGACCGCGTTGGTCCACAGGCCGTGCTGGTACGTCGTCCCGTGGATGGTCAGCGGCCCGCCGAAGTAACTCTTGTCGACGAGCACCGGCCCGTACCCGTTCGTCGCGGACAGCCACGACAGGTCGCTCAGGTAGGGCGACCCGGTGGGCCCCACGAGAACCCGTACGGTGCTCTCGGTCCGCGCCGTCGCCGCGTGCGCGCCGTCGCCCCACCGGTAGGTCGCCGTCCCGGTCAGGGTGTACGACCCGGGGCCGACGTCCGCGGGCACCGTCACCTGCCAGGTGCCGGACAGGCGCTTGCCCGTGGGCACGGCAGGCGCGCTGACGGGCCTGCCGTCGATCTTCCAGCCGGACGGACCCGTCAGGTTCAGCGTCGCGTCCGTGACCGCCGTCCGTCCGTCGTCGCCGAAGCCCGCCACCGTGGTGATCGTCTGTCCGGCCTTGGCGACGTGCAGGTCGGAGCCGGGATAGGCCGGCGGCACCTGCGGGTCGACGTCGACCTCGGTGGCCGGCGGGTAGTCGCCGGCCCCGTCCTTCAGCGGCGAGACGCGGTACAGCGCGGCGCTGTGGGCGGGCACGGAGGCGGCGATCACGCCCGCCGACTCGGCGGTCCGGTGCGCCCACAGGTCACGGACGGCGTAGGCGCCGGCGGAGGGCAGACCGGCGGCCTGGGCGGTGGTGGAGATCCTCGTCGTGGTGTCGCCCCGGTTGAGGAGCATGACGGCGCGGTCGCCGTTCGCGAGGGTGCGGATCCAGACGTCGGCGGCGTCGGTGTGGGACAGGCGCGTCGCCTGGGCGCCCCGCGGGTCCTGGTCGACGGCGATCACCTCGCGGTTGGTGAGGGTCGCCTTGGTGGCCGCGGACATGTTCCGCAGGTCGTTCCCGGCGAGCAGCGGGGCGGCGAGCATCGCCCAGGCGCTGAAGTGCGCTCGGCTCTCGGCGTCGTTCGCCATCTTGCCGACCATGAGGATGTCCGGGTCGTTCCAGTGCCCGGGCCCGGCGTACTGGGCCAGCGGCGCCTCCTGGTCGAGGTTGGCGAGGGTCTGGCTCCACTGCGAGCCGTAGTCGTTGTTGGTGCGCCACATGTTGCTGATGGCCGGCGCCCAGGTCCACGGCCGCAGCTTGGGGTCCCACTCGCAGATGCTGAAGAACATCGGCCGGCCGGTCGCCTTCAGCGCCTGGCTGTAGGCGGTGTACAGCTTCACCGCGACCTGCTGTTGCGACAGGCCCGGGAAGTCGCCGAACGGCACGTTGCACCAGTCGACCTTGACGAAGTCGACACCCCAGGACGCGAAGGTGTCGGCGTCGTCCTGGACGTGACCGTAGCTCCCGGGGTAGCCGGCGCAGGTCTTCGTGCCGACGTCCTCATAGATGCCGAGCTTCAGGCCACGGGCGTGGACGTAGTCGGCCACGGCCTTCATCCCGTGCGGGAACTTCGTGGGGTCGGCCCGCAGATGCCCGTTCGCGTCGCGGGTGGAGGCGGCCCAGCAGTCGTCGAGGTTGACGTAGCGGTAGCCGGCGTCGCGCATCCCCGAGCTGACCATCGCGTCGGCGGTCTGTTCGACGAGCTGCTCGTTGACGTCGCAGAAGAACGTGTACCAGTCGTTCCAGCCCATCGGGGGCGTGGCGGCCACCGGGGCGGAGGTGGCCGCTCGGGGCGTCTGGCCGAGCGGGCGGGCGGAGGCGGGGTTCGCGAGCGCCAGTGTGGCCACCAGCGCAGCGCCGATGGCGATGAGCGAGGTGATGAGGGAGGTGTGGCGGGTCGGGCGGATCACCTTTGCTCCTCTCGGGAGTCTGAGGCTTCCAGAACGTTGATCGCCGCGGAGGCCCGGCCGGACCGGTGTCTTCCCGTCTCGTCGAGGCGGTGATCCGGCCGATGTGATCCAGAGCATAAGGACCGTCTCGCCGGGCGGACATGTCTGAAGGAACGGCTCCCCTGGACAAAACGACGATCATGTCGCGAGGCGCGGTGCGATCGGCGGAGGTCCCTGGACGTTCCGGTGGCCCCGCCGCCTGCCGATGTCCACCCGGCGCGGCTGGTCGAGCGCGGTGGGCGGCTACGTGTTGCCGGTTGGTACGAGCAGGCCGAAGATGCGCACCGCGACTCTCCCGTCGGGCAGTGGCGCCCCGCCGTCCGCGACCACCGCCTCGCCGCCGGGCCACTGCTCGCCGTCCAGGAGCACCTCGTTGGTCTGGAGCCGGCCTTCGTGGTACGCGACGAACAGGCGGAGCCCGTGCACCGCTCGGGTGAGCGGCTCGGCGCGCAGCGCCTGCAGAAGCCGGTCGAACAGGGGCCCGGCGGAGGGCACCGACCGGTCGGTGAACAGGTTGATCTGGGCGCCCAGCACCAGTTCGAACGCGCCGCCCGGGTGCTCGTAACGCTCCCGTTCGACCTGGTCGGGGGCGGCACCGGGGCGGAGGAGGCCCTCGGCGATCGGGTGCAGCGCGCCGAGCCTGAACTTGTTCACCGCCCCGCCGATCGCGTCGCGCCAGGTGGTGCCGTGGCCGGCGAAGCTCTCCACCAGCCAGGGCCGGGCCAGTGCGGGGTGTGACACGGCGAAGTCGACCTGAGCCATCACCACGCCGGCCGGGGCGGGGTGGACGAACAGCTTCGCGTCCACGCTCGTCTCGCCGCCGAGCGGCACGCCGTGCCCGCGAAGGAAGCTCTCGAACGCGGCCCGCGGCGAGGGTACGCCGCCGTCGCCCGGCCCGACCGGCGGGAGGTCTCTGGCCAGCGCGGGCTCGCCCATCACCAGATCCGACAGCTGTGATCCGGCGTGCAGCGCGTTGTTGATCGCGTTGAACTCGCTGCTGCGCATCGCGATTCGCTCGATCTCGTCGCGGCCGGCCTGCTGCGCGCGGGCCGACGCGGCCACGAACACCGGTTCGGCCGAGAGGCTCACCCGCCCGCCGGGAGTCACCAGCGCGTCTTGGTACGAGACGTCCTGCAGCAACCGCCGCGTGTACGCCAGCGGCAGGAAGAGCAGCAGCCGCTCGGCCAGCCACGGCTCGACGCCGGCTCCGGTCAGCCGCTCCCAGACCTCATCGTCACCCGGCGGCTCGGCACCCGCGCAGAACGCGGCGATCCCCACCTCGACGGCGGCGTCGAACCCCGTTGCTTCGATCATCGCGCAACCCTACTTCCCGCCCGGAGACGGGACACGTCCACCGAGGACCTCCGTGGCCGAAGGTACGCTCCTTGCCCAGCGGAGGTACTTGCAGTACCTTCTAAGGAACTTCGAGTACCCATGAGGAGGAGTTGTGGCAATTCGACTGGCACTCGCCGGCGTCGTCCTGATCGTCGTCGGCGTCCTGGACCTCGGCGGCATCGGCCCGATCACGGCCGTGGCCGGCGCGGTCGCGCTCGTCGCGGCCGGAGTCGTCTGGAGCACCACGCGGAGGAGGACGTCATGAGCGAGCGGAGCGTGAGCACCGTGCGCCCGGTCACCACGCAGACGAAAGGAAGGCCCATGAGCGAGCACGGAGCGCCCGGTCGCTCCACCGGCGAAGCGGCGCCCACCGGAGGAGGCCGGCTCCGGGCCGTTCTGCCGAGCGTCGCGCTCAACGGCGTCGTCCCGCTCCTCGTCTACCTGCTCGCACGCCCGTACCTGCCGGGTGACGCCGTCGCACTGGCACTCGCGATGGCCGTTCCCGTCGTCTGCACCGTCGGCGCGTTCGCGTGGCGCCGGCGGGTGGACGCCATCGGGGCCATCGCGGTGGTCGCGTACGGCGTCGCGCTGATCGTCGTACTGCTGTCCGGCGGCGACCCGTTCGTGCTCAAGCTCCAGGAGGCCGTCGTCACCGGGCCGCTCGGGCTGGTGTTCCTGCTCTCGGCCGCGATGCGCCGGCCGATTCTCCTCCTCGCGGCCCGTCTGGCGAACCGGCGCGGCTCACCGGCGAGCGCGGAGGTCGAACGGCGACGCCGCCACGCCTCCACGGTGCTGACCGCGATCATGGGCGGCACGCTCGTCGTCCACGCGTCCGCGCTGACGGTGCTCGCGCTGGTGCTCTCCACGACCGAAACGCTGGCGCTGTCCCGCCTGGTCGGCCTGGCGATCCTCGGCCTCGGCCTGGCCGTGCTGCTCTGGTACCGCGCCCGGCTGCAGAGCGCCGCCCAAGCCGCCGCGCGGGCCGCCGAGGAGACCACGGGCCGGTGAACACCTCCCCATCGGCCCGTCGCCGGCAGCCTGCCCTGACGCCGGCCCCCGGAACACCCTGAAAGGGCCATCCATGCCTTCACCTCCAACCCCGCCACTCGCCGGGATCCGCATCGGGCTGTGCCGCGGCGTCTCGTACGGCCTGCTCGACTCCGCCGAGCACTTCATGCCGGCGATGCGGTCCCTGGGCTCCCGGCTCGTCCGCGTGAACCTGTACTGGTCGCAGGTCGAGCCGGAGCCCGGGCGGTTCACCTGGGACGTCGTGGACGCGTTCCTCGGCCAGCTCGACCCCGGCGACGAGGCGTGGGTCACGGTGTGTTCGAGCTCGCCGTGGGCGACGCGCCGGGCGACCCGCTTCCTGCCGTCCTCCCCGGCCCGCGACCTCGCCGAGTACCGGCGTTTCGTGGGGGAGCTCGTCCGGCACTGCGGCGGCGCCGTCCACTTCTGGCAGTGCGAGAACGAACCGTGCGTACCGCTGCTGTGGGCCGGCGGAGCCGATGAGTACCTGGCCCAGCTCGCGGTCTTCTCCCAGGTCGTACGGAAGGCGGCGCCGGACGCGCTCGTCGTGCTCGGCGCCGCCGTACCCGCCGCGATGTTCGCGCGGGAGTCCGGCGGTGACGAACGACGGGCCGGCTACTTCGAGGGGATCGTCCGCGGGGGCGGCGATCACTTCGACCTGTTCGACGTGCACCCGTACGGCGACCCGTACGCGATACCCGCGCTGATCGAGGCGTGCGGCTCTCTGCTGGCCGCCCACGGCGCCGTACGGCCGATCGTCGTCGGGGAGCACAACGGCCCGATGCCCACCGCCTTCCCGCAGAACCTCCCGCACCTCGGCGCGGTGCTCACCGAGCACCGGAACGTCTTCCTCGGGCGGACCATCCTGCCCGACGGCGGTCTGGACTTCGACCGGGAGACTCCCGCCGTGGCCGACCTCTACCGGCGGATGGACGACCTGCCGCCGACGCTGCGGATGTTCATGGCCGGCTGCCCCGCCGAACTGGCGGAGCGGCGCGACCGGATCCTCCGGGAGGAGCTGGTGATCCGCACCGTCCTCCTGCTGGCCGGCGGGGTCAGGCGCGTCGCGTGCTTCCAGCTGGCGCCGGAGGCGCCGGACACGGGTGGGCGTCTCAACGTGCGGTCGCTGATGTTCGACGCCTTCGCCCTCATGGACTACGAGAACGGGACGATCAGCGCCCGCCGTCCCGCGGCCGAGACGTTCGCGCTGATGGCGCGGGAGCTGGCCGACGCGTGCGAGGTCCGCCGGCTGGCGGCGGACCGGCCCGGCCTCCCGACGGACCGGCCCGGCCTCCACCTGTACGAGATCCGTCGCGAGACGCGTGACCCGGCCTATGTCGCCTGGAGCCGCGACGGGGAGACCGCGCACATCCCGGTGCCCTGGCGCTCCACCGGCCGGGCCGGAGGCGTCACCGCTCTGGGGGAGGACGTGCCCGTACGGTCGCGGGACGGCGAGGTCGTCGTCCCGGTCACCGCGACGCCGGTCATCGTCGGTCCGGGAGTCGCCCCGTGAGCCGGCCGGCGGCGATGCTGCTCGCGATCATGCTGGTCCTCGGCCTGCCCACGCCCGCGACCGCGGCCTCGCGTACGGACCTGCGCGGCGTCGGCGCGCTCGTCGACGAGATCGTCCCCGGGCAACTCGCACGGGAGCGGATCCCCGGCGCGGCGGTCACCGTGGTCGCGGGCGGGCGGACGGTGTTCGGCAAGGGGTACGGGCTCGCCGACGTCGAGCGGCACGTCCCGGTGAGCGCCGACCGTACGGAGTTCTTCACCGGCTCGATGGCCAAGACCATCACCGCGAACGCGGTTCTCCGCCTGGCCGCCGACGGCAAGCTCGACCTGAACGCCGACGTCAACACCTACCTGCGGCGGTTCCGGATCCCGGATGCGTACCCGGGCCGCCCGGTCCGGGTGCGGGACCTGCTCACCCACACGGCGGGGTTCGAGGACGACGTCCTCGGCAGGTCGTGGGACGATCCGGCCGAGGTCCCGTCCCTGGAGCGCATCGCCCGGCGCGTGCCGGCCCGCGTACGGCCGCCGGGCACGCTCGTCGCCTACGACAACTACGGCTACACGCTGGCCGGATACCTGGTCGAGGCGGTCTCGGGCGAGCCGTTCGACCGGTACGTGGAGCGGAACGTCCTCGCGCCGCTGGGCATGCGCGGCACGACGTTCGCGCTGCCGCACCCGCCCGCGGTCGACGCCGCGCTCGCCACGGGCTACCGGCCCGACGGCGACGGCTTCAGCGCGTACCGGCGCTACTACGGCGCCACACCGTCCGGGGTCGGCCCGGTCACCACGGCCGCGGACATGGGCCGCTACATGATCGCGCAGTTGCGCGGCGACCCGCGCCTCGGCCGCGGTGTGGCCCGGCAGATGCAGGCCCGCCAGTACGCCCAGGATCCGCGGTTGCCCGGCATGGGCTACGGCTTCGAGGAGTGGCCGCGCAACGGGCACCGCCGGGTCTACAAGGGCGGTGACGTGTCCGGATTCCACCAGGTCATGGCACTGCTGCCGGACGACGGCGTGGGGATCTACGTCGTCTACAACGGTGAGGGCCGCTCGATGGGGGAGGCGACCGTCCTGGCCGAACGGCTGGTGGACCGGATCGTCGACCGCTACTTCCCCGCCCGTCCGGGGGAGCGGCCCGCGCCGACCGGCGGCGACACGTCGGCGTACGCGGGCACGTACGTGCCGAGCCGGGTCCGCGGCGACATGCTGGGGTTCGGCACGCTCTTCTCGCCGGTCACCGTGACGTCGACCGGCGACGGAACCCTCCACACCAGCGGGCTGTCGCCCGATCCCGACCGGCCCGAGCAGGACTGGGTGCGGATCGGGCCCGGCCTGTTCGCCGAACGCGGCGGCCAGGAACGCATCGCCTTCGACGGCCACGGGCATCTCGCCGGCGGCCACACCGAGGAGGCGTCGGCGTACGAGCGCCGGACGGGGATCGCCTCACCGGTCCTGCACCAGATCATGCTGTACGCCGGCCTGACCGCCTTCCTCGTGGCGTTCGCGGCGATCCCGGTGATCGCGCTCGTCCGCCGCCTGCGCGGTCACCGTGGCACGCACCGGTCGGCCTGGTGGCTCGCCTGGCTGACCAGCGCGCTCGCGCTGGCGTCCGCGGCCGGCATCGCCTGGCTGTTCATCGTCGACTCCGACAACGCCGGGGACGCGATCTTCCTGGGCTCGACGGTGCTGACCGGCGCGCTGGTCGCCTCCTCGACGGCGTTCGTGCTCACCGCCGGTCTGGTCGCCTTCGCCGCGACCGCGTGGCTGCGGCGCTGGTGGCGGCCTGCCGGACGTGTCGCGTACACGCTGCTCACCCTGGGCGCCGCCGCCTTCATGACGGTCGCCTACGTCTACCACCTGGTCGGGGGCGTCTTCGCGTGAGCGCCGAACCGTCAGGGGGCGATACCCAGATCACGCCGCATCACGGTTCTCATGGTCGCGATCGGTTCCCATGCCCTGAGGCGCATGTCGTCCGCCTCCTCGACCGTTTCTCCTTCTTCGGGACTTCCACTGTCAATGCGCTTCAGTACTCCGTAAAGAGCGCCGAGTTGGCTGTTGACCTCGCGGGCGGCGGTCAGGACCGGGTCGGGCACGATCATTTGCGCCTCGGCGTGCCGCGCTCGATGCTCACGCCGAGCCTCCTCGACCTTCTCGCGAGCCGCGTCGGTGGGCTTTCCCGCCTGCAGGTCATAGAGGTAATTCGCCAGCTCTGTCAGAAAGAGCCGTGCCGCCGTGTTCAGTGCCACGTAGCACGCGCGGCGCGCTTCAACGGCCTCCTGCCGGGCCTGGTATTCGCGTTCTTCTCTTCGCTGCCGGTCCGCGTGCTCGAGCTCTCGCCGCTTGCTGTTGTTGGCGCTGTGCTGCGTCAGCAGCGCCGAGGCGAGAGTGCCCACAATGCCCAGGAACGCGATGAGGAGGGCACTCGTGGTGGAGCTCATGCCGACTCGCCGCGGGCCGACGACTCGTTGCGCACCCGGTACCGGTAGCGCAGCGGTGACTCGCCCACCTCCCGTTTGAACGCGGTGCTGAAGGCGCTCTCGGAGCCGTACCCCAGCTCGGCCGCCAGCGACCCCACGCGGACATCGCTGTCGCGAAGAGCGCGCTGCGCCAGCAGCATCCGCCAGCGGTTGAGATAGGCCAGCGGCGGGATGCCGGCCATGGTCCGGAAGCGTTCGGCGAACGACGTCCGCGACATCGCCGCGGCGCGCGCCAGGTCCTCCAGGCCCCACGGCCTCCCGGGTTCGGCGTGCATGAGGCTGAGCGCCGGGCGCAACCGTTCGTCGGCCAGCACCCGTAGCCACCCCGGGGGGAGTTCGGCCTGGCCGACATAGGCGCGCAGCACCTCGAGCAGCAGGAGCTGGCCGTACTGCCGGATCGCGAACGCCGCCCCGATCCGGTCTCCGGTCACCTCGTCGAACAGCCGGTCGAGGCTGCCGCGCAGGTTGGTCGCCGCGGAGGCCGATGCCCGGACGTGCCCCACCGGCGGCAGCGCCTGCAACAGCAGCGCCTGACCGGCCGCGTTGAGGTCGACGCGACCGCCGATGACCACGTCATCCGTGTCGGAGTCGGCGCCGATGAGGCCGGGGGAGGAAAAGCCCTCCTCGGGTATGACGTCGCGGGGCGGCCCGTCGCCGGTGCCGCCCTCGAGCTTCAGCCATGATCGGTTGTTGATGATGGCGACGTCGCCCGGCTCCAGCTCGATCGGCCCGTGGCCGGCGTCGGTGGTCAGCCGGGCCCGGCCGCACACCAGCGCGATGAACTTCAGCGGGTCCGCGATGGGGGTCTGTGACACCCAGGGGCCGCGTACCGCGAAACCGCCCGACAGCACACCGCGGACCTCGACGACGTCGAACACCTCGGATAGTTGATCACCGGACATGTCCGTACTATCGCGCAAGAAACGCGAACTGACAACTATTCAGAGTCCGGGAGGTCGGGGGCAGCCTGGTGGCATGACACAGAAACAGCACCCGATCGGATCCGGATTCACCGCCGCGTCGACGGCCGATGATGTCCTCAAGGGCATCGACCTGTCCGGCAAGAACGTCGTCGTCACCGGCGGTCACGTGGGCCTCGGCCTGGAGACCACCCGCGCGCTCAGCAAGGCCGGCGCGTCCGTCACCGTGGGCTCGCGCGACCCGGACCGCGCCGCCCCCGCGCTGGCCGGGATCGAGCGCGTCGAGGTCGGCCGGCTGGACCTCCTCGACCCGGCGTCGATCGACGCCTTCGCCGCCCGCTACGTGGATTCCGGCCGCCCGCTCCACATCCTGGTCAACAACGCCGGCATCATGAGCGGCCCGCTGCTACGCGACGCCCGCGGCTACGAGTCGCAGTTCGCGACCAATCATCTCGGTCACTTCCAGCTGACGCTGGGCCTGCTGCCCGCACTGCGCGCCGCCCACGGCGCCCGGGTCGTCAACGTGACCTCCGGGGGCCATCGGCTCTCCGACATCCGCTGGGACGACCCGCACTTCACCACCGGCTACGACGGCATGCTCGCCTACGGCCAGTCCAAGACCGCCAACGTGCTGTTCGCCGTGGAGCTGGACCGGCGGTGGGCCGAAGACGGAATCCGCGGCTATGCCGTGCACCCGGGCATCGTCGTCACCACGAACCTGGGACCCTCGCGAAAGGAGGACGGGCGTGCGGTGACCGATGACCAACTGCGGGCCATGGGGCTACTCGACGACGCCGGCCGTCCGGTCATCGACCCCGAGCGTGAGATGAAGACGCCGGGGCAGGGCGCCAGCACCAGCGTGTTCGCCGCGACCAGCCCGCTGCTCGCCGACATCGGCGGCGTCTACCTGAAGGACAACGACATCTCACCGCTGGACACGCCGAGACCCATGAACTTCGGCGCCGACCAGGACATCCCGTCCGACGTCGTACCGCACGCCGTCGACCCGGAGTCGGCGCGACGCCTGTGGGAGCTGAGCGAGCGGCTGCTCAAGGCATGAGCCCCGCTGCGATCTCGGCGTGGGACGCGGCCGCGAGCGCCGCTCACCACGCCGAGATCGTACGGCGGTGCGCGTCTTTACCGGGGAATGTTGGGGAACAACCGGTTCTGATAGTTTTCGCGGCGATGCGATGGCGGGACGGTAATGGTGACAAATGGCGGCTCCGGCAACGTCGGCTGGCCTGGCCCGCGAAAATGCCTCTCGGGGCGGCCGCCGACATGATGCCCAGCGGGGTCGGTGATGATCCGATCTCCGCGATCATCGCGCTTCCGGGCGTGGCCGTTTTCCTCGTCGTGCTGGCCCTGTGGCTGGTGGAGCTCGTTCTCCGCCTGCTCTTCGCCCCGGTGGCCATGGTGTTGCGGCTGCTCGGCGCGATCTCCTACCGGCTGGACCTGTTCTACAACGGGCGTCACGTCGAGACCTACAGGGTGACCGGCCTGTCCGGATTGTGGAGGGAACGCAGGCGCCTGGCCGCCGGCGGCGCGTACCAGGGATAGCGGGGCCGGTCAGGTCCTGTCGGCCGTACGATCTGCGAGCCCTGATGGCGCCTTGTCACCCCAGCGCACCCAGGTCGACGGCCCGCTTGAGGAAGACGATGCCGTCCATCAGGTCGAGCCGGGCCGGGTCCAGCGGGAAATAGGCGAAGTCGCGGGAGACGCGCGGGGCGGGCTTCGCGACCGCCTCGGCCAGGCGGCGGGCGTCGATGAGAGAGCGGTCCCACGGGAGCGTGGACAGGATGCCCTCGACGGTGTCCGGGGCCGGGGTGTCGCCGCCGGCCGTGCCGAGGGCCGAGGCCAGGAAGGCGTACCGGTCGCCCAGGTGCGTCGCGGCGATCGCCCCCGCGCTCCACCATTCCAGAACCTGGTCGCCGAACGGCATGGCGCTCCTGGCCCGCTGCAGGTGGAGATTGCTGGAGAAGACCAGGGCCGGGCCCTGCTCGGCGATGGCACGCAGGTTGGCGGCCATCATCGTGGCTCGCAGCGCCGACAGCCGGGTCCACCGTGCCGGGGAGGCGTCGGCCAGCCAGTAGTGGTAGCGGAGCAGGCCGGTGGCGGTGCGTCCGTACAGTGCCGCCCGCGCCCTGTCTTCCGCGCTCAGCTGCGGCTGCTGCGTGTCGAGCAGCGCCACCAGGTCGTCGGCGATCAGTCGCAGCCGCTGAGCGTCGGCGGACCGGCCGATCGACTGGGACGGATCCATGGCCGTGGCCTCGTTCGACCACCGGTCGTCCGGGCCCAGCAGCGTGTCCAGGGTCTCCCTGCTGACCACGGTGGAGGGGAGCGGTCCGTCGAGCAGGGCATAGAGTGCGGTGAGCGCCTGGCGCGGGCTCGCCGCCCAGTACTCCAGGGGGCCGTCGAACCCGAAGAACCGGAGCTTCTCGTCATGCTCCTCGTTGTACGCGCGCATCCAGCGCACGAGCTCACGGTTGGCCGGTGACTCGCCGAAGCGGTGGCTGAAGCCGCGTTCCATGACGTCATCGAGCGTGCCCGCGCCCGTCGTGACGTAGTCGTCCACGACGAGACCCATGAGGCAGTCGCTCTCGATGGCGAACGCCCGGTAGCCCTCGTGCTCGACCAGATGCCGGAAGATCTCGTTGCGCACCTCGCCCAGTTCCCCCACGAAGTGCCTGGCCTCGCCCAGGCCGAGCAGCAGGGGATTGGCGGGCAGCGACCGGAGGAACGCCGAGACGCCCGCGCCGTCGAGTGCACGGGCCATGTCCTTGATATCCATACCTTTGACGCTACCGTTGAACCTCCGATAGAGACTTTCACGCAGATTCTGCAACGCCATTTGCCGTGAACCTTCAATCGGTGAGGCATCCATGCGGGCGCCACGGGGAGAGTGGAATCTCCTGACTCGTGTCCCGGATTTGCCGGTTCGGCAATTTTCCGTGCGATCCACGGCGGCTCCGGGCGAGAGTGGTCGCCGTACCCGGCGTGAGGGTCATCCGCCGGACGGAGGCCCCCTGATCGAAGAGGACGACCATGCCGTCAACGCACCGCTCCGCCGCGCGCCGTCGCGACGCCGGGCCCCCGAAGACCGGACCCGGCGAGAAGGACGTGCTGCTGGGCTTCCTCGACTACCTGCGCGACTCGGTGATCGCCAAGACGCACGGCGTCCCGGAACCGCAGGTCCGCACGCCCGGCGTGACGTCGGGAACGAACCTGCTCGGGCTCGTCAAGCACCTCACCCACGTCGAACGCCACTGGTTGCTCGGCCATTCGATCTCCGACTGGGGAGCCACATTTCGCCCGGAAGCGCACGAAAGCGCCGACGACATTCTCCTCGGCTACCGGGAAACCGCGGCCCGCGCGAACGAGGTGATCGCCGCCTGCCCCGACCTCGCCACGGCCGGACCGCGCCCGGGCGGACGGCCCGGCCCGGCACCGTCCCTGCGCTGGACCCTCACTCACCTGATCGAGGAGACCGGGCGCCACGCCGGGCACGCGGACATCCTGCGCGAACTCATCGACGGCGCCATCGGACGCTGACCCGCCCAAGCCGGAAAAGGCAGCCGCCCCGGGCTCGGCGGCGTACGCGCCGAGCGGCTCGGCTTCTCCGGCCGAGCCGGGATCGGCCCGGCCGGAGAAGCCCGGCGTTACCTCGTCGGCGTGACCGACGGCGGCAAGGTCGGCGGGCAGCCGTCGCCCTTACAGGTTCCGCTGTAAACGGCGGCCGACCAATCGGCCTTCTTCACCGGTGCGTCCTTCAGATACCGGCTGATCGTCTTCTTGCCCGCGTAGCCCTCGATGCGCATCTTCTCGGCGCTGAGGCCGTCGGGGACGATGGCCACCGTCTTTCGCACGGTCGCGGGCAGTACCACCATGTCCAGCACGACCGGCTTCCCGACGGGGAGGGGCCCCGCGTCCGGAGCGCTGATCGTCGTGGAGCCCAGGAGACTGCCCCGCTTGTTGCAGTCCCCATAGCCCGAAAGATGACCGTTGGTCCAGGTGACGGCGATGGAGCCGGGGCGGCACTGGATCGTGGTCTCGGTGTTGGGGCCCGTGGGGGTGAACGTGATCCGCATCTTCTTCCCGCTCACCGAGAACCGCTGGGCCGCGATGCGCCGCATCCCCAGGTGCTCGTCGGGCAGTGCCGTGCCGCTCGACGCCGACATCACGGCGGCGACGTTGATCGTCGCGGGGCCGGTGTCGCCCGGTCCGGCGCCCGAGCCCGGCACCAGCAGGCCGGCGACTCCCAGCGCGGCGACCCCCGCGACCGCTCCCCCCGCCACCCGCATCCGGTTCCCCCGGCGGATCCGCCGCCGGACCTCGGCCACCCGGCCGGTCCGGTCCGGGGCGTCCGCGCTCGCCTGGTCCAGCACCTGGCGCAGCTCTTCGACCGTCGGCATCTCAGTTCCTCCTCGAATTCGCGGTGGCGGTGACGATCTGCGGATCGACGCGCAGCTTGGCCAGTGCCTTGCTGGTCTGGGACTTGACGGTGCCCACCGAGCAGTCCAGGATCTCGGCCACCCGAGCCTCGCTGAGATCCTCGAAGAACCGCAGCACGAGCACGGCACGTTGCCCGCGCGGGAGTCTGGCGAGGGCCTCCCACAGCAGGGCCCGGCTGTCCGCGGCTCCCATCGCGTCGCGGGCGTCGACGGTGTCCGGTGGCGCGGACGTCGGGATCTCACCGCGCCACCGGCGTCGCCACCACGACGCGTGGGTGTTGACCAGGGCCCGGTAGACGTAGGGGTCGGGATCGTCGCCGATCCGCCGCCAGGCCCGCCAGACCTTGACCAGCGCCGTCTGCAACAGGTCCTCCGCCTGCGCCCAGTCGCGGCAGAGCAGGTACGCGGTGCGCAGCAGCCTGGGCGACCGCGCCTCGACGTAGGCGGTGAACTCCGCCCGATCTCGCATAGGCCAACCTTCCGTTCGTCTCTCTGCCCGGTACTACCGGCGAGGTACGTCCGGAGGTTGCCCGCACAGCGGAATCAGCCGGGTGCTGGGACCGGACCGCTCAGCCGAGGATGAGCGGGAGCCTCCCGGCGAGGTCGCCCAGCGCGGCCTTCTCCGCGTCGGCCGGTGTGCGACGTCCGGTACCGATCAGCAGCGCGTCCTGGTCGGAGAACGAGCCGGGAAACGGGGCTCCCGCGATCTTCTCCAGCGACGCGCGTGCCGCTGCGAGGGTCTCGGCGGGAGGCGCGGCGGCCGACGGCAGATGCACGATCAGGTCGAGGTGGTGCAAGGTCCATTCGAGCACGTACGCGGACAGGTAGTCGCCGACGGTGAGCACCTCGTCCTTGGTGCTGACGCGGACGGCGGGATCGGCGAGCCCGGCCGCGCGGCCCGCGGCGGAACCGACGTCGTCGAGGTGGAACTTGAGCAATCGCGGATCACCGTACGCGGCGGCCAGCCGGGGGATCAGCGCGTCGAGCGGGTCCTCGCCGGTCGGGGGTTCGACGAGGTTCCAGTAGGTGACCGCGTCCACGGTCGGCGCCGTTTCGGCGGGCGTGACAAGGGTGATCAGGACGTCCTGGGCGTCGATGACCAGGTGGCACACCAGGTCACGGACGAGCCAGCCGGTACAGCCGGACGGCCGTTCGAAGTCCTCGTCCGGGACCTCGGCGACCGCCGTACGCAACGCCGTCCAGGAACGCGAGAAGAGATCCACGGCGGCACGGTAGTGCCCGGCCGGAACGGCGGACAAGCGCATTCGGACGCCACGCGCACCCGGACGGCGGGGTGACGGGGTCCACGACTCAGGCAGCGCGAAGGCCCCGGCACCGGCCAGTGCCACCGCGAGCACGCCACCGACGGCGGCGGCGACGATGCCCTTCCGGACCTTCGGTGCCTCGACGACGGAAGACGCGGTGACCGTCGTCGCCTCCTGGGACCGCTCCACGGGGCGCAGGTACCGTGGCGGGCCGGGGGGAGAAGCGGCGGTGTGCCCGGACCGGCGTAGGAAGTCTCGTACGGCGGCGGCGCCGACGGGCCTCCGGTCGGGTTCCTTGGCCAGCAGGTCCAGCACCAGCCGTTCGAGATGAGCGGGGATGTCCGGACGGTGTGAACGCGGCGGCAGAGGCGTCTCGTTGAGGTGCTTGTACATGATCGCGGCGAGTCCCGGGTCGTCCGCCTCGAACGCGGGCACCCCGGTGAACAGCTCGTACAGCACCCCGCCGAGGGCGTAGAGGTCCACGCGGTGGTCGACCGGCTGACCGCGGAATTCCTCCGGAGCCATGTAGCGAGGCGTGCCGAGCAGCCCGCCGGTGGCGGTCAGCGTCGTACGGTCGACCAGCCGGGCGATGCCGAAGTCACAGACCTTCACCCGGCCGTCCTGCTGCAGGAAGAGATTGGCCGGCTTGATGTCCCGGTGAACGACCCCGCGTGCGTGCGCCGCCGCGAGCGCGTCGGTGATCTGCTCCGCCAGACCGACCGCCTGGTCGATCGGCAGCCCACCGGGATTCGCCGCGAGGAGCTTGGCCAGATCGGTGCCCTGGAGGAGCTCCATCACCAGGAACATCACGGAGCCGTGGGTGTCGATGTCGAAGGCCGAACAGATGCCCGGGTGTTGCAGGCCGGCGGCGGACTCGGCCTCCCGGCGGAACCGCGTGACGCCGGTCGGGTCCTGCGCCATCTGCGCCGGGAGGATTTTGATCGCGATCGGGCGGTTCAGGCCGAGGTCGACCCCGCGCCACACCTGCCCCATGCCGCCCGCGCCGATGGGAGCGTCCAGCCGGTACCGCTGGGCCAGCAGCAGCCCCGCCTCCAGGCTCAGCTCACCCGGCGGTGTGTCTCCCCCGAAGCGATCTCTGATTTGTTCCAGATATTTCCACCACAAAGGGCGGCGAAGGGGAGAGAACTTAAGGGCGGGGAGAATGTCCATTTGGCGGTGGTCTCCATAATAATCATCGCTCTTACGATCGCCGGAATGACTGGAGGCCACCGTTGCCCTCGATCCATGACCTCGCGACCTGGGAACCGCTGCTGAGGCTCCTGCGGGCGGGCAGCGCGGAGAGTCTTGTCGCCCCCGGCGGTCACGTGGCGGGACGGATCGGCCGCGCCGGGTGGAGCGTCCCGCTGCCGCCGCGGTTCCCGCCGCCCGGCCGAGCCCTGCAGGTGGAGGACATGCAGGACGAGTTCGACGCGGTGGAGCGGGTGCAGAACGCGCTGGCGGACGTCGGCGCCGACGGCATCTCCTTCGTGGTGGAGATCTCACCGAACGGGCGGACCGTGCTCTCTCTGCTGGTCACCGGTCCCGCCGTGGAGGCCGGCTCTGGGGCGTACCCCGGTTCGCTCCTCCTGGTCGAGGGCGCCGTTCCGGAGCCCTGGCGCCGCCTTCCCGATCCGATACCCGCGGCGCCTGCCTCGTCGGCGGACCTGGCGTTGCTGGAACGGACGCTTCGCGAGCGGATACCCGGTGCCAGCGGCGCGACCGAAGCCGAGATCGCCGCCGCGGAGGCGCGCCTCGGCGTCGCGCTGCCCGACGAGCTCAAAGTGCTCTACCGGGTGACGCGGGGGCGGTGGGGGGACTGGGGGGATGACCACGCGGCAGCGCAGCGCGTCTCCGAGGCGGTCGGCTGCGAGCTCTTCCCGCCGGATGAGGTGTACATCGCCGACGCGCCGTCTCGCTTCTGCCCGTGGCAGTTCGCGGCGATGGAGGCGGTCGTCACCCCGCCCGACGCCGCCGTGCAGGGGCTGGTCGGCTCTCCCGGCTGGATCGCCTTCGGTGACACCGGCGGTGGCGATCGGGTCGCGACCGACCTCACCCCGGGCCCGCGCGGGCACCTGGGGCAAATCATCGTGCTCGATCATGAGCAGAGCATCGGCGCCGACCTGCTCGCCGACTCCCTCACGGACCTGGTGGTGAACCGGCGCAGGGACTGGTATTCCGGCCGTCGCCGGGACGAGCCGCCGGTCGTGGCCAGGGTCAACATCAGAAGCCTGACGAGCGTTCAGGCCGCCGCCCACCCCGAACTGGAGGTTCTGAGCATCGGCGTCTGGGAGGGCGAGCCGCTCGGCCTCGCCCCTGTCATCGGGCTGCCCCGGCTGCGGACCCTCACCGCCTATCCCGGTACGCTCGCCGACCCCCTGGAGATCGCCAAGCTGACCGGGCTGGAGTTCCTCGAGCTGGGGCCGGAGGAGTGGCGCGTTCTCCTCGACGCCGAAGCCGTCCCGCGCGGCCTGTCCGCCGCCGGGATCGTGGTGCACGGCGATCGGCACCCGGTTCCGGTCGTGGGCATCGCCAACGAACTCCTCGCCCTCTGGGACCGTCCCCCGATCACCCAGACCATCCTGGAAGGTGACCTCGGCCCCGTGGCCTGAGTCACCGGTGGCGGCCGACGGATCCGGCGCGCGACCGTGACCTGGTCGCCGCCGGTCACGACGTCAGCCGGGTAGTGCGGTGATGAGGCGCAGGGAGCCGAGGAAGTACGGCTGCTGGCGTAGGTGACCGTGACGGCGATCCCACGCGCCATCGGCGAGGTCGGTTCGCAGCCGTTCGACGGCGCGGCCGATCGCCTTCTGGTCGACGAATCCCCAGGCGGACTGCGACTTGCGGACGAGGGGGTCGAGGAAACGCTCCGGCCGTGCGTAGTAGGCCTCGGTGAACCCGTCGACGCAGTCGATCGGGATCGGGACAGAGGTGATGGTGGTGGTGCCGCCGAGCACCTGCCGTACGTGGGCGATGTCCGGGTAGCGGCGCCGTTCGGCGGCGATCAGTTCGGGGGCGTACTCCGCCAGCCACAGCAGGTCCAGAGCGTCGCCGTCGAAGGTCAGGATGACGACCGGCCCGCGGCTGACGCGGCGCAGCTCGCGCAGGCCCGCGTCGGTGTCGGACCACTGGTGGATGGTCACGGTGGCCATGGCGGCGTCGAAGGCGTCGTCGGGAAAGGGCAGGTTCTCCGCGGTGGCGTTGACCGCGGTGGCCAGGTGGCCGGGACGCTGCGAGCGCATCGACGCGGAGGGCTCGACCGGCGTCACCCGGCGGTCCACCGGCTCGTACGACCCGGCGCCGGCGCCGACGTTGATCACGGTGCGCGCGTCGCCGAGCGCCGCGTGGACGTACGCGGCGATGCGGGGATCGGTGCGTCGCTGGACGGCGTAGCCGGCGCCGTGGGTCTCGTAGTCGAAGTCACCGGCGATCGGTCCGCTCACGAAGAGCCTCCTGTTCAGATGGACGGGTAATAAGCCGCATCCGGCTCGGGCCGTGGTCGTGGCCGCGGCTCGCCGGCCGGCGGTGCCGATCCTCTCCGCCATGCGTCCCGCCCCGAGTGAGTTCCGAATCGGAACTGACTATACTGAACGGCGATCACACCACGGAAGGCTGGGCCGGATGCGGTACCCCGACGTCGCCGACAGCGACTGCGCGATCGCCCAGGCTCTCGGCGTGGTCGGCGACTGGTGGACGCTGCTGGTGCTCCGCGATCTGGCCGGCGGCATCACGCGGTTCTCCGACCTGGCCGACGAGCTCGGCATCAGCCGCAAGGTCCTGACCGAGCGGCTGGGCGCCCTGGTCGAGCACGAGGTGGTCGAACGCCGTCCGTACAGCGACCGTCCGCCCCGCTACGAGTACCACCTCACCGAGAAGGGGCGTGGCCTGCTGCCCGTACTCGTCGCGCTGCAGGACTGGGGCGGCCGGTTTCTGCTCGGTGACGGATCCCTGACCGCGACCACCACGGCCGGATCGGCGGAAGCCGTACGCGTGCACGGCCTCGTCGGTCATCGCGTCCCGCCGCAACTGCTGGCCGACCGCCGGAACGGCCGTACCGACCCGGTCGCCGGCACCGAGTGGACGGTGCTGTACTGCTTCCCCGGCGCCTGGGCGCCGGGCACCACTCCCGGGAACCCCCCGGGCTGGGACACCATCCCCGGCGCGCCCGGCTGCACGCTCGAATCGAGCACCTTCCGCGACCGGCTACCCGGCTTCGCCGACCGCGGGGCGACCGTCCACGGGGTGAGCACGCAACGGCCCGACCAACTCGACGCGTTCGCCGAGCATCACCGCATCCCGTTCTCGCTGCTGTCCGACCAGGACCTGGAGCTGACCACGGCGCTGCGACTGCCGACCTTCCGCGCCGCAGGCGTCGACCGGCTCAAACGACTCACCCTGGTGATCGACCGCGCCCGTACGATCCGCGCGGTCCTGTACCCGATCTCCGACCCGGCGGGCTCCGTCTCCGACGCCTTGGCCCACCTCGACGCCCTGAGCCACGGACCGGCCGTATCCGGGTAGAGCCGCGCGGCGAGGTCACGTGGGGCCGTCCGGTGATGCCTTTCGGTCCCGGGGCCGCGCATACTGACGCGCATGGCCTTCACCGACGACATCAGCGGGTGGATCAGCGCGACGGCGAGTCTCCACGAGAGCACCGTCTCCGACGAGTTCGCCGACGACGCCGGGCGTGCGGCGGAGACGCTGGTGGACGGCTCCGGACTCCGCGACGCTCCAGCCGACGTCATGCGGATGTTCACCCGTCTGATCGAGGTCGGCTACGCCCAGGCGCTCCGCGACGTACGCGACGGCGAGTACGACGACGGCATCGGCGAACGGCCTGAGCCGGGCACGTCTCCGGCGCCGGCGGTGGCACCCACGGAGAACCTGTTCGACGGTCAGGCTCGCGGAGTCATCCTCCAGGCCCGCGACGTGAACCTCCGCGGCGCGACCATCACCACCGGATCGGAGGCCGCCGCCGGAAGACTCATCGCGGTGCCGGCGGTGCACGCCCCGGAACCGGACGCCCCCTTCTCCTACACGAGCCGCCACGAGGACGACGGGCGCCTGGTCATCGCGCCGCACGCCGACCACCTGAGCCTGCTCCGAGCCGGCGGTCCGCTGTCGACCGACCGGTACGCGCGGCTGCCGTGGGTCCGCTCCTTCGACTGGCCCACACTCGACCTCACGGTCGTCAACAACACGCGCGAGGTCGCGCACTTCCACGAGGCGCTCTTCACCGTCGCCTCCTCCCGTACCGATCCGCGGCCGGTCCCGGTGATCCTCGGCAGCGCGAAGGGGCCGGGCGTGACCCTGGAGAACCTGGGCTGGGGGCCGATGGACGACTGCGTCCTGCGTTTCCACCTGGAACACCCGGGGGAAGACACGCCACGGACCGCCGAGCGGACCTGGCCGCTGAACGGCGACGGCCGGCCCACGGATCGGACCGCCATGGACGACGCGCTCGCCGAGGCCGGGGTGAACGTCGCCATGGTGGAGAAGTTCCGGTACAACATCGGCCGTGCCATGCGCCGCGCTCTCGGCCCCTTCTCCTCGGGCGAGATCGCCGTCGTCGGGACGCTGGAATTCACCCAGGCCGAACCGGACGGAAGCCGGTCACGGCGCGTCCACCCGTACCGGGGGATCATCGACTTCTCCCTGCCTCCCCTCGACGTTCCCCGTCCGGCCACCGCCGCCAGGCACCAGGTACGGCTCCGCGCCGATGGCGACGGCTACACGGTCGCCACGCAGATCTCCCAGTCGCTGACCCCCGGCCAGACCGGCCGCTTCACCGTCGCGCTCGGAGCCGACCGTTCCTCGGTCCACGACCTGACCATCGACCTGCGATACAACGGCGCCGAACGGCTCGACTGCGGCGCGGTCGCCCTCGAACTGTTCCGGCCACGCACCGAATAGCGATGCGCGGTACGGCGGGCGGGGTCACGCGTCGCGCAGGCGGAGCAGCAGTCCGCCGCACAGGAGGGCCGCGGCGCTCCAGGCGGCGAGGACGCCGAGGCCGGCCCAGGGGCCGAGGGGCAGGCTCCGCAGATCGGTGGTGGCCTGGATGGCCAGCCCCGCGTCCATCGGCGAGACCTGCCACAGCCGCCGCTGCCAGTGCGGGTCCGCGACCACGTGGCCGACGATCGGGAAGAGATAGAGCAGGCCGAGCACGGAGCCGACGGCGGCCGCGGAGTCCCGTACGGCGGTGGCGACGCCGAGGCCGAGCAGGGCGATCAGCATGAGATAGAGGACGGAGCCACCGGCCGCACGCAGCGTCGCCCCGTCGGCCAGGGACGGCAACGGGTGGCCGTGCGCGGGGGTGAAGCCGCTGCCGGGCAGGATCAGCCGTGCGGCCAGCACCGACCCGAGGACACCGACCGTACCCGCCGCCATCGTCAGGCCGGACAGGACGGCGGCCTTGGCGGCGAGGACGGCGGCCCGGCCCGGCATCGCGGTGAGCGTGGTACGGATCATGCCGGTGCCGTACTCGCCGCTGACGCCCAGCACGGCGAGCAGGGCGACGGCGGCCTGACCCAGCTGGACCCCGGTGAGGCCGAGCTTGGTGGTGTCCGTGGCGCAACCGGTCGATGGGCAGGTCACGGCGGTGGCGGCCACGGCGCTCAGCGCCACCGTCAGCCCGGCGACGGCGAGCAGCAGCCAGGCGGTGCCCGGCACGGTGCGCAGCTTCGTCCACTCCGCGTGCAGGTGGCGCCTCATGCGTCCCTCCGCCGCAGCCGGAGGACGGCCAGGCCGAGGGCGAGCGCGGCGTAGGCGCAGAGCACGGCGAGGCCGGCCCACGGCGCCAGCGGATAGTAGCCGTCCTGCGGCACGTAGTGGCCCGTCACCTGGGGATACTCCGGGATGCTCTGCTGGACCGCGAACGCGGCGGCCGGCGTGAGCCGCAGCAGCCACTGCGCCGCGCCCTCGGGCAGGACGGAGGCGGTGGCCAGGACGTGGGGCAGGGCGAGCACCACGACGGCGGCGGTCACCGCCGCGACGCTCCGCCGGAACAACGCGCCGAGGGCCAGGGCGAAGACGGCCGCGGCGGCGAGCAGCGCCGCGGTGCCCACCACCACCCGCAGTTCGGTCGGCCGGGTCACCGGAAGGACGTAGTTGCCGTTGGCGCGCAGGATGTGCGTGCACGCCGGGACGGCCACCACGGCGGCGATCAGCCCGGTGACGAAGGCGACCAGGCCGATCACGATGGCCTTAGCCGCCAGCACGCGGCCACGTCGCGGGCCGGCGAGCAGGGTGGTACGGATCAGGCCTCGCCGGTACTCGGACGTGATGAACAGCACCGCCACGATGACCAGCACGATCATCCCGGCGAACACGCCGGTGAGGGTGTTCTCGATGCGCATGCCCTCACCGGAGCCGCGCGGCGCGATGTCGCCGCTCCCGGTGACGGTGAACGCGCCGCCGGACTCCTCGACGCCGGCCGGCCGGTGGTACCGCTCCCAGTCGGTCTTCTCGCCGGTGGCCCCCACCTCGTCGTGGCTCCACGCGCCACCGGGCGTCTCGCCGCGCACCGTGACGTGGTCGAACACGCCGGTGGCCTGGGTGAAGCGCTCCTGTTCGACGCTGCCGCCGAGAGCGCCCTGCTTCACCGTCAGGTCGCCGGGGGAGGTGACGAGGAGCCCGACCTGCGCCGTGGACGGGAGCCCGGCCGGATGAGCCGTGCCGACCCTGGTCCAGTGCGTGCCGTCGGACGATTCGTAGCCGGTGAGCGTGTCGCCGGAGCGGGTCAGCCGCAGCCAGCGCGGGGACGCCGCGGAGGCGCCGCCCGGGCGACCCGCCGTGTCCTCCGTGAAGTCGTGCTGCATCCGCACGCCGTGCCTGCCGGTGAGCACGACGGCCGCGTAGGCCGATCCCGGCCGCGTGCCGTCCTTGATGATGACTCCGGCCTTCGCCCACGGCACGAGGCCGGGAACGATCGCGTCGTGGTCCGGCGGGGGATAGGTGATGATGCCGGTCAGCGAGGTCAGCCGTACGGTGATGGAGCCGTCTCCGGTGAGCGACCGGTGGACGAAGAAGAAGCGGTCGTTCACGGCTTCGCCGCCCGGTCCCACCGGAACGGCGGGGCAGGCGGTCCCGGCCGGACCGCCGGCGCACGAAGAGTGGCTGCCCTGCGCGGAGAACAGCCCGAGCAGCACGGTGACCAGTGCCGCGACCGCCATGGCGATCACCCAGCCGCGGACCGTACGGAACTTGGTCCACTCCGCGTGCAGCAGGTGGACGAAGCCGGCCCGCACGCCCGGCCGGTCGGGTGCGACGGTGGCGCTCGTCATCGTGCCTCCCCCCGGGCGGTGGCGGCGCGGAACTGGACCGCGTCGCGCGTGAGCTCCATGTAGGCCTCCTCCAGCGTCGCGCGATGCGGTGCGACCTCCGAGAACGGCACCGCCCTGGCACCGAGGAGGGCCACGACCCTCTCCGCCGCCAGCCCGGAGACCGTCAGCGTGTCCCACCCGGTGGCGGTGACGGTGGCGCCCTCGGGCTCCAGTACGCTCGCGGCCACCGAGCCCGCCGTGGTGCGCAGCGTCACCCGGTCGCCGGCGGTGGCGGCCAGCAGCTCCGCCACGCCGGCGTCGGCGATGACCCGGCCGCGGCCGACCACCACCAGATGGTCGGCGGTGTCCTGGAGCTCGCTCATCAGGTGGCTGGACACCAGGACCGCGCGCCCCTCGGCGGCCAGCGACCGCAGGAGACCGCGGATCCACACGATGCCCTCGGGGTCCAGGCCGTTGAACGGCTCGTCGAGCATGAGCACCGGCGGGTCGCCGAGCAGCGCCGCGGCGATCCCGAGCCGCTGCCGCATGCCGAGGGAGTAGCCGCCCGCCCTCCGGCGGATCACGGCCCGCAGCCCGACCTGCTCGACCACCTCATCGACGCGCCCGGCGGTCAGCCCCTGGGAGTGGGCCAGCCACCGGAGATGGTCGCGGGCGCTGCGGCTCGGCTGTAGCGCCGAGGCGTCCAGCAGCGCTCCGACCTGGCTCAGCGGGCGGCGCAGGCTCCCGTACGGCCGCCCGCCGACCAGCGCGTGGCCCTCATCGGCCGCGTCCAGGCCGAGGATCACCCGCATCGTGGTGGACTTTCCCGCACCGTTGGGGCCGACGAAGCCGGTGACCCGCCCCGGCGCGACGGCGAAGGACATCCCGTCCAGCGCCACGGTCGGCCCGAAGCGTTTGCGCAGGCCGTTGACCTCGATGGCTGCTCTGGTGCTCATAGCGTGACGTGTCCTTGTTCGTTCGGCTCTGACGGGGCGACACCGAACGATGCGCCGAACGCCATAACGTGGGCCGAACGGAGGCCGTCATCCCGTTGTTAGGTCGCTCCGGGCATCCTGGAACGTCAGGACGAGCGCGGGGGAGGACCGATGAGAATGCGGCTGGGACTGTCGCGCCGCACCGTGAGGTCGCGCTTCACCGCGCTGTACGGTGCCGTGTTCCTGCTGTCCGGCGCCGGGCTGCTCACCATCGTGGCCGTCGTGGTGTCCGGTGGCACGCGGGTCAGCGAATCCGCGCCCGCCGGACCGCCCGCGAACGGGCAGACCCCGGAGAACGCCCTGCCCCGGATCCACCAGCTGCAGGACCAACTGGCCCAGGCGCACGCGAACCAGTCGCGTCAGCTCCTGATCGCGTCGTTGATCGCGCTGGGCGTCATGGCGGTGGTGTCGGTCGTGCTGGGGCATCTCATCGCGGGCCGCGTGCTGCGCCCGCTGCGGACGATGACGGCGGCGACCCGGCGGATCTCCGCGGACAACCTGCACGAACGGCTGGCCGTACCCGGCCCCGCCGACGAGGTGAAGGACCTCGCCGACACCATCGACGAACTGCTCGAACGCCTGGAGCACGCCTTCGATGCCCAGCGCCGTTTCGTCGCCAACGCCTCCCACGAGCTCCGCACCCCGCTGGCCACCATGCGGGCGTCGCTGGACGTGGCGGTGGGCAAGCCGGGGCACGTTCCGGCGCAGACGACCGCGCTGGCGGGCAGGCTGCGCGCCGAACTCGACCAGGTCGACGAGCTGCTGGACGGGTTCCTCGTCCTGGCCCGCACCCGGCACGGTGAACTCCCCGACCGTACCCCGCTCTCGCTCGGCTCCGTGGTGTCCGAGGCCCTGTCCGCCCGCGCCACGGACATCGCCGCCAAGGGCCTGACCGTGCACGAGACGATCGGCCGTGACGATGGGCGGGTGCGCGGCAGCCGTACGCTGCTGCGCCGCATGGTCGACAACGTCATCGACAACGCGATCGCGCACAACCACGACGGAGGCTGGATCCGTCTCGCCCTCGCGGCCGACGGCACGACGGTGCGCCTGGTCGTCGACACCGGGGGACCGGTGCTCGACGCGCGGCAGGTCGCGGAGCTGGCCCAGCCGTTCCGCCGGCTCGGCGCCGACCGTACCGGCACCGGGGCCGGGCTCGGGCTCTCGATCGTGGCGGCCGTCGCCGCGGCGCACGGCGGCGAGCTCGACCTGCGCGCGCGTCCCGAGGGCGGTCTGCGGGTCGTGATCGCGCTGCCGTCGCCGGTGGGGCTCGCGTCGTGAGGGTGCTGGTGGTCGAGGACGCCCGGTCCCTCGCCGACGTCCTGGTCGAGGGCCTGCGCGACCAGGGCATGGCCGTGGACGTCGCGTACGACGGGCTGGAGGCCGCGGCCAAGCTCGACCTGGGCGGGTACGACGTGGTCGTCCTCGACCGTGACCTGCCGGGAATCCACGGCGACACCCTCTGCGAGATGATCGCCGAACGCGACGACCGGGCCATGGTCCTCATGCTGACCGCGGCCGGCTCGCCCGGGGACCGGGTCAGCGGGCTGAGCCTGGGGGCCGACGACTACCTCGCCAAGCCGTTCCACTTTCCCGAACTCGTGCTGCGCATCCGCTCCCTCGCCCGTCGCCGGCCCACCGCGCGGGCCCGCACCCTGCGCGCCGCCGGGATCGAGCTCAACCCGCTGCTGCGCACCGTCACCCGCGACGGCCGCCCGCTCGACCTGTCGGTCAAGGAGTTCGGGGTCCTGGAGGCGCTCCTACGCGCCCTTCCGGCCTTCCTCAGCACCGAGGACCTGCTCGAACAGGTCTGGGACGAGCACGCCAACCCCTTCACCAACACGGTCACCGTGACCATCGGCCGGCTACGCCGCAAGCTCGGCGACCCACCCGTCATCATCACCAAACCGGGAGTCGGCTACCGGATCATCAACACGTCGACCGACGGCCCTGTCACCGCGGTCTGATCGTCTCTACCCTTCCTGATCATGACCACACCACCCGAGACGCCCGCGGAACAGCGATCCCGGCCGCCGGCCGACGAATCACAGCGTCGCAACCTCCTGGCCGTCACGGCGGCGACCTTCGCGGTGCTCTCCGGGCTGGATACCTTCAGCTCGCTCATGCACCAACGGCCGGCGGACTGGGGCACCGACTATGCCGTCGGCCGCCTCGGCGCGCCCCTGCCCTTCGCGCTCGTCGCCCTCGCGTGCGGCATTCCCGCTCTGCTGAGAACCAGGAGACCGGCCGACCGGACCGGCCGCTCGTGGGGCGGCAGGGAGCCCGCGAGCGTCGCCGTCGTGGTGGGAGCTCTCGTCACCGTCGTCGCGGTGATTCGGATCGCTCTGTTCCTCGGCTCGCGGTAACGGCGAAGTGCCGCCCTCGCCCGCGACTTCCGGGCGGGCGAGGGCGGCGAGGTGGTTGGCGGTCAGTGGAAGGGGAGGGCGGCCGGCGGGGTCGGCTTGGTGTCGGTCCACCCCGACGAGCGTTCGGCGATGTAGTTGATGATGAACCCGGGCCTCATCTCCGCGTACGGGCCGCCGGGCTTGGTCACCTCGTCCTGTACGGACAGCAGTGCCCCGGTGCGTTGATCGAAGATGATCACTGTGCGAGAGCGGTAGGTCCCCCGCTCGGCCTTCGGCTCGCCGAACTCACCGGTGACCGTCGTGGTGCGGTCGTCGGAGGCCAGGGCGACGCCCCTGCGGTCCAGCGGGTCGGTGTCCTGGCCGATCGAGTGGATGCCCGGCTGGTCGGCCAGCGCGCGCATCAGGCCCGCCCGGACCTGCGAGGACACCGGGGCGGACAGGAGCGCGGACACCCTCATGAGCTTGAGGCGGGACGTCACCCCCTTATCCGCGAACTTGGGGCCCGTCAGCTTCTTCATCTCCTCGTCGCCCATGAACATCTCGGCGAGCTTGGTCTTGTCGGTCGGCAGGTTCGGCAGGTCTTTGGCCGACACCCCGCCCAAGAACTCTCCGCCGCCGCGGGGGTTCGTCCCCCGGTTCGGGCCGTCCAGCTGCCACTTCTGCGCCTTGGCGGTGTAGGTGTAGTAGTGGTCGCTGGACCAGACGCGAAAGCGCGACGGCGACCCGGCCTTGCGCCACAGCGCCGCGTCCCGCGCGGTCGACGGGTGGGCCGGGAGGTCGCGGCCGTAGTAACCCTCGCCCATGCCGCGCTTGGCGCCCCACCAGGCGAACGACTCCGTGGTCGCCCCGGTGATCGCGTACGTCCCGGTCTTCGGCCGCATGATGTAGGACTGGCCGTCGATCCGGTCCTCGTGCCAGTACTTGCCGGTCGGTTGCTGTTCCGCCTTCTCCGCCGCCGCGAGGACGAGCGCCCTGTCGTCCAGGTGTACCGGGCCGGACGGCCGCGGCGGGGCGGGCGTGTTCCCGCCGACGACCGTGAGTGCCACGGCCGTCGCCGCACCCGCCGCGACCACGCCGCCCAGCCCCCACAGCAGCCGGGGCCGTGAGCGGCGGGGCGGGTCGTTCAGCAGTGCCTTCGCCCGGGCGATCTCCCGGGCGGTGGGCGGCGCGGGCTCGGGGTAGGAGTCCCGGACCATCCGCACCTCATCCATGTTGTTCCTCCAAAGTGAGCATCGGATTGGTCCCGCCCAGCGCCTTGCGCAGTGTGGTTCGGGCACGGTTCAGCCGGGAGCCGACCGTGCCATAGGAGATCCCCAGTGCCGCCGCGACCTCGTTGTGGCTGAGGTCGGCCAGGGCCACGAGCAGCAGCACGTCGCGCTGCCCGCGCGGCAGTGCCGCGATCGCCCCGGCGAGCTCGCCGCGCAGGCCCTCGGCGCTGACCCGCGCGTCGACCCGTTCGGTGTGCTCCTCGGCGCCCCGGCCCGGACCGAGGCGGGCGCGCGCCCGCAACGCGCGTGTCTCGGTCCGCTGGTGCCTGCCGAGGACCTTGGTCGCGATGCCGTACAGCCAGGTGCGCACGCCCGCGCGTTCCGGGTCGTAGCGGTGGCGTTGCCGGAACGCCTCCAGGAACGCCTGCGCCGCGACGTCGGCGGCGGCGTCGGGGCCGAGCCGCTTGGCCGCGTACCGGTGGATCTCGGCGAAGTACGCGTCGAAGACCTCGTCGAACGACTCGGCAGGATGGGGCGGAGGATCCCCTGTCATGTGGTGCCTTTCCATAGCGCGGATGGCGGTCACCTGGGTATCAACCGCAACCGGCCTTCACTTTCCACGCCCGGCGCCGCCGGCCCCCCGGGAAGGGAGGGGGAGCCTGTGCGCGCGCTAAGCCCTTCGCCGCAAAATGATCGGCAACCGTCGTCGCCACCCGTTAGTCTTCTCGCGCTATTTGGGAGGCTTTGTCGTGGGGTGGCACAGAACCGAGGTCGACGGAGTCCCGGCCTACTGGGCGGAGGGCGACGAGGACCAGCGTCGCGTTCTCCTTGCGTTCCGGGTCGGCATCGCCGATGAGCAGCTCGCGTGGCGCGGGGTCACCCATCTCGTCGAGCACCTCACCATGCACACGGCCGGCGGGCACGTGCACGAGTCGAACGGGAGGGTCGACGCGGTCACGACGGTGTTCGCCTCCCAGGGAGGCGACACGGGGATCGCCGATTTCGTGGCCGGGGTGTGCCGGTCACTGCGGGCGTTGCCGTTCGACCGGCTCGAACTGGAGAACCAGGTTCTGCGCGCCGAGGCCGACAGCCGCGCGCCCGCGTTGTCGGATCCGCTCATGATCTGGCGTTACGGCGCCGCCACCTACGGACTTCAGGCGTACGAGGAGTTCGGCGTCGGCCGGCACACCCCGGACCGGCTCAGGGCGTGGGCCGACCGGTGGTTCACCCGGCGGAACCTCGTCCTGGTCTTCGGCGGTGGGCCCCCTCCGCCGGATCTCAGGATCGACCTGCCGGAGGGCGAGCGCATCCCGCCGCCGGAGCCGTCGTCGGCGCTCCCGCGAACGCCCGCCTACTTCCGGCAGCCGGACGGCATCGTCGCCATGACCTCGCTGGTGCGCCGGTCCACGGCCGCCCAGGTGTACGTCGGCCTCCTCGGTGCGCGGCTCCACCGCAGCCTGCGACAGGAGGCCGGGATCAGCTACACCCCGGGTACGTCCTACGCCCCCCGTGACGCGCGGTACGCGCACGTCACCGCGTGCACGGACGGTCTCCGCGACAACCACGACCGGCTACTGACCGCCTTCCTGCACGAGATCGAGCTCCTCGCCGACCATCCGGCCCCACGCGAGGAGATCGCTCGACTCCGCACTCGTGATGGTGCCCGGCTCCCGTGCGCCGTCGGCGAGGTACCGTGCGGCGCCCGGGTTCTCGTACGGCGTCGTGGACGGCGAGGTGCTGCGCAGCGCCGACGCCCCGGTCGACACCTCACGTCTCATCGTCGGCGCCGACGGCGTGAGCCTGGTCCGCGGCCCGCAGTACATCACGGAGCCGATACGCGCGGGTCCGTGCCCGCTTCAAGCGTTGAGAACCAAGGAGACATCATGTGCGCTGCCCTTGCCAAGCTGTTCTCCGCCAGAGCCAGACGGGCATCCCGGGTGGTGGCGGACGGGCCCGATCTGTTCGACGACCCCGCCCTGCCCGCGGCCGTCGCCGGCGCCGCCAACGGCGTGCTGGAGCCCGGCCGGGCGCTCCTGGCCGCGTCCTCGGCCGACCACGAGCTCCGCAGCGCCCGGCTGGGGCGGCTGGCCACCGCCGTGGTGCCCCACATCGCGGCGCTGAGCAGCCTTCAGCGGGAGAACCCCGACGACGCCGACCTCGCGTTGTGGCTGGGCGACGCGCACATCCAGCACGGCTGGCAGGTCCGCGGCAGCGCGGTGGCGAAAGACACGGAGCGACGTAAGTTCGAGGAGTTCTGGCTGATCCTCGGCCGGGCGTACGAACCGCTGGCACGGGCGGCCGAGCTGCGGCCCGGCGACCCGAACCCGTGGGAGCGCCTGCAGTGGTACGGCCTGGGCGCGCAGCGTCCACGCCAGGAGCTGGACGACTTCTGGGCCGAGCTCCAGCGGCGTGGCCCGGCCTTCTTCGCGGGTCACGCCTCGCGTTTGCAGGTGCTGTGCGCGAAGTGGCAGGGCTCGAAGGAGGAACTCACCGCGTTCACGCGTGCCGCCGCGGCCGACGCGCCGGTCGGCAGTCCGCTACCGGCGCTGCTGGTGACCATGCACATCGAACTCGCGACGGACCAGGAGGCCGACCCGAACCTCTACTTCATGCAGAACTCCGTACGCGAGGAGCTGGCGAGCGCGGCCGACGCGTGGTGTGAGAAGCCGGACGGCGGCGTACGGACCGCTGAGGCGCACCACCTGTTCGGTCATGCGTTCTGGCTCGACGGCGACATCTTGCGCGCGCGGCGTCACCTGTCGCGGGTGAGCCCCTGGTCCATTCCGAAGAACCTCCCGTGGTTCCGGTACGCCGAGAACCCCGCTGCCCTGTACCTGCACGCACGTTCGGAGGTCGGCGTGGTCGACGGCACCGTCTTCGACTTCGACCCGGGCCCGGCCCGGTAGGCGGCGGGTCAGCGTGGGCGGCGGCCGGCCGCGTCGCGTTCTCGGCGGATCGTCGGTTTGCGGCCTTTGATCGTGGTGCGTCGCAGCGCCTTGATCACCTGATCGGCCGCGGCCTCCGGGACCTCGACGAGCGAGAACCGGTCGGCGATCTCGATCGCGCCGATGTCGCGCCCGGCCAGGCGTGACTCGCCGGTGATCGCGCCGACCAGGTCCTGCGGCCGGATCGCCGCGCTGCGGCCCAGGCCGACGAACAGGCGCGTCATGCCCTGGGCGGGCGTGCCGCCGCGCCGGTCGCGGCGCCCTCCGGCGCCTCGGCGGTCGCGTCCATCCCGGTCCGGCTTCGGGGCGATCTGCGGGATCTCCTCTTCGTCGGCCGCCGCCCCGCTGGACTCGTACGCCAGCTTCACCGCGGCGAGCGCCACCTCCATGACGTCGAACTCCTCGGTGAGCGGCTCCACCACCGCCAGGAAGTGCGTCAGGTCGTCCTCCATGAGGCTCTCCTGCAGCGCGGCCCGGGTCAGCTCCAGGCGCCGCGCGCGCAGGTCGGCGACCGTGGGGACCTTCTCGACGGTGATGCGCTGCTTCGTCACCCGCTCGATCGTCTTGAGCATCCGGTGCTCGCGCGGCTCCGCCAGGGTGATGGCCACGCCCTCGCGGCCGGCGCGGCCCACCCGGCCGATGCGGTGCACGTACGACTCGGGCGCGGACGGAACGTTGTAGTTGACGACATGGGTCAGCTGCTCGACGTCGAGCCCGCGCGCGGCCACGTCGGTGGCGATGAGGAGTTCCGCCGTGCCGCCGCGCAGCCGTCCCATGACGCGGTCGCGCTGGTCCTGGCTCATGCCGCCGTGCAGCGCCTCGGCGCGGTAGCCGCGTCCGTTGAGGGTCTCCGTCAGCTGGTCGACCTCCTCGCGGGTGCGGCAGAAGACGATCGCGGCCGTGGGCGACTCCACGTCCAGCAGGCGTCCGAGCGCCGCGGGCTTGTGCGCCCGTGCGACCACGTAGGCGTTCTGCCGTACCAGCGGGGCCTCGCCGGGAGGCGCCTCCTCGCGGCCGATCTGGATCTTCACCGGGTCACGGAGGTAGCGGCCGGTGAGCCCCTTGATCCGCGGCGGCAGCGTCGCGGAGAACAGCACCGTACGGCGATCGTCGGGGGTCGCCCGCAGGATCTCCTCGATGTCCTCGGCGAAACCCATGTCGAGCATCTCGTCCGCCTCGTCCAGCACGACCGCCTCCACCTGCTGCGGGCGGAGCGTGCCACGGCCGATGTGGTCGAGCGCGCGCCCAGGGGTGGCGACCACGACGTCGACGCCGCGTTCGAGCGCCTTGATCTGCCAGCCGATCGGCTGCCCGCCGTAGATGGGCAGGACGCGCACGCCCAGCCCACGGCCGTACCGGTGAAACGCCTGGGAGACCTGGACGGCCAGCTCCCGCGTGGGCACCAGGACCAGGGCCGCCGGGTCGGTGCGCCCGCCGTCGCCGGACAGCTGCTGCAGCACCGGCAGCGCGAACGCCGCCGTCTTTCCCGTGCCCGTGGCGGCCTGACCGATGAGATCCCTTCCCTCCAGCAACGGCGGGATCGCCTCCCGCTGGATGGGCGTGGGCTCCTCGTAGCCCAGGCCGGACAGCGCGTTCAGCAGCTCCGGACACAACCCCAGGTCCGCGAAGCTCGTCACGCCATCGGACACGTTTTCACTCACCGTCGACTCGTCCCTCCCGCAAGGCTTTCCTCTAGGCCTACACCCTCTGGCCCGGGCGCTCCGCCGCGCCCCGGCCTTGGCCGTCCGCGCATCATCTCGTGTCAGAGGGAGGGACGACGACACGAGGACCGTACGGGCAGGGTGGCCGGTCGCGTCGGACGGAGGAGCCTCGCGCAGGTCAGCCGATCAGAGGCGGTGACACCTCGTCGTCCGGGGAGAA
The DNA here is from genome assembly GCF_039541955.1 of Actinoallomurus oryzae. Classification (NCBI taxonomy): domain Bacteria; kingdom Bacillati; phylum Actinomycetota; class Actinomycetes; order Streptosporangiales; family Thermomonosporaceae; genus Actinoallomurus; species Actinoallomurus oryzae. The sequence goes on along the minus strand of NZ_BAABHF010000038.1, from coordinate 193,095 downwards.
CATGTCATCCTCCTCCACAAGGGACGTCGTGCGTTGCCGTTCCTTGTCCTTGTCGGATCCGGCCGCGCCCATCGGCATCGGCATCCCCGCCATGCCCCGGGCCGCGGCGGCGTTGCGCAGGGCCGCCGCCTCCTGAGCCGCCCGGTCCGCAGCGTTGAGCGCGCCGTTGGCACGGGAGTTGAGCCCTCCGTCGCGGCCGCTCGCGACGTACGGCAGGCCGCCGCCGGGAAAGCCGGTGCCGCCGTTCGGCAGCGGGCCGTTGCCGGTCCCCGCCAGGTCCGTCCCGGTCCCGGTCCCGGTCCCGGTCCCGGTCCCGTTTCCGATCCCGTTGCCGCCCAGGGGGTTGTCACCGTTCACGCCCGACAGGTCGGTGCCGGACGGGCCGGCTGAACCGCTCATGTCCGGGTAACGGACGCCGTTGGCGAGCGCGCCGGGATCGATGCCCGGGCCGGTCAGGCCCGTGGTGTCGTAAGAGGACGGATCGATGGGGCTGGCCGAAGGGCTGGGCAGCGTGAACTTCACCTTCTTCGGCAGTTCGGGCAGGACGTAGCTCGTCGTCGACCGCGCCAGCCCGTCATGCTCATGCTGACCCGTGGCGTTCATCCAGTCGCGAGCCTTGTTGAGCGCGGCGTTGTAGTGCTTTTCGTAATCGGTCTTGCGATCTCCGATCAGGAACGGGCCCATGCCCCAGTTGTTGGCGAGAAAATAGTCCTTGGCGTGCTGCCAGTCGTTTCGTGGCGTCTGCTTTATCGTGTCGGCCAGCTTGACGAGCTTGTCGAGATCCCCGGCGTGAGCCTCGACCGCGATCCCCACCTGTCCGGTCGCGTCGGCCAGTGCGCAGCTGCTGAAGTAGAGGTTCTTCAGGCTCTGCTGCATCGTGTCGCCGGCTTTGCCCTTCCACGCGTCGGCGAGTGCGGATCCCTGGGTGTAGAGCACATCCCACGAGTCCATGAGCTTCGACTGCGCGCCCAGCCAGGCTTTGCTCGCCGCGCGTACGGCGCCCGGATCGACACTCTTCGCGAGGGCCCTGAAGTCCTCGAGCTCTCCGCTCCACTTCCCCTTGGGGTGCGCGGCGTCATTGACCTGGAAGGAGACATCGGCCGGTGTCACGCCGGCTCCGGCGTTCGCCGCCTGGTCCGCGGATCCGGTGCTGACCCGTATCAGGTTGGCGTCCTCGGCCTCGTTGTAGTTGGTGATGGAGTCGCTGAGGGTCTTGATCACCGCGTCGTAGGACTGCAGGAAACTCGCGTAGAGTCCGGATCCGCTCTTCGGGGCGATATTCGCCTGAGCGTTCTGCAGATAAACCGCGAGTACCCTGCCCGCGGGGTACCCGGTCCTGTCGTCGAAGCCTCCGCCGACCGCATTGGCGTCGCTTACGTCGCCCCTGTTCTGCAGGTCGTGGACGTTCCCGTCGCCCTTGTCATAGCGTGCTCGGTCGACTTTCAGGGCGTTGATGACGGTTCGTATGGGGCTGGGGTGGAACTCGATCTCCCCGTCTTTGGAGTTTCCCCACGGCCACTTGGTGGGCCGGCCGGGAGGCGCGGAGGGATAGGCAGAGGTCCCGGGCTTTTCGGTGTCCATGCCGAATTCGCTCGGTGGGTAATCTTCCGCGTCCGGTGCGGTGCTCCCGTCCGGACGTAGAAGATCTTTATACGAATACTGTTTCGGTGCCACGTCCCCTGAGGCCTTCCCTGCCGCCCGCCGGATTCAACGCAGGTCGAGGGTAAGAGAGTTCGTCGAACTCAGGTCTCCAATGCACGCACGGCGGCTCGCCACTTCGCGCACGGTTTTATTGCTCTGACGGACATGTTCCACCCCGTCCGTGCCGACGAGGAGGGCCAGGCTTCTCACGTCCTTTCCATCCCGCGCTGGAGGGAGGAAGACGCGCGGACTCCCTCGTACGGCACGCCACCTCCGTCCCGGGCAGCGAATCGCAGCGCGCCTCGGACCTGCTCGACCGGCTCCAGCCGTCGTCCGACACCATCACCGCCGTCGTGTCCGGAGCCCCGGTCGCGGGGCTGAAACACCAGATCACCCAGGTGACGGACGCCGTCCGGCACGTGCCGGAGGTGACCGACGTCACCGATCCGTACAGGACACCCGGCCTGGTCGCGCCGGACGGACAGGCCGTACTGATCGAGGTCGCCTTCGGCCCGGACGCGCACGACCACAACTACGACCGTGCGTACGACCTGCTGCACGGCATCAAGGCGCCGTCCGTACGGGTCAGCGGTGGCTCGCTGCTCAACCACGAACTCGATCGGCGGTATCGCCGGAGCCCTCCTGATCCTGTACGGCTTCAGCCGCCTCACCGAGGTCTCGGCCGCCGCGATGCGGGTCACCACCATGCTCGGCCTCGGGTTGGCGGTCGACTACGCGCTTTTGATCCTCACCAGGTTCCGGGAAGAACGCGGCGAGGGCGCCGAGGTGACCGAGGCGGTACGCCGCACGGTGGCCACCGCGGGCCGTACCGTGCTCTTCTCCGGTCTCACGGTCGCCGCGTGCCTGGCCGGGCTGCTCGTCTTCCCCGCTCCGGCGCTGCGCAGCATCGGCATGGCCGCGGCGGCCGTCATCGTCGTGGACATGCTGGCCACGGTGACGTTGCTGCGGGCACTGCTCACCCGCTTCGGCGGCACGATCCCGCCGAGGGTCGTCGCCGCGGACGGCGGCTTCTTCGCCCGGATCGCCAGAAGCTGCACGCGCCGTCCCATCGCCGGGCTGCTCATCGTCGGCGCGGCACTGGCGGTGCTCGCCCTGCCGGCCACCGGGATGAAGCTGGCGGACGCCGACGCCCGCTCGCTGCCGCACCGCTCCGAGTCGCGGCAGATGTACGACGCGCTCACCACGCACTTTCCCGCCGCGTCCTCCAGCAGTCCGGTCACCGTCATCCTGCGCCCCGGTGCCGATCCGGGCCGGGCGGTCGTGGACGGCCTCAGCCGGACCGGGCGGGTCGTGACCTGCGCGGCGCTGCTCCTGGTTCCCGCCACGATGGCCCTGCTCGGGTCCCGCGCCTGGTGGGCGCCGGCCCCGATGCGCCGGCTGCACGCGCGCTTCGGCGTCCGGGAAGAGGCCGAGCAGGTGCCCGCCACCGGCCCACGTGCCGGCGCCCGGGTGTGAGCGGGACGCCCGCGGGCACGCGGAGACCGGTCAGGAGAGCCGGGCGGCCAGGTGGTGCAGGGCTCGGGCGGTCGGCGTGTCCGGCTCGGCGGTCATGAAGACGACCTGCTGGTCGTCCTCGGGGACGGCGAGGACGTCGCAGTCGATGTGCAGCCGGCCGAAGTCCGGATGGGCCATCGTCTTCGTCCGGTGACCCGGGGCGCGTACCGGGTTGGTGGCCCAGATCTGGCTGAACTCCGCGCTTCCCGCCCTGAGCTCGGCCAGCAGGGCCGCCAGGCCCGGGTCGTGGGGATACCGGTCGGCGGCCGCCCGCAGCCGTGCGACCGCGTAGTCGCCGAACTCCTCGTGGCCCGAGGTCATCACCTCGTCGCGGAGCAGGAAGCGCCGGCGGGCCAGGTTGGGCTGCCCTCGAAGGTCACCGAGCAGCGCCTCGGCCAGCGGATTCCAGGCGATGACGTCGTAGGTGGCCGCGGTGACGACGACCGCGGTCTCCGGCATCCGGTGCAGCAGGCCCGCGACGTACGGGCGGACGTGCCGTGGCGGTCCGGCAGGTGGCTCCGGGGGCACACCGGCCAGCCGGAACAGATGGGTCCGCTCGGGCGGCGAGAGCCGGAGCGCGTCCGCCATGGAGGTCAAGATCCGCGGGGACGGGCGGGGTCCTCGTGCCTGCTCCAGCCGGACGTAGTAGTCGACCGACATGCGGGCCAGGTCGGCGACCTCCTCGCGGCGCAAGCCGGGCGTACGGCGCCGGGGTCCCGCGTGCAGGCCGACCTCTTCGGGGCGCAGCCCCTCCCGCCGGTCGCGCAGGAAGCGGGCCAGCTCGGCTCGTGCCATCGGGTTCGTCCTCCTTCTCCCTGGTATCGATTGTGCCTGGATCGGCGGCCTCGCCGGCACGCACCCTCGATGGCATGGACAACTCGATCGCACTGGTCACCGGTGCCAACAAGGGCATCGGCAAGGAGATCGCGCGTCGGCTCGCCGACGCGGGCCACACCGTCTACGTCGGCTCGCGCGACACCGTGCGCGGAGAACGCGCCGCCGAGGAGATCGGCGGCGACGCGAGGCCGCTCATCCTCGACGTGACCGACGCCGCGAGCGTCGCCGAGGCCGTACGACAGGTCGCCGCGCTGGACATCCTGGTCAACAACGCCGGCATCTCCGGCGAGAACAGAACGCCGGAGCGCGAGGACACCGACGCCTTCCGCCGTATCTACGAGACGAACGTCTTCGGGGTCGTCACGACGACCAACGCGTTCCTGCCGGCGCTGCGGCGGTCGGAGCACCCCCGGATCGTGAACATCTCCAGCGGCACCGGATCGCTGACCTGGTCGACCGGACCGGAGTTCCCGCACCAGGGCACGTACGCCGCCTACCGGTCGTCCAAAGCGGCGCTGAACGCGCTGACCGTGTTCTACTCCCACGCCCTGGCCGATGACGGGATCAAGGTCAACGCGCTCGCGCCCGGCCTCCGCCGGACCGATCTCAACGCCACCGCCGCCGCCAGCGACGGCGATCCGGCGGAGGCCGCGGCGGGCGCCGTACGGCTGGCGCTGCTGCCGGACGACGGCCCCTCGGGAGAGTTCTTCTCCTGGGACGGTACGTCTGTGCCGTGGTAGGAGACCTGGTCACCGCCGCGGAGGAGGTCCCGGCGCCGGAGCGGGCGGGCGCCGGGACCTCGCCCCGGCCGGAACCCGGTGATCTTCGGGGGCGTCCTATTTCCACACGGGAGGGGTGACCGCTCCCAGGCGGGGAGCGCGCCACCGTGGGAGAGGAACACGGTGCCCAGCTACCTACAGACGCTGCCACTGCACACGATCACCGAGGTCTACGGCGAGGCCGGCCTGCGCGACCGGTTCTCCCGTGAGGTCGAACGGTTCGAAGAGCGCGACTGGCGCCGGCTCAACAAGGCGCTGGCCCTGGCGAGCGACCTGCACCGCCAGGACCGCAGGGCCCGGGAACCCGTCGTCAACCATCTGCTCCGGGTGACGCTGCGCGTGATGTGTCACTACGAGGTCGACGACGTCGACGTCCTCGTCGCGGCCCTCCTGCACGACTCCGTCGAGGACCATCCCGTCGAGCTGGCGGGCGACGGTCACGACGACCCGGCGGAGGCCGCCCTGGAGATGCTGTCCGGGGAGTTCGGTCCGCGCGTCGCCGGGCTCGTCCGCGCCGTGACGAACCCGGTGTACGACCGCACCCGCGACGTCCACGCCCAGTACCGCGCCCACGTCACCGCCAGCCTGGACCGTCATCCGACGGCCCGGATCATCAAGGTGTCCGACTTCACCGACAACGGCGTCGGGCTCATCCACACCACCGGGCCGAAGGTCCGCAAGCTGGCCATGAAGTACCGCCCGCTCGTGCCGGGGCTCAAGGAGCTGATCAACCGCCGCGACACTCCGCTGCCGGACCGGATCAAGCACCGCATCACGGAGCAGCTCGACCGCGCCGACCAGCGGTTCACCGCGATCCTCCGCCTCGGCGTCCTTCCCGGCGGCGGTCCCGCCGAGGCCGGATAGCGATCCGGGCGCCGCTCGCCCATCGTGGCGGACGGCGCCCGTGCGCGTCACCGGGGTCTCACCGCTGAGGGCCGCGCCGGCCGTCGCCCGGAGCCCTGGGGCCGGCCGGTCGGCCGCCGCCGTCGTCGCCGCCGGGGTTCCAGGGGCGCGGCCGAGCGCACTGTCCGCCGCACGTGCGATCGGGGTCTCGGCGGCCTGCGGTTCCGCGGCCGTCGCCGGGCATGCCGTACGGCGCGGAGGTGTGACGCGGCCTCGGCCTGGTCGTCGGCCGGTCGGGGCGTGCGGTCGCCCTGGCCGAGCGGGTCGGTTCGGCGGGTGAGGCCGGCTCGGACGACGGGGTCCGGTGGGGCGACGGGGTCCGCCTGGGCTTCGGCGTCCGCCTCGGCTTCGGCGTCCGCCTCGGCTTCGGCGTCCGCCTGGGCTTGGGGGTCCGCCGGGCCGTCGGGGTGGGGCTCGCCGAGTCCGACGCCGAGTCGCCGGAGGAGGGGCTGCTGCTGGGAGTGGCCGAGCCGGAGTCGTCGGAGGAGGGGCTGCTGCTGGGAGTGGCCGAGCCGGAGTCGTCGGAGGAGGGGCTGCTGCTGGGAGTGGCCGAGCCGGAGTCGTCGGGGGAAGGGCTGCTGCTCGGAGTGGCCGAGCCGGAGTCGTCGGGAGAGGGGCTGCAGGTCGGGGACGCCGAGGCCGAGTCGCTGGTGGAGGGGCTGCTGCTCGGGGACGCGGAGGCCGAGTCGTCCGCGGAGGCGCTGCTGCTGTCGGATTTCGTGGCCTTGGGCTCGGCGGCGTCACCGGTCGGCGTCGTGTCCGGTTCCGAGCCGGCCTCCCGCGGCGGCGGGGGCGTCGGGTCGCTCGACGGCGCCGGCTGGACCGGGCGGCCGGAGCCGGGGCTCTGATGGACGATCGCGCTGGTTCGGTTCGCGTCGTTCGAGCCGGGCCAGGCGAGCGCCACGCCGGTCGCCGCGGCGACGCAGGCCACCAGGCCCACGGCCGCGAGGGCCCGGCGGCCGGCGACCGGCTTTCTCCGCCTCGCGTGCGTGCCGCGGGCGGGCGGCTGTTCGTCCGTGCTCGCGTACTCGTCCGGCCCCGAGCCCACGGACTCCAGGCCGACCAGCGTCGCCTCGACGAACCCGTCCTCGGGGAACCCGGAATACGGTGGCTCGGCGGGCGGTGGCTCCGCGGGCGGCGAGCCGTCGGGCGCGGACTCTTCCGGCCGCGTGTCCGCGGAGGTCGCGTCGACCGGGTGCGGCGGCGTGGTGGGCTCGTCCGGAGAGATCTTGGAGAACTGGTGGGTGGCGTCATCGGCCTGCGCGGAGAACGCGTCCGGCGGGAGCGGTGTCCCGTCGGCGCCGAACACCGCCGCCCCGCCGCGCGCCCGTACGGCCGCCGCGCACGAGGACAGCACCTGCTCCCGTTGTCCCGCCGGAGGCTCGTACCCCAGCGTCACCAGCCGGTGCAGGGCCTCCCCGCTCAGCGCGGTGAGGGGCGCCGAGTCCCGCGTCTCCCGGCCGCCCACCGATGCGGCGGCCTGCTGCAGGCGCCACCGCGCCTCCCGTACGAGAGGCTCGGCGGTGTCCGGCGCCACGCCGAGGACCTGGGCGGTCTCCGCCGGGCTGAGAGCGGTCGACAGCGCCAGGACCTCGCGGTATTCGGGGCTCAGGAGGGCCAGCGCGCGTCGCAGCGGGTCGGTCGACGTCGTCGCCACGACGCCGCGCCGGAAGGCGCCGCGCCGTACGCACCCGGCCCGGGCGAGTGAGTGCAGCCACACCGCCAGCTCCGCGTCGTCGCCGGGGACGGAGTCCGGGCGGCGTGCGACCGTGACGAAGGCGTCGCGCAGCGCGTCGCCCGCCTCATCGCCGACCATGACATAGCAGTAGGCGTAGACCGCTGCGGCGTGCTCGTCATAGAGCGCGCCGAACGCCTGGGGAGCACCCGCCCGTAGTGCCTCGGTCAGGGCCATCGGCACCTCCGTCCCAATCAGATCGCCTCTATCCGGACACCGCACGCATAACGGCAGGAACCGGATACTACCGGTCAAACCACTCAAGTAATAGGCCTGAGCAGGCAAGACGTCGTCCGGCAGAGACCGCAGAGGCCGATCCGCGATGCGTCAGCCGACGCCGTACGCCCTGATGACCGTCTGGTCCACGACGCCGGCGACGGTCCCGCGGAGCGATACGTAGCCGGACGCCGGGTTGCGGACCTGCGTGGTCCAGCCGCTCCCGCTCCTGTGGAGGGGCGTGCTGGTCCACCTCTCGCCGTCGTCGTAGGAGACCTGCAGCGCCGGGGTTCCGCCCGTCCCGTCGGGTGTGACGGTGATGGTCTGGTTCCGGCCCGCGCGGGCGCGGCCGTCGGCGTCGAGCGCGGTGGCGTATCGCAGCACGGGCAGCGCCACCCGCGCGGCGTCGTCCACGGTGAGGTTCCAGACGACGTGCTGTCGCGTGGCGAGGTCGGACCAGGGCGCGTCGCGGTTCGCGTCCACGGTGAGCGTGTACTTCCCGGGCGCGGGGTGCGTCCAGTCGTTCGCGCTGCCCGGCTGGTCGCTCGTGGCGATGACCCGGCCGTTCGCGTCGCGCAGGGTCGAGGTGCCGGTCATGTGCGCGTACGGCGCGATCGAGCTCTGGGCGTCCTGGGAGGACAGCATCCGTACGACCAGGGCCGGCTCCTGACCGGTCTGCCAGTGCAGCGACCCGGCCGCGGGACCGGCGGGCGCCGCGCTCCATCGCCGTGCGTACGATCCGGCGCCCGGGTACCGCTCGGTGCGGCTCCGTACGTCGGTGTCGTCGAAGGCGAACCCGCAGTCGGTGCCGGTGACGTACTCCGAGCGCAGCCAGTTCAGCCCGGGGGAGAGGTATTCGGTGCGGGTGGCCGGCAGCGGCCCCTGGCCGGTCCATCCCTCGACGCTCAGCCCGGTGCCCCAGTCGACGCCCGCCGACGTCCCGACGCAGGCCGGGCCGCCCTCGCCGGCGTACCCCGTCCGTACCGCGGCGAGGTCCCGGGTGCGGACGCTGAGGCCGGGATCGGCCGGGATGCCGTCGCGTGCGGCACCGATCGCGTAGAGGTACGGGCTGGTGGCCGCGCCGTCCTTGGTGAGCTGCGCCTGGAGCCGGAAGGTGAGCTCGGAGTCGCCGCCGGTCGGCGTGACGAAGTTGCCCGGGCCGTCCAGCAAGGCGACGGTCTCCACCCTGGAGCCGAGCCTCTGGGTGAGGACGGCGGCGATGCCGACGGTCCGGGCGTCCGCCCGGTCGACCGCCGCCCGGATCGGCCGTGCCGTGCGGGCGTCGAGCGTCAGCGCGGTGTCCCTGGTGACGGAGACCTTCGACCGGTAGATGAGAGTGGTGGACGTCTCGCCGTTCGCGCCGGTGGACATCACGTACGCCGACACCGCGTACGCGCCGGCGGGCACCGCGGCCTCGGCGTGGCCGTCCCGTACCTCCGCGCTCAGCCAGTCACCGCCGTCGAGCGGTATGAACAGCACAGAATCGATCTCGTCGGTGGTCGGCGGCTTCCCGCTCCGGTCGAGGACGTCGATGGTCACCTCGGGCGCCGCGGCGGAGAACGATCGCGTACTGAGCGGTCTCGCGTGGCGCATGGGCGTGCCGACGATGCGCGACCTGGCGAGGCCGTACGGGAGGCCGGTCCGCCGGGGTGCCGGTGGCGCGGGTGCGGCGTGGGCCGGCTGGGCGGTGCCGGGGGCCAGCAGGGCCAGGGCTCCGAGGACGACGGCGGCTCGTCTGCCTACCATGGCATCTCCTCTCATCGGGGCGCGCCCGGATGGCGGGCCCATGCCGTAGGTGTCCGTACCGAGGCGGGAATTTCGCGCGAAATGCCCCGGCGGGTGCGGACACGTAGGGGGTACGACGCACCACGCGTCCAGCGAGAGGAGAGGGCTTGCGACCCCCCGATGAGAGACGCCGAACCTTCGAACAGGTCTACGAGGCCTGCCACGACCCCGTCCTCGGGTACGTCCTGCGGCGCGCCGACAACGCTCACGACGCCGCGGACATCCTGGCCGAGACGTTCCTGACCGCCTGGCGGCGGCTGGAGGACATGCCGCGCGGCGACGCGGCGCGGCCCTGGCTGTACGGGATCGCGCGGCGCGTCCTGGCCAACCACTACCGCGGCGTACGCCGGCGGCTGGTGCTCACCGAGCGCCTGCGCGCCGAGCTCGCCGCCTCGTACCGGCCCGTCGAACACGACGACGACCTGACCGCGGTCGCGGCCGCCTTCCGCGCGCTGTCCGACGACGACCGGGAACTGCTCTCGCTGGTCGGCTGGGAGTCCCTGGACCCGGGGCAGATCGCGACCGCGCTCGGCTGCTCACGCAACGCCGTGCGCGTCCGGCTGCACCGCGCGCGCAGGCGCTTCGCCCGTGAGCTGGAGGCGCGGGCGGTGGGAGGACCGACCGTCCGGGCGCGTGTCGCGAAAGGAGAACACGCATGAACCACGATGACCTGATCTCGAGCCTCGCGACCACCACTGACGAGGAGGTCGCCGGCATGGTGAGCACGCGGACCAGGAGTGAGCTGGCCGAGCACATCATGAGCACCCCCGTCGAACCGGCTCCGGCACGGCGGCGCCGGCGGGGCCTTGTCATCGGCGTGCCGCTGGTCGTGGCCGCCGCCGGCACGGCGGCCGTGGTCGTCGCCGCGACGACCGGATCTCCCGCCTCCCCGGGAGGCCCTCCGCTGAGGGCGGAGCCGGCCGTGCTGACCTTCTCGACCCAGGGGAAGTACCTGGTCGTCAAGGTCAAGGACCCGCTCGCCGACCCCGCGCGGTACCGGAAGGAGTTCGCGGCTCACGGGATGAACATCCGGCTCACCCTGGTCCCCGCCTCGCCGTCGGTGGCCGGCACCGTGGTCGAGGCGGACGGCGGCGACGGGATCCAGATGATCAGCGGAAAGGGCAAGTGCTTCTCCGGAGGCGGCTCCTGCCCGGTCGGCGTGAGGATCCCGATCGGTTTCCACGGCAGCGCGAGCATCACCTTCGGCCGCGCCGCGCGACCGGGCGAGCAGTACACCAGCACCAACAGCGCGTTCGCACCCGGAGAGGCACTGCACTGCGTCGACATCCGGGGCCGCACCGTCGATGACGCGCTCGCGACGCTCCGGCGGCACAAGGTGTCGGCGCCGATCTTCCACTACGAAGAAGGAGGCAATGGCGGCCAGGCCTACAACGTGGGCCGCGACAAGATCCCCGGCACCTGGTACGTGACGACCGCCGACCCGTGGGCGCCCGGCCAGGTCATGCTCTGGGTGCAGCGGACGCGGCCGGAATCGCACGGCGACGCCGCCGCCTACTACCGGCGCCTGATGTCGGGCTGCCCTCGCTGAACGGCACGAGCGTCCTGAGCGTCAGCCGGCCAGGCGTTCCAGGAGTTCCGGGGTGTAGAGGGCGCTCGTGGTGACGATGCCGGCGACCATGTCGAAGTAGATCGAGGTGAGTTCCGGCACCGTCTGGACCGCCCGCAGCAGGGCGAGGCGCCGGTCGTGCGGTGGGGCCAGGCGGGCCACCGCCAGCGTGGACTCATACCCCGGCATCAGCGTGGCGTCACGCTCCTCCGCGTACCGCCGCAGTGCCTGGTCCAGCAGGGCGGGGTCGCCGCCGAGCCGTTCACCGACCCGCCCTGCCAGGGACTCGGCCTGGAAGAACGCGTCGCTGATACCGCGGGCGGTGATGGAGTCCTTGTGGTGCCCGGCGTCGCCGACCAGGGCCCAGCCCGGGCCGGCCGCCTGCCGGAAGAAGTTCTGCTGGTCGCCGGTGCCGCGCAGCCGCTCGACCTGTTCCTTCCCGCGCAGCCGTTCGTCCAGGGCGGGCGCGGTGGCCCGTATCCGGTCGCGGTGGGCGCGGTCCGCGTCGACGCGGACCTCCTCGAAGCGCGACTGCGGGAAGTAGGTCAGGACCAGGGTGGCGTCGTCGTGCGTGGGGACGGCGGCCACCCAGCTCCCGGTCGACTCGTACAGCTCCAGGGCCGCCGGAACGCCCGCCCAGTACGAGTAGTAGGCGCAGGTCAGCTTCGGGTCCCGGACGGTGTACGGGGCCCGCGCTAGCCGCGCGACGGTGGAACGCATGCCGTCGGCGCCGATCACCAGGTGGGCCCGTTCGGAGAAGCGCCGGCCACCGTGGTGGCCCTCCACCCCGATGACGCGTCCGGTCTCGTCGTACAGCAGGCGGGTGACGCGGCAGTTCTCCCGGAGTTCGGCGCCGGCCGCGGTCGCGGCCTCCACCAGGATGGCGTCCAGGACGTGACGGCGCGGAGAGTATCCGGCACGCTGCCCGTCCACCCCACGGGCGCAGCCTTCGAGGCGGACGTCGGCGACCTCGTACACCGCGCGGTTCAGCGGCGGGCAGCCGGAGGCACGCAGGGTCTCCAGCAGGCCCCAGCGGGCGAGCGCCGCGACTCCCGGCTGATGGATCAGGTGGGTGGACAGGGTGTCGGAGGGGAACGCGGCCCGGTCGATCAGCAGGACCCGGTGTCCCGCGCGGGCGAGCAGCATCGCCGTGGGGGAGCCCGCGCAACGGGCCCCGACCACGATGGCGTCGAACATGGGTGCCTCGCAACAGACGTAGGGATGATGCCGGGTCAGCGTCCGAGTTCTATGAGCAGGGACCGCCGGTCGAGCTTGCCGTTGGCGTTGAGCGGCAGCTCGCCCAGCACGCTGATCCGGCGCGGCAGCATGTACGGCGGCAGCCGGTCGCAGAGTGCGGCGTACAGCCGCTCGGGGACACATCCGCCGCCGGTGACGGCGGCGGCCAGCTCGGGCTCGCCGCCGGCGGTCGGCACGGTGAGGACGGTCGCGTCGCGGACGCCGGGCAGCTGCCGCAGCGCCGCCTCGATCTCGCCCAGCTCGATCCGGTGGCCGCGGATCTTGACCTGGTGGTCGATCCGTCCGAGGTGGACCATGACGCCGTCCTGCCAGGTCACCCGGTCGCCGGTCCGGTACCAGGCCTCCTGGGGCGTGCCCGCGGGCAGGAAACGCCCCGCGTCGTGCACCGGATCGAGATAGCCGGCGAAGCGCTGCGGGCCGCGTACGCACAGTTCGCCAGTGTCGGCCGGGGCGCCGTTCTCGTCGAGCACCAGGCCTTCCAGCGTCGGATGACAGGTGCCGATCGGGACCGTGCCGTTCGGCGTGCGCGGCCAGTCGGCGGGGTCGGGCGGCAGGCGGTAGGCGGTGCAGGCGATGGTGAGTTCGGTCGGTCCGTAGAGGACCTCCAGTCTGCTGTCCGGCGCGGCGACCTGCCACTGGCGCGCGGCCTCGAGGGGGACCGCCTCGCCGCCGAACAGGCTCCACTTCAGCGTCGGCATGCTGCCCGGCCCCAGTGTGCCGAGGCGCGCGGCGAAGGAGACCAGCGATGGCACCGAGAACCAGTGGGTGAGCCGCAGGGCGTTGACCGCCTGCACCGGAGAGAGGAGCCCGCCGCGCTGCGGCACCACCAGCGTTCCGCCCCGCGCCCAGGTGACGAACAGATCGTGCACCGAGCCGTCGAAGGTGAGGTCGAAGTTCCCCGAGACCCTGCTGCCCGGGCCGATCTCGTACCGGGACGCCACCTGGCCCAGGTACGAGCCGAGGTTGCGGTGCGTGATCGGCACCGCCTTGGGAACGCCGGTCGACCCGGACGTGAAGATGATGTACGCGATGTCGTCCGGGCCGGCGTCACGGAACTCCGGCACCGCCGGGCCGTCGCCGGCCTCGTCCGCGTCCGCCACGAGTTCGGGCGCGCCGAGCCCGGCGCCCGCGTTGGCGGCGTCGGTCAGGACCAGGTCGATCCCGGCGGCTTCGACGATGCCGCGCGTACGGGAGACCGGGTGCTCCGGATTCAGCGGCACGACCGTCGCACCGGCGCGCAACACGGCGAGATAACCGGCGTACGCGGTCGCCGAGCGGCTCGCCAGCAGCCCGACCCGCCGTGTCGGTGCGCCGCCCGCCCCGCTCAGCCGGGCGGCGAGCCGCTCCGCCCGATCGCGCAGCTCCGCGTACGTGAACCGCTCCCCGCCGACCTCCAGGGCGGCGTGGTCGTGGCCGAGCGCGTCGGCCGACCGGGCGAACCAGCCGTAGGCGTTCTGGGGATCGCTCATCGGGCCACCGCCTCCAGCTCCCGCGTCCACCGGCGGAGCTCTGCCACGGTGCGCAGGCCACCGATGACCTCGGGGTCCAGGTCGCGACCGGTCCTCTTCCGCAGCTCGATCATCAGCTGCAACTTCGCCAGCGAGTCGATACCGATGTCGGCGAGGGTGGACTCGGCGTGGAAGTGGGTGCGCGCGTGCTGACGCAGGATCCAGGCCGCGAGGTCACCGCCGTCCTCTTCCGCGCCTTCTTCGCCAGGCCAGTAGCGCCTGGTCTGCCACGGGTAGGTGGGCAGCGGCACGTACCGGCCGTCCGGGCCGAAGATCGCCGCCCAGTCGACCGTCCCACCGGCGCGGTAACGGGCGGCGACCTCGGCGAGGGCCGGGTCCCCGGGGGGCTCGCCCGTCCCGTCGAGCGCGGCCACCAGCTCTTCGTGGCAGGTGCCGGCGACGGCCAGGCGGTGTTCCAGGTGCTGGCGGCGCAGCGCGGCGCCGCGGCAGATGTCCCGCACGGCGTACGCCGCACCGGGACCGCCGGGGGAGAGGTAGGCGGCGTAGGCGCGTGCCAGAGCGTGGAGAGCCTCGGGGGTGCGGGCCGACAGGGGCAGAAGGTACGCCGCGCCGCTCCCGTCGTCATCGGCCGAGGGCGCGGCGGGTTCCGCCTGCCGGAGCACCACGTGGGCGTTGAGGGCCGAGGAGCCCTGCCCGGACACACCCGCGACGGCCGGCCGGCCGAGGTCGGGGAGGTCCGTGAGCGCCGACGGTATGGCCACCGGCAGGTCTTCCCACGCCACGCCGGGACGCGGAGTCTCGGCGTGGAGGCTGGCCGGAACCCTGCCGTGCTCCAGGCACAGCACCGCCTTCATCAGGCCGGCCAGACCCCCGGCGGCCTCCGCGTGGCCGATGTTCGACTTGACCGAGCCGACCAGCAGCGGCCGGTCCGACGGCCGCCCTTCCCCCAGGACCAGCCCCAGGGCGTTCAGCTCCAGCGGATCCAGGAGCGGCGACCCGGCCCCGTGCGCCTCCACGTAGTCGACGTCCGCGGGCGCCACCCCGGCGTCCTCGTACGCCCAGCGCAGCACCTCCACCTGGCCCGCCATCGACGGGTTCAGCACGGAGTCGCTCGTACGGCCATCGTTGCCGATCGCGCTGCCGACGATGACGGCGCGTATCCGGTCGCCGTCGGCGAGAGCGGCGGCCAGCGGCTTGAGCACGATGACGACCACGGCGTCGCTCGGCGCGTGCCCATCCGCACGCGCGTCCCCGAACTTGCTGCGGCCGTCGCCGGCCAACGTGCCGGCCTGCGCCATCATGACGCTCTCGTCCGGCCTGAGCGGGATGTTCACGCCCGCGGCGAGCGCGAGGGGACTCTCACCGGCGCGCAGGCTCAGCACCGCCTCGTGCACGGCCACCAGCGACGACGAACAGGCCGTGTCCACCAGGACGCTGGGCCCCCGCAGGTCGAAGAAATAGGACAGGCGCGCCGGGAGCAGCGAACGGACGTTGTTGAACTGCGAGGCCGTCGCCGCCTCCAGGCCCTGCCGGAAGACGTTCTCCAGGTGATCCGAGCGCGAGTTACCGACGAAGACCCCGGTCCGGCCGCCGGCCAGCAGGTCCGCACGCTGGCCCGCGTCCTCCAACGCCTCCCAGGCCACCATCAGCAGCAGTCGCTGCTGCGGGTCCAGCTCGACCGCCTCGGCGGCGGACATGCCGAAGAACCCGGCGTCGAAGTCGGCCATGCCCGCCACGTAGCCGCCGCGCCGGGCGGTCATCTTTCCGGGCGCCCGCCGCGCGGAGTACACGGCGTCCACGTCGTAGCGCTCGGGCGGGGTCGTACCGGTCGCGTCGACGCCGTCACTGAGCAGCTCCCACAACTCCTCGGGCCCTGACGCTCCGGGAAGTCTGCAGGCCATCCCGACCACGGCCACCGACCGCGGGTCCACGGCACATCCGTCCATCGGCTCGCTCCTTCGCTGCGTCCGCAGCAAGGTACTGCGGGTGCCAGTTAAGGTACTATTCGTACCTACAAGTCGCAAGAGAATAAGCTCGCCTGGTGGCTGCAAGGTACTCGGGAGGCCTCTACCGGCCGGAGTCGATCGACGAGAGGTGACGCCGCCGAACAGTCCCCGTGAGCTCGGTTCGGCCATCATGGGTTCGTGGATCTCGATGCCCTGTACCTGCGAGGAGAGGACGCGTATTTCGCGGGTCTGCCGGACAAGGCCGAGCCGTTCCTACGTCAGGCCGCCGAAGGGGGCCACGTCGAGGCCGCCTGCCGCCTCGGGCGGTTGCACGACGCCGCCGACCGTAGGACCAGGCGATCCGGTGGTACCGGGTGGCGGCCGAACGCGGGAACATCGCCGCGATGATCAACCTCGCGATCGTCATCGAGGACGACGATCGCGAGGCGGCACTGCGGTGGACGCGCCGTGCCGTGGCCCTCGGCGGCGGGCTCACGGCCCACTACAACCTCGGCATCTTCCTCGAAGAGGACGGTCTGCTGGAGGAAGCGGAGCGCTGTTATCGGACGGCGGCCCGCGTGGCGTATCCGGAGGCCCGGAACCGCCTCGCCACGCTGCTCAGGGAGACCGGACGGCCGGTGGAGGCGGAGGAGTGGTACCGCCGCGCGCTGGACGAACGGGACCTTTCATGCGACGTCCCAGGTGACGATGAGTACGGGGCGAATACGGCGATCATGTACAACCTCGCGATCCTCCTGGAGGAGACCGGTCGGCCGTACGAAGCGTTGTCGCTCTTCCGTCATGCCGCGAGGAGAGGGGACACTGAGGCCGCACGCGAGGCCGTCCGGCTCGGCGGAAGGTCGCGGAGGCCACGGTCGTCCGGCTCTGGCAGGCCGACGCCCGGCGAATGACGGATGGCCCGGCCGCGCGTGTGCGTGGCGGCCGCGCTCCCCGCATCGTGATCCCGCGAGTCGTACGAGACGGTTACCCGTGATCGTGGCCGGGTCTCTCGGATCGCAGTCGGTTGCTGATCCTGTGATGGAGGGCGGCGACGCCGCGGGTGGCCATCCGGGAGGGGACGGCGCCGGCCATGCGCATCGGTCGTTCGCCCTGGAACACCGTCATCGGCCCGGCGACGGCCAGGCTCCGGGTGGCGATCAGCGAGGCCAGCGCGGCTCGCCTGCGGCGGTCGCGTTCGTAGGTTCGCGGTGCCGTCGCCGGGTCGGCGGACAGGCGGCGCAGGAGCACCCAGACGTCCTCCAGCGCCTGGTTCGCGCCCAGTGCGAACGTGGGAGGCATCGCATGGGCCGCGTCGCCCAGCAGCACGCACCGGCCCCGGCTCCAGCGCCGTACCCTGAGCCGGTGATGGGGGAACGCCTCCAGCTCCACGCCGGACAGCGCCTCCAGGAGCTCGGGGACCGGCGAGGCCCAGTCTCCGTACCGCTCCCTCAGCATCTCCAACGGCTTGTCGCAGGCCGTGGCCGGCGGCCAGGGGACGTCGCAGAACCACTGCGCGAGCCCGTCGCCGGCCGGGCTGAGCCCGACGTCACCCGCCCGGCCCACCATCATGAGCCCGCGTGATCCCAGGTCGACCGGCGCGGGGATCAGGCCCTGCCAGCTGGCCATCCCGGTCACCGGCGGCTCGGCGTCGCCGCCGAGCGCGACGCGCACGCGGGAACGCACCCCGTCCGCGCCGATGAGCAGGTCCGCGGTGTGCTCGGTGCCGTCCTCGGTCCAGACCCGTACCTCCGAGCCGCACTCTCGCAGGCGGCTGAAGCGCGTTCCGAACCGGACCGTGCCCTCGGGCAGGCCTTCGGCCAGCCGGGCCAGCAGGGAGCTGCGGGGGATGACCACCGCGGGAGTGCCGAGCCCGGCCCGGAGCCGGTCGATGTCGACCGCGGAGACCAGGCGGCCCGACGCGGTACGGGCCTCGATGGCGGTGAGCCGCCGGCCCGCGCCGCGGAGGTCGACGTTCAGGTCGGCCAGGACGGCGGGTCCGCCGCCCCACACGGTGATGGCGCCGCCGCCCGTCCGTAGCTCGGGCGCGCGTTCGAGCACCGTCACCTCGTGCCCGGCGGCGAGCAGGCCACGGGCGGCGGCGAGCCCGCCGATCCCCGCTCCGACGATGACCACTCGCATCGAGTCACCTCCACGACAACGTGTAGTACTACATTGTGTAGAGGATTAGCGGCGCCGCCGCAAGCCCCCTGAGCGGGTTCCCGCTCCCGATGGCGTCCTGCCGTACGCGCGGCGGCCGGGCCGGTCAGGTGAAGTTGACGCCGTTCGTGGTGGGCTGAAGCGTGCCCAGGACGAGTGAGTCGCAGATCGGCGGCCTGTTGCCGTTCAGGCCGAGGTACCGCAGCGGAATCCAGGAGCTGTGCCAGGCGACGCCGAGTCCGGAGGTGGTGCCGCAGCCCGAGCCGGTGTGCCATCTCATCCCGGCGAACGCCGAGCCGCCGGCGTGCAGGGTGATGTTCGTTCCGCGGCCGGGGTAGTCGACCCGGGTGGCGGGAAGCGGCGTGTAGTCGTACGGCCCGCCGGTGCCGATCGGCGCCCAGCCGGCCGGAAGCAGGCAACTGTGGTTCGACCTGTTCCTCAGGATCAGCGTGCCGATGCCCTTCTCCTCGGAGTTGGACGTCTGCACCTGAAGCTCGGCGCGGAGTTCGGCGGCCATGCAGCTCGGCGTGTCGCTCCGGCCGGCGTGCGGCGTGCGGCCGGCGTGCGGCGTTCGGCCGTCCTTGCCGCGGGCGCCGTCGCTCTTGGACGACACCGCGCCCGCCGATGCCGCCGGTCCGGAGGGGCGCGCCGAGCCGGATGACGCCGACGTGTCGCCGCTGGAGTTGCAGCCGGTGAGGGCGAGAGCGATCATCCCGCCGCCACAGGCCGCAACGGCGGTGGTGTGCAGGCGCTTGAGCTTCACTTGTAAGACCTCCCCGGACGGTTGCTTACATGTCCAGTTAGACCTCTATGAAGGGACGAAGGTTCGCGGTGAAATCCCCCTTTCCGCTCACCGCTTGATCAGCGACCGGAAGCCGGCGCGCACGTCGGACTCGGACGCTTTGACGTACTGCTTGGAAGGCGGGCCGGCGTCGAGGCCGGCGTACGTGGTGTAGTGAATGACCCTGGGGCAGGTCGCGCCGCTGATCTGTATATCGCGCTTGGCCACGCGCTTTCCGGTCCGCAATTCGTATACCTTCACCGGAATCGCGATCTTGTGGAACGCCACGTACGTCAGGGAACCGGTCCCGAATTTGCTCCGGTACGGGCACCTCTGGACGGTGCTCCCGTAGTGCCGCTCGCCCGCGCAGATCACGAGCACGGCGTGGGCGGGGTCGGTGGTCCGCCATGAGCCCGGGAGCTTCTTGCGGTAGGTGTCGTTGCCGTAGAACAGCGCGCGATTGGTGCCTTTCCCGTACGACGCGGCGCCGCTGTACTTCGCCGGCTTGGAGCAGTACGCGGGCTGGTCGTCGGTCGAGCCGTCGAGCAGGCTGCGGACGTTCTCCAGCTCGATGGTCTGCGTGGCCTTCTTGACTCCGTCGCGGGCCCTGCTCGTGAGCTGGTCGCCGGGATACCGGTCGAGCAGTTGCTGATAGCGCGTCCGTGCGCTCGCCCAGGCTCTGGCCGCCATCAGGCTGTCGCCGCAGCCGACGAGCGCGGCGGGCGCGGTCTGCCCGACGATGCCGGCGGACCGGTCCAGCGCGTCGTGGGTCGGCTGCCGGTCGCGGAGCCAGTCGGTGACCGCCGCGGTATGGCAGGGATCCTTGGCCGGCAGGCCGCCGAGGAACCCGTTCAGGACCGTCTCGACCGTCTTGGCGTTGCCGGGCTCGTCGAGGACCGACCCGAGAGTGGCGAACCCCGCCTTCAGCGCGCCGGTGTCGCCGGTCAGCCCGGTCGCCAGCTGGGTCCTGGCCGCCCGCAGCCGGCGGCACGCGTGGGCGGCCTCGTCGCTGCGCCCGGTCAGCGGGGCGTCGGCGATGCGGACACCGATCCACACTCTGCCGTGGGCGCTCAGCACCCGCGCGCAGTCGCCGCTCTCACGGGCCTCGGTGACACTGTGGTGGATCCGGGAGGCGTCGAACCGCAGCAGCCCCACGGCCAGCAGCACCACGACCGTGACCCCGAGCGCGATCAGACGCTGCCTGCGCACCGCGTTCCCGGCGTCGCCCCGCCCGCGCGCCAGGAACCATCCGTGCGCGATGACCGCGGCCCACCACAGCAGCACAAGGACCTCGAACCAGGTACGGGCGACCGAGACCAGCACGGACACGAGCACGATGGTGACCAGCACCGCGGCGAGGGCGAGCCTGCGCCGGCCCAGCATGAGGTAACCGACGCCGAGCAGGGACGCGTTGCCGAGGGCCGCCGCGGCCGGATCGCACGCCCGCGGCGCGGGCGCGGCGGGAGGCGGCGTGGGGGGTGGTTCGGGGGGCGGTGCGGCATACACCGGATGATCCATCGTCGTCACTCCCTGTCCCGGTACGGGCGCGGCCATGCCGATTGTCCGCCCAGGTTCTCGGGACGGGTCCCGAGAACGATGACGATCGCCGACCGGCTCCGGCCACCCGGGTGAGGGTTCAGAGGCGGCCGGCGCCATGGTGATCACGAGCGCGATGTCCCCGATCCGTCACCGGGCCGGTGCGCCGCCTCGGCGGAATCGCGAGAGGCCGTCTCCTACCGGGCGCCGGCGTTACCGGCGGGCGGGTTCCAGGCCGAACCGGCCTGCCAGCCGGCGGGTGATGTCGGCGGCGGGCGTGTGGCCGTCGACCGTGATCACGTCCAGCCCGTGGGCCCGCGCCTGACGGCGGACCTCGTCGTCCCACAGGGCGTCGCGGGCGAGGCGCTTGGCCAGCATGGCCTCGGGATCCTGGTCGCCCCAGTTGGCGCGGGCGCGGGCCGGATCGGCGTAGCGCTCCCGGAGCTTCCTCGCCCGGAACCCTGCCGTGGGCACCAGGAAGACCGCGTGGTCCGGCCGGTGCAACAGCGGCAGGAGATGGCCGGGCAGGATGCCGAAGTAGTCGACCACGGTGATGCGATCGGACGGCGCGGCGGCGAGGTCCTCGGCCAGGAATCCGACGGTCTCTCCTTGCAGACTCGCCATGCCCGCGAAGACCTCCTGCGGCGAGCGCTCCGCCCACAGGGCGCCCGGCGGCCGGTCCCGCGCGGCGTGCAGGTGCGGGTGGCGGTCGGGTGTGCATCGCGCCAGCCAGCGGTGTTCGGCACGGTCGCCGTCGTAGACCCGGACGCCGTACCGCTCCGCCAGGGCGGCGGCCACCGTGCTCTTGCCCGCCCCGGTCCCGCCGGCGATCCAGCGCACGTGGGTGAGCGGGCCGCCCGTGCCGCCCCCGCGATCCGTCATGGAGTCCATGGTCGCAGCGAAGGGGCTCGGCCGCGGAATGTGGCTCCGATAAGTTCGGGCCGCAGGGGGAACCGCGCCGCCGTAGAACCTTTTCGCCGTCGTGTTCCGTCTAGGCCGTGAGGAGGTACACATGATCCGAACGGCCCGGGACCGTGAGTTCTCGGATTTCGTCGGTGCGAGCCGGGTGAGTCTGCTCCGCACCGCCTGCATGTTGACGGCGGGTGACCGGTTTCTCGCCGAGGACGTCGTCCAGACGGCGCTGGCGAGGGTGTACGTCGCCTGGCCGCGGATACGGCAGAGCGCCGAGGCGTACGCCCGCAGGGCCGTCGTCTCGGCCTTCCTGGACGAGACGCGACGGCCGTGGTGGCGGCGGGAGAAGACGACCGGCGAGCTGCCCGACACGGCCGCGTCCGGTGACGCGTTCGGCGACGTCGACGGCCAGCTCGACGGAGGTGCGGTACGGCGGGCGCTCGCGGGCCTGCCGCCACGGATGCGAGCCGTGGTCGTGCTCCGTCACGAACTCGACCTGAGCATCGAGGACACCGCCTCCGCCCTGGGCTGCGCGAAGGGGACGGTCAAGAGCATGAACGCCAAGGCCCTCGACCGCCTGCGCGCCTCACTGGTCGCCGCCCCGTCCTGATCCGTCCCGGTGGGCCCTTCCTCAGCCAACTCTCGACTCGGCGGTGGCCGAGTCGGTCGAAAGGATTCTCGATGAACGACGTGCGTTCCCTGCTGTCCGAGGTCGTCCCGGAGGACATCCGTACCTCCGGTCCCTGGCCGGACGCCGAGCCCGACATCGCCCGGGGCCGCGCCCTGCTGGCACGGCGGCGCCGCCGTCGTGCCGCCCTCACCGCGGGAACCGGTGTGGTCGCCGCCGGTCTCGCCGGTGTGCTCCTGCTGGCCGGCACTCCCGCCGGGGACTCCCGTCCGTCCGCGGGCCCCGGCTCCTCGACCGGCGGCCCGGCGACGACGGGCGTCGCCCTGGTCGCGTACGAGGGCGCGCAGCCGAAGGGCTACACGCTCCGGTCGATCCCCCAGGGCTGGGAGGTCGCCTCCGCGGACAGCATCGCCCTGGTCCTGCACCGGGCCGGCACGCCCAAGGGCGGCTCGTACAAGGACAAGATCGTGGTCGAGGGCGACCTCAACCCGTTCCCCAAGTCCGGTGATCAGGCCGTCGAGGTCAACGGGCACAAGGGATGGTTCTTCGCCCACAAGGGCGCGGGCTACTCGGTCACCCTCATCTTCCGGA
Source organism: Actinoallomurus oryzae (assembly GCF_039541955.1). Classification (NCBI taxonomy): domain Bacteria; kingdom Bacillati; phylum Actinomycetota; class Actinomycetes; order Streptosporangiales; family Thermomonosporaceae; genus Actinoallomurus; species Actinoallomurus oryzae. The sequence continues at coordinate 170,840 of NZ_BAABHF010000038.1, read as the reverse complement.
CCGACCAGCGAGGCCGGCCCGCCCCCGGGCTCGCCGAGGTTCCGCTGAACGTCATGGTCCAGCTGCCGCACTCGCTCAACTGGAACGTCACGACCATGGTGAAGTTCGCCTCGGGCATCACCGTGGCCGACGGCGCCCGCGGCGCCGTCGGCTGACCCACGGTCCCGCCACCGGTGGCGGCCGCCGCCCTGCGGTTGCGGCGCGTCAGCTCGCAGCGCCCGGTTCCCGCGCCCCCGAGGCGCGGGAACCGGCGTGCCGCCGTCCGGCGTGCCGGCCGCCGGTGGGGTCAGTCGTTGCCGGCCTCCATGGCGGCGTGGTCGAGCAACTCGTCGTCGCCCGTGACCTCTCCGCGGGAGGCGATCGCCTCGGCTCCGCCCTTGGGCATCGCGCCGATCAGGCCCGTCGAGGCCGCCTGGGCGGCGCCGATCAGCATCGGCTGCCGGCTGCCGACCATGCCGAGCCCGGCGTACTGCTCGAGCTTGGCACGCGAGTCGGCGATGTCGAGGTTGCGCATCGTCAGCTGGCCGATGCGGTCCACCGGGCCGAAGGCGGAGTCCTCGGTGCGCTCCATGGAGAGCTTGTCCGGGTGGTAGCTGAACGCCGGCCCGGAGGTGTCGAGGATGGAGTAGTCCTCGCCGCGCCGCAGCCGTAGGGTCACCTCGCCGGTGACCGCCGTACCGACCCAGCGCTGCAGCGACTCGCGCAGCATCAGCGCCTGCGGGTCCAGCCAGCGGCCCTCGTACATCAGCCGGCCCAGCCGCCGGCCCTCGTTGTGGTAGCTGGCGAGGGTGTCCTCGTTGTGGATCGCGTTGACCAGCCGTTCGTACGCCGCGTGGAGCAACGCCATGCCCGGGGCCTCGTAGACGCCACGGCTCTTGGCCTCGATGACGCGGTTCTCGATCTGGTCGGACATGCCCATGCCGTGCCGGCCGCCGATCGCGTTGGCCTCCAGCACCAGGTCGACGGCGGAGGAGAACTCCTTGCCGTTGATCGTGACCGGCCGTCCCTGCTCGAAGCCGATCGTGACGTCCTCGGTGACGATCTCGACCTTGGGGTCCCAGAACCGTACGCCCATGATCGGGTCGACGATCTCGATGCCCGCGTCGAGGTGTTCGAGCGCCTTCGCCTCGTGGGTCGCGCCCCAGATGTTCGCGTCGGTGGAGTAGGCCTTCTCGGTGCTGTCGCGGTAGGGCAGGCCGCGGGCGAGCAGCCACTCCGACATCTCCGTACGGCCGCCGAGCTCGCTGACGAAGTCGGCGTCGAGCCAGGGCTTGTAGACCCGCAGCGAGGGGTTGGCGAGCAGGCCGTAGCGGTAGAACCGCTCGATGTCGTTGCCCTTGAAGGTCGAGCCGTCACCCCAGATCTGCACGTCGTCCTCGAGCATCGCGCGGACCAGCAGCGTGCCCGTGACGGCCCGGCCGAGCGGGGTGGTGTTGAAGTAGACGCGGCCACCGGAGCGGATGTGGAACGCCCCGCAGGCCAGGGCCGCGAGCCCCTCCTCCACGAGAGCCTCCCGGCAGTCGACCAGCCGGCCGACCTCCGCGCCGTACGCGGTGGCGCGCCCGGGCACCGAGGCGATGTCGGGCTCGTCGTACTGGCCGATGTCGGCGGTATAGGTGCACGGCACGGCACCCTTCTCGCGCATCCACGCGACCGCTACCGATGTGTCGAGGCCGCCGGAGAAGGCGATCCCGACACGTTCGCCGACAGGCAGAGAGGTCAGCACCTTGGACATGAGTAGAAGTATGCACACTAATGCATGATCATGCAACGTCGGATTCGGTAAAGCGCTCCCAACGCGGCAGGACGGTACGGGAGCCGAAGGTCGCGCGAGCCGGTCAGTGCCCTGCCGATGTGGTTCTTCGACTCCCGGGAAGAGCCGGCCGGCCGAACTGCCGGCCGCGTGCGCGGTCACCCGACGTCGTCGGCGTCGGACGTGGATTATCCACAACCAGCGTTCCTTCAGCGTACGGCCGCCCTGATTCGTAGGAGACTCGATCGGACCCCAACGGGATCCGACGTGACCGCGGTGATGGGAAGCGCATGCGCAAGGAGAAGATCGGCTGGCTCGGCGTGCTGTTCGGCGTCTTGATGCTGGTCGCCGGCTGGTTGATCGTGACTCACGCGGTGCAATCAGGGCATGACGCGCCCAGAGCCGAATACACCGGCACGCCGAGCTGTGACGGCAAGCAGATGAGCCCGGGGGACCGCTGCATAGTCACTGGCTCGCGTGCCTGGCAGAACCGCACTTTCACGTACGAGGAGGCGATCAGGAACGGCCGGAAGGACGCCAAGACCGACCAGTGGGCCGGGGCGGAGGTGCTCGGAGGCGTCGGCGCCGTGCTGGTGTTCCTGGGAGTGGGCACGGCGACCAGCGCGGCGCGCCTGTCCCGCGGCATCCGCGGCGTACTGGTGCCGCTCGTCGCGTCGCTTCCGCTGACCGCGGTCGCGATCATGCTGTGGCCCATGTACGAGCGCACGAGAGAGGCGTCGCCGGTCCCGGTGGGAAACCTGGGAAAGTACCTGCACTTCCCCTATCCCACCGTGTTGGCACTCCTGGTCGTGCTCCTGGGCACCCTCGGGACCGTCGCACCGGCGGCGAGTGAGAGCGACGTCGCGCGGGACGAGCGGCGGGAGACCGAGCGACGGGAGGCCGAACGGGCGCGCGCCGGAGGGCCCGAGGCGCCGACTCGGCAGGAGAGCCGCCAGCAGACGTCCCGGGGCCTGACCGCGGAGCAGCGCGAGGCGCGCGAGCGGTTCGACAAGGGAGAGTCCGACGACCCCTGGGAGTCCTGGCGGCTCCGGCCCCTGCGCGAACCGGCGGCCGGACAGGTCACGCGGCAGCGCATCGCCGCCGCCCTGGGCCAGGTCGTCGTTCTCCTGGCCGTCGTCCTGGCCGTGAGCTCCCACCCTCTGAGGCTGGAGCTTCCCACCGTGGTGGGAGGCCTGGCCGCCGTGGCCGGTTACGCGCTCATCGCGGCACCCACCGTGAGCCGCATCGACAGCGCGCCGTCGGCCTGGCGCTGGGGCCTGCCGGCGCTGCTGTCGCTGGCGGGAGCCGCGGTGGAGTCGACCATGTCGACGACGACCTGGTCCGGGCTGCTGAACCTCACGCTGTTCCTGTCCTGCTGGGGAGCGTTCACCTGGCGGTTCGGGGCCGCGCTGCCGCAGCCGCCCGTGACGGGCCGGGTGCTGTTCACCGCGTTGGGGCTGCTGTCCTGGCTGGCCGCGGTCCGGGTGGTGGTCGTGGCGGCGGCCCCCGGGTCCCACGGTGTCGCGGAGATCGTGGCGTACGTCCTCGCCGCCGTCGGAGTGGCCCTGGGCGCGGGCGCCTTCGGCACGGCGCGGGGGACCGAGGCGCGGAACGCCGTTCCGCGCTCCCTGACGGTCGCGTGTCACCTCACGACCGCCGTGGCACTGGTGGCCGCCGCGTGCTACGCCGTCCTGGCCGGCGGCACCGTGATCGCCTGGATCATGGCCGGGGTATGCGCCGTCAGAGCGATCGTGGACGTGCGTCGTTGCGTACACCGCGCCGAGCAGCCGGTGGCGCAGAGCACGGGTGAAGAGCAGCCGTCCGCCGACGCACGTCCGCTGCCCTAGAGCCGGCGCTCTTAGCCTTCGAGCGCGACCTCTCGGGCCATGCGGCGCAGGTCGGGGGAGACGTGGGCCATCTCCTCGATCAGCTCGCCGACCAGGGGGTACGCCGGGCCGTGGTCGCGGAACGACCGGCGGGACAGGCTCTCGGCCTCCTGCAGCGTCGACTCGGCCGCCCGCAGGTCCATGAGCTGGGCCTGGGCCTGGGCCACGTCGAGCAGGTGGCGGCCGTACATCGCGCGCGGGAGGTCCTCTCGGTGCACGGCGCCGGCCGCCTGCAGGGCCAGGCCGGGCTCCCGCAGGAGCGCGTACGCGTGCGTGGCGTGCATCGCCACTTCCGACGGGCCGAACCGTACGTGGTAGTCGAGGCGCTCGCCGTCGAAGCGGTCCGCCGCCGAGCGGGCCAGTCCCACGTAGTCGTTCACCGCGCCCGCCCTCGTGGTCGTGCCCGCGGCGGCCATCGCGGTCAGGATGAGGTTGCCCCACACCGTCAGGCGGCGGAGTTCGGCGGCCCCCAGCGGCGGCTCGGTGTCCTCGGCGATGTGCACGGCGTGGTCCTCGCAGATCCGGCAGCGGTTCTGGTGCAGGAGCGCCGAGCAGTACGAGCCGTGCAGCGCCGTCCATCGCAGTTCGTCGTCGCCGCTCTCGGCGGCCTCGATCGCCTCCCGCGCGGCCAGCGCCGCCAGGTCGGTCTCGCCCAGGCTCGACAGCAGGCGCGCGGCCAGATGGTGCGCGTCGGCGAGCGGTGTCGCGGCGCGCGCACCCAGGCCGCGGTGGGCGAGGCGCGTCTCGCCGAGCAGGCCCGGAAGTCTCATCGCCACGTGCGGCAGGTCGCCCGACCAGTAGGCGCGCCACGTGCCGTCGACGGCGCGGCGCAGTTCGCCGAGGTCGGGGGTCTCGCCCGCGTCGTCCGGATCCATGCCGGGAGTGGACTCCGGCGCGGTCACGGCGTCGTGTACGGCGCTGCCGGAGCGGCGGGGCCCGCCGAGCAGGCCGGACAGCTCCGTCCTCAGCGCGCCGGCGAGCTTCATCAGCCAGGTGACACGGGCGGTCTGCCGGCGTCCGTGCTCCAGCTTCTCGATCACATCGGTGTTCACCCCGGACCGGTCGGCGAGCTCTCCCCGGGTCATGGAGCGTTCGTGCCGGAGGAGCTTCAGCCGGTCACCGAGGGTCGTGGCATCGGACACGATCACTGCACCCCCCTGCAGCCGTGCTAGAACCCACGTTACGGTCCGTCCTTCGGGGTTGACCAGGGGCCTCGACGCCGGTTCACCTGCGCTCATACGTCGTATACGCCGCGGCGAGGGACGGCCGTCCCGGCGATCGGGTGGGCGCTCCGACCCGCCCGGCCGCGTACGGCGCCGGTTCGGCCATGGCCCGGTACTGATCGTCATCGGACCTGGCAAAAGGGCCTGCGGCGCGCCCGTGGCGCACTTGGGCGGGTGATGGCGTCGGTCTCTGAGATCTACCTACAAGGAGCTCAGATGATCAAATCGCTCGGCAGGCGCGCCGTGACCGCCACGACGGCACTCGCGGTCGGTGGCCTCGGCGTCGTCGTGGGGCAGGCGCCTGCCCAGGCCTCCGCGTTCTCCGCCGCCTTCACCTGCAACATCGGCAACCTCGGGCAGACCGCCGCCGTCCTCAACGGATGGCTCGCCTCGCCCGGGACCACGTTCGACGGCCCGTCCCGGTTCCGTCTGCACATCTCGAGCCTGAGCCTGCAGGCGCCGCTTCCCATCTCGTCCTGGAGCGGGGCGGCATGGATCAACGTACGGGGCGCGGAGCGCTCGACCTTCCAGGTCACCGGGGGCGGCGGGGCCGTGCCGGCCCAGGGGACGCTCACCGGCGACATGGTCGGCGACTGGGCCCCGGTCATGGGCGGTACCGACCTGCTGAGCGTCGGCGGCATCGAGCTCACCGCCAACAGCGCGGAGGCGGGCAGCGTGCCGGTGCAGTGTGTTCCGGCCGACGCCGCGGTCGCCGAGGTGCTCCGCGTCGCCTCGCCGTACCAGGGGACCTGGGTCCGCCCGGCCGTCCCGATCTTCCACATCGGCGGCTGGTACCACCGGGGCATGGTGCTGCACCGGCCCGTGTGGGTCCGGCCGGGCCGCCCGGGCTGGAACCGCCCGGTGCATCCCGGCAATGGCTGGAACCACCCGGTCAACCCGGGCGGCGGCTGGAACCATCCAGGCCATCCGGGCGGCGGCTGGAACCACCCAGGCCGTCCGGGTGGCGGCTGGAACCAGCCGGGCCACTCGGGAGGTGCCTGGAACCACCCGGGCGGCGGCTCGAACCGGCCCGGCGCTCCGGCCCACCACGGCGGTCCCGGCATGTCTCACCACCACTAGAACGTGAGGCGGAGGGGGCGGACGCGCGGCGTCCGCCCCCTTCTCCATTGAGACGCAACCGCAATTAGGAATTGCTATCCAAATTCAATTAATTGTGATATGATGGAGCAATAGAAGCAATTCCCGGTGTTAGCCTCCATCGCATGTTGAATACTCCGGAAAGAGCCACTTCCCCCGCCATCGCGGCGCGCGATCTGCCGTACTCCGACGGAGACGTCGAGCTGCACGGCCGGTTCTTCTGGGACGAGACCCGCGACGGTCCCCGGCCCGGCATCTTCCTCATCCACGGCGGCGCCGGCCTCGACGATCACGCGTGTGACCAGGCGCGACGGTACGCCGAGCTGGGATATGCCGTCCTCGCCTGCGACATGTTCGGCGCCGGCGTCAGGGGCGACCGCGAGCGGACCATGGCCACCATCATGGCGATGCGCGACGACCCCGGCCATCTCGTGCGGCGGGCCCAGGCCGGGCTCGACGCCCTCACCGGGTGCCCCGAAGCCGGAGCGGGCCGAGCCGCCGTCGGTTTCTGCTTCGGTGGAATGGCCGCGCTGACGCTCGCGCGTGAGGGAGCCGACCTCGCCGGCGCGGTGAGCGTGCACGGCACGCTCGCGACCTCCCGGCCCGCCGAGGCCGGGGCCGTCAAGGCGAAGATCCTCGTCTGCCACGGCGCGGCGGACCCGCACGTGCCCATGAACGACGTGGTCGCCTTCACCGAGGAGATGAACCGCGCCGACGCCGACTGGCGACTCACCGTCTACGGCCGCGCCCAGCACGGCTTCACCCACCGGAACGCGGTACCGGGATCGGGCGGCGTCGCCTACGACCGGCCCACCGACGAACGCTCGTTCGCCGCCATCCGCACGTTCCTCGCCGACACGCTCACCTAGCGAGCCTCCCGGTTCGGATCTCCTCCACCCGGGACGGCGGCGGATCGGCGTTCCAGCTCAGGCAGGTCGGTCGCCGGCCCGTCTCGACGTACTCGCGGGCGGCGCGGATCGCGGTCGCCGGGGTGACGCGGGCGCGCTCCGGCGGGATGGTGACCGGCGGGCGCTTCGGGTGTTCCTCGACGACCAGCGGTTCGTCCGGGTCGACGCCGGACTCCACGCCCGCGCTGCCCTGCCACGAGACGGCGGCCCGGCCCGCGGACGTGTCGATGTAGATCCGCAGCGGGGCCTGTTCGCGTTCGCCCCTGCCGAAGCGGATCGCGACCCCGCGGGGCCCGTCGGTCAGGAGGCGGTCGGCGGCCTCCCCGATGACGCTCTCGGCGGTGCCGGCGTCGGCGACCTCCCGTGACCTCGTGCCCCACCAGCCCATGTACGGCCTCTCCTCGGGGGCCTCGGGCTGCTCGGGACGCTCGGGCCTCGACACCGCGGTGCCCTTCTCCCCGCCGCGGCGGTGCGAGGTCGTCACCGCCGGTCCATCGCCGGCCGCGGCGCTCGGCGCCTGGCCGAGGCGGTTCAGGAAGACGGGAAGCTCGCCCGCGACCCAGCCGAACAGCCCGGCGATCTCGGCCAGGCGTTCCTGCGCGAGGAGCAGCGAGCGTACGGCCTGCTCGGCCTGCGGATCACGGGAGGCGGCGAGCACGGCGGTCAGGCGTCGAGCCGCCGCATCGACGAGTTCGCCGGCCTCCTCCACGGACTCCCGCGCCTGCGCCGACAGCTCCATCACGCCGACGACCTGTTGCCGGACCTCGCCCGTTATCGACACGACCCATCTCCCGCTGCGGCGTCCTCACGTACGTCCCACCCCGGAGACGCCGGGAAACCCGATTCCCGCCGGGCGAGACGGGATCTGATGCCTCGCCGCAACCGCGCCGACGCACCCGGCAGGCCGGCCAGGCTCAGAACCTCGTCCCGCGTGAGCTCCGCGCGTTCAGCGAGGGCGAGCACGGCGGCGAAGGGCCGGTCTCCGGCGGAGAGCCGGTCTCCGAGCTCGTCGAGCAGGCCGAGCAGGACGGCCCGATCGGCGCGTGGATGGCCGGCGATTCGAGCCAGCAGCAGGTTGTCGTTCCAGACGCTGTCCCGTTGGGAACGAAGCCGCCCGAGCACGTCGGGCGGGGTGCTCGGGTTGGCGGCCAGGGCCTGCCACACGAAGGGGTACGGGCTCCGCGCGAGGCCGCGCAGCACATCTTCCCCGGTCGAGGGGTCAGCCGCCGGCGCGAGGTGGTCCGCGGGCGTGTGAAGATGGCGCAGCACCTCCTCCGGCTCCATCCCTCCATTGTGATCGCCCTCGTCAGGGCCCGTCGAGGATGTTCGGCACGTCCGGAGCGCGCTGTTCGCCGTCCGTGAGCCCCTCCGACGTGTGGACGACCGCGACGCGCGGGCGGTTGAGGAAGAAACAGCAGATCCTCGTGTTCGGCCGTGGCGGTGTCGTCGCTCACGACGGGCAGGGTGACGCGTTCGGTCAGGCCACGGCCGGCCGTGCCGGACCCGGGCTCGCTGCGGGTCGGCCGCGCCGGCCGGGCAGCAGGACGACCGCGACCACGACGAGGACGTACCCGACACGCAGCAGCGACCGCGAACGTCAGCGCCAGGACGTCGTCGAGATGGCCGGCGTGGGTGACCGGCTCCGCCCACGCCGGCAGGAACGACAGCCCGCCGGCGAGCAGCCTCGACGGCCTCTGCCACGGCCGTACGCCGGCGCGGTCGTGCGGTCTTGTGCATTCGGCCGTCCCCCCGCTCGTGGTGCGGACAAACGTAGGAAGCGGCTGGTCAGCGCAGGGGAGGACGAAGGTGAGCGCCGGCCTCACGGACGGGCGCCGACGTCGGCGGTGCCGGGGATCAGTGCGCCTCGGGGCCGTGGACGAGCAGGATGAACGTGCGCGCGTAGGTGCTGCCGGCGGTGCGGGGCCAGGCGATGTCCCGCAGGGCCTGGGAGGCGGCCGGGTGGACTCTGCCGTTGACGCGTACTTCCGCGGTGTCGGTGCCGTCGGTGCTGCCGAAGAAGACCTTGACTCCGATGAGGTGGTCGCGCTCGAACGGTTCGCCGGTCAGGGCGGGCGCCAGGTCGGGCAGGACCGCGTGGTCGCCCAGCCACTGCGACGCGGCTTCGTATCGTTCGCCCGTGCCCCAGCCGATGACGCCGCCGTGGATGGCGTGCCAGCCGGGCAGCCCGTCGGGATCGTCGGGGGCGAGGTGGGCGGCGAAGCGGCCGTTCTGCGCCAGGAGTTCCAGTACCGCCGAGACCGTGGTGCCCGCCCACATCTCGACCGCTTGGCGAACCTTGGCCTCGGGACTTTCGCCGTACCCGGCCACGCAGTCGGTGATCGTGGTGTCCTGCGGGCGGTCGACGTTGAGCACGAAGTCGAGGTCCAGGTGCCCGTCGCCGCCCGCGTGGTCCGGCCGCTTCGCGAGAACGACGGCGGTCGACCCGGGTCCCTTCACGCGGCCGTTCTCCAGTTCGAAGGGACGGCCGGACATCTCGCTCAGCTGTTCCGCGACGATCGCCAGCACCGCCTGTTCCGGCAGCGCCGCCAGTCCATCACCGTCGGCGTTCCGCCGCCACCTCGATCTCATGGGGACACCTTAGGGACGCAGGGGTCTCCGGGCGGCCTCGCACCGCGATCTCAGCCGGCGCGGCGGCGGGCGCGGTAGTGGTCGCGGACGTCCTGGCGGAGCAGGTGGCCGAAGCCGGCGTTCTCGATGCGGCGGCCGAGTTCGGGCTCGGTGACGCCGAGCGCGGTGGCGGTGCCGGGCAGGCTCCAGTCGTTCGCGGCGAGGACGGTCAGCAGGCGGCCACGGCGGACCTGGTTCTCCGACAGCCGGAACGTCTTCAGGTACGCGACCTGCCCGCTCTCGCCGGTGATCACCTCGCCGATGTGGTTGTCGCGCCGCCGCTCGAACGGCGGCAGGAACCGGGACAGCCGGTACGGGCCCAGGTCGTACACGCGCTCGTAGGTGTAGTCCGCCTCCAGCAGCCCGGCCGCCATGGCCCCGTCGTGGAAGGCCGCCCACTCCTCGTGCTGCCGCGCGGCCTCGGCGCGCAGGTCCGCGAGCGAGCGCACGTTCGCGTCCGCGACGCGCGCGCGGAAGTCGGGCACCGGCATGCTCAGCATCGCGTAGTGGTAGATCAGCTCGCCGTACAGGTCGAGGAGCAGAGTGGCGTGCAGGGCGCGGTAGTCGGCGGGGTGCGGCACGACGAAGGCGGAGGCGAGGGCGTCCGCGACGTACACGAGCAGGCCGCACTGACCGGCGTGGATCTCGAAGACGCGGAGGGCGTCGTCCAGGCCCCGCACCAGCGCACCGGTGTAGGCCTCCTCGACGCGGGGCGAGAGCCCGTGGCGGATCGCGCGCTGCGACCACTCCTCCCACGCGATCTCCGGCCCGCCGAAGTGCAGCGCCAGGTAGCCCTCCAGGGCAAGGTGCAGCGGCAGGAACCGCAGGCGGTTCTTGTCCACGCGGCGTGCCATGCGCCGGTGGAACCGCAACGCCATCCGGTCGGGCGCTCGCGTCCGATCGGCCGGGTCCAGGAGCTGGGTCCCGTACGCCGCCGCGGGCGCGTGGTCCCACGTCGCCACGTACCCGTGGGGGATGTAGGAGTAGTAGGCGGTCCGCGGGTCGACCGCGACCACGCCGAAGTCTTCGTCGTAGAGCCGGACGTCGAGCCGCAGATCCTCGATCGGCGTCTCACGGACCAGCGGAACGAGCCGTACGCCGCCCCAGACCTGGGCGGGACGGGTGGTGAGGCCGGTCAGCTCGATCACGTCTGCTCCCCGAGGAAGGCGGCGACGCGGCGGTCCAGGTGGGCGCGGAGCGCGGGCAGCCCGGTGCGTCCCTCCGCGAACCGCGCCAGCTCCGCCAGGGCGACCAGGTCCTCGGCGTCGCGGATGCCGGCGGTCGGCACGGTGGGGGCCAGCCGGCGTACGTCGAAGCCGGCGGCGTCGTAGACCGGGTTGAGATGCACGATGCCGCAGGTGTGGCCGGGGTCCAGCCGGGTGCGCCAGACCCGGAGCACCTCGCCGGCCAGGCCCGGCGGCGCGTTGTCCCAGCCGTCCGAGACGATGACGAGCCGCTCGGGGCCGCGGTCGAGCCCGTCGAGGATGCGTTCGCCGAGCGGCGTCGCGCCGTGCGGGTGGACGAGCAGCGCGTCGTCGCGGCCCGACACCCACAGCGGCGTGTAGTCGGCGGCGAGCGCCTCCAGCAGGAAGTGGCAGGCGAGCGCGACCGCGAGCGGGCGGCGGCGCTTGGTGCCCGACCCGTACGCCGAGAAGCTGTCGTCGAGGACGGCGACCACCCGGCCCCAGCGCCCGGCCTGGTCACCGGCGGTACGCCGGGCGGACGCGCGCAGCGCCCCGGTCAGCTCGCCGCGGCGGCGCGCCCGCTCGTCCATCGAGAGACCGAGCACGTACGAGGCCAGGCGGGTGAGCGGCATGGTCGTCAGATCGGCCCGTACGGCGCCGGCTCCGCGTTCGCGCGCGGACTCCTGCAGGCGCAGCCGCTCGAGCCGGGTGAGCCGGGGCGCGATCCGCTCCAGGAACGTGGCGCGCGGGATGCGGTGCTTGGCCGCGAACCCCTCCGCCACCGTGTACGGCAGGTCGTAGAGCGCGGCCTGCTCGTAGTGGGCCCGTCGCCAGGTCTCCAGGATCGGCGTCCAGTACGCGGCCGGCCGCCGGAACGCGAACAGGAACGGCCCGAGCTCGCCGTCCTCCTCGCGGTCCGGGCGCAGGTGCGCGTGGCGTACGGCGTCCTTCACCGCACCGCGGTACTTGACCGCGTCGAACGCCGGGTCGGGGCGCGCGGCGAGCCAGTCCCGCATGATCGCCCGGGTACGGCGGTTGTTGACCCTCGCGCGGCGCAGCTCGCGGAACAGGGCGTACACCCGCGGGGGCGGCAGCAGCTCCAGCCTCCGCGCGATGAGGCGGCCCTCGGCCCGCCGTCGCTCGACATCGACCTCGGCCGCCGTGACCAGCAGGTTCCGCACGATCAGCGCGGCGTTGTGGTCGTTGATGTCGAGTGCGAGCGTGGCCGCGTACAGGTCGCGGTAGTTGACGAGCAAATAGCGGTGCAGGAAGCCGAGCGAGAGGCTCTGCTCCTCCGCGCCGGAGTGGAACTCACGCTGGCCCGTGGAGGTGATCGCCGCGTTGACGAACAGCAGGACGTCGTCCGCGGCGATCAGGTCCGCCATGGTCTCCATCGGAATCCCCCTCGAGCACCGGGACCGGCCGGGGAATGGGGGCACGAGCTGCGAATCATCGCTTACAAGGCGGGTTCCGGAAGTCGCACCGGAGTCCCGCGGCCGGCCTCGGCACCGTAACACCGACATGCCGGTCGACACCGCTCATTTCCGGCCGCCCCTGTGCTCCGGCGCTCGGGTCTTCCGGCGGTACCGGCCCTCGCGGCCTTCGCCGGCCGTCGGCTCGCGGGCCGCCCGTCGGCCGTACGGGAGGAGGGGTCAGTGCTTCCGGCGGTCGGCGACGGCGCCGGCGAGCAGGTCCAGGCCGATGCCCAGCATCCAGACGTCCTTGCTGACGCCGAGGCCCGCCTGGCTCGGCCAGATGCTGCCGGGCTTGCGGAACGCCGGGGTGCGTGCGTACAGGGCGAGCATGCCGCCGGAGAAGCCGGTGAGCGCGGCGCCGGCCAGGGCCGGCGGGACGACCGGAGCGAGCAGCGCCGTGCCCGTGGCGATCTCCGCGGCCGACAGAAGGCGCAGGAACCGGCGCGCGGGGATGCTCTTCAGGAACGGGAACGCGTTCGAGGCCATCGTGTGGAGGCCCTCCGCCTGCTCCTCGCCGCCGTTCCAGTGCTCGAGCCCGCTGTGCAGGAGGTACCCGCCGGTGGTCACCCGGCCCGGCAGGGTCCTCGCCCTCAACGGAAGTCTCATCCGGTGCCTCCTGGTTGATCAGGTCCCCTACCAGGACGTTAGTCCTCAAGACCGGACGCCACGTACGAGGGGTAGGCGGTGTCTCGCCCGGGAGAACCGAGCCGCGCGGCCGACGGCCGGGGGCCGCCGGACCCGGCGCTGCCCGACTGGAACAAGACCCGGGACGCCGACCGGAGCTCCTGGCAGGCCGCGTCCGACATCTGCCCGAACGCCGCCTCGGGCAGCTCCATTCAGGCCTAGTTCGGGCATGGGCACCTGCGAGGCCACGGCCAAGGCCGGCGAGCGTACGGCGGTGACCGTGTACGCCGAGCACGCGGCCGGCGCGGCCCATCTCGGCACGGCGGAGCGCACTGGGCGTCAGCGCGCCTCGGCCAGCACGAGGGCCAGCAGGCCGGGGAAGCGAGCGTCGAATTCGGCCCGCCGCAGGCGGTTGAACCGGCGGGAGCCCCGGTCCACCTGTTCGAGCAGACCGGCGGCGCGCAGTACGGCGAAGTGGTGGCTCGCCGTGGCCTTCGACACCGGAAGGTCGAAGGTGCCGCACGCGCGGCTGAAGTCGGGCTCGGCGGACAGTTCACGCAGAATCGAGCGGCGTACGGGGTCGGCGAGCGCGTCGAGCACGTCCTGCAGCGAGACCTCGGCGGGGTCCGTGTGGACCAGGTTCCGGGCGCGTCGTGTCGCCGGTTCGGTCATGGCGGCCTCCGGATTGACATGTTCGATGCCGATCGTACACTCACAGGTGTTCGATCTGCATCTAACACTTGGGGGACCGTCATGACAGTCGCCGTGGTCACGGGAGCCAGCCGTGGGGCGGGCAAGGGGATCGCCGTCGCGCTCGGGGAGGCCGGGGCGACTGTGTACGTGACGGGGCGCAGCCGTACGGCGGCCGACTCGCCGTACGGCGGAACGGTCGCGGAGACCGCGGCGCTCGTCGACGAGGCGGGCGGCACCGGCGTTCCCGTTCACGTCGATCACGCCGACGACGAGGCCGTCGCGGAGCTGTTCGCCCGCGTGCGGCGCGACCACGGCCGGCTCGACATCCTGGTCAACAACGCGGCCAAGCTCGTGGACATCACGGAGCCCGGCGGCTTCTGGGAGAAGCCGCTGGAGACGGCCGATCTGATCACCGTCGGTCTGCGGTCGCACTACGTCGCGAGCTTCCACGCCGCGCCCCTGCTGATCGCGAACGGCCGCGGGCTGATCGTGAACACCGGCCACTATGGCGCGGTGGCCTACTACCACGGGCCCGCGTACGGCGCGCAGAAGGCGGGCGCGGACAAGATGGCCGCCGACATGGCCAAGGAGCTCCGGCCGTACGGGGTCGCCGCCGTCTCGGTCTGGATGGGCGGCCTGGACACCGAACGTGCCCGCGCGTACCTCGACAAGCTGCCGCCGGAGGCCCGGCCGGCGACGAGGCGTGAGTCGCCGCGATTCACCGGCCGGGTGATCGCCGCGCTGTACGCCTCGGCGGACCTCATGACGTACTCGGGCCGGGCGCTGATCGGCGCCGAGCTGGGCGCCCGCCTCGGCGTCACCGACATCGATGGGACGGTTCCGCTCTCCCTGCGGTACGAGCTCGGCGGGCCACCCGAGCCCCACCCCACACTCCGGTGAGGAAACTGCCCGAGGGGCCTGTCCCATGAGACAGGCCCCTGGCGATCAGACCGCGACGGACGTCGGCGTCCAGAGCCGGTCGATCGCCTCCACGGCCTGGGCGAGGCTCTTTTCGGCGAGCGGGATCAGCTCGGCCATCGCGGGCGTGCTCTCGGCGAGCGTCAGCTCGGCGGTGATGAAGCGCGGCTCCAGGCCGGTCATCGACAGGCCGTGCGGCAGCCACTGCTCGGCGTGGTCCCATCCGTCGCGGGGCGTGCCGGGGGCGTAGCCGCCGCCGCGGCTGGCCAGCACGATGAACTCGCGACCGTCGAGGAGACCCGTCCCGCTCTCGTAGTCGACCGAGCCCGGCCCGATCAGGTGGTCGACCCAGGACTTGACGCTGCTCGGTGCGCCGTAGTTGTAGAGCGGCAGGCCCAGCAGGATCGTGTCGGCCTGCCTGACCTCCTCGATCACCTCCTGGGTGAGCCGCCACGACGCCGCCTGCGCCGGCGTGTGGTCTTCCGGCGGAACCATCCGCGCCAGGCCGCCCGCGGTGTCGAGGTGGGGGAGCGGATGTGCGCCGAGGTCGCGGTACGTGACGGTCCCGCCGGGGTGAGCCGCGCGCCACGCGTCGGCGGCGCGGGCGCTGAGCTTCCGGCTGACGGACTGGTCGCCCTTGATGCTCGAGTCGATGTGCAGCAGATGAGCCATGGTAGTTCGTCCCTGGTGAATCGTTTGTGTAGGGCAAGCTATTTGTACCACATGGATCGATGGCGGTTTCGGCTAGAATCTTGTTCGTGGTCGAGCACTCCGTGGTGAACCAGCCGGTGCACCGGTCCGGCGCGCTCCTCGACCACCTCGCGCGCCGCATGCGGCTGCGCGCGGAGTCGGTGCTGGCGCCGCTGGGCCTGCGCCCGCGGCACCTGGTGACGCTGACGGTGCTGCGCCAGCAGGGCGGCTGCCCGCAGCAGGAGCTCTCCGACACGCTGGAGATGGACGGCACCAACGTCGTCGGGCTGCTCAACGACCTGGAGGCCGACGGCCTGATCGAGCGCCGGCGCTCACCCCAGGACCGCCGGCGTCACGTCGTCGTGCTCACCGAGAAGGGTGGGCACGTACTCGCCAGGGCCGAGTGCGCGCTCGCGGCGGTCGAGAACGACGTGCTCGGCTCGCTCGACGACACCCAGCGTGAGACGCTCTACGGCCTGCTTCAGCAGGCCGTCAACGGCACACAGGTCATCTGCACCGAGGCCGCGGACGACGACTCCGACGGCGCCTGCTGAAACCCGCGGCCGGCCGTGAGGCCGCCGGGGCGATCGCGGCTCCGCGCAGGTGTGTCAGGGGGTGGGGAAACGCGCGATCCAGCGCCGCTGCCAGGGCGTTTCGACGGCCCGGCGGTGATGGTTGGCGCGGGTCCAGTCGACGGCTTCGGACGGGTCCAGCCCGCTCAGCACGGCGAGACACGCGATGACGGTCCCCGTACGGCCCACGCCGCCGCCGCACGCGACCTCCACCGGGGCGCCCGCCCGCGCCCGCTCATGCAGCGCGCGGATCTCCCGTACGGCCAGGTGCCGGTCGCGCGGCACGCCGAAGTCGGGCCAGTCGATCCAGGAGTGCGGCCAGGACAGCGCGGCGTCGTGCCGGCGGCGGAGCCGGCCGGAGCCGAGGTAGAGGCCGAACGCCGGGCGCGGGCCATCGGGCGCCGGGTAGCGCAGGCCGCGACCGCGCACCCACGAGCCGTCGGGTAGCCGGATCGCGCCGTCGAGCCGCGAGCACGGCGCCGCACCCTCACCTTCTCCGGTCATGGGTGGCATTGTCGCGCGCCGGGGGCGCGCTCCGGCCGGATGATCGCTGACAGCGCAGCCGAAAGTTCAAGGATCGTTCAACCGTCCGGGATGGCCTGGGCGCCCCGACCGACCGCGGATCGTCAAGGCCGTACGCCTGGCCGGATGAGGCCGGGTGGCGGGGGAGGCGCCGTTCACGAGGCGAAACTCACCGGTGGGTAAACCCGAGGTAAGGAAAATACCTTCGGCGCCATTGCAAAGATGGTCAGAATCTGTCGAAATCGAGGTGCTGCCAAGTCCTCTTGGAACCCGCCCCTTGAAGGAGCCCCCCATGGCCGCATCCCCCCGCGTCACCCGCCGCCTGAGGTCCCTCATCACCGTCGCGGCCGCCATCGGCGCCGCGACCGTCGGCCTCACGGTGCCCGCGCACGCCGCCACGCCCAACCCCATGGCCCACCCCGAGCGCGACTACATGGGCTCGACCGTCGCCGCCCACGAGCACCGGACCGGCGCCACGCCGCTCCTGGCTCCCGGAGGCCTGCCCGGGCTCGACGTGAGCCACTGGCAGGGCACCATCAACTGGACCACCGTCAAGAACCAGGGCGCGCAGTTCGCCTACATCAAGGCGACCGAGGGCACGTCCTACCGTGACCCGAACTTCAGCGCCAACTACACCAACGCCTACTACGCCGGCCTGGTCCGCGGCGCGTACCACTTCGCGCAGCCCGCCAGCTCGAGCGGCGCCGCCCAGGCCGACTACTTCGCCGCCCACGGCGGCGCGTGGTCGGCGGACAACCAGACGCTGCCCGGCATGCTCGACATCGAGTACAACCCGAACGGCTCCACCTGCTACGGCCTCAGCCAGGCGTCGATGCGTTCATGGATCACCAGCTTCCTGAACGAGTACCACGCCAAGACCGGCCGCTGGGCCACGATCTACACGACCACCGACTGGTGGACGACCTGCACCGGCAACACCAGCGCCTACGCGAGCAACGACCCGCTGGCCATCGCGCGCTACTCCAGCAGCGTCGGCACCCTCCCCGCGGGCTGGGGCTTCTACACCTTCTGGCAGTGGGCCGACTCGGGCACCTTCCCCGGTGACCAGGACGTGTTCAACGGCTCGCACGACCGGCTCCTCGCCCTGGCCAACAACACACCCTGATCTGTCCTATACCGAAGGCGCCCGGCGAAGGCCGGGCGCCTTCGGCATGCACCCATGCACTCCAGGGATACACAACCTCAAGCAGCTGACCGGTCACGGTCACGGGACATCGCGGTGACCTGCGGAATGGGCTCGGCGCTGGCGCCCGCGTCCAACACCCGCTGGACGATCCCGTGGTCGTGGTCGGAGCCGGTCATCTGATCCAGTTGCCCAGCGGGACGCCGCGGTCCGCGGCGAACAGGTCCGGGAGTTCAGAGATCACGCGCGTGCTCTTTCCTGGACGGTGCCCAGAACACCAGCCACCGGTTGGCCGTGACGACGACGGCGTGCAGGCTCATGCCGATGACCGAGAGCATCACGACGACGGCGAACGTCCTGGCCACGTCCATGTTGAAGTTGGTGGCCTGGATCGTGTAGCCGAGACCTCCCGTGGCGCCGACGAACTCGGCGACGACGGCACCAGTGACCGAGAGGATCACGGCGACGTCCAGGCCCGCGAAGATGTGCGGCAGTGCCATGGGCACCCGCAGGCGGCGCATGATTTGGAACTCGCTGGCGCCGAACGATCTGAGCATCTCGATCTGCTCGTGCTCGGCCGAACGGAGCCCGAGGATGGAGTTGACCAGGAGCGGGAAGTAGGCGATCAGCGCGATGGTCAGGACCTTGGAGGTCATCCCGATGCCGAACCACATGAGCAGCAGCGGCGCCATCGCGACTTTCGGGATGGTCTGAATCAACACCAGGATCGGCAGGAACGCCTTGTCGACGATGCGGAACTGGGTGATCAGGCCCGCCGACACCAGTGCCAGGCCGATCGCGAGGCCGAAGCCGATGAGGATCTCCTTCAGCGTGATCCACATGTGCTCCAGCAGGAACCCGCTTTGCAGGCCGTCCACCAGCGAGCGCACGACGTCCGACGGGGCCGGTACGAGCACGATCGAGACGCCGAAGGCGCGCACGACCAGCTGCCACATGCCGACGAGGATGAGGAACAGCCCCCAGCTGAGGACGAAACCGGGGATCTGCCGCCGGGGAGCCGGCCCGGCCTTCGGCCGGCGCGCCGGCGTGTGGCCCGCGCCGTCGCCGGCACCCGGGCCGGGCACGACTCGCTCGTCCGCCCGCGTGTTGCCAAGCTTCATGACCACTCCCTAGTGCGCGCTGTGTTCGGAGTTGAGAAGGACGCGGATGCGGGAGGCGATCTCGCCGAACTCCGGGGTGTTGATGACCTCCAGGCGGCGGGGCCGGGCGAGGTCGACGTCGATGACCTCGGCGATGCGGCCCGGCCGCGGGGTCATGACCACGACCCGGTCGGACAGGAGCACGGCCTCGGGGATGCTGTGGGTGACGAACAGGACGGTCTTGCGGTCCCGCTCCCAGATGTCGAGCAGGTCCAGCCCCATCTGGTCGCGGGTCATGGCGTCCAGGGCGCCGAACGGCTCGTCCATCAGCAGGATCCGCGGGTCGTGCAGGAGCGCGCGGCCGATGCCGACCCGCTGCTGCATGCCGCCGGACAGCTCGCTGGGGTACTGGTCGGCGAAGTCGCGCAACCCCAGCATGTCCAGTTGCTCGGCGACGCGCTCGTCGAGGTCGGCGCGCGGGCGACGTGGCCCGACGTCGTGGGAGATCGTCATGTTCTTCGCGACGGTGCGCCATGGCAGCAGCAGGGGCTGCTGGAAGACCATCCCCAGCAGGTTCTCGTGGTCGCGCGCGGGGCCGAAGGCCACCTCGCCCTCGCTCTGCCGGGTCAGGCCCATAATGATCTTGAGCAGGGTGCTCTTGCCACATCCGCTGGGGCCGACGATCGAGAGGAACTGGCCCTCGGGGACGGTCAGGCTGACTCCGTCCAGCGCCAGTACGGTCCTGCCCCGCTTGGCCTTGTAGCGCATGGTGATGTGGTGGAGTTCGACGGCGGTGTCGGTGACGGTGGGCGGGTGCGATGGGGTGGGCATGCTCTCGTCCTAATCGCTTGGGCTACTCGCTCGGGTGGCTCTCGGGACCGGGCCACGTTCCGCCCATCTCCCTGGTCAGGGCCATGGCGGTCTCCCGGGCGGCGACGGCCGTCCGGGCGTCGGGGGCCGACGGCAGCATCCGGTCGGTGCCGATCGCCGCGATGGTGGCGCAGACCCCCGAGTCGGCGAACACCGGTGCCGCGATGACGCTGATGCCGCGCCGGTTGGCCGGGTAGATGCTCAGCCCGGTCGTCCGGGTGGTTTCGATGCGCTCGACCAGCCCGGCGCGCTGGGCCGCCGGCAGGGACGCCAGCAGCCGGTCGACCTGAAGCTGGTCGGGAAGGTAGGCCAGGAACGCGATGGCCTGCGCGGTTTCCAGGGGGAGCTGCGAGCCGACACGCACCGTGACGATCGTGCCGTGCACGGCGTCCTCCTCGACCAGTGACACCACCGGGCCGGACGGCCCCCACAGTGAGAGCACGGACGTGACGCCCGTCCGTTCGGTCAGTTCCCGCAGGTGGTCGGGGGCGAGCTGGATGACGCGCCGCTG
The DNA here is from genome assembly GCF_039541955.1 of Actinoallomurus oryzae. NCBI lineage: Bacteria > Bacillati > Actinomycetota > Actinomycetes > Streptosporangiales > Thermomonosporaceae > Actinoallomurus > Actinoallomurus oryzae. The sequence goes on along the minus strand of NZ_BAABHF010000038.1, from coordinate 151,041 downwards.
CCCGATGGCGAAGGCGCCGAGCTGGATCATCAGGCTGCCCGGTGTGTAGCTGGCGGGCTGGCCGCCGCGTTCGAGGAGCCCGGCCGCGGTCATCGAGGTGAGGTACCGGTGCACCGTGGTCCGGTTGAGGCGCAGCCGCTCCGTCGCTTCCGACACCGACAACTCCGGGGCCTCTGGTCCGAACAGACCGAGCATCTGGGCCATCCGGCTTACGGCCTGGATGTCGGACTGGCCCTGCTCTGCCATGCGCTTCCCCCTTGGTAACGCACTCCGGCGCCCTGGTCAGGATCTGAACTGGATGTTCACATTACGCATCATCAACGACGACATCAAAGTGACCTGGGTCACACAACCGCAACCGCGACTTGACAGGCCTGTCGATGAATCGCTGGGGAATTGATCAGGTCAGTGCGCCGAAGTCTTAGCTTGCGCCGACAAGACTGAGAAGAGGTGGTCGGCCGACCGGGTAGGCCGCGAATTCGCAGGTTGATCATTGACGTTCACAAAGTGGGCATCTAGTGTGCATCGCGAACATTGAGGAGGTTGCCGATGCCCGGACCTAGTAGCGCGATCACCACCGTGCTGCGCGGCGCGATCGACCTGCACTGCCATTCGGGGCCGAACCCGTTCCCCCGGCGCTTCGACCACGCGGACGCCGCCTTCGACGGCGAGCGGCTGGAAATGCGGGCGATCCTGGTCAAATCGCACCACCACAACACGGTGATGGACCTGCTGGCGATGGGCGACCGGCTGGCCAAGAGCTCGACCCGGGTGTTCGGGGGGATCGCGCTCAACAGCCAGGTCGGCGGGATCAACCCGTTCGCCGTGGCGATGTGCCTGCGCATGGGCGGCAAGGCCGTGTGGTTCCCCACCTTCTCCTCCGGCCGGCACATCGAGTGCCATCCAGAGGGGGGCGGGTTTCCGACCGCGACCGTCGACGTCCCGTCCGCGCGGGTGGACGTCCACGACGACGCCGGTGGACTGATCCCCGAGGTGCACGAGGTCCTCGACCTCATCGCCGAGAGCGGCGCGATGCTCAGCGGCGGTCACCTCCCGCCCGAAACCATCGCCCAGCTCTTCGACGAGGGCCGTCGCCGCGGCGTCACCCGGATGGTCATCAACCACCCGAACTTCGTCATCGGCGCCGAGCCGGAGCAGTGCCTGGAACTCGTGCGCGGGGGCGCCTATGTCGAACACGAGGTCGGCATGTACGACCCCGAGGGATACCGCAAGTGGGACCCGAAGGACCTGCTCACCTGGATCGAGAAGATCGGGCCCGAGCGCACCGTCCTGGCCTCCGACCTCGGCCAGGCGAACCGGCCGCTGCCCGTCGACGCCTTCATCCGGGTCGGCTCGGCGCTGCTCGACCTCGGGCTGAGCGAACAGGCCCTACGTCAGATCACCTGTGTCAATCCCGCCCACCTGCTCGGCCTGGACGACTGAACCGGCCAGAACACGAACCGACCGCAGAACAGGAGCCTCCAGTGCAAGCGCAGCAACCGGCCAGCGTGCCAGCGCATTACATCGAGTTCCCCGGCCTGGAACCGAGCACGAAGTCCGACGCCGGCACGCGGACCTGGCTGGCACGCGGTCAGAACTTCGTCATCGCCTACTCCAGCGCCGTCGCGGGTGACGAGCTCGCCCGGGACGGCCAGGCAGACGAGTACGTCGTGGTCCTACCCCACGAGGGATGCGCGGCGACCGTGCGCACCGACGACGACGAGCGGTCGGTGACGGGCCAGGCGGTGATCGTCATGCCGCCCGGGCGGTCCACGGTCGTCGCGGACGCCGACTGTGACCTCGTGCGGCTGTTCACGGTAGCGTCCGCCGGGCCCCTCGCGCACGACAGCGTCAACCAGGAGAGCTACGCCGAACCCAACCCCCGTGTCGCCCCGCTCAAGCCGTGGCCGGACCCGCCCGAGGGCCACCGCATCCGCGCGTACCCGCTGTCGGAGGTGCCCGTCGATCCTGAGCGGTTCGGGCGAATCTTCCGGTGCAGCACGTTCATGGTGAACTTCCTGAACCCGCGGACGGGCGTCCGCGACCCCGAGGCGCTCTCCCCGCACCAGCACGACGACTTCGAGCAGTGCTCCCTGGCGGTCGAGGGCGACTTCGTCCACCACATCCGCACCCCGTGGACGCGCCGGATGAGCGATTGGCTCCCCGACGATCACTACGCGTGTGGCAGCCCATCGATCGCGGTGATCCCGCCGACGGCGGTGCACACCACCCAGTCCGTGGGGCCGGGCCGCAACCAGCTGATCGACATCTTCTGTCCGCCACGGGCCGACTTCTCCGCACGTCCGGGCCTGGTCCTCAACGCCGATGACTACCCCACCCCATCCTGACCCGGGAGGACGGAACATGAAACGCAAGTCCCTGGCGGGTCTGGCGGCGGTCGTCCTGGCCGCCGGCACTGCCGTCTCGTGCGGGTCGTCCGACCCGGAGGTCACCTCTGACGGCCGGACCGTGCTCAAGCTGGCGATCGCGACCCCGACCTGGAACGCCGGTTTCGCGACGCTGGCGGTCGCCGAGGCGCGCAAGTACTTCGCCACGGAGAAGGTCGACGTGCGGGTCTCGACGTTCGCGTCCGGCACCCAGGTCGCGCAGCAGGTCATCGCGGGGCAGTCCGACGTCGGGTTGATGACGGCCGAGCCGGTCGGCATCGGACGGGAGAAAGGCACCAGGCTGGTCTATTTCGCCGGCTACTACCCCAAGTGGATCTCCAACATCCAGGTTCCCAAGGGGTCGGGCGTCCGGACCATCCGGGACCTGCCCGGCAAGCGCGTCGGCGTCACCGCGGTGGCCAGCTCCGGCACGACGTTCGTCCGCACCGCCATGAAGATGGAGGGGCTGGACGCCGCTACGGTCAAGTTCATCCCGATCGGCGGCGGGTCTGAGCAGATCAACGCGATCAAGAGCGGCAAGGTCGACGCGCTCGGCCTCTGGGACACCCAGTACCAGATCGTGAAGAACGCGGGGATCAGCCTCACCCCGATGCCGGTCGCCTCCACGGCCGGGATCTTCGGCGGCGGCTTCGCGGTCAAGCCCGACATGCTCAAGAAGAGGCAAGACGACCTGACACGCTTCGGCAGGGCCATGGCCAAGGCGATGGTCTTCGCGCAGGCGAACCCGAGCGCTGCGGTCCGCGACATGTGGAGGCTGCACCCCGAGAGCAAGCCCGAGGCGTCCGGCTCCGAGGACACCGTGCTGGCCGGCCAGGTCAAGGTCCTGCAGGTAAGGCTGGACGGCCAGGGTGTCGAGCCGGGCCACGACCGGTGGGGCGAGATGAATGAGAAGGCCGTCACCGCCACGGTGTCGTTCATGCGGCAGGCAGGGCTGATCGACAAGGCGTTCCCGGCGGCCGACATCTACACCAACGACCTCATCCCCGCGATCAACAAGTTCTCCTTCGCCGAGGTCCGCGCAGCGGCGAAGGCCGCGCAGTGAACGGTGCGGCGCTGTGAACGGTGTGCAGTTCCCCCGCCACCACTCCACCCCACCCGAGCAGTCCACAGCTAGGGGGACCTCGTGAAACTCAACGGACATCGCAGGCCGGCGCCGCTGGTGGCGCTCGCCGCGGCGGCGCTGGTTCTGGCCGGATGCGGCGGCTCGTCCGGCGGCGAGTCGGCCGACGGACGCGACCGGATCCGACTCGGCATCGGCTCGCCGAGCTGGAACGCCGGATACGCCACCCTCGCCGTCTCCGAGGCCAGGGGCTACTTCGCCAAGGAGAACCTGGACGTCGACGTGCAGCTGTTCCCGTCCGGGACCCAGGTCGCCCAGCAGGTGGTCTCCGGGCAGATCGACGTCGGGCTCGTGACCCCGGAACCCGTCGTGATCGGGCATACAAAGAACACCGGGCTGACCTATTTCGCGCAGTACTGGACACGCTGGATCTACAGCCTCAAGATCCCGGAGAACTCCTCGATCACCTCCCCCGCTGACCTCAAGGGCAAACGCGTCGGCGTCACCGCCGTGGCGAGCTCCGGCGGGACGTTCGCGCGTACCGCGATGAAGATGCAGGGTCTCGACCCTGAATCGGTCAAACTGGTGCCGATCGGCGCCGGCGCCGAGCAGCTCAACGCGATCAAGAGTGGCAAGGTCGATGCGCTGGCGCTGTGGGACACCCAGTACCAGATCGTCGAGAACTCTGGCGCGAAGCTGAAGCCGCTGCCGGTGCCCGGTACCGAGAACCTGTTCGGCGGCGGGTTCGCGGTGAGGAAGGACGACCTGCGCAAGAAGCAGGACCTGCTCGTCCGGCTGGGCAGGGCGTTCGCGAAGGGTGTGGCGTTCTCCGAGGCCGCCCCGGAGGCCGCGGTGGGCGACCTGTGGAAGCTGCACCCCGAGACCAAGGGTGCGTCCTCAATCCCGGAGGACCAGTTGCTGGCCGGGCAGGTCAAGGTCCTGAAGGTGCGTCTGGACGGCCAGAAGGTCGGCCCTGGCGAGGGTGACCGCTGGGGCGCGATCGACCCGGCCGCCGTCACCGGCACCCTCAGATTCATGACCACCGCCGGGCTGATCGACAAGGAGTTCCCGGCCACCGACATCTACACCGACGACCTCATAGCGAAGATCAACGCCTTTTCCTACGACGAGGTCCGCACCGAGGCGAAAAAGGCGGCCTCGCATGGCGCTTGACATGCGCCCCGATGCGGGGCCGGATGCGAGGCCGGCATGAGGCTCGGTGTGGCGATCGACCTGGGGTCGGCCGCGCCGACGCGTCCCCAGGTCGACAGGGCGACACGACTGCTGGAGACGGCCGAGGCGAACGGGTTCTCGTCGGCCTGGCTGGGCGAGAGCTACCACGTCCGGCCTGAGGTGTTCCACCTGCCCGCCGCGCTGATCGTGCTCGCGCACCTGGCCGGGCGCACGAACCTGCCTCTCGGCACGGCAGTGCTCCTGGCCCGCGCGTACGAACCCCGGCGGCTCGCCTACGAGGCGGCACTCCTGGATCAGCTATGCACCGGACGGCTGACCCTCGGCCTCGCCCTGGGCAACGCCGATCTGGCGGAGCGGGTGGGCGGCGGTACGGACGGCCGGAGCCCGGGCGAATGGTTCGCCGCCATGGTCACTGTCCTGCGCGAGACCTGGTCGGCCTCGGCCGCCGGTGGGCCCGGTGCCCAGCCTGTCGCCCCGCCGCCCGCGCGGCCGGGCGGCCCGCCGATGTTCCTCGGCGGGCGCACGCGCGCGGCGGCGCTCAGGGCCGCGACCGTCGGTGACGGCTACTACGCGGCCACCAACTACGACGACGACCTGCTGACCGCGCGAGCCGCCGAGTACTGGGACGCGCGAGGAAACGCAAGCGGCGACGTTGCGGTCACCCGGCTGTGCCTGGTGGCCCCGGACGCCAACGATGCCCGCCGGATGGCGGCCGGGTACTTCGCCGCAGTCGTGAACTACTACACCGGCCGACGCGCGTGGATGGGGCTGGACGGAGCGGTGACGCCCCGGTTCCCGCTGGTCGGGAGCCCTGCCGATGTCGCGGCGGCCCTGCGGGGGTACGCGTCGTCCGGCGTCACGTCCGTCCAGCTCCGGGTCGCCCCGCACGGGACGCCGCCGGAGGTGGCGCGGCGGACGCTGGAGCTGGTGGGGGAGGCCGTCCTGCCCGAGCTGGACGAGTCCTGAAACCGACGGAAAGGGGAACACAGGTGAACACGCGGGACGGCATCCCGACCTACCGGGAGCTGCTCGAACGCCAGGACGCGCCGCCCGGCTCGTCCTGGGGGATCTTCGGTACGGCCGATCAGCTGGGCACGCTCAATTTCATCGGTCCCGACCAGGTGAGGGACGCGGTCGGGCTCGTCCGGCGAGGTGCGGTGTTCAATCTCGACTATCCGCTGAACACCTTCGTGCCGCCACCTGCCGGGACGCGCCCGGCGACCGTGCACCGGATCTTCGCCAACAACCCCAACCACCGTGACGACTGGTTGGACTCCTTCTACCTGCAGTCGACGTCCCAGATCGATGGGCTCCGCCACATCCGCCACCCGCGCTACGGCTTCTACGGAGGCGTGCCCGACGAGGACATCGCCGAGGAGACACCGGCCCTCGGCATCCAGACGGTGGCGCAGCGCGGGATCGTCGCGCGTGGCGTCCTGCTCGACCTGGCCCGGCACTTCACCGACCGCGGCACCCCGCTCGACCCGGCCGGCAACTACATGATCACCCCGGCCGACCTGGACGCGGCCGCCGCCGCGCAGAACGTGGAGTTCCGGCCGGGCGACGTGCTCCTGCTGCGCGTCGGCTGGGCTCCGTACTGGCTCAACGAGGTCGGCGAGGAGGACCGGCACGCCTTCCGCACCAGGATCCAGCACCCCGGCCTCGTCCAGTCACCGGAGATGATCGAGTGGCTCTGGGACCACCGCTTCGCGATGGTCGCCTCCGACGACCTCGGTGTCGAGGCCCACCCGGTCAACCCGCACTCCGGCCTGATCGACCCGGACGAACCGCCGCCTGAGCGCGGCGTCGTCCACAACGGGATGATGCACCGCCCGCTGATCGCGCTGCTGGGCCTGTTCCTCGGCGAGCTGTGGAACCTGGAGGCGCTGGCCGAGGACTGCCACGCCGACCGGACCTACGAGTTCATGCTGACGGCCAAACCGCTGAACCTCATCGGCGGCGTCGGATCGCCGCCCAACGCCATGGCGATCAAATAGGAGGAACGCGACGGTGAACGACCGGCTGGAAATCGCCGGCGATCCGGACGAGGCCGTCCGCGGGGTGACCGACGGCTCCACGGTGCTGATCGGCGGGTTCGGGCCCGCCGGCCTGCCCGTCGCTCTGGTCGACGCGCTCCGGCGCGGCGGCGCTCACGACCTGACGGTGGTGAGCAACAACGCCGGCAACGGCACGACCGGCCTCGCCGCTCTGCTGGCGGCCGGGCAGGTCCGCAGGATCATCTGCTCGTTCCCCCGGCAGCGCGACTCGTTCGTCTTCGACGAGCTGTACCGCACCGGCCGGATCGAGCTGGAGGTGGCGCCGCAAGGCAACCTCGCCGAACGGATCCGCGCCGCAGGGGCGGGCATCGGCGCGTTCTACACACCGACCGGCGCCGGCACCCTCCTGGCGGAAGGCAAGGAGACTCGCATGATCGACGGCCGTGAACACGTTCTCGAACACCCCATCCGCGGCGACATCGCGCTGATCCGCGCCCACCGGGCCGACCGGATGGGCAACCTCGTGTACTACAAAACCGCACGCAATTTCGGGCCCATCATGGCCACAGCCGCCGCCCTCACCGTGGCCGAGGTGGACCAGGTCGTCCCCACCGGGACGCTCGACCCGGAGACCATCGTCACCCCCTCGATCTACGTGGACCGCGTCGTGGTGACGAGCCGGGCCGTGGCATGAACCCCGATCGCAGGCCCCTGGATCGTCGGGAGCTTGCCGCCCGCGTCGCGCGCGACATCCCGCCCGGCGCCTACGTCAACCTCGGGATCGGGCTTCCGACGACGGTCGCGTCCTATCTCGACCCGTCGGCCGGGATCGTCCTGCATACCGAGAACGGCATGCTCGGCATGGGCCCCGAAGCCCACGGAGACGACATCGACCACGACCTGCTCAACGCGGGGAAGGTTCCGGTCACCGAACTGCCTGGTGCCGCTTACTTTCACCACGCCGACTCGTTCGCGATGATGCGCGGCGGGCATCTCGACGTCTGCATCCTCGGGGCCTTCCAGGTCGCGGTGAACGGCGACCTGGCCAACTGGCACACCGGTGCGGCCGACGCCATCCCGGCTGTCGGCGGCGCGATGGACCTCGCCATCGGTGCTAAGTCGGTCTACGTGATGATGGACCTCTTCAACTTCGCCCGGGACGGCACCCCCAAACTGGTCCGCGCCTGCACCTACCCGCTCACCGGACGCGCCTGCGTGACCCGCGTCTACACCCGTCACGCGGTGTTCCACATCGACTCGGCGGCGGTCCGCCTGGTCGAGACCTTCGGCATCGGTGGGGACGAACTCGCCCTGCGCCTCGATATCCCTCTTGTCATTGAAGGAGAACATGGTGCGTGAAACGGTGATCTGCGAGCCACTGCGTACCCCGGTCGGCCGGTTCGGCGGAGCGTTCCGCTCGGTCCCGGCCGCCGAACTGGCCGCCACGGTGATCAGGGCGCTGCTCGACCGCACCGGACTGCCCGGTGATGACGTCGACGACGTGTTGCTCGGGCACTGCAACCCGAGCGGTGAGGCACCCGCGATCGGCCGCGTCGCCGCCCTGGACGCCGGCTTGCCGGTCACCACGGCGGGTCTGCAGGTGGACCGCCGCTGCGGTTCCGGGCTGCAGGCGGTGATCAGCGCCGCTATGCAGGTGCAGACAGGAGGCGCCGATGTCGTCCTGGCGGGCGGCGTCGAGAGCATGAGCCAGACCGAGTTCTACGCCACGGACGTCCGCTGGGGCGCGAAGGGACCCGACGTGCGGCTCCACGACCGGCTCGCCCGCGCCCGGGTCACGGCCGGGGGAGCCGGTCACCCCGTCCCGGGCGGAATGGTGGAAACCGCCGAGAATCTTCGCCGCGAATACACGATCCCGCGCGAGGAACAGGACCGGCTGGCTCTCCGATCGCACCAGCGTGCCGTCGCCGCCGCCGAAGCGGGACGCTTCGACGACGAGATGGTCCCGGTCACCGTTCCCTCCAGGAAGGGGGCCGTCGTCGTCGACCGCGACGAACACCCGCGGGCGGACACGACCCTCGACAGGCTGGCCGCCCTCAGACCCGTCATGCTGGACGCCGACGGCGAAGCCACGGTGACGGCGGGCAACGCCAGCGGCCAGAACGACGGCGCGGCCGTCTGCCTGGTCACGACGCGGGAACGCGCCGAACGGCTCGGCGTGCGCCCGCTGGCGCGGCTCGTGTCCTGGGCAGTGGCCGGAGTACCACCCCGCACCATGGGCATCGGACCGGTACCCGCAACCCGACGCGCCCTACAACGTGCCGGCCTCGAGCTGCACGACATGGACCTCATCGAGCTGAACGAAGCCTTCGCCGCCCAGGTACTCGCATGCACCCGTGAGTGGGCGTTCACCGACATCGACTTCGAACGCCTCAACGTCAACGGCTCCGCGATCTCACTGGGACATCCGGTCGGTGCCACCGGCGCACGGATCCTCGCGACACTGCTGCGCGAGATGGACCGCCGAGAAGCGCGCTACGGCCTGGAGACCATGTGCATCGGCGGCGGCCAGGGCCTGGCCGCCGTGTTCGAACGCGTCAGCTGAGGCCACAGGCACGATCTACCGGCTCGTTCGACCAGCTCGCAACACCGATCCCACCGAAGGGCCGCTCGGGGTGAGTCACGAACGCGCGCACTTCCCGCAGAGTGAAGCCGACGACGACTGTAGAGCCCTTCGTTAAACTTCACCCATCCGCGACGCGCATTTACTGGAGGCCCGGTACGACCTCGTTGAGTGTCAACAAGGTGCGTCCGCTGTTTTAATTGCCGGTCGTCCGTTCGGAAGAACTGTCAGCAGTTCGGCGTAAGCCGCCCGGACCTTTCCGGCCCGGCCGCGGAGGCGGTGTCCGCTATTTTCGCAGGGCCCCGGCCCGCGTAGGCCCGACCGGGAGCGGGTGGCGCCCAACGACCGCCCGCGCCCGCTACCACATCGGTCGCCGTACTCGGGCCGTCCGGCCGGGCCGGGCGCCTCCGCCGCCCGCTCGACACACCGGGGGAAACACCGCCTACCTTGAGAAACGACGTTATGCCGCCTGCTCGTCATCGACGTTCACGGGGTCCATTACCCGCGTGGGCCGCCGGCCTGGCACACTTTTCAGGTGGAGTTGAGGCAGCTTAACTACTTCGTGGCTGTGGCGAACGAGAAGAGTTTCACTCTGGCGGCCAAACGGTTGCACGTCGTGCAGAGTGCCGTGTCGGCGGCGATTGCGTCTCTCGAACGCGATCTCCGGGTCACGCTCTTCGAGCGGAACGCCCAGCGGGTCGTGCTCACCGAGGCCGGCAGCGCCCTGCTGCCCGAGGCGCTGGCGGTGCTGGACGCCGCGCAGGGGGCGCGAGACGCCGTGGACGAGCTCGGCCGCGGCGTGCGCGGCTCCGTGCGGGTCGGCATGCTCGCCGGCCTGGGCCTGGTGGACCTGCCAGGGCTGGCCGGCGACTTCCGGCGCCGTTACCCCGAAGTGGAGATGCGCCTGCGGGTGGAGTCCGGCGGTTCGGCGGGGATCGCCGCCGCCCTGCTCAGCGGCGAGGTGGACGTCGGCCTCCTCGGCGTCGCCGACACGCTCAACCGGGAGCTGGAGGGACGCGAGCTCGTTCGCGTGTCCCAGGTCCTCGCCGTACCCGCCGAGCACCCGATGGCCCGCAGGCGCGTCGTCTCCGTCGCGGACCTGGCCGACGAGGAGTTCGTCGACTTCCCGATCGGCCACGCCGCCCGGGCGGTCACCGACCGGGTCTTCGCCGCCGCGCGGATCGAACGCCGCATCGCCGTGGAGGTCGACGCGCTCGACGCCGCGGCCGGTTTCGTACGGCACGGCGTCGGAATCGCGATCGTCCCGCCGTTCGTGGTCCGGGGCGACGACGCCGTACGCATGGTCAAGATCAAGGACGAGAGCATGGAGTGGTCGCTGCACCTCGCGACACCCCGCAGACGCAAGCCGACCGCCGCGGTACGCGCCCTGACCGGCCTGGTCGACGCCCACCTGAGCCGGCCCGAAGAGGCCCTCTCCTCACGACGGTGAGACGCCGACCGGCTCACCGAGGCGCACCGGGCCGTGGCGAAAAACGCCGGGCCGAGTCGCGGTCACTTCGTGCTTGGACGGGACGCGTACCTGCGCATTCGCCCTACTTTCAGGGGGACTGTTCTCGTTGCCTGGCACACGGGTTTGCCGTCCGCTAACATCATAACCGGCGAAACATACTCAGAGTAATAAACGTGGCGATATAATGGTAAATATCGATACTCTCGGTTAAATCTTGCGCCATAATGGCTTGACAGCCCCGGCCGTGTTCTTGGAGGCCAGTCAATGACGCTACCGCGGAGCGCGGCCGTCGACATGACACGAGCGAACGCCGCACGGCTCTACGATTACGTTCTCGGGGGAAAGGACCACTTCGCCGTGGACCGGGCCGCCGCGGAGCGAATCACGGCCGTTTACCCGTTCGCGCCGCTGACCGCCCTGGAGGGCCGGGCCTTCGTCGGCAGGGCGGTGCGGTATCTCTCCCGCGTGGCCGGCATCCGCCAGTTCATCGATCTCGGTTCGGGGCTGCCCGCCGCGGAGAACGTGCACGAGGTGGCGCACCGGATCGATCCCGACGCCCGGGTGGTCTACGTCGACAACGACCCGGTGGCCGTCAGCCACGGGCAGGCGCTGCTGGCGGTGGGCGGCAAGGTGGAGATGATCGAAGGCGACCTTTGCGAACCGGAAGAGGTCATCCACCACCCGGAGTTGCAAAAGCTCATCGATTTCGATGAACCGGTGGCGATCCTGATAACGAACGTCCTGCAGTGGATCACCGATGACGAGGATCCGTACGGCGCCGTGGCCCGGTACAAGCGCGCGATGCCGCGGGGCAGCTACCTGGTCCTTTCTCACTGCGCCATTCCGGACCCGGAGGAGGATCTGGCCTACCGGCGCCCGGTCGAGGCGATCTGCCGTGAGATCATCTGCACGCTGACCTCCCGGCCGTACGACGAGATCCTGCGCTTCTTCGACGGATTCGAACTCCTCGAGCCCGGTCTGGTCCCGGTCACGGACTGGCGGCCTGAGGTTCCTCACCTCGTCGCCGTTCCCACCTGGGACGAGACGAACGACAGGCTGGGTGAGCCGAGCCGGGAGGTCGCCGCGGTGATCAAGGATCGGAAGAACCGAAAGTGGCTTCTGGACGGCGGAGTCGGCCGCAAAGTGTGAGCCGGAACAGTATCTTCGGTCCGTGACTCAAATGAAAACCATTACGGCGAACGGCCTGAAATTCGGCTACCTGGAAGAAGGGCCTTCGGACGGGCCTCTCGCGCTCATTCTTCACGGATTTCCCGACTCCCCGCATTCATGGCGCAATCTGTTGTCAGAAATGGCCGCCGCGGGTTTTCACGCAGTCGCACCCTTCATGCGGGGCTACGCCCCCACCGAGATCCCCTCCGACGGCGCCTACCAGATCGGTGCGCTGGTCGCCGACACCAACGCGCTGCACGAAGCTCTGGGGGGCACCGACGAGGCCGTCATCATCGGGCATGACTGGGGCGCTCCCACCGTCTACGGCGCCGTGGCGCACGCACCCGACCGCTGGCGCCGGGCCGTCACCATGGCCGTACCGCCCCTGCAAACGGCGTTCGACGGCGGCTTCTTCGGCCTGGACTACACCCAGCTCAAGCGCTCGTTCTACATGTTCCTGTTCCAGACGCCGCTGGCCGAGCCCGCCGTGTCAATGAACGACCTGGCGTTCATCGACGGGCTGTGGCGGGACTGGTCGCCCGGCCTGGAGGCGCCCGAGGAGATCGCCCGCACCAAGGACTGCCTCCGCGAGCCGGCCAACCTCACCGCCGCGATCAACTACTACCGTGCCCTGTTCGACCCCTCGGTCCACGTTGCGGCGTACGCGGCCGAACAGCAGGCGGCCGAACAGGGCGTCGGGAAGTGTCCCGTCCTGTACCTGCACGGCACCGGCGACGAGTGCATCGGCGCCGACGTCTCCGTGGGGGCCGAGCAGCACCTTCCCGTGGGATCGCGCATCGAGCTGATCGAGGGCGCCGGGCACTTCCTGCACCTGGAGCGGCCCGAGGAGATCTCCCGGAAGATCGTCGACTGGCTCTCCAGGTGAGCGGTGCCTGAGGCGAGTTCTAGAGTTGCGGGGCGTTCGTGTCGTCGGTGGAGACGGTGAGCACGCCGTCGATCTCCGACAGCCTCGTGGCCAGCCCGCTGACCGAGCCGCCGCCCTGGACGGCCAGCGTCACCGAGACCGTGCCGGACTGGGGGTCGCTCTGGTCGACGGACAGCCGGCCGATGACGAAGCCGTGCTCCGTGCAGTACTCGATCACCCGGCGCAGGATGCCCCGGCGGTCGAGGTAGGTGAGGTGCAGCAGCGCCGGCGCGTACTTGGAGCGGGGCAGGCGCGCCGCCAGCGGTGTCAGCACCACCATGACCACGAAGTACCCGGCCGTGACGAGCAGCGCGAGCAGCCAGAGCCCGGCCCCGGCGGCCATGCCCACGGCGGCGGTCAGCCACACGGCCGCCGCGGTGGTCAGGCCGCGCACCACGTCGCGGCGGACGAAGATCAGCCCGCCGCCGATGAAGCCGATGCCGGAGACGATCTGCGCCGCGACCCGGGAGGGATCCAGGGCGATGTGACCGTCCAGCACGTCGGTGAAGCCGTACTTGGACACCAGCATGATCAGCGCGGAGGCGAAGCCGACGAGCGTGTGCGTGCGCAGCCCGGCGCTCTTCTGCCGGATCTCGCGTTCGACGCCGATCGCGGCGGACAGGACCAGGGCGATCAGGAGCTCACCGATCTGCACCATGCCCTGACCGGTGGGTTCGCCGAATGCCGCAATCACCCGATCAAGGCTACGACGTGGCCCCGGACATTCGCGCACTCCGTTCGCTGATGGGCGAACGGCGGAGAGGGCTCACCGGACCCACGTACGCGCGGGCTCGGCGGAGGCGTCCAGGGGCAGTTCGGCCTGGACGGTGAAGCCGCCGTCACGGCGGGGACCGGTGTGCAGCCGGCCGCCGAGGGCGGCGACCCGTTCACGCATGCCGGTCAGGCCGATGCCCGGCTCGGGCGGCGTGCCCGGCCTGGCCAGCCCGTCGTCGTCCACCTGCACCGTCAGGTGGTCCGGGCGGTAGGCGATCCGCACCAGCGCGGACGCGCCGCCGGAGTGCCGGGAGACGTTGGTCAGGGCCTCCTGGACGATGCGGTACGCCGTACGGTCCACCTCGCAGGGCAGCAGACGGCGCTCACCGCTGACGGTCACCGCCGTGGGCACCCCGGCCGAGCAGGCCCGATCGATCAGGCCGGACAGCTGGTCGAGGCCGTTGCCGGCGGGCTCGCTGTCGGGGTCGCGGAGCAGGTGCAGGGCCACGCGGAGCTCGCGCATGGCCTCCGCGCTCGCCTCCTCGATGGCCAGGAGGCTCTCCGGCACGGGTTCGTCGCGCCGGCGGGCCAGGTGCACCGCGATGCCGGCCTGCACCTTGATGAGCGTGATGTTGTGCGTCAGCGAGTCGTGCAGCTCACGGGCGATGCGGCGGCGCTCCTCGCCGGCGCGGCGCAGCCCGGTCACCAAGTTGGCGAACATCGCGCCCAGCCCGTACGCGAAGAGCACCACCACGGCGGCGGCGTCCGGCAGGCCGATCGCCTTCAGTTGCGGGACGAAGTAGGCGTAGACGCCATAGGCGACGGCGACGCAGAGCACGGCGATCGGCACCACGGCGGGCAGACCGGGCCGGAGTGCCGGCCGCATGCGGGCGCGGGCCCGGCCGGGCAGCGACGGCAACGTGAGCGCCACGGCAGCCCCGGCGAGCAGGCAGACCAGGGACACCGTGCCGAGCACGGCACGCCAGCCGAGCCAGCGGCCGGCGACGTCGCCGAGGGCCAGTCCCAGCGTGATGGCGATCGCCATACCGCTGATGATCACGATCAGCGCGGCCAGGCGAGCCCGGGGCCGTACGAGCGTGGTGCACACCTGGGCGGCGATCGGCGTGTACGTGGCGGCGCCGGCGGCGGCGAGCATCCGGCCGGCGATGAGGACCGGCAGGGTCGGCGCCAGCGCCGAGACGAGGTTGGCCAGGCCGATGACGACCAGCGCGCCGGCCAGGAGCACCCGGCGCGGGACGCGTGCGGTCGTCGCGAAGAGCACCGGCGCGAGGACCGCGTAGGTGAGCACGAAGACGGTGATCGCCCGGCCGCCCGCGGCGGTGGACACGTGCAGCGTGTCCGTGATCGACGGCAGGAACCCGGCGATGACGAAGGCGTCGGCGCCGACGGCGTACGTGCCGAGGACCAGGACCAGCGTCGGGCTCAGCTCGCCCGGTGCCGCCAGGCCGCGGCCGGGAGACCGGCTCGGCGAAGACGAGATACAGGACATCGGAAGTCTCCTTGTACCCGTGCGACCCCCGTGCGACGGCGTCAGCCGACGGCGAACCAGTCGCGGGTCCGCTCGGCCGCCACGCCCGGCGCCCCCGCCAGCAGGTCGGCGAGCGTGTGGGAGGCGAGTTCGCGCCGCCACGCGAGTTCCGCCTTACGCATCGCGGTGGTGATCACACACTGTCGTTGGAAATCTTGCGGCCGGCCCTTCCCCGCGCCTCGCTGCCGGATCTCGGTGCAGCGGAAGGCGTACTCGGCGCCCTCGATCGCCGCCACGACCTCCATGACGGTGATCTTCTCGGGGGATCGGGCGAGCCGGAACCCGCCATGGGCTCCGGGGGTCGAGCTGAGCACGCCCGCGCGGACCAGCGCTTGAAGACGCTTGTTCAGATAGGCCGGCGGAAGCTCGAAGACCGCCGCGAGCTTCGCCGTAGGCACCGGCTCGTCACTCTCGAGCCAGCCGAGCGTGAGGAGGCAGTGCAGTGACCACTCCACTCCCTCGCCCATGCGCATACCTGGACATTACACGTCCAGATAGCTTCGCGCGACCCCGATATGCCCTCTGACCTGCGACGATCACGTGAACGGCCCGCGTTCTCCGGCCGGCCGGCTCGGGTATCTCCGCTGGGGGAGGGGTGTCCGATGGCGCCGTGGGGCAAGCGCGACGACATGATCACGCACGACACGGAGCCGTACAACGCGGAGCCGCCGCCCGAAGCGCTCGCCGGACGGACGCTGACCCCCGTCGACACCTTCTTCGTCCGCGGTCACGGCCCCATCCCGACCCTGGACCCGGACGCGTGGCGCCTGTCGGTCGGGGGCCTGGTCGAGCACCCGATGACGCTGTCGCTGGACGATCTGCACGTCCGGTTCCCCCGCCGCGACGTCGTCGCGACCCTCCAGTGCGCGGGCAACCGGCGCGTCGGCCTCCAGGCGGTGCGCCCCATCCCCGGCGAGACGCCCTGGCGTTCCGGGGCGATCTCGACCGCGCGCTGGACCGGCGTCAGCCTGGCGGACGTCCTGGCCCACGCGGTGACGCGGCCGGACGCCGCCCACGTGGAGTTCACCGCGCCGGACGTCTCCCCGGAGGCACGGCCGTCGCAGGCGTACGGCGGGTCGATCCCGCTGGCCAAGGCCACGGCCGGCGAGGTGCTGCTGGCGTGGACCATGAACGGCCGTCCGCTGCCGGCCGTGCACGGCGGCCCGGTCCGCGTGGTCGTGCCCGGGTACCTCGGCGCCCGCAGCGTGAAGTGGGTGACCGGGGTGACCGTACGCGACCGGCCCTCGGAGAACTACTTCCAGGCCGTCGCGTACCGGCTGCCCGAGGGCGGCGCGCTCGGGCCGGTCGCGCCGGGCTCCGACATCCTGGCGCCCGGCGAGAACGCGGTGCTGCCGGCCGGGCCGGTCATGGTGCACGGGTACGCCTTCGGCGGCGAGGACCGCGGTGTCGACCGGGTGGAGGTGTCCTCGGACGGCGGTCTCTTCTGGCGCCCGGCCGACCTCGACCCGGCGTACGGGCGGTGGGCGTGGCGGCTGTGGCGCGCGGTCCTCGACCTGCCGGTGGGCGAGTCGACCCTCGTCGCGAGGGCCTGGGACACCGACGGCGCCTGCCAGCCCGAGTCCGCCGCCTCCCTGTGGAACCCGGGCGGCTACGTCAACAACGCCTGGCCCCGCGTACGCGTCGTGGTCGCCTGACCGATCGCCGGAGAGCCGCGCCGGAGACCGGCCCGTGACCAGTGCTTGGCAACGCTCGGTGATTACGCGATGCTGATGAGTCACCGAAGAGGATGCCGGGACACTCTCCCGGCCGACCCGTGAGGTCTGCGTGTGGGCGCCGGTGCCGAGAGTGGCGCGATCCGGCCGGTGCCGCGCGTGACCGCCCCCGCGGCCACCGGCGTCCAACCAGTTGACACCCCTACGCGATGAGGTCCGATGAGCGACGATCTCGCCACACTGGAGTTCTGGGCCCGGCCCCCGGAGGAGCGGCTGCGGGTGTTCGCCCGGCTGCGCGCGCGGGACCGGCCCGCCTTCTTCGCCGAACAGCGGATCCCCTTCGTACGGGCGGGCCGCGGCTTCTACGCGCTCGTACGTCACGAGGACGTCGTGCACGCGAGCCGCAACGCCAAGGTGTTCAGCAGCGAGCCCGCCGCGACCTCGCCCGAGCCGCCGCCGTGGGTGTCCCTGCTGTTCGGGCGTCCGATGGTGAACATGGACGACCCGCGGCACGCGCGGCTGCGGCGCATCGTGTCCCGCGCGTTCACCCCGCGCCGGCTCGAGCAGATCGACGAGCACATCGCCAAGACCGCCACCGAGATCGTCGACGACGTCCTGCGCGGCGGGTCCGGCGACTTCGTCGCCGACGTGGCCGCCCGCCTGCCCATCAAGGTCATCTGCGCCATGATGGGCGTCCCCGAACACTCCCACGCGATGGTCGCCGCCTCCGTCGACGCCATGACCGAGTACTCCGGCGTCCGCGGCGACGTGGCGCGGCTCCGTACGCTCCGGCTCTTCGGTGGCAACCTCCGGGCCATCGTCGACCTGCACCGCCTGGTCGCCCGCCTGGGCCGCGAACGCCGCGAGGCGCCGGGCGACGACCTCATCTCGGCGCTGGTCACCGCCGACGTCGACGGCGAGCGGCTCTCCGTGCGCGAGCTGGGCGCCTTCTTCGACCTGCTGCTGGTGGCGGGCAACGAGACGACCCGCAACGCCATCGCGCACGGGCTGAAGCTGTTCACCGACCATCCCGACCAGCGGGCGATCCTGCTGGCCGACCTCGATCGCCGCGTCGGCGGCGCGATCGAGGAGATCGTGCGCTACGCCTCGCCGATCATCCAGTTCCGGCGGACGCTGACCCGCGACTACGAGATGAACGGCCACACGTATCGCAAGGGTGACAAGGTGGTGTTGTTCTACCTGTCCGCGAACCGCGACGAAGACGTCTTCGCCGAGCCGGACCGGTTCGACATCACCCGGCAGCCGAACCCCCACGTCGGGTTCGGGGGGCCCGGCCCGCACGTGTGCCTCGGCTCGCACCTGGCCCGGCGTGAGCTCGCCGCGATGTTCCGGGAGCTGTTCACCCGGATCCCCGGCATCCGCGCGGCGGGGGAGCCGGAGCTGCTGCTGTCCAACTTCGACAACGGCATCAAACGCCTCCCGTACCGTACGTAGCCGTCCGCCGGGCGCGTCAGGCGCCTGCCTCGCCGGACGGGGCCTGGGACGCGTCCGGCGGCCGGACGAGCGAGACCGGGTGAGGGGATGATCCCCGCACCCGGTCCACTCTGGGCGGCTCCGCGACCCGGCGGTCTTTGCGACCGTTCTTGGCCAGGGTCGCCGACGCGATCGCTCAAAACGCCGCATCCGCCGCTCAGGGGCCCGTCTCACGGCCCCCGATGGGGACGTCGAGCCGGGCCCTGGTCTCAGCGCCTCGCGCCGAAGTCGTTGCCGACGATGATGTTGTCGCCGCGGTCGTCATCGTCGCGGTCGCGGTCGCGGCCGAAGTCGTCGTCGAAGCCGAACCGGCCGCAGCCGAAGCGGCAGCGGTGACGGAACAGACCGAAGTCGCTGTCGCGGTCGAAATCGCGGAACCCTCGGTTGAACCCGCCGCCGGCCCAGGCCGTGTTGATGTTGCGGTTGCGGACGTTCACCCGTACGAGGACTCGGTTGTGATTGCGATTGAAGTTGAGGTTCCGGTTGTGGTTGCGGTGGCTCGAATAGTGGTGGTGGTGGTGCCGATGACCCTGAACGAGCGCACCGGCGTACGCGGGAGAGCCAGTGATCAACACGCCGCCCGCTGCGGCAACGGCCAGACCAGCAAGGGCGTATGTCCTCTTCTGCACGTCGTCTCCTTCTTGCGAGAAATGGCGCGAAGGCCAGTGATGCCCGATTTGGGCGCCATGGCGTACATTCCCGGCCAGTTTCGAGACGTGGATATGACGGGGTAAGACGCCGACAAAGAGTGGTGAAATCGGCGGATTTGGGCGTGTGGTGTAACGATTTCGCATCGCGTGCGCCGGGAGGTCGGCGGTGGGTTCGGGGGCGTTCGGCGGGCCGGTGGCTGAGGGACGGGCAGCGGCTTGGTGGTGGCGGCGGGCCGGTCGGCGGGGCGGTCGGCGGGGCGGTCGGCGGGGCGGGGCTGGGGGTGGGGTGGCGGTTCGGTGGTTGCGGCTCGCGTCACTCTGCCGGGCGGTCCCGGGCGGGGCGGAGCGCCGGAGGGGGCGTTGCCCGGCGGTTCTCTCGCGTCGTCGCGACGCCGTGCTCGCCGGGCGGGAGACGAAAAAGGTGTGGCAGAGCGATGGCTCTGCCACACCTTTCTGCCAGGCGACTCGACCGCTCAGGGAGGCGTTCCCTGGGGCGTGTTCCGTCGCACTGTGGCGGGACGGCCTCTTCGGCCGCTCTCAAGGCCGGTCCGATCAGAGGCCGCCGCCGGTGGTCGTGCCGACGCCGAGCCCGGTGTCGCGACCGCCACGGCCGCCCGGACGAGCGACGGCGATGTTGTTGTTCCGGTTGCGCAGCCGCAGCCGGATGCGGTTCAGATTATCGTTCTCGTTACCGCTCCAGTTCCTGGTGCGGTTCGCCCCGCCGAAAGCCCGGTGGGAGCTGGCGCAACAGCCACCACCCCCCCACGCCGGAGTCTGGGCGGACGCGGTTCCACTGAGCAGGGCGGTCCCGGCGGCTGCTGAAGCCAGGACACCGGCGGCCGCGATGATTTGCTTGAGCACGGTAAGTCTCCTTCGCTGTTCGGAATTGGAGCGATGGCTCTCACGAACAGGCACTCCCGTAAGTTATTGAGAGCGCCCGTCATGAAATGTTCCCCGGCCCCATCGCGACAAAATATGGAACGAGTAAGGCGGCCACAAAGAAGACATGGGCGATAATTAATGCCGTATATCTGCGCGCCGTGCTTTCTAATATTCCCGTGCGTTCGCCGGCGAAGACAATCGCCAAGTAAGATGAGCGCAAAGAGCGTATGTGTCATTAGATATCGGGACGAAAGTGTGCTTCGCCGTGCCGTTCGGCGGCGCGGTTCCGGGCGCGGGAGAGTGGTCGAATGTGTGACTTCGGCGTTATGTCGCAGTACGTCTCGCGATAAAGGTCATCTGCCTCGGAGCGGGCCGATGTCACGTTTGTCCAGATGAGTTTCCGCCGAGCGAGGCAAGGGAATAGCGGAAGCTGCAGCGCCTACTGTGCAGAATTGAACGCGAAAAAACGCGCGCACCCGTCAGTGTCGCGGCCCGGCGCATCGAATTCTTTAGGCCGCCTTGGGAGAACAGCTATGAGCGTAGCCGAAATCAAGCCAGACCTCGATGTCGCGAAGGGGGCACCACCCAGACGGGGGGCCGTCGGCGTCGCGATCGTGGTCTTCACCTTAACGACACTGGTGGCTGCGAGTCTGCTGTTCACGGTGGAGCCGATGGTAGCGAAAATGCTGCTGCCGATTTACGGCGGATCGCCGATGGTGTGGAACACCTCCATGCTGTTCTTCCAGGTCGCGCTCCTCCTCGGTTACACCTACGCGCATCTCTCGCAGCGGCTGCTCGGCGCTCGCTGGCAGCCCCTGGTCCACATCCTGCTCGTGGTGGCACCCCTGCTGGCGCTGCCGATGTCGTTGCCCGGCTGGTCGGTGGAGGGTGGATCGGCGCCGGTCGCCCTGTGGCTGCTGCTCGTACTGACGGCGGTCGTCGGCGCGCCGTTCACCGTGCTGTCCACGATCGGCCCGCTGATCCAGCGCTGGTATTCCTGGGCCGGCCTGCCGCGGTCCAAAGACCCTTACTTCCTCTACGCCGCCAGCAATGTCGGCAGCATGCTCGCGCTGCTCGCCTATCCATTCGTCATCGAACCAGCGGCGGATCTGGAGGCTCAGGCGCGCTGGTGGGCGTTGGGCTATCGCGTATTCGTCGTCCTGGTGGTCGCGTGCGTGCTGGTCATCCGATTCCGTACGTCCAGGGCGCCCGCGGAAACGCCGGCCGAGAGTGAGACGGCGGCGGAGGCGGTGGCCGAGAAGATCACCTGGCGGCGCCGAATGCGCTGGCTGGGCCTGGCCTTCATTCCGTCGTCTCTCATGCTCGGCGCCACCACCCATATCTCGACCGACATCGCTCCGGTGCCGTTGATGTGGGTGGTGCCGCTGGCGCTCTACCTGGCGACGTTCATCATCGCCTTCGGGTCGAAGAAGCACCGTTGGCTGAGGTACATGGTCACCATCGCCGCGATCTCCGCCGCGTTGATTCCGTGGACCCTCTACATCATCGGTCCCGACTTCATCGGGATATTGCTCGCCCTGACGCTCGTCCTCGTCGCCGGACTGGCCTGTCACGGCCTTCTCGCCAAGGACCGGCCGGACCCGCGCCGGCTGACCGAGTTCTTCCTGATCGTCTCGCTCGGCGGCGCGTTCGGTGGGGCGTTCAACACGCTGGTCGCCCCGGTGGTCTTCAACTGGACGGCGGAGTTCCCGCTCGTGGTGACCAGCCTCGCGCTCCTGCCGATCCTGCTGCGGAAGTCGGACGCGCCCACGCGCTGGGCCTTGCCCGGATTGGCCGTGTCGGTCAAGGTGTTCGTGCTCGCCGGACCTCTCGTCCTGCTGGCCGCCACGATCGTTCTCCGGCTGGACGCGTCCTCGTTCATCCCCGCGGCCCTGCTGGTCGGCATCCCGTGGTGCGTCCTCGCGATACGGCGGCCCCGCATGATGGCGATCGGCGTCGCGCTGTCGACCGCGCTGCTCCTGTGGTTCCGGATGCCGACGGACTCGATCCGGGAGCGGACCTTCTTCGGTAACTACCACGTCTACATGGACGGCAGCGGCCGGCGGATGTTCGGCCACGGTTCGACGGTGCACGGCTTCCAGTTCACCGGCGGGCCCCTGCGGACCACTCCGGTCGCCTACTTCGGGCGCTCCGGACCGTTCGGCGATCTCTTCGCCGCGTACGGCGAACACAGCAGTCGCGTGGCCATCGTCGGCCTGGGCACCGGTGTCATGGCGGCGTACGGGCACAAGGGCCAGACGATGGACTTCTACGAGATCGATCCCGTGGTCCTCAAGATCGCCTCCAACTGGTTCAGCTACCTGAGCGACAGCCAGGCCGATGTGAACGCCATCATCGGCGACGGACGCCTCGAGCTCGAGAAGGTGCCCGACGGGTCGTACGGGATGATCGTCCTGGACGCGTTCACGTCCGACTCGGTGCCGCCGCACCTGCTGACATACGAGGCGCTTCAGCTGTACATGCGCAAGCTGGCGCCGGGCGGCGTGCTGGCGTTCAACGTCACCAACCGGAGCCTTGACCTCGCGCCCATGCTCGCGGCCACCGCTCGCGCGGCCGGCCTGGTGTCGATGACCGGCACCGGCGCCGAGGATCCGCAGAAGATCTACTACCACTCGCGCTGGGTCGCCATCGCACGCAAGGACGCCGACCTGCGGCCACTGCGCGCCAAGTCCTGGCGATGGCACGCGCCGCCGGCGGGCGGCCCGGTCTGGACCGACGCCCATTCCTCACTCTTCGGCGTCCTGGACCTCGGCTGAGCGAGGCGGTCCGTCCAGGGCATCGGTCGTGACGACGCGGGCTCCCGTCCGGCAGGGCGCGGAGCCCGCGTCGTTCACCTGGACAGCGGAGGCGGCCGAGCGCTCGCCGCGATCAGATCCGGCCGAGGTAGCCGTGCCACTTCCTGGGCTCCGGCAGGTTCCGGATCTGGAGGAGGTGACGCAGGCAGGTCAGGGCGGCGTCGACGGCCGCATCGGTCATCCTGTGCTGGAAGAGCTCGAAGTCGTTGTCGCTGAAGACCCGGGCGTCGGAGATGTCGACGATCATGCCGCGCTGGGTCGGTAGTTCCTCGCAGGCGCTCTCCAGCTTCTTCGCGGTCAGCAGGCATTTGTCGGGGTCGTAGCCCGAGACCTCGGCCGAGCGCTGGACGAGCTGCGGCCCGACGCGGACGTAGATGACGAACGTCTCGTGGTCGGCGCGGGGGAGGAGCTGCGGCACGTCGGTGAGCGCGTCCGGGAAGGCGCACGACCAGACCATCCGGTCGAGCAGCCGGCTGCGAGGGTGGAGCAGCGAAGCCGTGAAGATCTGTGCGGCGGCGCGGCCGACCGTCTCCTGGTCGGCCCCCATGAGCAGGCCCGCCTCGGCACACGCGTCGGTCTTCATGTTGCGGTAGCCGTAGTCGATCGCGTCCGCGATGAGCGAGCCGACGAGCTCCGCGTGGGTCCAGGGGATCCCGAGAGTGACGATGGTGTTCGGGAAGTCGGTCATCGGGGCGAGCCCCCGCCCGCGTGTCTGCTCGTCCTCGGGCACCTCCAGCAGCAGGGCCGGGCGTTCCCGCCAGCCGGGGACGTCGTGATGACGCCAGATGACGCCCAGGGCGGCCAAGGCCGCGCCGAGGTCGTTCTCGATCTTCTGCCGGAGTGCGAGCAGGGACTCGCCGCTGGGCCGGGACCGCTCGAGCCCGATCACCGTGTGCGGAGCGAGAGCGTGCTCGATGCCGCGGAGCTCGGGCCGGATGGTCACCTGCCAGCCGGGGTCCCGCTGCAGGATCAGGCCGGCCGCGCGGGCGGCGGCGCCGAGACCGGAGGCGGTGAGCGCCTGCTCGGACCACCGCCGCACGTCCGCGTACAGGCGCTGCTGCGACTCGATCGCCTGCGTGGCCATGACGGCCGGGGAGTAGTTCTCCGGGAGGTAACCGGCGAGCTCGTGCAGGCGCCACAGCGCAAGGCCCGAGACCTTGGCGATCGCCGGCAGGGCCTCGACGTTCGGCCGCGTGGCCCCGCTCATCCACGCGGCGAACGTCGCCGGGCTGACACCCACCATCTGAGCCGCCGCGTTGTTGCTCACACGCCGCTCGCGCAACGCGGCTCCGACGACAGTGACCCACTCGGACATCTCGGACTTCATTTCCTCACCCCCGTGTTTTCTCAACAGTAACCCGATTCTGACTGAGCGCAACATGGCAAGAGAAGAGATTGTCAATCTGCTAATGGATGTCTTCGGTGGTTTGGCAGGAGCGGTGAGCGGCCATACCGTCAGTGACACCGGCAACCTGAAGGGATCGGCAATCTGAGGAGTGATGATGTCTCGTCCGTTGCAGCGATGGTTCGGCTTTACTCCGCCTCACATGCGTCCGCGTCACGTCCACCCGCAGCAGCACGATCCTCATCCTCATCCACACCCCGGCGCGGCCATGCCGTGGGGCTATCCAGGGCTGTCGCACGAATCGCTGGTCACCGTGCTCGGTGACGAGAACGCCGCCCACACGGCACGGCTCGTGCTGGACCGGGCGCCCGACGAGATGCGCGTGATCGTGGACCTGCTCATCCGGCTCCAGCTCGACCAGAGAACAGCCGCCGACCAGGGGCGACATGCCCCCGGCGCCGAGGACGAGCCGACGTCCTGACGTCCCGGGCGCAACCGCGGTGCCGCCGGCCCCGCCCCACCACGGCCAACGTCCCGTACGGCCATTTCGCCGCTAGATAATTCCCAACAAAACTTCACCGTGAGTTGGCGATATCGTGGCGAACAAAAGCCTTGTCAATCAATTGACAAAAGCGCGCATCAGGTTGACAGCTACCTTGACGCATGAATAACATTCAGTGATATCAGCGAACCAGTATGTGAAAACCGCCATGTGAGGAGAAATGATGCCTCGTCCGTCGCAGCAAGGGCCCGGCTACCCGCCGCCTCACGAGATTCCGCGTCACGTACACCCGCCGCAGTACGATTCGCATCCCCACCCTCATCCCCATCCCGGCGCGCCATGGGGATATCCGGGCCCGTCTTTCGACTCACTGGTCGCCGTCCTCGGCGATGAGGACGTGGCGCACACGGCGCGCCTCGTGCTGGACCGGGCGCCGGACGAGATGCGCGTGATCGTCGACCTGCTCGTCCGGCTTCAGCTCGAGCGCTGGCAGGCAAACGGGCACGAGGCCCCGAAGCAGGAGCGCCCACCTGACAACGCGGCGACGTTCTGATGTTCCCGGCCACGTCTGTTCCCCAGAGCCTGGTCGATCACGTTCAACACCTGGGACCGTTCACCGTGGCCTACGAGTTGCAGGGAAGGCCCCAGATCGGCCTTCCCGCGCATCCCGCCATCGGCCGCGACTTCCGTACCCGGATCACGAGCGTGCTCGCCAAGCTCATGGCGGACTGCCGGATCGGCCACCTCCTGGTGGCCGGTCCCGAACAGGTACTGCTCGAGGCCCTCGCCGACACGGCGCCGGCGCCGCCGCCCGTGACGATCTGGCTCGACGCCGGATGCACGAACGAGGTCGCGTCCGGGGTCCGCGGCAACATCCCTCGCGGGCTCGACGCCAACGTGGTGATGGCGCCCGAGCTCCCGACACCTCGCGGGTCCTGCCCGGCTCTCCTCACGCTTGGACTTCACGTGTCAGGCCTCAGCTACGTGGCGCCTGCCGTGCGCCCGCTCCTCAGCTACTTCGACAGTCGTGTACGCGGTGAAGTTGTGCTCATCGATCCCACCGACGGCGACCCGGCCGCCGTACCCGCCGGCTGGCCGGCCATCTGGACGCACAAGTACTTCACCCACGTGTACTCCTCTGCTCCGACGGATCTGGAGAGCGGAAGGCGAGCGTCATGACGGTGACCCTTCTGCCATCGGAACGGCAACCGCGTCCGCAGAGCGCCTCGCCGCAGGGCGGACGGTTCTCGGCTCTTGTGGAGAACCCCTTCCTGCCGCTCGCCGTGGTCACGGTGGTCATCGCGGGACTCTCGGCGGCTCACATCGGTCATGTCGCCGACGCGGCACGGCGCTTCCCGTTCGAGATTCTGGCGATCTTCATCGCACTCGAGTTCTACACGGCGATGGTGATCGGCACCGGTGTGGCCAGCGCGCTCGCCGTACGCCTCGCCCGATGGGGGCGGGCGAGCCGTGGCATGACCCTCGTCACCAGCGTGATCGTGTTGATCGCGACGTGTGCGATGGGCAACAACCTCACCCACGTCGGGCTGGTTCTGCCCATCCTCCTGGTGCTCCTGCGCACCCTGAGCGCGGACCGTCGCTACCTCGTCGGATACTTCGCCTGCGTGATGACGGTCGTGAACCTGGCGGGTGCGAGCACGCCGGTCGGCGACTTCCCGGCACTGACGATCCTCGCGTCGGGCATCACCAGCTTCAACTCGTACCTGGCGCTCGCGTTCCCGCTGTTCGCGATCCTGACGGCCGGCACGCTTCTGATCCTCTACCTGGCCCTGCTACGGCCGAGGGCGGGAGCGGCCGGCGCGAACACCGATCTTCAGGACGCGGGGGTCGTCCTGCTGCAGGCGCGGTACCGGCACGCGCAGGTCGACAAGCGCTCGCTGCTCGCGCTCCTCGCCGTTCTCGCCGGCATGTTCGGCGGCTGGGTCTTCCTGCACTCCGTCCCGCCGTGGGTCGTCGCGTGGGCGGGCGCGGCCCTCGGCTCGGTCGTCGCTCCCCGGGTGCGGTCGGCCGCACGCGTGGACGCCGCGGATCTGTACCCCGCGTTGAAGATCGGTGCGTTCCTGGCCGGCGCGACCTATCTGTCGACGACGGGACTCCTCCAGTTCCTGGCGCGCCTGCTCCAGGACCATCTCCACACGCCGACGCTGATGATCGTGGCGCTCATGGCGGTCGTGGCGGTCATGACCGCCTTCCTGTCGGCCGGGCCGACGGCGGCCACGCTGCTGCCGCTCTGCCAGGCCCTGGTAGCGCCGGGCGCGGTGCTCGCGGGGAAGGGCAACCTGCTGGCCGTGGCCTTCGCCGGCGCGATCTGCGCCGGTTCCAGCGCCCTCCTGTGGTCCGCGACCGCCGGGCCGCTGATCGCTCGCAAGGTCCAGAGCGCCGGGCTACGGGACGACAGCGGACGGCCGGTCGCGTTCACGGCACGCGCCTACCTGCCATGGGGCCTGCTCAACGCATCGATTCAATTCATAGTCGCCGTCATATATGTGCTCATTATGTATCGCATTTGAGGGGAGCATTTATATGCGCAAGAGTAGAGGATCACCGGAGATAAGCGCGGCTCGGCTCGCCTGGCGTGCGCTGTGCCAGCTGCACGTGAGGCAGCGCGTCTTCCTCGCGATGGCAGCGGTGGCGATGCTGGCCTCTGCGTTTCTCACCGCGATCGTGCCCGTCGTGCTGGGCCAGCTCGTGAACAAGGTCGTGGCACAACCGCACGTCATCCATCGGGCTCTCCTCACCGGACTGATCACCGTCGCCGCCGTGCTGCTGATAACACAGCTTCTGCAGGTCATCCGCAGACAGCTCGTCGAGTCGGTCTCGACGGCGTTTGAACGCGATACTCGCGAGCTGGCGTACGAGCACGTCCTTCACCAGGACCTCAGCTACGTTCAGCAGGGCAAGATCGGCGGTATCTACGGTCGGATCAACCGCGGCATCGAGGGTTCGACCAGGCTGTTGAAGCTGAGCTTCATGGACTTCCTGCCGACCGGGGCTCTGGCGCTCGCCGCCGTGGCGATCTCCTTCAGCCGCAATGTCAGCGTGGCGCTGGTCATGGCGTGCGTCATCCCGACCGGGCTGCTCCTGGTCCGATGGCAGATCCACAGCCAGGCCGGCATACGCGTCGCGGTCCGCAACCACAAAGAGGAGATCGACGGCCAGGTCGTCGAGCTGCTCCCCGCGCTGGAGACCGTGCGGGCCTACAACGCGCAGGACTACTTCAGCGCGCGCGTGGCCGTTTCGGCGGGCGAGCTGCGGGGCGCCGAGATGCGGCACCACCGCGCGATGGCATGGTTCGACGCCGCGAAATACGCGAACGAGGCGTTGTGGTACGTCCTCGTCCTCAGCTTCGCGATCGGGCTCGTGACGGTCGGCCGGCTGGGGCCGGGCGAGGTGCTGGCCTACGCGCTGCTCTTCAACAACATCATCGCTCCGCTGCGCGACCTTCACCGCATGCTGGACGAGGCCGCCGAGAGCGGACAGCAGGCGCGCGACCTCGCCAACCTGCTCGATCGGCCCAAGGACGTCAGCTTCAGCGTGAGCAACCGCCGCGCGGTCGTGCGCGAAGCCGCCCGCCAGGCCGTACCGGTCGGAGCAGGGGTGAAGGGGCCCAACGCCGGTGCGTTCTGCGACGAGGTCGTGCAGGTGCGCGACGTGATGTTCTCCTACCCGGGGGGCGACGGCAGCCGAGTGCTCGACGGCGTCAGCCTCTCCGTCCGATCCGGTGAGCGCGTCGGGCTGGCCGGACCTTCCGGCTGCGGAAAGTCGACGTTACTGAAGATAATCGACCGGCTCCAGCACGGTTATGTCGGCGACATCGAGCTCTTCGGCGTGCCGCTGTCGAGTTACAGCCGGGCGGAACTGGCCAGACGCGTCGGCTACGTGAGCCAGCGTTACTTCCTCTACCGGGGCACGATCTACGACAACATCGTGTTCGGTCTCGAAGACGAGGTCATACCCTCGCAGGTCGAAGACGCCGCGCGCCGCGCCAACGTCCACGACGTGATCAAGAACCTGTCGGACGGTTACCAGACGCTCGTGCACGAGCGGGGCGACAGTCTCTCGGGCGGCCAGGCGCAGCGCATCTGCCTCGCCCGCGCGCTGCTGCGCCGGCCGGACCTGCTCCTCCTCGACGAGCCCACCTCGGCGCTGGACAACGAGTCCCAACGCGCGGTGCAACGGGCGATCGAGGAGCTCGAGGGGATAACGATCATCGAGGTCGCCCACCGGCTCGACACCCTGCGGAGCGCGGACCGGATCTGCGTGCTCGAGGACGGCCGGCTCGCGGAGCAGGGAACCTATGACGAACTGGCGTCGTCCGACGGGGTCTTCGCCCGGCTCCTGCGGAGCTCTCACGACGAGGATCTCCGCGGCTGACGGGGCGTTCACCCATCTACGATCACCAGGAGTTCTCCGATTCTCTTTTGAATTCCCACCACAAGAGTGAGTACTCCGCCCCCTGGACGGGGTAGATGACTCGCAATCGGTCTTTTCCGGAGACCGCGGTGCGGGTGAGTTTCACC
Source organism: Actinoallomurus oryzae (assembly GCF_039541955.1). NCBI lineage: Bacteria > Bacillati > Actinomycetota > Actinomycetes > Streptosporangiales > Thermomonosporaceae > Actinoallomurus > Actinoallomurus oryzae. Next base: position 122,069 of record NZ_BAABHF010000038.1, on the reverse strand, counting down.
GTCTCCTCCGGGATTTCCGTACCGGGGCCGACCAGGGCGACTCTGCATTCACGGATGGCGATGCCCAGGTCGGCTTCGCGGTCGGACATGACGGCGATGTCGTACTCCCGGCAGGGCAGACCGATGGTCTCCTGCCACATGTAACATCCATCGAGCTCGGCGAACGCCCCCGTGTCGGATTCGGCCTCGACCTCGTACAGGAAGGCCACCAGGGGGCGGACCGGCATGTCGTCCTCGGCCTCGGGCCAGCAGCTCTCCGGAAGGGGCTGCCCCTGGATCAGCCAGATCGCGTGCTGGCCGTTCCCTTCCCAGTCCGATTCTTCGATCGACACGTCGACGCTGCCCACCCACTCGGAGATTCTGTTCTTCAGGCCGAGCCGGTTGAGGGCACTGGTGTCCTCGTCGAAGATCGCATCGAGCGTGCCGGTCATGGACTCCAGGCGTTCGGGCGTCGGCAGCACGTGCATGGATTTCAGGGTGATGACCGGCGGCTTTCTGAACATCGAGTTGCTGTCGACGTATCCGTACACGTGCGCGTGGCGTCCGTACAGGAACAGGATCAGGAACTTCTTGCGGATCGTGGCCGCCCCGCTCCGCCCGATCGACAGGTTCGTGGACAGTTTGTCCAGGGCGAAGCCGTACAGGTGGGCAGAGGTGTTGTAGTGCGCGGACCTGCTCGGCAGCAGCATCCTCTCGTGGCGGAACGGCGTGATCCTGCGGGCGAGCCCGAACAGCTGGTCGGTGGGGCCGGGCAGGCCGAGGAGGGAGATGGCCCGGATCGCGGTCCACACGAACTTGCTGTATCCGAGGAAGGCCTCGGAGTTGGCGACCGCCAGCCTCTTGGGGGTGACCTGGGAGAACCAGAGCACGGTCAGCGTCACGAAGCACAGGCTGAACCAGAAGGTCACCGAGTGATTACGGGTTTCGCCGTAGAACGGGACATAGATCCAGTCGTACGAGGTCGCCAGGCTGGCGAACGACACGATGAGCACGACGAAGACCTGCCGCTGGGCGAAGAAGAAACCCGAACGCCGCTGTATCGCGCTCAGGAGTTCCCGCGTTCGCCGGTCGCTGACCTGAGAGGCGTCCTTGTCGAGCAGGTCCGCGACCGCCAGCTCCATGCCCTCCGCGAAGGACAGGAGCACGAGGAGGGCGACCGTCGTGATGGCCAGCAGCAGAGGAGTCGAGTCGTGTTCGTCCAGGTGCCGCAGCAGCGTCGAGACCCAGATCGCGAGGAGCAGCACCCAGGCGATCCACAGGATGAGCGAACGCCCGTAGGACAGGATCCTTGCCACCGTCTCCCGTGACTTCATTCCTCGCCTCCGCCGAGTCTGAGGTTCGCGATCTCATCGGCCAGCCGTCTCACCTGGTCGGCCAGCTCTTCGAGCTGCCGGCTGATGTGTTCGAGGCCTTCGTAGGTCTTGAAGTGCGGTGGAGGTTGCTTGCGGGGTGGTCCGACGTGGACCTGTCCGGGGCGGGGGCCGGGGTTTTCGGATTCACGTGGCGCTTTCCAGTGAGTCATCTGCGCTCCGGGAATGACAATTCGAGGAACCCGTCATGTGGCCGGCCGGCCTGGGGGAGATGCCCGGTCTGCGGTCGATCACTCGCCCCGCCTTGCCATACCTTCAATTTGACATCAATCGGCGCGAAAGCAAGCGAACGCGTGAAATAATCGAACGCAAGAGGTGTACATGTTATAACAAAAGGGGCATAATGTGTCGCCGGGAGCTTTTTAGTGGCCATTAATCCCCTGACCTAAGTGCATATTATGAGCCGCCCCGAGTTCCGTCGCGGCTTCTCGCGGCGTGATCGCCGGGGTCGGTCGCGGCTCGTCCGGCCGCCGTGGTCCCGCACGCGTCGTCGATCATCTTCCCCGGTCGCGGGCGTATCGCCTGCGCGATCCGTCGGGTCGCGTTTGCCGCGGTGGCGAGATGACTAACTGTCGACAAGTGCATGACCAGATCAGTCAGGGCAGCATCACCGGCCAAATAAAACGGCAGGTTGAAAGTTGTCGTCAAAGTCGGCGCGGAGCGTACCTTTTGTCGCTTTTCGGCGGCAGATTGTGCGGTCGATATCCGAGCTATATGGCGGATCGGGGGATCCGTGTGGCGGGCTATAGGGCGACATGGTGTCCATGGCCGGTTTCGCGGAGAAAGTACCGTCCGGCGATCGGCCGATCGGCGCGGCGGGGCGAATGCGGTTTCCGTGAGGTAGGGCATCCCGTTTCGAAGGATCTTCGCAGGTGAGAGACTTGAGCGGAGCCTGAGAATCATTGGAGGACATGCTGAGGGTCGCCATCCATTGGACGGGTGTGGCGATCAGACGGAGAGAAACGGACGTTCATCGCCGGAGAGGTCTGCGGTTACGGCGTAAGCGAACGGGCGCTCGGCTCGAACTCATTAAGAGCTCCGTTAAGCGTCGTGACTGAAAATCGCGCAGATGTCTCATCCAACACGCCCCGAGTGCGTACGAGCCTGCCCGCATCAAATGCGGTCGCCGCAAGACCGTGGTTTTGAGTCGCTCGGGCGACAGGTGCATTGATCAGACCCAGAGACTGATCGTGAGGTCGACATGAACACCGCGATTTCCATCGTGCTCCTGATAGCGGTCTTAGGCTTCGTCGTGGCCCGTCCCGGAGGTCTTCCGGAGGCCACCGCCGCGGCGCCGGCGGCGGTCCTGGTCGTGACGTTCGGGCTGGTGCCGGTGCACGCGGCCTGGCACGAGATGGGTGCGCTCGGGCCGACAGTGGGGTTTCTCGCGGCCGTCCTCGTCCTCGCCCACCTGGCCGATCGCGAGGGCGTCTTCGCCTACGCCGGAGCCGTGGCGGCCCGTTGGAGCCGAGGCTCCCCGCAACGCCTGCTGGCCAGGGTCTTCGCGATAGCCGCGACGGTGACGGCGACGCTCAGCCTCGACGCCACGGTCGTCCTGCTGACTCCCGTCATCTTCGCGACGGCCGCCACGGCGGGCGTCCGGCCGCGACCGTACGTCTATGCGTGCATCCACCTCGCGAACTCCGCGTCACTGCTGCTGCCGGTCTCCAATCTGACGAACCTGCTGGCGTTCTCCGCCAGCGGGCTCAGCTTCGGCGACTACAGCCTGCTCATGATCGCCCCGTGGTCCGCGGTCGTCGGGGTCGAATATCTGATCTTCCGCTGGTATTTCGCGGCCGATCTCGATGCCCGGCAACATTCGTCGACCCTGGTGCGCACGAAGGCACCGACGGTGGCGATCGTGGTGCTCGTCCTCACCCTGCTCGGCTTCGGCCTGCTGCAGCCCTTCGGCATCCATCCCTGCCTGGTCGCACTGGCCGGTGCCGGGGTGCTCACCGTCCGGCGGCTGCGCGGACTGCGGGCCGGCGAGCGCCTGAGCGTGGTCAGATCGATGGCCGTCGCGACCAATCCCGCCTTTCTGCTGTTCGTGATCGCACTCGGCCTGGTCGTGCTCGCCGTACGGCGGAGCAGCGCGGGCGAACTGGTCGCCCGGATCGTGCCGCACCACGGGAGCTTCCTCGGGCTGCTGACCGTCACGGTCATCGCCGCGGTCCTCGCCAACATGCTGAACAACCTGCCGACGACGCTCGTCCTGGTGCCGCTCGTGTCGAACTCGCCGACTCTGGTGCTGGCCGTCCTGCTCGGCGTCAACATCGGTCCCAACCTGACCTATGTCGGCTCCCTCGCCACGCTCCTGTGGCGCCAGCTTCTCCGCTCGCATGACCACCCACCCGACGTACGGGACTTCCTGCGGCTCGGAGCGCTGACCGTGCCGGCCTGCCTGATCGCCGGGGTGCTGACGCTGTGGCTCAGCCTGCGCGTGCTGGGCAGGCACTGACATGTCGGCGATGGCGGGTGCGCGGTGAGCGGGGGGCTGTGGCGGCGGGCCCTGGCCGAGTTCGTCGGTACGGGACTGCTGGTCACGGTGGTCATCGGCTCGGGGATCATGGCCGCACGGCTGTCGTCCGACCCGGGCCTGGCACAGCTGGAGAACGCCTCAGCGAGCGCGGCCGGGCTGACCGCGCTCATCCTGTTCCTCGGGCCGGTGTCCGGTGCCCACTTCAACCCGGTCGTCTCCCTCATCGACTGGGCGCTGGACCGCAAGACCCGCGGTGGCCTGTCCGGCCTGGACCTGCTGGTCTACCTGCCGGTCCAGATCGCCGGCGGGATCGGTGGCGCGATCCTGGCCAACGTGATGTTCGCGCTCCGGCCGGTCAGCGCCTCGTCGAAGGACCGTTTCAGCGGACACCTGTGGCTGGGAGAGGTGGTCGCCACCGCGGGCCTGGTGGCCCTGATCTTCGCCTTGGCCCGCTCAGGCCGTACGAACCTCGCCCCCGCGGCGGTCGGCGTCTACATCGGCGCGGCCGGCTGGTTCACGTCGTCGACCTCGTTCGCCAACCCCGCCGTCACCATCGCCCGGGCCCTCAGTGACACCTCGACCGGCATCGCTCCGGGCTCGGTGGGACCGTTCGTCCTCGCCCAGCTCGTCGGCGCCCTCATCGGTGGCGTGCTCGTCGTCCTGCTCTATCCGAAGGCGGTCGGCGAGACGGGCGTCCTCGTTCCGCACGGCGATTCCGAGTCCGACGACCCGGCCCGGGGCGTCTCCGCCTGAGCCCGTTCGCGAGCCGTCCATCCCCATCGGCGGACGGGGAGAACGAGACATCGAGTAGGGCGCCGGAGTCGGTCTCCGGCGCCCGAAAATCAGCTGGTCAGGCGTAGGTGCTCCTCAGTCTGCGCCGGTCGTTCGCCGGCGCGGGGCGTCGTCAGGACGTCGGAGTACCGTCGCTGAAACTCTCGTCGTTGCCCCGGCTGCCTGCGCCGGTGGCACCCTGGTAGTCGCGCGGGGCGTTCTGCCGATCGGTGTTCGCGCGGGTGCCGCCATCGTCCCTGGCGGCCGCGCGCCGGTCGTAGGCGTCGCTCCGGCCCGCCGGACGATCAGTGGTTCCCTCGCTGGCTCCGATGCCCCGGCCATCGCGGGCGTCGGCGCCGCGGGCGCCGCGAGCGTCATCGCCCCGGACAGCGCGTGCGTCACCGGCCCGGCCGGCGCCTGGGCCACCGCCTGGGCCACCCGGGTCGCGGCGTCGTGAGATCCGGTCGGCGTCCGAGAAGCGTCCGCGCTCCGGCCGCGCTACCGCGATCGCACGGTTGTTGTTCTTGTTGTAGATGTAGATCCGGATGAAGATACGGGGACGGTTGTGGTTCCCGTTCCAGTTCCGGTTGTGCGAGCGGTGGTGAAACCGGAAGTGGTGACCATGGTGACGATGGTGATGCGAACCGCGCACGAGATCGACTTGAGCATTCGCGGGCGAGTTTGCGAGCAGGGCGCCGGCGGCTGTGGCGATCACCAGGCCGATATAGGCGCTTGTCTTGTTCAGCACGTCGGTTCTCCTTATTGCTCGATCCGCCCTTGAGCTCGTGAATCAGCGCTTTTTTGAAGGCGCCCTTTCGGTAGGCTCCGGGAAGGGCGCCGGAGTTGTTACCCCGACGCCCATTCCACGTGGGCGGTTTAGCGACTCAGCGGCGCATGGCCGCTCTTTTGGCGTGAGTCACTGACGAGGCTGTATGACAGCTACGTCGGTCGTTCCGCCGTCAGACCTCGATTACTTGCCCTTCTCCTGCTGGCGCTCAATGATGAGCGGGCGCCGGTCTTCCTCGTCGTTGCGCGCGACCGCGATGTTGTTGTTGCGGTTGTGGAGGCGGAGCCGGATGTGGTTGAGGTTGTCGGACTCGTTGCCGTTCCAGTTCCGGTTCCGGGCGTGGTGGAAGAAGCTGGAGTGCGAGCTGGCGCAGCAGCCGCCACCGCCCCACGCGGGCATCGACGCGAACGCAGGCACGCTGGTGGCGACGGCACCGCCGGCTGCGGCGATCAGCAACCCGGTGACGATGCTTTCCTTCTTAAGCACCTTAAGGTCTCCTTCTTGATCGGAATGGCGCGATAGCCTCATGAGCCGGCGCTCCTATTGTTCCGATGAGCGCCGCATTTTCTAATATTCCCAGGCGCCTTCGCGGCAACATGATCGACGGGTAAGATGACAACAAAGAGCGATAGGGAATAAATTGAAGGGCGCCGGAGTGAGCCTCCGGCGCCCTGTACGTGATGACTCATTGATTTTAGATACGCCGCGCCGAGTTGCCGGTGCGGTCAGACCTGATTCCTCTGGTGGGCACCGGACCGGACGATTAGGCCGGTTGGCGGTGACCCGTTGACCGGGCATCAACGGAACCGTCCATCAGCCCGTGGTCCAGTCGCTTTCCTACGGATTTACGAGAACCGATTACTTGCCCTTCTCCTGCTGGCGCTCCAGGATGATCGGACGCTGGTCCTCATTCCGAGTGCGCGCGACCGCGACGTTGTTGTTCCGGTTGCGGAGGTGGAGCCGGACGTGGTTGAAGCCCTCGTTCTCGCTCCCGTTCCAGCTTCTGTTCCGGTTGCCGTGACCGAATGAGGAGCAGGAGGAGCCGCAGCCGCCCGTGAGGACCTGCGCGAACGACGGAACGCTTGTCATCACGACGCCGGCCGCCGTGGCGACCAACAGACCGCTGGCCAGGGTTGTCTTGCTGAGCATGTTGTATCTCCTTGTTATCGGAATTGCGTGATGGCTTCTGACGAACCGGCGCTCCGGCGTATTGGAGTGCCGTATCCGCCATCACATTTATATGGTCCGCAGCAAATGGTTGCTGCCTGCGGCGATAAAGATCGAAATCGGTCAGGTGGCGAACGGCCGGCTGCGCCCTGATCGCGCCGGGTCCTTCGCCGCGTCAGCGACGCCTGCGGTGTTCGCCGTTCCTGCCGTGTTCGGCGCTCTTGCCGTGCCCGCGCTCTTCGGTGCGACCGGCGTTCTCGGCGCGACCGGCGTCATCCCCCCGGACATCCTCACGTCCGCGGGCGTCACCGCGGGCGTCGTCGCGTCCGCGGGCGTCACCGCGGGCGTCATCGCGTCCGCGGGCGTCACCGCGTCGGCGCGGTTCGCCGGTCGTGTCGACCCCGGCGAACTCGGGCGCTCCGACGCCGCCGTCAGCGCCGACGTCGCCACCGCCACCCGGACCGCCCGGACCGCCGGGACCACCAGGACCGCCGGGACCGCCCGGACCGCCGCGAGGCGGAGGAGGCGGACCGCCCGGGTCGCCACCGGACCGGCCGAGGATGAGACCGTCGAGCGGATCACGGTTGCCGCTGGTTCGCGCGACGGCGATGTTGTTGTTGCGGTTGTTGATGTGGAGCCGGATTCGATTGAAGCCCTCGTTCTCGCTCCCGTTCCAGTTCCGGTTGCGGTGGTGATTGAAGATGTGACTGCGGGAGTGAGCGCCGCAGCAGCCACCCCCCCACATCGGAGCCTGGGCGAGCGCCGGGAGGCTGCTGCCGATGATGGCCCCGGCCGCGGTGACGGTGAGAAAACCGCCGGCCGTGAGCGTCTTCTTGAGCATGATCGATATCCTTCTTTCTCGGAATGGTGCGATGGCTTTCGCGGGCCGACACTCTTGGTGGCGCGAGGAGTGCCGCTTCTTCTTTCGTTCCCTCATGCTCCAGTGGTAGTGCGGTTCACGCTTGATGCGTGGTAAATAATGTGCGAACCACCAAAGCCGATGAGAGCGTGGGAAAGTGGCGCCCGTGCCCGAATTCCGAGGCGGGCGAGTTAACCGGCCGGGGCGGCCCGCGAATACACGGACTGCTACCCCGAGATATCCAACTTGTCCCTAGTGGTGCTGATCTCAGCCGCCGTCCGTAGGCCTGATGATCTCCGCGCCGTCGTTGCGGCGGTTGTTGCCGCGCGTCCGGGCGACGGCGATGTTGTTGTTGCGGTTGTGGAGGCGAAGCCTGATGTGGTTGAGATTCTCGTTCTCGCTCCCATTCCAGTTCCTGTTGTGGTTCATCACCAGGTGAGTCTGGGAGTGTCCGGCGAGCGTCGGTGCGGCGAACGCGGGTGCGCAGGTGACAAGGACGCCGGCGGTTGCGGTGATCAGCAGGCCGGCAGCTGCGGCCGTCTTCTTCAGCACGTTCGATCTCCTTCTATGTCGGAACGGTGCGATGAATCTCGCGAATAGACGCTCTCGGATCTTTCCGGGAGTGCCGCGCTTTCTAACATTCCCCGGTGATTTCTGGGCAAGATAATCGACGGGTAAGATGATGTTTATAAAGAGCTTACGTAGCGCTAAGTGCGAGGGCGCCGGAGTATTTACTCCGGCGCCCGATATACGCGGATTCTATGGGTTGAGCGAGATTTGCAGGAGTTTATGAAATGGATCCGGCGGCCGGGCGACGAGAAGGGCGGAGCGCGTGATCGTCCCTGGTGCGCCGATCCGTGCTCACCCGGTAGGCGCGCCGTCGCGTCCCCGGCCGACACCTGCGCCGCCCGCGCTGGTGGCGCCCGGGTCCGTGCTGCCTGCACCCGCACCCGCGTCTACGCCGGCGGTGCCGGTGCGTGTGCCGTCCGCGCCTGCGATCCCACTTCCGGGGAGCGCCGCGGTCACCCTTGGGCCCCGTCGCCCAGGTGACACGAGGTCGCGCCCGTGCCTACGGTCGCACTGCCTGGGTGGCCCGCGGCCACGCCTGCGGTCCCGCTGCCCGCGTGCGCGTTCCGTGCCGGGGCGCGTGTGCCGGCTCTCGGGTGGTCTCCCGCGATCGGGTCCGTATCCCCGGCGGGCACTCCGGGCCGGACTTCTCGACGGCAGGGCCGGGCGATCACGGTCCGGGCCCGGTTGCCGTTGCCGTTGTATTCGTGGATTCGGATGAGGATCCGGGGGCGGTGCCGGTCGCGGTTCGGGTTCCGGTCCCGGCCGTGTGAGCGATGACTGTGACGATCGTGGTCGTGCCGGCCCTGAAGAAGATTCGTCAGGGCGTCCACCGGTGCGCTCGTGAGCGGAGCGCCGGCGGCTGCGGCGACGGCCGGCGGGAGAGAGGCCTTTGTCCTTGTGAGCACGTTCGCCCCCTTACCGCCGAGATCGGCTGTCCGGTTGCTCGCGGTGGCGAGCGAAGGGCGCCGGAGTCGTCACCCCGGCGCCCGATGTTCGCGGGCGACTTGGCGACTCAGCGGCCGGTCGGCCGCTTCATGCAAAGAGTCGCGACGCGGCTGGAGTGACAGCGGCGTCCGTCGTCCCTGTGTCAGCCGTCGAGGCCCCCGAGGCCGAGCCCGCCGCCGATGCCCAGGCCAAGACCGTCATCGCGGCGGTCACCGCGGCCGTTCGTGGCGACGGCGACGTTGTTGTTCCGGTTGTGGATACGGAGCCGGATGTGGTTCAGGTTCGAGTTCTCGTTGCCGTTCCAGTTGCGGTTGTGATGCCGAGAGAAGTGACGGAAGGAGCTGTGTGCGCCACAGCAGCCACCACCGCCCCACGTTGGAACCTGAGCAGACGCGGGCGAGCTAGTAAGCAGAGCGCCGGCGGTGGTGGTGAGAAGCAGACCACCGATGGCGCACGTCTTCTTCAGCACGTCGGTCTCCTTTTTTGGTCGGAATGGCACAATGGCCCTCACGAACCGGCACTCCCTGAATGTCCAGGAACGGTGCCGTGCTTTATAGCATTCCCCGCCCCTTTCTCGGCAAGATAATCACAAGGTAAGATGACAACAAAGGGCAGCGAATTGCTGAAATGGGAGATCTAGCCGCTTATCGTACGAGCTAGCGCGCAATGTCCGAAAATGAGCGTTATGGGAATCGCCGAGAGAAGGGGACTCCCGGCCGGTCAGGATTCGTGAGCGGGCTCCCCGGGAGGCGGGGCGGTGGCGGGCTCGACCGGCCGGACGCGACGCCGCAGCACGACGGCGGCGACGCCGAGGGCCGCGCAGGCGATCGCCGTCGCGACGACGCCACCCCGCGGCGACCAGCCCGCGGTCACCAGCATCACCTCGGCGATCGCCCCCGCCAGCGCCACGGACGCCGTGCCCGCCACGATCGCGCGGGCGAGGAGGTCCAGGCCGCTCAGGAGCAGCGCCACGCACAACGCCGGCGTGAACAGGACGAAGACCAGCGTCAGCGGGCCGGTCACCGGCGACCGTACCCCGGCCAGCGTGAGGGCCGCGCCGGTCAGGCCGGCGACCGCGAGAGTGCCGAGCAGCAGCAGAGCGCGCATCACTACCCCAATATCAGGAATCGCTCGACGATGACGACGGCGAGGACGATGACCAGGAAGCTCGACCACACCGTCAGTGGCTGCAGGCGCCACGTCTCGCCGGGACGGATCCGGATCCGCAGCACCTCGCGGGCGACCAGGATGACGATCAGCAGCGGGAGGGCGCACAGGCCGATCGGGGTCCACGTCGTGTGCCGGACGCCGAAGTGCGGGGCCCTGGCCGGCGGCGCCGACGCTCCCGGCGGCGGCTGGCGCAGCGCGTACACGGCCGCGTCCTCGCTCACCGTCACCGGGCGCAGCTGCGGCGAGGAGGCCAGCGCGGCGCGCATGCGGTCGGCGTACGACAGCGGCAGGCCGTAGTTGAAGTGGTTGTACGCCTCGTTGCCGCGCGTCGTGATGAAGTAGCCGCCCGGCCGGTCCAGCAGCGCGTGCATGATGTCCGTCAGGTCGGACGGGTCGGCCGGTGCCTTCACGGCGGAGTAGTCGAAGTGCTCCATCTTCGTGGCGCCCCACGGCATCATCGGGAAGTATCCGGCGTCGTCCGCGGGGTCGGCCAGCCACACCACGTTGATCATGCCGCGCGGCGTCTCCTTCAGCATCGTGTTGAACGCGCGGACGTCGGCCGGGTGCACCTCCTCGAAGTTCTCGTTGCCGAAGCGCACGAACAGGAAGCCGCCGGCGATGAGGAGCCCGCAGACGGTCGCGGTGAGCACGGCGAGCGTACGGCGCGGGGCGGTGAACGTCGTGGGGAAGAACAGGTACGCCGCCAGGACGCAGGCGCCCGGGATCACGAACAGGTACACGCGCAGGGCGATCTCGCCGCCGTAGTTCTGCAGGCCCGCCGCGAGGAACGGCACGGCCAGCAGGACCAGCGCCACCCGGTCGTCGATCCGCCGCAGCCGCCGCCGCAACAGGCCGAGCGCGGCGACGATCATGACGGTGGCGGCGATCAGGATCCGGCCGGTCTGGACGGTCGCGAGGCTCTCGCTGCCGTTGCTGACCCGGCCCGCGACGCCGCCGGTGAGGTTCGACAGCAGCGCACCCATGCCGGAGAACAGGTCGCCGACGTGCCCGGCCCAGTACGCCGTGGCCATGAAGCTCACCCACGCGGCCGCCATGACGCCGAGCAGGATCGGCAGGCCGCGCAGCGTGCTCCGTCGTACGAGCACGAGCGCGCCGCACACGAACAGGATCAGGAACGGGGTCAGCTGGTGGCTGGCGGTCGTGACGGCGAACACCGCGACCAGCACGAACAGCAGGACCGTACGCTCACCGACCGAGCTCGCGGCGGGCGGCCGCTCGCCGGGGGCGAACGGGCCGCGGACGAACGAGCGCAGCTTTCCGCCGCCCGCCGCCCACGCCGCCGGACGTGCCTGCGGCCGGAACCAGTTGAGCAGAATGCCGATGAACACCAGGTACAGCAGGTAGCCGAAGCCCTGCGGCGAGAAGTAGTCCTGGCCGACCCAGTCGGCCGCGGCGAACAGCCAGATGGCGAGCCACTGCGCGCGCCAGTTCGCCCGCATCACGCGCAGGATGAGGTACATCGGCGCGAGATAGAGCAGCTGGCTGGCCACCGGCGCCCAGTGCAGGAGGGGTTCGATGTTGTGAATCCCGGCGGCACGCGTGACGAAGGCGATCAGCGCGAAGAAGCCCGGCCAGCTGAACCGCGCGTCGAGCGCGTAGTCGGCGGCGCCGGTACGGCTGATGTACTCCACGAACCCGTTGTGCTGCCAGGCCGTCTCCGGCCGGGCGTACGTCTCGAGGGCGGGCGCCAGGCCGTGCAGCGACATGATGATCGCGACGAGCTGGAGGAACAGCAGCACGCGGTACTGGCGGCGCAGCCAGAGCGTGAACATGAACGCCGCGACGAGCAGCCCGCCGCCGACGAACGTCGCGATCGGGAGCACGGACACCAGGCCGTACCCGTCCATGCGCAGCATGTTCACGTGGCGCAGCGGCACCCAGTAGAGGCCGAGGCCGGTCAGGAACAGCGCCCAGGCGATCAACGCCCCCCACGGCCGCCGGCCCGCGGGTTCGGCGGACTCCGGCACGTCGCCGGGCTCGCCGGGCTCGTCCCGCACGATGCTCACGGAGGCGCCCGACTGGGCGAGCGGCACGGGCTGGGCGAGCGTGTCGTCCTCGTCCTCCAGCAGGGAGACCGGCGCGGCCGGGATCGGCTTGACGGCGCGGAGCAGCGCGGGCAGCACGGCGACGGCGATCGCGACGGTGACGGCCAGCACGGCGTACCCGGGACCGGCGACGTCGTGCCGGTCGCTGAGCAGGAGCACGAGCGCCAGGACGCCCGCGAAGCGCACGGCCTGCAGCAGGGCGATGAGGCGGGTCCGGCGCTGCACCCGCAGCACCCCGATGAACAGCTCGATCAGCGCCTTCGGCAGTGCCGCGAGCGCGAGCAGGCGAAGCAGCGGCGCGCCCTGCTCGGCGTAGCCGGGACCGAACAGCGACAGGCCGGGCTCGGCGGCGAAGAAGATCACCGCGGTGATCGGCACGAGGATCAGCGCCATCCGCCGCATCGCCGAACGGGTGGCGACGGCCAGCCCGTCGGCGTCGAAGGCGCCCTCGACCGTCAGCGACATCGCCATGTTCACGGCGAGCACGTCGACCGTCGCGCCGAGCACCCAGGACATGTAGAAGTACGCGTTGTCGCTCGCCGAGAGCGTGGTCGCGACGACGACCGGCACGAGGTTGCACAGCGCGTAGTAGAAGAGCGTGCCGGTGTAGTCACCGGCGAGGTAGCGGCCGATCTGCCCGCCCGAGGGGATCGGCCGGTCGCCGCTCGTGTCCTCGACGTGCCGGGGGATGAGCCGACGCTGCACGAGCGCCTCGACCGGCAGCAGCACCGCCACCGCGGAGACCACCCACGACACCGTGATCCCGTCGCCCGGCAGCGAGCTCGCCAGGGCCACCAGCAGCATGATCTTCAGGCACGCGAACAGGGTGTTCTTGCCCAGCACCCACGTCGCCCGCCGCAGCCCGGTGAGCAGGCCGTCCTGGGCGGTGAACAGGCTCCAGGACACGACCGCCAGCACGAAGAACAGCCCGTGGCGCGGCGTGGCCAGGCGCGAGAACGACGGGCCCCACCACCGCAGCGTCAGCAGGAACCCCACGGCGAGGGTGGCCGCCGCCAGCACGCCGGCGAGGTAGGTGCGCAGCGCCAGGGCGCGGGTGCGCGGGCCCATCTCGGGGATGAACCGCATGAGGATGAAGTTCAGCGCGGTCAGCCCGCCGAGGAACATCATCGCCTGGTTCTGCGCGGACTGCCGCCCGACCTCGGCCGGGTCGTAGATCCGCGCGGCGAGGAGCCAGTAGCCGAGCCCCAGGACACCGGTCAGGCCGCCGTTGATCATGAGGGCGTACGCGTTGCGGAACAGCGGGTTGGACAGCTCACCCCGGAGCGCCATCATGCGCTTCAGTCTGGTGTCCTCCCGGGAACGCGCAAGGACCCGCGGCCGCGTCACGCGACTCCCCGCAACCGCCGGGCGGCGTACCGGGACCGGCGTACGACGGCGTACCCCTTGGTCAGCAGGTGGTCGGTACGGAATCCCCGGCCTTGGAGGGCCTGTTCGAACCCGTCGAGAGAGGTCGTCGCGCGTACGGTCAGCCGGGGCACGGCGAACCGCTCGTCCCGTCCGGTCATGACCGCGTTGGCGACCGCGCAGGCCGAGGTGTAGCCGCACGCGCGTACCTCGCGGCGGACCCGCGCGCTGGAGTAGCCGTACGGGTAGGCCATGGTGTGCACCGGGCGGCCGAGCCGCTCCTCCAGGAGCCCGCGGCTGCGCCGCAGCTCGTCGCGCAGCGCCGCCTCGCCGAGCTGGTCGAGCTGCGCGTGGCTGTGCCCGTGCGCGCCGATCTCCACGCCGGCGGCGGCGACCTCCGCGGTCTGCCGCCAGGTGAGCATGCGGCCGGGCGGCGCCCCCGCGGCGTGGCGCCCGGCGTCGTTCAGCCAGCCGGTGGTCACGAACAGCGTCGCGGCGAAACCGTACCGTTCGAGCACCGGCAGCGCGTGCTCGTGGAAGTCGGCGTAGCCGTCGTCGAAGGTGATCACTACGGGGCGTACGGCGGGGCGCGTGCGTTCGCCGAACGGCAGCGGCGTGTGGCCGTGCTCCTTGAGCCAGGCCATCTGCTCGGCGAACGCCTCGGGCCGTACCGCCAGCCGGTCGGAGCCGCCGATCGAGTGGTACATCAGCACCGGCACCGCGCCGGCTCGTGTCGCGTCGTTCACTGTGCCTCCCGTTCGCGCCGGCCCCCCCGGCCGGTGCGGATGCTCATCGACGGCGGATGGCCGTCGCGCGCCAGGAGCGACCCGGCGGCGTAGCCGAACGTCGTGAACGTCAGTCCGGCGACGATCGAGGCCGCGCGACCGAGCCCCGACGGGTCGCCGGTGACCGCCGCGCGCAGTCCGCGGACGACGCCACGGGGCAGCGCCACCATGGCGTGCCGGCGTTCGCTGGCCAGGCCGTCGCCGACTCCCACACTCCGCGTCACCAGCGCCTTCGACAGCCCCTCGGCGTAGCAGCGGCTGCGGAAGTAGGCGAAGCGCGCGCGTTCGGCCGGGACGCGGTGCCAGATCACCGCGTTGTCGTCGTACAGCAGGACGGTCTCGGGCGCGGCCTGCCGCAGACGGATGCAGAACTCGGTCTCCTCACAGCCGAGCGGCCGTCCGCTCGCCGTGCGCCCGATGCCGCTGCGAAAGCCGCCGGCCACGTCGAAGACCTCGCGCCGGAACGAGGCGTTGCCGCCCATGAGGTTGCGGATCGGCCCGCGGACCATGCCCCGGTAGGTGCAGCCGACGACCCAGGCGAACTCCTCGGGGAACCAGCGCGGAACCGCGCCGTCCCACTTGGGAAGGGTCAGGCCGCCGACCCCGGCGACGTTCGCGCCGTCGTACCCGCTCGCCATCGCGGCCAGCCAGCCGGCCTCGGCGACGGCGTCGTCGTCGAGGAAGGCCACGACGTCGCCGGCCGACGCCGCGACGCCGGTGTTCTTGCCCCCGGACAGGCCCTGCGGCCCGGAGTTGGGGATCACCTTCACGTCCGGCAGCGCCGGCCGGAGCCGGCCGAGCAGCGCCGGGTTGTGGTCGACCACGAGGATCACCTCGTGCGCCGCGAGGCTCTGGGCCCGTACGGACGCGACGGCGGCCAGCACGTCGTCCCACCGCTTCTCGGTGTAGGCGCAGATGACCACGGAGATCTTCACGCCGCGTCCCCGGCGTGACCGCGCAGCCGCGCGTAGGTCTTCAACACCCGGTCGGCCCGTGCGTACAGGGCGGGATGGGCGAGGACGGCGCTGCGCGCCCGGCGCACCGGGGTGCCCTTGACCCAGTGCAGCCCGGCGGCGGCCGAGGCGCGGGCCACGCGTCCCTCGGCGATCGGGAACTCCCCGTTCTTCAGCCAGTCCTTGTACTCGCGTCCGCCGCGGCCCATCGCGATCTGCGTGACGCCGGCCTCCGCGGCGGCCTCGGCCATCCGCAGGTGACCGATCATGCCGGGGGAGTACTTGGCGAACTCCGGGTCGTACGCGGGGAACCAGCCGGCCATCACGCTGCCCGTACGCAGCCCGAGGTGGGCCGAGACCGGGCGACCGCCGGCGCGCAGCACGCTGAGCACGCCGGTGCCGGTGGCGTGCAGGTGCTCGGCGAGCGCGACGATCCATGCCTCGGCGAACCGGTCCGTACGGCCGGTGCGGCGGTACTGGGCGGACTTCCATGCCATCAGCCGCCGCAGCTCGGCCGGGTCGGTCTCCGCGAAGGTGTAGGTGACCTCGCCGGCCTCGCGGCCGAGCTTGCGCTCCTTGTAGCGCACCGTCTTGATCGTCTTGGGCGAGCGTTCGCGCGCTTCGTCGGCGTAGGCCGCGAAGCCCTCACGAAGGTCCATGACGGGTTCGGCGCGGGTCTCGGCGTGGTACGGCGCGAAGGCGGTCTGCTCGGCGAGCAGATGGTCGAACTCCCACACCGAAAGACGACAGGCGCGCAGCAGCGCGCGTACGTCGAACTCCAGGTCGGCGGGGGCGATGAGGCCCTGGCAGTCGGTCAGCCCGGCACCGATCGGCCGGCCGATGCCGAGCACGTGCCGCTCGTACGGGAAGAAGCCCGCGACGCCGCCGCCGTCGCTGAGCACCGCCACCCGCGCGCCGGCGCGGAACCGGCCCACGGCCAGCGTGAACTCGGGGGACAGGAAGGGGTTGGCGAGGGTGGGGGTGGAGGCCTGGAGGCCGCGCCATCGGCGCAGCTCGGCTTCGCCGAGTTCTTCGGGACGGATGACCTCGATCCTCATCAGCCCGCCTCCTCGAAACCGGGCTCGTAGCGGGGGAGGACCGGGGGCGGGGGCGTGCGGCGGCCGCGCATCATCGTGCGCAGGACCCGCAGGCCGTCGCGGCGCGCGTTGAGCTTCGACTCGCCCGACCTGCGGTCGAGTTCGTGGCTCGGCACCTCCGCGACGCGCAGGCCGGCGGTGATCGCGTTGACGCACAGCTCGGTCTCGATCTCGAAGCCGTCGGCCTCGAGGCCGAGCCGGTCGACCACCGAGCGGCGCAGGGCGATGTAGCCGTAGCACAGGTCGGTCCAGCGCACGCCGTACAGAACGTTGGCGAGCCGGGTCAACCACAGGTTGCCGGCCCGGCGGAGGAGGGTGAGGTCGTCCGAACCGCCGCCGACGCAGTAGCGGGAACCCTTGACGACGTCGAACCCGCAGCAGATCAGCGCGACGAACGCATCGATCTCCTTCGGGTCCATGCTCCCGTCGGCATCGATCGAGACGATCACGTCGCTGGTGGCGGCCTGGAAGCCGGCGCGCATCGCGGCTCCCTTGCCGATGGGAGGTTGCTCGATGAGGACGGCGTCCGGGCGTAGCTTGCGGACGATGTCGGTGGTGCCGTCGTCGGACTCGCCGTCGACGATGATGATCTCGTTCACCCCGGAGAGCCGGGGCAAGAGCCATCGAAGATTCTCGGCCTCGTTGAGCGTTGGGATGACGGCGGAGACCGTCGGCCAGGAAGCGCGGTGGCGTGCGGCGTCGAGGTGGTGCAGGACCGCGCCGGATTGCATGCCGTCGGTGAGTTGGACAGAGTCCGGCTCGTGCATTTGGGTGCCCCCGTTTGGCAGATCGATGCTCGGAGAACCGGGGTTCTCCAGCCGAGGCTCGTGCGGGCTGACACCATCGATCGTCGGGCGCGGGGTACGGAAAACCCTCCCCCGGCTGACGCAACCGAACTACGTCACCGGGATGGTTCCACTAGGTAATCGCCCTATTGCAGATGGTTATGAACCATTCCCTGACCTGGGTGAACGTCGAGCGTCGTCATTCCGGGCGTGCGGCTATTTGTTCGGTCAAATACCCCAAAAAGGGGCGGCCTGTCGAACGTCTGGAGGGCGCGCTCTGATCGAGCGACAAAGCGCGCTTCGCGGCGGACCGGCGCGAGCGCGACGGCGCGGAGTGGACGTGAAAGAGGGGGCGGGCCGTGCGTGGGTCAGCGCAGGGCCCGCCCCCGGGGGCGGGTATCCGGGTTGGCTCGGGAGGCCGTGCGGTGACGGGGGGTCGCGTACGGCTCGGGAGGTTTCACTGTGAGGTGCGTCGGCGACGACGCGGCGAACGCCCTGGCGGGTGAGCGCTTGCCCTGGGGGGAGCTCATCGCCGACGCACCTCCCCGGATGTGGAACAGCCCTTGTGAACGTCCCTCACGTTAGGGCCGCCGGCGGCCTTCGTCTGCGTCCTTAAGGTCCCGTTAAGGAGGATCTAAGTGAGACATAGCGGACGCGGCTCACAACCGTCGCGCGTCCGCCGCCGGGAGCCAGATCTGGATCTGGGCGCCGCCGAGTGTCGAGCGGTCGATGCGCACGTCACCGCCCGCCGCCTTGGCCATGCGGCGCGCGATGTCGAGTCCGAGGCCGGTCGAGCCGCCGCCGCTGGCTCCCCGGCGCAAAGCCGTGTCAGAGTCGTCGATCCCCGGGCCGGCGTCGGCGACCAGGATGACCACCCGGCCGACGCCCTCGTACAGCGTCACCACGAAAGCCGTCCCCTGGGGCGTGTGCCGGAACACGTTGCCGAGCAGGGAGTCCAGTACGGCGCTGAGCTCGCCCCGGGCGACCGGGACCGCTACCGGGTGCTCGGCGCCGACCAGCTCGCAGTCGCGGTTCTGGTCCTCGGCCAGGGCCGACCAGAACTCCATCCGGTCGCGCAGGACCTCGGCGGCGTCGCACAGCGCGCGCTGCTGCTTCGGCCGGCGCGCCGCGCCGATGATCCGGTCCACCTCCTCCTCCAGGCGCTGGACCGCCAGGCGGGTCTGCTCGGCCGCCGGTTCGGGGCCGAGGGCGGCGGCGTTCAGGCGCATCGCGGTGAGCGGGGTGCGCAGGCGGTGGGACAGGTCGGCGACCAGCTCCCGTTCGGCGGCGAGCAGCGCCTCGACCCGGTCGGCCATGGTGTTGAAGGCGCGGCCGGCCTCGCGCAGCTCGGGTGGTCCCTGCGGGTCGATCCGGGTCCGCAGGTCTCCGCCGCCGAGGATCGTGGCCGCCTTGGCGAGCGTGCGCGCGGAGCCGACGACGCGGGCGGCCAGGCGGTCGGCGACCACCACGGAACCGAGGACGAGCGCGGCGGCGACGCCGGTGAGCACGATCCAGGCGGACCGTACCCCGCGTGTCAGGTCCTCCTTCGGCAGGTACACCTCGACCACCGTCGTCCGGTCCTGGTCCAGGGCGACCGGCTGGAGCAGCACGTACCCGCCGGCCGCGCGCGCCGAGAACGACCGACCCCGCGCCATGGCCGTCTGCAGGTCCGCCAGGTGCGCGTGCGTGGTGCCGATCGTGGCGCGGCCGGGCAGGTGCACGGCCACCCGGCCGGCCTCTCCGGCCTGGGTGCTCGCGACCGCTCGTTCGATCGCGGCGCGGTTGGTGGAGATGGCCAGCGCGGGGGCGAGCGAGCCCGCCTGCCGCTCGGCGTCGGCGAGCGCGCGGTCGCGGGCGATCTCCCGCACCATGAGCCCGAGGGGGACGAGGAAGGCGAGTGCGACCATCGACGTGACGGCGGCCGACACGAGTGCGAGGGACCGTCTCATGGCACCTTCTTCGTCGGAGAGATGAGACCAGGTACACGTGCCTTTTGATTCACTCGCTCCGCTCGCTCATGGGCGGCTCATCCGATGCTCGTCACCGGCTCATGCGGGCGGCAGCAGCTTCACGCCGACGCCGCGGACGGTGTGCAGGTAGCGGGGGCGGGAGGCGGTCTCGCCGAGCTTGCGGCGCAGCCACGACAGGTGGACGTCGATCGTCTGGTCGTCGCCGTACGACTGGCGCCAGACCTCGGTGAGCAGCTCGCGCCGGGAGACCACCTGACCGGCGCGGAACGCCAGGTGCGCGAGCAGGTCGAACTCGCGGCGGGTCAGGTCGAGCGGCGTGCCGTCCAGGAAGGCCTCGCGCGCCTCGAGGTCGACGCGCAGCCCGCCCACCTGGCACGTACGCGGGGGAGCGGACCGGCCGCGGGCGCGGCGCAGAACGGCGGACAGCCGGGCGATCAGGTGCTCGGCGGAGAAGGGTTTGACGAGATAGTCGTCGGCGCCCGCGTTGAGCAGCCGGACGACCTCGGTCTCGTCGTCGCGGGCGGTCGCCACGACGACGGGGACGTCGGAGACCGCGCGCAGCATCTTCAGCGCCTCGGCCCCGTCCAGATCCGGTAATCCGAGGTCGAGGACCACGACGTCCGGCGCGTCCTGCGACACCTCGCGCAGGGCGTCGAGCGCCGTGCTCGCGCTGCGGACGGTGTGGGAGCGCTCGGTGAGCTCACGAATGAGTGCAGAGCGTACGAACTGGTCGTCTTCGACGACTAGTACATTCGCCATATTCCGTAGCCTAAGGGGCAGCATGGCACCCGTGCGGCGTGTGATGACTTATGTGACGGTGTGGGGCGGAGCGACCGCGCTCGCCATCCTGCTCGTCTGGTTCGGCGCCCGTCCGGTGCTGCACAACGCGGTCTTCGGCGAACCGCCCGCCGCCCGGCCTCTCGTGGGCGGGCGGCAACCGGTGAACCCGCCGCCGGTGACCGCCTCGCCGCCCTCCGACTCCTCCACCGTCGCGACGCCGTCGCGGACCCCCTCGCCGACGCCGCGCGACCGTACCTATGCCATCCACGGAGGCAAGGTCGTGCTGTCGGTGACGGCGACGGCGGCGCGCCTCGTCTCGGCCACCCCGAGCCCCGGATACGAGATGCGGACCTGGCACGGCGAGGGCTGGCTGCGGGTCGACTTCACCAAGGGATTCCAAAGCTCCAGCCTGTTCGCGACCTGGAACGGTCACGCCCCGGACGTCCGCGTCGTCGGGTGAGCCGCCGAGTGATCGACGTCACCAGAATGCGGTTCGGTCCGCTCCGGTAACCTCCTGCTTATGGATGTCAACGGAGCTGCAGCCATCGTCACCGGCGGCGCGAGCGGGCTGGGTGAGGCCACCGCACGCGACCTGGCCGCACATGGCGCCAAGGTAGTCATCGCCGACCTCAACGAGGACCGCGGGAAGGCCATCGCCGACGAGATCGGCGGTGTGTTCGTCAAGGTGGACGTCTCCGACGAGGCTCAGGTGCAGGCCGCCGTCGACGCCGCCGTCGCCACCGGCGCGCCGCTGCGCGTCGTGGTGAACAGCGCCGGCATCGGATGGGCGTCGCGCACCGTCGGCCGGGACGGTTCGCCGCACGACCTCGCGTCGTACAAGAAGGTCATCGAGGTGAACCTCATCGGCACCTTCAACGGCATGCGCATCGGCGCCGCGGCGATCGCCAAGACCGAGCCGCTGGACGAGTTCAACACGCGCGGCGTGGTCATCAACACCGCGTCCGTCGCCGGCATCGAGGGCCAGACCGGTCAGGTCGCCTACTCCGCCTCCAAGGGCGGCATCATCGGCATGACCGTGCCCGCCGCTCGCGACCTCGCCGCCATCGGCGTCCGCGTGAACACCATCTGCCCGGGCATCATCGACACGCCGATCTACGGGCAGGGCGAGCAGGCCGAGGAGTTCAAGAAGAAGCTCGCCGCGCCGGTGGTGTTCCCCAAGCGCATGGGCCGGGCCTCGGAGTTCGCCCACCTGGTGCGCTCGCTCGTGGAGAACGACTACGTCAACGCCGAGACCGTCCGCTTCGACGGCGGTATCCGCTTCCAGCCCAAGTGAGGTCCGCGCCATGTCGGATGCAGTTCTGACCGAGGTCGGCGACGGCGTCGCCGTCATCACGATCAACCGCCCCGAGGCCAGGAACGCCGTCAACGGCGCGGTCGCCAAGGGCATCGCGGGCGCGCTGGATGAGTTCGACGCGCGCAAGGACGTGTCGGTTCTCGTGCTGACCGGCGCGGGCGGCACGTTCAGCGCCGGCATGGACCTCAAGGGCTTCCTGACCGGGGACAGCCCTCTCGCCGAGGGCCGCGGCTTCGGCGGCATCGTCGAGCGCCCGCCGGCCAAGCCGATCATCGCCGCCGTCGAGGGGTACGCCCTGGCGGGCGGGTTCGAGCTGGCCCTGGCGTGCGACCTGATCGTCGCGTCCTCGGAGGCGAAGTTCGGGCTGCCGGAGGTCAAGCGCGGTCTCGTCGCCGGCGCGGGCGGCCTGCTGCGCCTCCCGCGGCGGATCCCGTACCACGCCGCGATGGAGCTGGCGCTGAGCGGCGACCACTACCCGGCGTCGAGGCTGGCCGAGTTCGGCCTGGTCAACCGGATCGCGGAGCCGGGTGAGGCCCTGGCCACGGCGCGCGAGTTGGCCGCCAAGATCGCTGAGAACGCGCCGCTCGCCCTCGCGGCCACCAAGCGCGTCATCGTCGAGTCGCCCGACTGGGACAGCGCGGAGCAGTTCGCCAGGCAGGGCGAGATCATCAACCCGGTCTTCGGGTCCAAGGACGCGTTGGAGGGCGCCGCCGCGTTCGCGGAGAAGCGCCGTCCGTCCTGGTCCGGCGAGTAAGAGTCCGCGCGGGCTCTGACGTCTCTGTCTGAGGGCGGCCCGCTCCGGGTCGTCCTCAGGCGTTCTTGGGCATGCGCCGGCGCAGGTCCCTCAGGTAGTGGTCGCGCGGGAAGGTACGGACGCGCAGCGGCAGGCGCGGGTACACCAGCCGCAGGGCGGACATGAGCAGGTGGAAGCGGGCCCGCCGCGCCCGGTCCCAGCGCCAGCCGTACTGCCGGCGGATCGGCTCGGGCATCAGCCCGGCGGTGATGAGGCGGATCGCGGCCAGCCCGGGTTCGTTCAGCGCGCCGCCACGCAGGCGCGGGTGCAGCACCTGGTGGGCGACGGCCCGTGACGCGTCGCTGATCCGCAAGGACGCGAGCGTCCTGGCGTAGTACGCGCGGAAGTCGGAGTAGGTCGCCGGCATCATGGCGTACGGGCAGCCGAGGATGGTCGCGTAGATCTTGGTCTGCTCGTAGTAGGCCGCCCGCTCGTCATCGGAGAGACGGCGGAAGAGCAGCTCGTACGCGTGCACGGCCGTGGCGAAGAGCGTCGCGGCCACCCACACCTGAAGCTCCGGGTCGTTCGCCGTGTAGCCGGGTCCGGTGACCCGGTCGTGCATGCCGCGGACGATCCGGCTGAGCCGTTCGGCCTCGGTACGGGCGCCGAAGCCGACCGCGTACACCCACTGCATGGTGCCACGCAGGCGGCCGAACGGGTCCTCGGCGGTGTGGCTGTGGTCGAAGACGCCCTGGGCGATCTTCGGATGGGCGGTCTGGAGGAGCGAGGCCGCGCCGCCCGCCGCGATGAGGAACCCTTCGCGGCCGATCACGCGGATCAGGTCGTCGTCGCGGAAGAGGCCGTCGTGGCCGGCCGTCGCGTCACCGGGGGCGTCGCTCGTGGCGCCGTGAGCCGGGCGACCGCCCGGCACGCCGCCGGTCGCGAGGTCGTCGGGGAACATTCCCTCATTGTAAGTAACCACTTTCTTGGCTGGCCAGAGCGCGTCTGAGGGATGCCGGAGGACGCTCGGGTACGTCGCGGCGCGCCGGGCGGGAAAAGCGGACGACATCCGGGGCATGGACTGGGGATAATCGGAGCTATGTCCGGCCCAGTACGTGTCCGCGGCTCGGTGGTGATCCCCGACTCCGAGCTGAGCTGGCGATTCTCGCGTTCGTCGGGGCCGGGCGGGCAGCACGTCAATACGAGCGACACCGCCGCCGAGCTGTCCTTCGACGTGGCGGGCTCGACCGCGCTGCCGGAGCCGTACAGAGAACGCGCGCTGCACCGTCTCAGCGGCCGGCTGGTGGGCGGCGTGCTCACGGTCCGGGCGGAAGAGCACCGTTCCCAGCTGCGCAACCGCGAGGCGGCCAAGGCGCGCCTGGGGGCGCTGCTCAACGAGGCGACCGCGCCGCCGCCCAAGGCGCGCCGCCCGACCAAACCGAGCCGCCGGGTGCAGGCCCGCCGCCTGGAGAACAAACGCCGCCGCGGTGAGCTCAAACGCGGCCGCTCGGGCCGGTTCGACGACTAGTTTCGGCTTCTCCGGCCGGTCTACGAACTCCAGGTGGCCGAGCGTACGGCGCGCAGCGCCTCCTTGCGGGTGGCGCCCTTGAGCGTGTCGACGTACAGCTGGCCCTTGAGGTGGCCGGACTCGTGCTGGAGGCAGCGCGCGAAGTAGCCGGTGCCCTCGATGCGCAGCGGCTTGCCCGTCATGTCCACGCCCTCGACCACGGCGTGCGCGTGGCGCGGGGTGGCGAACCGCAGGCCGGGCAGCGACAGGCAACCCTCGTCGTCGTCGAGCAGCTCACCGTCGGCCGCGACGAGCGTGGGGTTGACCACGTGACCGACGTGCCGCCGTCCGGCGTCGTCGGCGCAGTCGTAGACGAAGACCTGGAGTGACACCCCGATCTGGTTCGCCGCGAGACCGGCGCCGTCGGCGGCGTACATCGAGGCGAACATGTCATCGATCAGCCGCTTCAGGTCGGCGTCGAACGTCGTGACCTTGTCACACTCGACGCGCAGCACGGGATCGCCCATGTAACGGATCGGGCGTACCGTGCCCGGGCCCGGGCGGCGACGTCGTTCAGCTCCCACGAAATCAAGACCTTAGTGCGCCCGCGGCGCGAACGCCGAACCAGGCGATCACCCCGGCGGCCGAGAGGCCACCGGGGTGATGCGGGAGCTCACTCGGCGGGCTCGCCGGCCGGCGGCATCGGGATCACGTGCGGCGGCTCCGGCATGTTCGCCGGCGGCATCGCGTGCGCCCCCTGCGGCTGGCCGTGCGGCTGCGGCGGAACCGGTTGCGGCGGGAACGGCGGCTGCTGCGGAGGCTGGGGGTGCTGTGCCTGCGGCTGGGCATGGCCGCGGGGCGCGTCGGGCTGGTGGTCCGGGCGCTCCTGGCGGTCGTGGCGGGAGGCCTGGGCGATCTCCTCGACCATCTTCTCCAGCGGACCGGCGCTCTCCTCGGCGCGAAGCAGGACCGAGAGCGTCTCGCTGATCTCGCTGAGCCGTCCCAGCGCCTGCGAGTGCTGCCGGGTCAGCTGGGTCAGCCGCTCCGTGGCGTCCTCGTTGATGGCCGACGCGCGGCGCTCGGCGCTCGTCAGGGTGCGCTCGGCCTCGTTGCGGGTGTCGAGGAGCAGTTGGTCGGCCTCCTGCTTGGCGCTCGACCGGATCCGCTCGGACTCCTGCTTGGCCGCCGCCAGCATGTGGTTGGCGTTCTCCTGGGCCTGGGCGACGGTCCGCTCGGACTTGCCCTGAGCCTCGTCGACGACCCGCTTGGCCTCCCGCTCGGCCTCCTGGCGGATCTGGTTTACCTTCTGGTCGGCGTCACCCAGCTTCGACTGAGCCTCTTCCTCGGCCAGGTTGATGATCTGGCGGAGGCGTTCGCTGAGGTCGTCACCGGTGGGCCGGCGGCTCTCGCGGACCTCGGCCATCTCACGGCGGGTGCGCTCGACCTCGTCGAGGGCCCGGGACAGCCGTGCCTCAAGCTCGCGGATCTGGTTACGAGTGCGGGCGATGTATTCGTCGACCTGGCGGCGGTTGTAGCCGCGCATGACGATCTCGAACGACTCCTCCCGGAGGAGGTTTGGCAGAATCTCGGCTTCGTTGCTCATAGGCCCAAGGGGTTGAAGGTAGGTCCTGGACGACTCTCGACGCTTCCACCCCTTCGCGCAAGGGGAATGCGGCGTCTGGTAAGAATCGGTGACACTCCGTTGTCGCGCAGCGGGGGTTTGCAGACGATTTATATCGTCAAATGGCCGTTTCGGGAGGCAGAACCCGTTCATCCGGAGCCGATGTTTCGCACGAACCCCCTGCGCCGTCCGCCGACGGGGGCGGATCGCCGGTCCCCTGCCGGTCGCTTCTACACTCGACGACCGTGGCTGACTTCTACCTTGGCGCGCTGGGCGAACACGAACCGAAGATCCACCCGGAGGCGTGGGTCGCGCCCGGCGCGGTCGTCGTCGGCCGTGTGACGCTCGGCGCACGTGCCAACGTCTGGTACGGATCGGTGCTGCGCGGCGAGGACGAGGAGATCGTCGTCGGCGAGGAGTGCAACATCCAGGACCTGTCCTGCCTGCACGCCGACCCCGGCGAGCCCGCCGTGCTAGAAGACCGCGTGAGCCTCGGGCACAAGGCGATGGTGCACGGCGCGCACATCGAGACCGGATCGCTCATCGGCATCGGCGCGATCGTGCTCGGCGGCGCGCGGATCGGCGCCGGCTCGCTCGTCGCCGCGGGCGCGGTCGTACCCCCGGGAAAGACCATCCCGGCCGGGGTCCTCGTCGCCGGCGTGCCCGGCAAGGTCGTACGGGAGCTGACCGACGACGACCGTGCCGTACTCGCCTACACCCCCGGCGCGTACGTCGAGAAGACCCGCCTGCACCGCGAGGCCCGCTGGATCTGAAAATTACTCGTGATCGCCTTCACGCTGGTGATCCGTTTACCATTGCGTGGTGGTCTGGGGGCAGGCATATGGGGATGTTCCCTCGTCCGCCGCACATGATCCCTTTGCGGTGGCCGAGCGGGACATCCGTGCCATGGTCTCCTCCGGCTGGTGGTCCGGCACACCGCCGCAGCAGCGTCAGCACCTCATCGCCGGCCGCATGCTCGCCCTCCCCGACGGCTCGTGGTGGATCTTCGGAGCCTGGGGCCGCTGGTACCGCCTGACCCCCGCCGACGCCCAGTGGCACCTCTGCCCGCCGCCGCAGCTGGCGATGACCCGCGGGTCCGCGCGCCCGCTCCAGCAGGGCATGCCCGTGCCGCCGGTCCCTCCGCACGTCGTCCCGACCGGCCCCGACCTCGCGTACGCGCCGCCGTCGGCGCTGGCCTTCGTCGACGCCGGCATCCGGCCCGAGGTGACCTCCCGCGTACGCGCCACCGTCGAGTCGGCCGCCGCCCTTCCGACGCACGACTATCCGCACTGGTGGGGGCTGTTCTCCTCCGGCGTCCCGAGCACGGTCGCCGTCACCTGGGGCGTGATGCTGTGGTGCGCCACCGCTCCGGTCTTCGACGCGCGCCTCGACGCGCAGATGCTCGCACTGTGGTCGTCCTACCGAGCACGGCCGCTGCCGGACATCGACGGCCCGCGCTGGCTGACGCCGCCGCCGCTGGAGGCGCTGGTCGGCCTCTACACCGAGCGGCTGCGCTCCGGCCGCGTCGACGCGGCCGTGGTCATCCTCCGCACGATGTGGGCGATGGCGGGCGCGCTGCGCGAGGACTCGCGGTTCCAGCCGCGCGCCGACGCCCTGATCGCGATGCTCGGCGTGACCCTGCAGAACCCCACGGTCGACTACGGCGCCCTGTCGTACGGTGACCAGGCCGTCGTCCAGCAGTGGCTCACCCGCTGCCCGCCGTCCCTGGCCCCCGCCCTGCGCGTCGAGGCCTCGGCCGGCGAACACTTCCGCAACGCCTACTACGACCTCGCGCTCGCGGTCACCCCGATCGCCGGCGACCCGGCCTCGCGCGGCTACGTCGAGCCCCGGCTGATCGCCGCCGCCCTGCTCGCCGCCGACCTCGCGGTCGTGCGCCAGGACGTCTCCGGCCAGGTGATCGGCTGGCTCGACCCGCAGGTCAGCGACGCCATGCGGGCGATGCTGATCCAGCGCGACCATCCGCTCCGCCCGTTCTGGCCCGACGGCGACCGGCTGCCGCGGTCGCTGCGCGACGGCATGGAGGCCACCGAACCGGCCGTCCGCAGCACGCTCCTCGCCACGATGTACGCCGCGGACCTCGCGTGGTGCCGCCTCGGGGGAGGCATCCCGGCCCGGCCGCGCGGCTTCCCGTCCTCGGTGGCGGTCCTGGCCGAGATCATCGGCCCGACGCGCGCCACGTCGGCGACCGCGTCCGAGCCGGTCTCCCACACCCCGGGCATCGCCCCGCTCGCGCACCAGTACCCCGCGAACCCGGCCGCGTCACCACAGACGCCGGGCGTGCCCATGGCCCAGCAGCCCCCGACCGGCCCGCCGGGCCAGGCCCCGGCCTGGACGTCGCCCGCGTCGAGCGCTGCGGGTGGCGGCGGCGCGGCGGACGCGCCGCCTCCCGCCACGGAGGCGTGGGACGGAGCCCAGCCCTGGCCCGCCACCCCCGCGCGCGAGACGCCCAAGGCCGCCCCGCCGCCGGCGACCGAGGCGTGGCAGGGAGCGTCCGACCTCCCCGCGAGCACACCGCCGCGAACCGAGGCCTGGCCCGGTACGGAAGGCGCACCGGCGTCATGGCCGGGAGCGGGCGGCGGCGAGACACCGTCCCGCCCCCCGCCGACCGAGGCCTGGTCCGCCGCCGAAGGCGCGGACCCGAGCCCGGCCGCGCCGACGCCTGCCGGCCCGGAGCCGCCGGCACCTCCACGAACGGAGGCCTGGCCCGGCACCGATCCCGCCCCACAGCCGCCCCCGCCTCCGCCGACCCAGGCCTGGCCGGGCACGGATCAGGGTTCGGGTGGCGCGGGAAGCTTGCCTCCGGCGACGCAGGCATGGCCGGGTACCGACCCCGGTTCGGGCGCGAGTCAGGGGCCGGGTGGCGTGGGTGGCTCGCCTCCGGCGACCCAGGCGTGGCCGGGTTCGGGCGTGGGTCAGGGTTCGGGTGGCGTGGGTGGTTCGCCTCCGGCGACGCAGGCGTGGCCGGGTACGGATCCCGGTTCGGGCATGGGTTCCGGTCCCGCCGGTTTGGAAGACGCAGCTCCGGCGGGGGAGGCCGGGCCCGGTTCGGGGCCGGAGCCGAGCGAGGCCGGGACGGCCCCGCCCGCGACCGGCGCGGGGGCCGGTGCGAACGCGCCGGGTACGGATGTGTCCGCCGTGCCGGGTACCGGCGCGGGCGGGCCTGTGCCGCCGCCCGCGACTCAGGCGTGGCCGGGGACGGACGGTGGATATCCCGGCGTGTCCGATGCGGAGGTTCAGCCCGCTGAGCCGGACACTTCCGCGCCATCGACCGAGCCGGGCCCGGAGCATTCCCCGGCGGGCGGTCTGACTCCACCGATCTCGGCGCAGGCCTGGCCGGCGGCCGGTGCGGACGCGGAAGGACGGCAGGCCGCCGCCCAGGCGGGGTCCGGCGGGGATGCGGCCTACTCGTCGCCTGAGCCGTACGAGGAGGGTGCCGATACCGGTGCGTCGGTGTCCTCGCCCGCGGCGGAGGTGGGCGCGGGTGAGGCCGCGGCAGGCCTTTCCCCGGCGCCGGCGGAGCAGGGCGGGGAACCTCAAGGCTCCGTGCCGGGCGCCGGATCGCAGGCGGTGGACGCTGGTGATCCGGCGTCCTTGCCTGCCATGCGGGCGGATGACGGACACGCGCCGAAGGCCGCTTCGCCTGCCGAGGGCGTCGAGGCGGCGTCCGGCGCCGGGTCTTCGAGTGGTGAGGACGCCCTGTCAGGGTCGCCGTCGGCGGCGCAGGCGGGAACGGGGGAAGGCGCGGCGGCATCCGGCGGGCCGGTCGCCGGGCCGGGGATGGGCGAGAGCGCGTCGGCGCAGGATCGGGCCGGCGTGAGAGATTCCGCCGTCGGCGGTGATCCGGGCGCGGTGCGGGCCGATGCCGGTGAGGAAGGCTCGCCGTCCGCGGTCCGGATGTCGTCTCCGGCCGAAGGGATCGCCGCCGGGCACTCACCGGTCGCCGCGCGCGACGTGGCGGACCAAGGTGCGTCTTCTCCGCCCGATGGTCCGGCCGCCGTGCCGGAAGAGACCCGTGCCGAGAACGGCGGCGCTGTGGGCTCCCCGGTCGCCGGTACCGCCGGCGTCGGGCCTACGGGCGACGACACCGACGGCATTGATGACACTGAGGGCTCCAAGAGCACCGGCGACGGCGACGCCGAAGGCACCGACGACACCGGCGGCACCGAACGCACGAACGGAACCGCCAGCACCGGCAGCACCAAGGACGCCGCCGACGCCGTCCAGGAGGCCGCTGAGGGCCGTTCCGGTGCTTCAGGGACCTCGGAGGCCTCCGAGGTCCCTGGCGCCCCTACGGCCGCGTCTGAGGCGGTCGCCGCTCACGCTGCCGCGGGCGACGGCTCCCCGGCTCCACGGCCCGGCGTCTTCGCGAGCGCTTCGTTCCACGAACAGACGATCGCGGATCCCCGGGTGCCCCAGTATCCGAAGTATCCGAGCGCCAAAAAGGACGACGACACCGCCGAGGACGACGACACCGCCGAGGACGACGCCACCGTCGTGGACGGTGAGGACGACACCGTCGACGACCAGGCCCTCGGCCTCACCATGATGGACTCGCTCGAAGAGCACGTGAACCACGCCACCAGCCTGGACGCGATCGAGCAGGCCAAGAACGCCACCTACCTCGACTGGATCGGCGGTACCCGCGCCGACGCCGGGTCCATCCCCATCGTCCTGCCGCCCTCGCCCGTGTCCCCCGGGCCGCCGCGTACCCGCATGCTCGAGCAGCAGGAGCCCGAGCCGGCCGAACGGCCCGGGACGCGCATCATGTCGGAGGCGGACCTGTTCGGCAGCGCGCCGATGCCCGAGCGCCCCGTCGAGCAGATCGCACCGCCGCCCCCTCCGGCGCCGATGCCGAAGGTGGTCGAGCGGTTCGGCATCCGGTTCCTGTGCGGGGCGGACGACGCGACCGAGCTGTTCAACGGGCTGTATCGCGGACCCCGGTCCGGCCGGCCCCTGGCGCTGCTCATCGTCGGAGATCCGCACACCGGGCAGCGGCGGCTCACCCGGCTCCTCGCCCGTACGCTCGCCGGCGCCGGGGTGGGCGACGGTTCGGTCCGTACGGCCGACGGCTCGGAGCTGCGCGGCGACCACGTGACGGCGGTGACCGCGATCCTGCGCGGTGCCGGGCCGCCGTTGCTGTTCGAGCGGCTGGACCGCGCCGTCCTCGACGCCACCGATCCCGCGCGGGTCGTGGCCGCCGTCACCGGCGCGCGTGAGAACAAGGCCGCGCTCATCGCCACCTGCGACCCCGCCTCGTACGAGCGGCTGCCCGCCGAGCTGACCCGGGTCTTCCAGGTCTTCCGGCTGCCCGACCTGACGAACACCCAGGCCCGGATGGCCCTGCTGCACGTCCTGGCCGACGAGCGGCGGGTGACGATCAGCGCCGCCGGGCTCGACGTCGTACGGGCGGACCTGACGCGGCTCACCGGCCACGGCGACCTCGTCGGCGCGCGGCTCGTCGAGGCGTACCTCGACCGCGCGGTCGCCCGGCATATCGACCGGGCCGGCGCCCCGCGTGACCGGATGGTCCTCGTGCCGGTCGACTTCGTCGGGGTGGCCGAGGAGATCGAGCCGGCGCTCCGGCCTCCTCGTGACGTGGACGGCTACCTGCGCGGGCTCGAGGAGATGATCGGGCTGGACGAGGTCAAGCGGACCGTCGGCGGGCTGGTCGCCGAGGCCCGCATGGCCGCCGACCGGGCCGTGCGCGGGCTGCCGTCCGGCAACCCCAGCCGTCATCTGATCTTCCTCGGCCGGCCGGGCACCGGGAAGGCGACCGTCGCCGGGCTGATCGGCGGCATCTACGCGGCGCTGAACCTCCTCGACACCGGGCAGCTCGTCGTGTGCGGGGCGCGCGACTTCGCGGCCGGCGACACGGCGGCCAAGGTCGCGGCGTCGGTGGACCGGGCCATGGGCGGCGTCCTGTTCGTCGAGGACGCCCACCTGCTGGACCGCATGCCGGCCGCGGTGGAGGAGCTGTCGCGCCTCATGCGGGAGCGGCGCGACAAGTTCATGGTCATCTGCGCGAGCCTGCCCGACGAGATGGAGGGCTTCCTGCTCGCCAACCCGGGTTTCCGCGCGGAGTTCGGAGCGATCATCGAGTTCGGTGAGCCGACAGAGCGGCAGCTCGTGCAGCTCTTCTCCCGGCTGGCCGAGCGCGACCTCTACATGCTCGACGAGGAGCTGCGGGTGGAGCTGATCGAGCGGTTCGCCGGCATGCGCAGGTACCCGGAGTTCGCGTTCGCCGACACCGTACGCCGCCTGTTCGACCAGATCGTCGCCCGCCAGGCGGCGCGGCTCTCCGGGTCGCGCGTCGACCCGGCGGCGGTGGCGCGGCTGAGCGTGGGCGACCTGCCGGACTCCCAGGCCGGGCAGCTGCTGCACGAGCTCCACCCCGACCGGCGCCTGCCCCCTCACGCCTAGGGCGTGCCGCACGGTGCGTTCTCGCCGTGAGGGTCGACGAGATCGTCGGTGCCGGCGGCCGGAGCACGTCGTACGGGTCGCCGGGACCCGTACGGGGAAGAACCATGCGACTAGACCATGGGGACCACTCGGGAGATGGCCGCCGAATGGCCCTCTTGGGTCATGTCCCGATCGGTCGGTGACGCGTAGCCTCGATGGCAGGTGGGGACGAGCGGAGGTGGACGCGGTGCGTCAAGCAAATGTGGATCTGCGCGTCCACGACCGGGTCGCGCTTGATGAGATCGAGCTCTACTCCGAGATGCTCAGTGCCGTCGCTTCGGCCGAGCGGCCGCTGACGGTCGACGAGATCGACATGGTGCTCGGGATCGGTCACACAGCCCAGTCGTGAGGGCCGCCGTGGTCGGAAGTCTCCGTGGGGGCACGGAGGCGGCCACGGCGACCGCGGCGGAATGTGAGCTTTTTCACGAACGAACGAGTCGGGCGATCGCGGCCGAGGCCTCTTTGACCTTCGCCTCCGCTTCGGGGCCGCCCTCGTCGATGGCCTGCGCCACGCAGTGGCCGAGATGGTCTTCGAGCAGCCCGAGCGCGACCGACTGGAGCGCACGGGTCACCGCCGAGACCTGCGTCAGTACGTCGATGCAGTACTCATCCTCGTCGACCATCCGCTGGAGACCACGCACCTGACCCTCGATCCGCCGCAGGCGGGTCAGGTAGGCGTCCTTGTCCTTCGCGTAGCCGTGCATGGGCGCAGCGTATACCCCTGTGGGGTAACTGGCAACAGATCGTTTGATTCACACTATTTGGGGTAAAGCACGCGGGCACGGTCAGTGATCACCTCAGACCAGGATGAACGTGCCCCCTTTGAGGAGCATGCGGTCGGTAGCGTGGGGGCGAAGGTTCGCTTTCCTGCTGGTTAGCCGTACCATCCTCTCCGGACTGTTCCCGCACTTCAGGAGAAGGACGTGCGATTCCGACTCACGCCGCGTGAGGACAGCTACTACGACATGTTCGCGGACTCCGCGAACAATCTGGTCACCGGCGCCAGGTTGCTCGTGGAGCTCATCAGCGACGGCGGCAACCGTGAGGGGATCGCGGAGAAGATGCGCGCCTGCGAGCACGCAGGCGACGAATTCACTCACGCGATCATGCGCAGGCTCAACGAGAGCTTCATCACGCCCTTCGACCGAGAGGACATCTACCGGCTCGCGTCTTCGCTCGACGACGTCATGGACTTCATGGAGGCGGCGGCCGACCTCGTGGTGCTCTACAAGATCGATGAACTGCCCGGAGACGTCGTCGACCAGGTCGAGGTGCTCGAACGCGCCGCCGAGCTGACCGCCGAGGCGATGCCTCGCCTGCGCGGCATGAAGAACCTCAGCGAGTACTGGATCGAGATCAACCGTCTCGAGAACCAGGGCGACCAGGTCTACCGCCGTCTCCTCGCCGAGCTGTTCGGCGGTGAGTACGACGCGCTGACCGTCCTGAAGTTCAAGGAGGTCGTCGACCAGCTCGAAGCGGCGGCCGACGCCTTCGAGAAGGTGGCCAACACCGTCGAGTCCATCGCGGTCAAGGAATCGTGACCGCGCGCCGGGCCGACGTGGCCATCGAGGGGAAGGACACGCGAGAGTGGAGTTGACGGCCCTCATCGTCGTGGTCGCCATCGCGTTGTTCTTCAACTACACCAACGGCTTCCATGACGCGGCGAACGCCATCGCCACCTCGGTCTCCACCCGCGCGCTGACCCCCCGCGCGGCGCTGGCGATGGCCGCCGTGATGAACCTCGTCGGCGCGTTCCTGGGCACGGGCGTGGCCAAGACCGTCGGCAGCGGCATCATCGATCCGCCCAAGGACCTGCACGGCCTGACGATCGTCGCCGCCGCGCTGGCCGGCGCGATCGTGTGGAACCTCATCACCTGGTATTTCGGCCTGCCGTCCTCGTCCACGCACGGGCTGGTCGGCGGGCTGATCGGCGCCGCGCTCGCGGCGTCCGGCAGCGTCCTGTGGGCGGACGTGCTCGAGAAGGTCGTCCTGTGGATGGTGCTGTCGCCGATCATCGGGCTCCTCCTCGGCTACCTGGTGATGACCGGCTTCCTGTGGATCTTCCGCAACTCCTACCCGGGCCGGGTCGGCCGCCGCTTCCGCATCGCCCAGTCGCTGAGCGCGGCGGCGATGGCGCTCGGACACGGCCTCCAGGACGCGCAGAAGACCATGGGCATCATCGTGCTCGCGCTGGTCACCACCGGCTACCAGGACGCGGGCGACTCCCACGTGCCGGTCTGGGTCATCCTGGTCTGCGCGGCGGTGCTGTCCCTCGGCACGTACGCCGGCGGCTGGCGGATCATGCGGACGCTCGGCCGGCGCGTCATCGAGCTCGACCCGCCGAAGGGCTTCGCCGCCGAGGCCACGGCGGCGAGCGTCCTGTACGCCACGGCGTTCATCTGGCAGGCGCCGGTCTCCACCACGCACACGATCACCGCGGCGATCATGGGCGTCGGCTCCACGAAGCGGCTGTCGGCGGTGCGCTGGGGCGTCGCCGGAAACATCGTGGTGGCCTGGATCCTGACCATCCCGGCCGCGGGAATCGTCGCCGCCATCGCGTACGGGATCATCAGCCTGTTCCACTGACCGGTATCCGGCGCGGAGCGCAGCGTAGTGCCAGATACCGGTCAGTCCGGGTTTCTGCGCCTCCTTCGGGAGGCACTGCGCGTACGCCGGTGTCCGGACGGTGCCCCCGCTCCGTCCGGACACCGGCGTACGCGCGAGGATCACCCGAAGCGGCCGGTGATGTAGTCCTCCGTGGCCTTCTCGCTCGGGTTCGTGAAGATCTTGTTCGTGTCGTCGATCTCGATCAGGCGGCCCGGCTGCCCCTGGGCGGCCAGGTTGAAGAACCCGGTGGTGTCGCTCACGCGGGCGGCCTGCTGCATGTTGTGGGTGACGATCACGATCGTGTACTGGTCCTTCAGCGACGCGATCAGGTCCTCGATGGCGAGGGTGGAGATCGGGTCGAGGGCCGAGCACGGCTCGTCCATGAGCAGCACCTGCGGCTCGACCGCGATCGCCCGCGCGATGCAGAGCCGCTGCTGCTGCCCGCCGGACAGGCCCGCGCCGGGCCGGTTCAGGCGGTCCTTGACCTCGTTCCACAGGTTCGCGCCGCGCAGGGACTTCTCCACGATCTCGCCGAGCCGGCTCCGGCCGCGGACGCCGTTCAGCTTCAGGCCCGCGGCGACGTTGTCGAAGATCGACATCGTGGGGAACGGGTTCGGCCGCTGGAAGACCATGCCGACCGCACGCCGGACCGCGACCGGGTCCACGTCCGAGCCGTACAGGTTGAGGTCGTCGAGCATCACCTTGCCCTCGACCCGCGCGCCGGGGATCACCTCGTGCATGCGGTTCAGCGTGCGCAGCAGTGTCGACTTGCCGCACCCGGAGGGGCCGATGAACGCGGTCACGGAGCGGGGTTCGATCGTCATCGAGATGTCCTCGATGGCCCGGGTCTTGCCGTAGTAGGCGTTCAGCCCGGAGATCTCGATCCGCTTGGCCATGGGGGCACTACTCCTATCGGGAAACGGGCTTGCGCAGGCGGGCGACGACGCGCGCCACCAGGTTGAGCAGCATGATGATCACGATCAGGGTGAGTGCGGCCGCCCACGCCCGGTTGATCGCGGCGTCGTTCGGCCGCCCCGCCTGGTCGAAGATGAAGAGCGGCAGGGCCATCTGCGGCCCCTGGAACGGGTTGTTGTTGATCGCCGAGGTCACGAACACCGTCAGCAGCAGGGGAGCCGTCTCGCCCATGACACGGGCGATGGCCAGCATGATGCCGGTGATGATGCCGGTGAAGGACGTCGGCAGCACGACGAAGCAGATCGTCCGCCACCGGGGCACGCCCAGCGCGTACGAGGCCTCGCGCAGGTCGTTCGGGACCAGCTTGAGCATCTCCTCGGCGGCGCGGACGACCGTCGGCATCATCAGGATCGACAGCGCCAGCGCGCCGGCGAAGCCGGAGAAGCTGAAGCCGAGCAGCAGGAGCCAGAACGCCAGGATGAACAGGCCCGCCACGATCGAGGGCAGGCCGGTCATGACGTCCACGAAGAAGCTGACGAGCTTGGCCAGCCTGCTGTCCCGCCCGTACTCCACCAGGTAGACGGCGGTCAGCACCCCGATCGGGATGGCGATGACGCTCGCCAGCAGCACCTGCTCGACGGTTCCGATGATCGCGTGGTACGCGCCGCCGCCGGTGTCGTTGGCGCCGATGCCGTTCAGGGAGTGGGTGAAGAACTCCGGGTCGAACCGCTTGATGCCCTTCGACAGGACCGTCCACAGCACGGACAGCAGCGGGATGACCGCGAGCAGGAACGCGACGTAGACGAAGACCTGGACGATCCGGTCCTTGGCCTTGCGACCGGCGGAGACCTCGCTCAGCGTGGGCTGGTTGAGGGAACTCACGAGACCTCCTTCGTCGGGTCGTGAGTGACACTGCTGTGCTTGCCGGTTCGCTCGCTTCGCTCGTTCACGAGAACTCCTTGCGGCGGGCGACGATGGCTCGGGCGAGCATGTTGACGACGAGGGTGATCACGAACAGCACCAGGCCGGAGGCGATGAGCGCGCCGCGGCCCATGTTCCCGGCCATGCCGAAGGTGTTCGCGATGTTGGCGGCGAAGGTGTTGCCGCCCGGCTTGAGGATTCGCAGCGAGATGCCGGCGGCCGTGGACAGCACCATCGCGACCGCGATGGTCTCGCCGAGCGCCCGGCCCAGGCCGAGCATCGCGGCGCTGACCATGCCGGAGCGGCCGAACGGCAGCACGGCCATCCGGATGACCTCCCAGCGGGTCGCGCCGAGCGCCAGGGCCGCCTCGACGTTCGCCCGCGGCACCTGGAGGAACACCTCACGAGAGATCGAGGAGATGATCGGCAGGATCATGATCGCCAGCACGACGGCGGCGGTCAGGATGGACTGCCCGCCCACGCTGTCGCCGCCGAAGAGCGGGATCCAGCCGAAGTGGTCGTGCAGGAAGTTCGCGACGTGGGCCATCTTCGGCACGAAGAACTGCAGGCCCCACAGCCCGTACACCACACTCGGCACCGCGGCGAGCAGATCGACCACGTAGCCCAGGCCGGACGCCAGCCGGCGTGGGGAGTAGAAGGCGATGAACAGCGCGATCCCGATCGCCACCGGCGTGGCGAGGATCAGCGCCATGAAGGACGACAGCAGTGTGCCCCACGTGAGCTGCAGGATGCCGAACCGCGGCTGGGCCGCGTCGGGGCTCCACTCCTGTGAGGTGAGGAAGTTGGCCTTGTCCGCCTTCAGAGCCGGGACGGCCTTCGCGATGAGGAACACCGCGATCGCCGCGATGATGAGGAGCAGCAGGATGCCGGAACCGCGGGCAGAGATGCCGAACAGGCGATCCCCCAGGCGGCCGGTGCTGATCCTGCGTCCCCGTCCCCTCTGGGCGCCGGTGGCACCCTGCTCAAGGGTCTCGCTGGTCACTCGTTCGCACTCCTCGTTCTCAGGGCTGGGTATGCCGCCGAGCCGACGCGGTCGGTCCGCGCCGGCTCGAAGACCGTCTCGGTCAGGACAGGCCCTTCACGGCCGCCTGGACCTTGGTCAGGATCGCGTCGGGGATCGGCGCGTACCCGAGGCCGCTCAGGATCGACTGACCCTGCTGGCTGGAGGTGTAGGTGAGGAAGGACTTGACGAACTTCGCCTGCTCGTCGGGGAGGCCCTTCTCGCAGACGATCTCGTACGTGACCAGGACGATCGGGTAGCCGTCCTTGGCCTTGTAGTCGAGCGTCAGGGACAGGTCGTCGCCCTGGCCGGAGACCTGCGCGCCCGCGATCGCCTTGGAGGCGGTGTCGGAGCTGACCTCGCTGTACTGGCCGGAGCCGTTCTGGATCTTGGCGGTCTGCAGCTTGCCGTTGGTGGCGTAGGACAGCTCGGCGTAGCCGATGGTGCCGTCGCCCTGCTTGACGCCGGTGGAGACGCCGTCGGAGCCCTTGAGGCCCTGGCCGCCGGCCGCGGACGGCCAGGTCTTGCCGCCCTCGAACTTCCAGACGTCCGGCGCGGTGGCGAGCAGGAACTTGGTGAGGTTGTCCGTCGTGCCCGAGTCGTCCGAGCGGTGCAGCGGCTTGACCGGCGTGGCCGGCAGCTTCACGCCGGAGTTGTCCTTGGCGATCGCCGGGTCGTTCCAGGTCTTGATCTTGCCGGCGAAGATGCTCGCGAGCGTCTTCGGCGACAGCTGGATGCCGTCCACGCCCTTGAGGTTGTAGATGATCGCGATCGGGCCGCCGACCATGGGCAGGTCGAGCGCCTTGCCGCTCTTGCAGCGGGCGTCGGCGGGGCCGTGCTCCTCGGGCTTGAGCGCCGAGTCCGAGCCGGCGAAGGCGACCTGGCCACCGGTGAACGCCTGGACACCCGCCCCAGAGCCGCTGCCGTTGTAGTTCACGTTGGAGCCGGGGCAGCTCTGCTGGTAGCCCTTGATCCACTCGCTCATGGCGTTCGCCTGAGCCGTGGACCCGGCCGCGTTGACCGTGGACTTCACGCAGTCACCGCTGGCGGCGGTGGTCTTCCCACCGTTGTCGTCCGTACCGCACGCGGTCAGCGAGAGCGCACCCGCAAGGGCCACGCCGCCGAGGGCGGCCAGCCGTGTGCCGATCTTCACCGAAACTTCTCCTCAAGGTAGTTGGGCGGCCCGCCGGGCATTTGTCCAGGTTGGGACCACCGTCGATGCCGACGCTAAGGAGAAGAGGTGTCCACTCACTCTGATCTAGGTGAACGCGGAATGAACTCAGGTGTGATGTCTGGGAAAAGTAGGTGTTACGTGAGGCGACCGTACGGTTAACGGCCCCACATCCGGGCGCGTCGGGGCTGGTGACGCTCCGGTGACTACCTGGTTGACCGCGAGTTGCGGTACATGGCGTCGGTCGAGCGGAGTTCGAAGCCGAGCTTCGTGTAAAGGGCCGTGGCCGCGGTGTTCGACTCGTCGACGTACAACATGACCGCCGGCAGGCCCCTGCTCTCCAGGTGCCGCAGCCCGGTGACGGTCAGGACGCGGCCCAGCCCGAGCCCCTGGGCGGACGGGTCGACGCCGACCACGTACACCTCGCCGATCGGGCCGTCCTCGTGCACCTTCGTCCAGTGGAAGCCGAGCAGCCCGCCGCCGGCCTCGTCCTCGGCCGCGTCGTCGCGCACGGCGAGGAAGAAGCCCTCGGCGGAGAACCACGGCTCGCGCTCACGGCGTTCGAGGTCGGCGCGCGTCCACCGGCCCTGCTCCGGGTGGTGGGCGAAGGCGCGGGCGTTGACGCGGACCCAGGCGTCCTCGTCGCGGCCGGGCGTGAACGTGCGAAGCCGTACGCCGGGCGGTGGGGCGGCCTCGGGCAATGGGGCGCCGGCCGGGCGCTCCATCTTCCACAGGGCGCGGAACCGTTCGAAGCCGAGCGCCTCGGCGAGCGCGATGGCGCCGGGCAGCTCGCCGTGGGCCCAGACGTTCAGCGTCTCCACCTGACCGGCCAGCGCGGTGACGAGCGCGCGGCCGTGCCCGCGCCGCCGGAACGCCGGGTGGACCGTGAGCTCACCCGCGTCGCCGTCGAGGACGGCCACGCCCGCCAGTGCGTCACCGTCGTAGGCGAGGACGGCGCCGCCGCCGTCCCGCAGGCGCAACAGGGCGCTCTCGCCGACCGGCCGCACGCCGTCGGCGCGGGTGGTCTCCGCGGTGAGGGCGAGGACCGCCGCCACCTCGTCGTCCGTCAGTTCGTTCCGTACGACCAGGCTCATGCCCGGAGCCTACAGAGCCGGGTTCGCGGGGCCTGTTCCGAGGTCTCCTGTCACGATGTGGTTTCAGGGTGTATGCGCCTCCTCCCGCGAGCGTGGTCCGGTGCCATAGCATCTGGGCGCACTGGCTGCGCGCGGAAGGCGGTCGTCGTGGGCGATCCCGGAATGCCGATCATGGCGGGGCTGCTCGCCGTGCCCGTCTTCGTGCTGCTGTTCGTGATCGTGCTGGCCCTGATGGGCCGCCGGTGGGCCTCACCCGCCGCGCTCGCGGACGCGCCCTTCGAGGACGACTTCGACGAGCCGGTGCCGTACGCGAAGCCGTGGGGGTACTACGAGCCGCCGCCCGCACCGACCCCGACGCCGTCCGCCGAGAGCCACGGCCCCGCGCAGCAGTGGCCCGCTCCCCGGCACGCCCTGCCGCCGGCCCCACGGCCACAGCACGCCCTGCCGCCGGTCGCGCGGCCCCAGCACGCCCTGCCGTCGGCTCCGCGGTCCCAGAGCGCTCTGCCGCCGGCTTCACAGCCTCGCAACGCTCTGCCGCCGGCCGCGCACTCCCAGCACGCTCTGCCGCCCGCACAGCCGTCGCAGCATCGGTCCCAGCCGTACGGAGGGCAGCCGGCGCTGCCGCCGGTGGAGAGCCCGCCGGCCCTGCCGCCCGCGCGGCCCGCCTACCTGCCCCCTCCGCCGGAGTCCTACGCGCGGCCTGAGCGGCGGGACCCGTACGGCCGCCCGTACGAGCACGACCCGTACGGCCGCCCGGGTCAGCCCGAGCCCGAGGATTCCTCGCACGGCGCCTTCCCCTACGGCCCGTACCGCCAGCAGTAGGAAGCCCCGAGCCGGGAGTGTCATTGCTCATCTACGTACTGCCGCTGCTGCTCATCCTCGCGGTGTTCGCCCTGACGCTCCTGTGGGCCCGGTTCCGCGCCGGTGGCAAGCCGGCGCCGCCGCCCTGCGGACCGCCGGGATACCCGTATCCGCCCGGACAGAGCGCATACGGGCCGCAGACCCCTCCGTACGCGTCCCAGGGGTACGGGCCGCCACCTGGACAAGAGTGGCCACCGCCGGGGCAGGGCGGCCACGGGCCGCAGTGACGGCGAACAGGGCGGCTTCGCGATTGAAAGAACGAACCTGTTCGTCCGACCGCTTTACCGCGGATCGTAGGGATTCACAGTCGCTACGATCGACCCCGGAATGAACGCGCGCCCTTTGGGGAGTGGGTCTCTGTGCAACCCCCGCAGCCGCCGTACGGCGGGCCTTCGGGCCCGGGTTTCGGTCCTCCGCCCGGCCCGCCGGGGCCCCCTGGGCCATCCTGGCCTCCCGGCCCGTCCGGCCCAACGGGGCCGCCTGGCCCACAACGCCCCTCTGGTCCAATGGGCCCCTCTGGACCACAAGGCCCACCTCTGCCGCAGGGTCTGTCCGGCCCGCAGGGTCCGTCCGGCCCGCAGGGTCCGTCCGGCCCTCAAGGCCCGTCGGGTCCGCAGGGGCCGCCTGAGTGGGGACCACCGCCGCCCGACCCGCCGGACCCGCCCGGGCCGAAGAGCGGCGGTGTGGTGGTCATCGTGGTCATCGTGGTGTTCGTACTGCTCATCGGCGGTGGGATCGGCCTGGCGTTCACGTACGGGTCCGACCAGCCGGAGAAACCGAAGGCGGCCCCGCCCTCGTACAGTCCGCCGACCACGCTCACGCCCCCGGCCTACAGCCCGCCCGCCTACAGCCCGCCGCCGGAGCCCTCCGAGACGCCGTCCGACACGCCGTCGACGGCGGCGCCGGTGTTCGACCCGCAGCCGGGGCAGTGCGTGAAGAACACGGGGACTCCCGCGAAACCGCGCCTGGTGATCTCGACGTGCACCCCGGGTCGCTACAAGATCATCGACCGCATCGACGGCACCACCGACATCAAGAAGTGCGACTCGACCGACTACACGTACGCGGTCTGGTTCAACCACCCGAAGTACGTGCTGTGCCTGAAGGACCTTTGAGGAAACCGTCCGGGAGCCCGGCCGGCGCAGGGTCGCCGACGGTCAGTGGGGCGCCGGCGCCTCCTCGGCGCGGTGGTCGGGGACGAACCGGTAACCGACGTTACGGACCGTTCCAATGAGCGACTCGTACTCCGGGCCGAGTTTCGCTCGCAGCCGTCGTACGTGCACATCGACGGTGCGGGTGCCACCGAAGTAGTCATAGCCCCAGACCTCCTGGAGCAGCTGGGCCCGCGTGAAGACCCGGCCCGGGTGCTGCGCGAGGTACTTCAGCAGCTCGAACTCCTTGAACGTCAGGTCGAGCACGCGTCCGCGCAGCCGGGCGCTGTAGGTGGCCTCGTCGATGGTGAGCTCGCCGCGGCGGATCTCGCCGGGCACGTCGTCCGGCTCGGCGGCCGTGGTGCGCCCCACGGCCAGCCGCAGCCGGGCCTCGACCTCGGCCGGGCCCGCCGTCTGGAGCAGCACGTCGTCCAGACCCCACTCGGGGGTGAGCGCCGCGAGACCGCCCTCGGTCACGATGGCGAGCAGAGGTACGTCCAGTCCGGTGGTGCGCAGCAGCCGACACAGGCTCTTGGCCTGTGCGAGATCGCGGCGAGCGTCGACGATCACCACGTCGGACGGGGGCGCGTCCATCAGCGCCACCCCCTCGGCAGGAGCCACGCGGACCGAGTGCAGCAGCAGCCCGAGTGCTGGGAGTACTTCATCGGACGGCTCGAGCACGTTCGTCAGCAGAAGCAGAGTGCTCAATACGGCCTCCTCGCTTGGCGGCCCCCAAAAAGACGTCGAGGATCCGAGGGCAGCGCTGCCCGGATCCCTACTACGGGAGGATATCCAATGACCGACGGCAGCTCACTACCGAGTGGTGTAGACCATGAAAAGGGGGCATCCATGGCGAAGGGCCTGATCAGATACTGGGCGGCCGCGCGAGCGGCGGCCGGTGTCGCCGAGGAGCCGTACGACGCGGCGACGCTGGGAGAGGCGCTGACGGCCGCGGCGGCCGGCCGTGGCGACGAGTTCCAGCGTGTGCTCGCCCGCTGTTCCTTCCTCGTTGACGGCGCCCCCGCGGGCACCCGCGACCCGGCCTCCGTCCTCCTGCCCGACGGTGCCACGGTCGAGGTCCTGCCTCCGTTCGCCGGCGGATAGCCGCCGCGGAGCGCGCGGCGTCCGCGACATCCCACGGACGGTCTGACCGGGGGCACGCGAGTAACCCGGTGGAGCGATCCTGCCCTCGCGAACGTCATTACCGGAGGTGACTCGCCGGGGCCTGGGGCGCCGGTAATGTGATCACGAATCGGCGACGGGAGAGACATGCGCAAGGTACTGGTGATCTTCCTGATCTTGCTGATCGGGCTGGTCATCGCCGCCGATCGGATCGGGTTGTGGGTGGCGCAGGACCAGATAGCCAAGGAGGCCGCGTCGCAGTACGACCTCGACCACAAGCCCAAGGTCAAGATCAAGGGCTTCCCGTTCCTGAACCAGGCGCTGAACGGCAGGTACGGCGAGATCGACATCAACGTCGGCGACGTGACCCAGCTGGGCGTGCACCTGACCGACACGGAGGTCACGCTGAAGGGCGTCGACGCGCCGCTGTCCGACGCTCTCCACGGCGACGCCTCGAAGATGGTGGCCGACACGGCGACCACCACGGCGACCGTCTCCTACGACGACGTCAACAAGCAGGCGCCGCACGGGATGAAGGTCTCGGCCAAGGGTAAGGCGCTGCAGGTGCGCGGCCCGGTCACCGTCCTCGGCATCAGCCGTACGCTCAGCGCCACCGTGTCCGTGCGGCCGTCCGGGCGTAAGATCCGGGTGGTGCCGCAGACGGTCGACGCCGGTGGCACGACGATTCCCGTCACGCTGGTCCAGCAGGCCTTCACCTTCACCCTGCCGGTGAAGGGCCTCCCGGCGAACACCACGATCAGCGACGTCGAGGTCCAGCCGGACGGCCTGCGCGTCACGACCACGGGACAGCACGTCAACATCGAGAGCCTCGCCGAGCGCTGACCCGGGATGCGGGCTTCCGCGCTCACCGGTGCTGCCGATCGCGTGAGAGCCGGTCCGGGAGGGCGACCGTTCGCCGTCCGGGCCGATCTTTTCTGGACCGGTCCGGGATCAAGCGCCTTATGGTGAACCTACCGGCGTCCTGGTACGTGTCTGAGGTGTGGGACCGACTGCGAACGAGGGCCTTCTCCGCGCCCTGTACGCCGAACACGGGGGGCCGCTCCTGGGTTATGTCCTGCGCCTGACCGAGGGTGATCGGCACCAGGCGGAGGACGTGGTCCAGGAGACGCTGCTGCGCGCGTGGCGACATCCGGAGGCGCTCGACGGCCGGCCGATCCGGCCGTGGCTGTTCACGGTGGCCAAGAACCTCGTCCTCGACGCCCACCGGGCGCGCCGGTCGCGTCCGCCCGAGACCGGTGAGGCCGGGCTCGCGGCCGTTCCGGCCACCGATGAGATCGGCCGTGCGCTGGAGTCGTGGACGTTCGCCGAGGCGCTCGCCGACCTGAGCCCCGAGCACCGGGCGGTGCTCATCGAGACCTATTACCGGGGACGGTCCGTCGCCGAGGCGGCGGCGACGCTCGGCGTGCCGCCCGGCACGGTGAAGTCGCGGTCCTACTACGCGCTGCGCGCGCTCAAACTCGCACTGGAAGAACGGGGGTTGGCGCCATGACATCGAGCACCGAATGCTCGCGGCTGCGGCTGTCGCTCGGTGTGTACGTCCTCGGCGCCAT
Organism: Actinoallomurus oryzae; assembly: GCF_039541955.1. Lineage (NCBI taxonomy): Bacteria > Bacillati > Actinomycetota > Actinomycetes > Streptosporangiales > Thermomonosporaceae > Actinoallomurus > Actinoallomurus oryzae. Next base: position 78,060 of record NZ_BAABHF010000038.1, on the reverse strand, counting down.
CGAGCCCGCGGAACGCGCCGAAGTGGACGCCCACCTGAGTGTCTGCCGGCGCTGCCGGGACGAGCTCGCGTCGCTGGCCGGCCTGCCCGCCATGCTCGGGCGGGTCACCGAGGAGCAGCTCGAGCAACTCGCCCCGCCACCCGCGGAGCTCCTGGACTCGGTCCTGAGCAAGGCCGCGAACGAGAACCGCGCCCGGCGCCGCAGGGAACGCGCCCTGTGGATCGCCGCCGCGGCGGCGCTGATCGTCATCGTCGGCGTCGGCATCCGGGCGATGGTGGGGAGCGGCGGCGGCACCGTCGCCGAACGCTCCCCGCGCCCGCCCCGTCCGCCGGCCACGACCACCGCCCCGGTCCGGACGGTGAGCGCCAAGGATCCGGCCACGGGCGTCCGCGCCCGGATCGACCTGCAGCCCAAGCTGTGGGGCACGGCGTTCAACGTACGGGTGAGCGGCGCGCCGCAGGGCTCCCACTGCCATCTGGTCGCCACGGACAAGAAGGGCCGCAAGGACATCGCCGGCGGCTGGGAGGTGCAGTACATGGGCGGCTCCGCCAGCTTCGCCGGCGCGTCGATGATCCACGAGAACGACCTCGCGTCGGTCGAGGTGCTCACCACCGAGGGACGGCGGCTGGTACTCGTGAAACTCTGAGGGAATGCCGGGGGCGGCACACTCCTTGGAGTAGGTGATGATCGGTCTTTACGTCGCGCTGGTGGCACTCGCCGCCGCCACCGCGCTCGGCCTGGTGTGGCGGAGGCGCAACGGCGTGCTGCGCGAAAGCCCGGAGCGGAAGGACGGCGAGGTGGAGCGTCTCGGCGAGACGGAGCTGGGTGCGGCGCTGGGCGCGCGGGCGACGTTGGTGCAGTTCTCGTCGGCGTTCTGCGCTCCGTGCCGCGCGACCCGGCGGGTCCTGACCGAGGTGACCGGCCTGGTCGACGGCGTGGCCCACATCGAGATCGACGCGGAGTCGCATCTGGACCTGGTTCGCCGCCTCAACGTGCTGCGCACCCCGACCGTGTTCATTCTGAACGCCGACGGGCACATCGTCCGCCGCGGCTCGGGCCTTCCTCGCAAGGCGGACATCGTCGCAGCCCTCGGCGAAGCCGTCGCCTGAGCGGTTGCCCACGATGAATCCCCCGGCGCCGACGTCGCAGGTCGATGGGGAAATTCTGATCTCGATCGGCGAGACGGCATTTTACGCGGAGCGAGACGCCGCTTACTATCGTGTCGTGCGATCCTGGACAGAGCTGCTGACCAAGCGGCGGGCGGTCGACTTCTGCCGCGTCGCGACGGCGCTCTGTCGTACGGCCTGAGCTGGTTGGCCCTCTCGTAGCCCGTCTCACTCGCCGCCGTCATCAGGAGCATCTTCCGATGCAGGTCGACCCCAGAGGCCAGCGTTTCGCCGCGGTTCTCACATCCATCGTCCTGATCGTCGTCTTGGTGACCAGCAGCTGGCTGCTGCTGGCGGTTCAGGCCGTGGTGTTCCTCGTCGGAGTCCTGTTCGGTCTCCGGAGCGCGCCGTACGGCCTGATCTACCGGGCGCTCGTCCGCCCTCGGCTCGGCCCGCCCGCGGAGCTCGAGCCGGAGGCCCCGCCCCGCTTCGCGCAGGGGGTGGGTGCGGTGTTCGCCCTGGCAGGAGTGGTCGGGTACGCCCTGGGTATCCCGGCGCTGGGGATGATCGCTACGGCGTTCGCGCTGGTGGCGGCCTTCCTTAACGCCGCCTTCGGGCTGTGTCTGGGCTGCGAGGCCTATCTGCTCATCCGCCGGCTCACCCCTGGGCGAGCGACGTCCTAGGGCGTGTTCGCCTAGGTACGCGTTCGCCCGGCTCGTGACCATGCCGCGAGTGCCCGTAAGACCCGTAATGCCACTCCAACTAGGAGGACAACAGCATGAGCCGCTCCGACGTCCTGGTCGACGCCGACTGGGTGCAGGCGCACCTCGATGACCCCGGGATCGTCCTCGTCGAAGTCGACGAGGACACCAGCGCGTACGACAAGGGTCACATCCGTGGCGCCGTCCGTATCGACTGGAAGACCGAACTGCAGGACCCGGTACGCCGCGACTTCGTGGACAAGACCGGTTTTGAGAACCTTCTCTCGGAGAAGGGCATCGCCAACGACGACCTGGTCGTCCTCTACGGCGGGAACAACAACTGGTTCGCCGCGTACGCGTACTGGTACTTCCGCCTCTACGGCCACCAGAACGTCAAGCTCCTCGACGGCGGCCGCAAGAAGTGGGAGCTGGACTCCCGCGACCTCGTCCAGGACACGCCGTCCCGGCCGAAGACCGACTACACCGCCAAGGAGCAGGACGCCGCGATCCGCGCGCTCCGCGACGAGGTCGTCGACGCGATCGGCGACAAGAACCTCGTCGACGTCCGCTCGCCGGACGAGTTCACCGGCAAGCTGCTCGCTCCGGCCCACCTGCCGCAGGAGCAGGCGCAGCGCGGCGGCCACATTCCGACGGCCCGCAACATTCCCTGGTCGAAGGCGGCCAACGACGACGGCACGTTCCGCTCCGACGACGAGCTGCGCGCGCTGTACGAGGAGGCCGGCGTCGACCTGTCCAAGCCGACGATCGCCTACTGCCGCATCGGCGAGCGGTCGTCCCACACCTGGTTCGCCCTGCACGAGCTGCTGGGCCTGCCGGACGTGAAGAACTACGACGGATCCTGGACCGAGTACGGATCGCTCGTCGGTGTACCGATCGAGCTGGGGGAGGCGAAATGACGGACGGCTGCGGGGCACCGGCTCAGACGGCGAGCCTGCCCGCCACGGTGGATCTGACGAACGAGGCGGTCATCCAGGGCACCGTCGTACGCGGAGGCGACGCCGTCTCCGGCGCGTACGCACGGCTGCTCGACGCGACCGGCGAGTTCACCGGCGAGGTCGTGACCAGCGACGAGGGCGTGTTCCGGTTCTTCGCCGCGCCCGGTGACTGGACCGTGCGCGTGCTCGCGCCGGGCGGGGTCAGCATCGACTCGGCGGTCACGGCGCAGACCGGTGAGGTCGCCAACGTCAAGGTCGCCATCTAGGCGCCGACAGCACGACGAGATCCCGCCGTCCGTCCGGACGGCGGGATCTTTTACTTCGAATCACGTGAAATCGTGACTCGGGTGACCAGGGAGTACCCGCTACGATCGCGTACTGTGCTGCGCTCGTCCCCCGTGACCTTGCCCTGGACCACGCTTCGGCTGGCCGGGCGCTTCGCGGTGCCGCTGGCGCTCTGGTTCACGATCGGCCAGGTCCTGCGCTATCTGCTGTTCCTCGGGGGCTACCACTTCGGGATGCATCACGCGTCCGTGCCGATCTTCGTCATCAGCCTGATCGTCATGGTCACGCTCGGGGTCACCGTGGCGATGCTGCACAGCGTCAAGGACGGCCTGCCCGGGGTCAAGAAGCGCGAGCTCGACGAGTCCCTCACCTCCTGGACGGCGGCGGAGGAGGAGACGATCCTCGACGCGGTCACGCGCGCCATGCTGCCGTTCATGATCTTCTATCTGGCCTGGAGCTGGTACGCCCAGGACGCCCAGGACTTCGAGCAGTCGGCGGCGGGCCGGGGCAACGCGCAGGGCGGCGTCTTCGGCCAGATCCAGGCGATGAAGCTGACCGTCGCCCTCGATCACCACGTCTGGGTAGCGATCGGGCTGACCGCGGCCTTCCTGGTGCTGAAGTTCATCGCCGAGCGGTTCGTCGAGCCGCGATGGCCGCGCTTCGGCGGCATCACGATCGCGCTGTTCGAGGTGAACTGGACGCTGTTCGGGATCTTCAGCGTCAACAAGGCCCGCAACGGCCTGACGGACTGGATCACGGGCCGCGTCTTCTGGCACTGGCTCGGAGAGATCACCGGACCGGCGTTCGGCTGGTTCGACGCGCTGTGGCCCTCGTTCAAGGAGGCGGTGCTCGGCGGTCTCGTCTGGCTGGTCATCGCCGGCGTCGTGCTCGGCGTGGACGCCGACGAGGAGACCCAGCTCGGCCGTGGCAGGGTCGGTCGCGGCCTCGCCTCGGCCAGCGGCATGGACCGGCCGCGCACGCCGTGGGAGGTCATCACGCGCGAGTGGCGCGACAAGTGGCTCCCGACCGTCTACGGATTCCGGATGGTCTTCCGCTCGGGCCTGCTGCCGTTCATGGTGTTCTGCGTCCTGTTCGCCGGGCTGGACGATGGTGCGCTCCTGCTCCAGCGCGGCGTCTATTACCTGCTCGGGCCGCACCCCATCGGCTACTGGATGACGACGCTCCAGGTCATCTACTTCTTCGCCGAGCTCCTCCACCAGATCCTGCGTGTCTGCCTGATGGCCGCGGCGTTCGACATGGTCGTCACCCGGGTCAGTGGGCGAAGCGCAACACCGGCGTCGGTTCCGACGGCTTCCGCGTCTGCAGTCCGCCCGGCCGGGCCTCGAGTACAACCGAACTGACCAGGTTCGCGGGCACGGTCGCGCCGACCGACACCTGCGACACGGTGCCGGCCGTCGGCTCGCGGTCGGGATCGGTCTCCCCGCCGGCCGCCCACACGTGCCCCGCGCGGTCGCGGACCGTGTAGGCGATGGCCGACAGTTGCTTGACGCCCTGGGCGTCGAGAGGCTGCGCGTCCACGATGAGCTTGAGGTGCACGGACCCGGCCGGCGCACCGGTGCTCTTGGCCGACCCGGTCGTGTCACGGCCGAGCAGCCGCAGCCGCACCCGCCCGAGCGTGCCGGTGCCGCCGCGGCGTACGACGGTCACGCGCTCCCTCGTCTGGTACCCCCGCGACTGGTGGTCGGTGTCGATCCACTGGACCGTGAGGAACCCGGGGACGAGCAGGATCACCCCCGCCACCTCGATCGCCCGCCGCGTGCCGTTGCTCAGCCGACGGCGCCGCTCGACCGGATCCGGGACCGTCTCTTCGAGCGGGTCCCGTATCGTCCACTCCATCGGGTCGTAACTCATGAGGCCTCCTTCGTCGGAGGGGTGACCATGAACGCTGCGTTGTTGATTCGCTCACTGCGTTCGCTCATGAGGCCTCCTTCGTCGGAGGGGTGACCATGAACGCTGCGTTGTTGATTCGCTCACTGCGTTCGCTCATGAGCCCTCCTTCGTCGGAGGAGGTGGCCCCAGGCGCGTGCCTTCGATTTCCTCGCATCGCTCGGTCATGACGTCTTCAGCGCGTAATCGGGGGTGGGATGGGCGGCGAGTCGCGCGGCCCGGTCACCGTCGATGCCCAGGTCGATCGATGTCTCACCGCTCAGGTTGTTGTAGAGGTCGGCGGCCCCGACCACGATGCGCGCGCCGGCGAGCCGGTCCTTGGGGATCTCGAAGATGTACGTCGCCGGCGCCCACAGCATCGGCTGGAACCCGCTGCTGATGTCCGGAAGGTCCGCCCGCCCGGTCTCGTCGTACGCCACCCCGCCGCGCGTGACCAGCCGCACGTGGCCGGGCGTGAACGGCTTCTTGTTGCTCTTGATCTGGGCCTGCACGATCACGAAGAGGCCAAGGCTCTTCATCACCTTGCCCTTGGTGCCCAGGAACGACGGCTTGCTGATCGCGCTCGCCACGTCGACCTTGGCGACCTTCACGCTGAAGTCCGGGGTGTCGACGGCCGCGCCGATGCGTCCCTTGCTCACCAGGGGGTCCTGGAGGCGGTCCTCGATGTGCGGTTTGACGGTGTAGAGCCACATCGTCAGCGCCGCCAGGCCGGCCGTCAGCACGGCCGCGACGGCCTTCCGCGCCGCGCTCATGACGTCGCTCCCAGGCGTACCGGCACCTTCACCTCGGCCTTGATGGGGGACTGCTTGGTGACGCTCCAGTAGAACTCGTCGGTGGTGAAGCTCTGGCCGTACTCCCACAGGCGCAGTGCCACGGTCAGCGTACGCGGCGCGGTGGCGTTGCCCAGCTTCCAGACGACCTGCACGACGACGGGCAGCCGCGGATGGATCTCGCTGGTGACCTGCCCGTTGATGTCGCCCTGGGTGTCCATGAGGTCGGGCTCGGCATACTTGCCGGGCTTGGGTTCGGCGGTGACGCCCTCGACGAACGAGCCGACGCCGTACGACTTGTCGCCCAGGTCGGTGACCCGCATCCGCACGATGAGCAGGTTGGCCACCGGGTCGAAGGAGCTCAGCTTCATCCGCCCGGAGCGCGCGTCGAGGATCTGGATGTCGAACAGCCCCTGGTTCACGGTGCGCCCCGCGACGCTCTGGACCGGCCCTTTCGGCTGCGCCCGCAACCCCCCGGCCGCGGCCGTCACCGCGGTGAGCACCACAAGGACCCCGATGATGATCAGGGTCACCCGCAGCCGCCGGCGCGGCTTCGCCTCGGCGGGCGGGCGCGGCGCCACCGGCTGGTCGTAGTAGACGTTGATGGGCCCCTCTCCGCCGGGAAAGGGACCAAGCGCGCCGTTCCTGTTGGTCCGCTCGGTCATGAATCCTCCTGCGTCGGGGAGGGCGACCACAGGGGCGCGTCTTCGATTCCCTCGCTTCGCTCGGTCATGTGATCATTGCCTCAGATCCTGCATCCACCAGGGACGGGTTGTCGACGTGCCCGGCCAGCAGGTACCGCAACCGCTCGGCATCTTGAGTGTTCGACGCACCGATCATTCCCTCGCCGGAGGAGGTCGACGTGGCGGGGACGGCCGTGTACCCGTCGGCGGTCACCTCAGTCCTTTCCGCGGCGGGGCAGCCGCGCAGCCAGGTCCCTCAGAGCTAATCCGAAGTTTCGGGATCCCGAAAACCGTACAGCCGGTCCGGCGCCTCTTCCTGGAGGATCTTATAGCCCTCGGCGTAATGGATCCTCATGGGGCCGAAGATCTCGACGCGCCGTTCGACAGGCCAGCGCTGATCGGCGAGTTGCCGGAGTATCCATTCCGGGTCTCGCTCGTCGAGCGTACCGACTGCGAACATCAGAATGTCGTCGTCGAATATTTCTGGATGGGAGTCTTCGTTCACTTCTCCAGAGAGATATCGAGTAATGAATGTGCGTGCGGACGTGAGAGTCTCATCGATGCTCAAGGTGTACTCCGGGGAAGGTTCTGGTGGGGTGCCTCAGGGTCGATACCGAATTTCGCGAACCGCTCCAGTGCAGCCTGCAGCAGATCGGCGCGACTGGCACCCTCCATGTTCTTGCCGAATAGAGCATTATAGATCGTCTTGGCGCGCACGGTACCGAAACTTTCGCCACGAACTTGTGGTTCAGCGCCTCTGCTGACGCCTTCCATGACCTGCTCCGTCATGGCAGGAGTCGACCACATGAAAGCATCGGGGTTTCTTTCGCGGTATTGGGCGAGCCAATCGATCACCTTTTTCGCGGCCGCGTCGTCATTGGCGTAAAGCACGATATTATCAGGTCTATTTCCGACCGATCGATGACTGCTGATCTTTGCGGCGTAGACTCCTGGAAACTCGGCTGGGGAATCCACCACCTCTCGCACCATTGCCGACATCAGTTCGGGTGCGTGATCCGCGCGGGCGTTGATGTACACGCGTTCGGTGACAAGATTAACGTCGGCACCCATGCGCCGGAAGTGAAAAAAGCCGCCGTTGTTCATCATCTGAAGTGTCAGATGCCCATTGTCGCGGAGGGTTCTGAGATCCATCCAGGACCGCTGAATGATCGCCTCTGCCCCGGGGGGTCTGCTGTCGGCCAGCGCGACTAGGGAATTCGCGTAGGACTCGGGTGATCGAGTGATGGGATTCGGCTCGGTCGCCGATGCATAAAGGCGATATATTTCCATGGGACCGTCACGAAGATGGTCGCGATTGTTCCAAACCTCGTCCAAGAAGGTGTCGAGGCGCTCCCGTGATATAGCGGGAGGCTCCATTCCGTGCTCGAGGTAGGACAGCTCTCGCAACGCGGCTATGTGTTTGAACGGCAGGTCTCTGTGCAGCCCGTCCAGCATGTCCTTGAGCTCGCCGACCGTGTGCGGAGCCGCGGTCAGTTCGGGGTGTTCGGCCAGGAGGGGGGCGAGCGCGTCGCGTATCTCGGGCGTGGCGGCTCTCTCGGCGGGAGCCGGGGCGTGGGCTTCAGGGGCATGGGGAGGCGCCGCAGGCTTGGGATGCTCGACCGGGGGAGAAGCGGGTGCGTCGGGCCTCTCGGGCGTGGCGGCCCTCTCGGCGGGAGCCGGGGCGTGGGCCTCAGGGGCATGAGGAGGTACCACCGGTGTGTTTCGCACGGCGGCCGGGATTTTCATCCGCAGCTTGTTGTCGGCTCCGAAGTCGACGACGTCCCCCGCCTTGAGCCTGACCTTCTCACCGGGGAGGATCTCGACCCCGTTCACTCGTGTCCCGTTCGTCGAGCCCTCGTCGCGTATCCAAGGCGTTCCGTCATGGTCGAGACCATAGGTCGCGTGTCGCCGGGAGACATCGGAGAGATCGGCCAGCATGGCTCTCATCGGTGATGACGTGCTACGACCGATGAGGATCTCTCCTCCCCGGGGGATCCGAAGATTGCCGGATGAATCGCCGGCCTCGACCCATGCGTGGTCAGTCGGCCGCGCGGCCTCCGGCTGGGCCGGGCCGGCGCCGGCCGGATCCCGCGGGGCGGGTGTCTGCTCTGGAGGGGGAGAGACCGCTTCTTCCTTCGCGCCCGGCGGGTGACCTTCTGCTTCGGCCTGCCTCGGCGGGTGCTCCGCGGCGCTCAGTTCATAGTTTTGGCCGAGCCGGACACGGTCGCCAGGCTCCAATGGCACCTTCGTGTGCGGCTCAATGCGCTCACCGTTGACATAAGTACCATTCGTGGAACCGAGGTCGCGAATCCATGCCCTGCCGGCTCGGTCGACCTCGAGTACGGCGTGTCTACGGGAAACGTACTCATCCGGTCGGGCTTTACTCAGCGGCGATTCGTGGCTCCGGCCCAGCATCACCTCATCGCCGGGGCCGACGCGTAGGGCTTCGCCACCTCCGGCGGTGAACACCATCTCGGCCGGGGGGCCAAGAGCGTTCAACTCCGCCTGTTTCCTCATGATCGCGTCGTCCAGCGCGGCGATCCTAGGATCTGGGTCGTGGTGGTGTAGCACGGCCGGAGAGGGGCGTTCGCCCTCATTCGCCATCGCCAGGCGGACGCGCTCCTGCTCCAGATGCGCGATTTGCTTGGCAAGGAGTTCACGGGGATGAGCCGGACGGGCTGCTTCGGGGACCGCGGTGCTCGTCTTCGGTGATCCGGGCGCGGCCTGATCGACACGGCGTATGGGCGCCGTCACAGCGGGCTCTGCCCGTTCGCCGCTGACGGCGTTCGTGTCCGCCCTGGGCGGATCGGGGGTGACGGACGGTCCGTCGGCTGGGGAGTCGGGTGCCGCGCGGCCGCTTTGGTCGTGAGGCACGCCCGCGACGACGACATCGCGGGGAGGTTGCGCGGTCGCGCTGTGGTTGTTCGGTCTGTCGATGACGGTGCCGATGCGGCCATCGTCCCCGGCGGGCTTGTCCACCTGCGGGTCGACGCCGTCCCGGACCGGGTGCGCGCCTTCCTCGCCTGGCCGGGCGTTCTCCCCTTGAGCAGGCGTGCCTTCAGGCGCATGGCCGGTGATGGGGGTGTTCTCAGATCCGCGCGGTGTGGGCCGTTCCGGTACAGGTCCGGGCGGTGTGGGTCGTTCCGGTGCGGGGCCGGTGGGGCGGTCCGGTGCGCGTCCTGTTGTGGGCGTGGGGTGTTCTGTGGCGGGGGTTCGTCCGCCGGTCTCCGGTCGGGGCGTGGTGGGTGAGGTTTTGCCCGAGAGGATGTCGGCGATGTTGGGGCGGCCGGTCTCTGGGGTGGGTGGGCCGGCCGGGCGGTCGCCGGGGGTGTTCATCATGACGGGCGTGGCCTCGGTCTCGGACCGGGGTGACGGTGTGGGTCGTCCGGCCGCCGAGTCGGGTGCGTGGGGAACGCCGTGGTCGGTTGTCGGGGCGGGGGAGTGTGGGGTGTCGTTTCCGGCGAGTCGTGTGTCGTTCCCGGCGGGTGGCGCATCGGAACCGCCGGGCGGTGGCGGTCCGCCGCCGTCGTCGTTTCCGGGGTGGGTGGTCGTTCTGGAGCCGCTGGAGGGTGGTGGTGGCGGTCCGCCGCCGTCGTCGTTCCCGGAGCGGCCGGCCGGTGTCGTCTCGCCGCCGTTGCCGGTGCGTGTCGTTGCGGGGAGCGCCGGGTCGGCTCCGGCCGTGGAGTTGCGGCTGGGGCCGAAACGGTTGGCGGCGTATCGGCCGGCGCCTTTGGCGCCTTCGATGCCGGCCATTCCGAACCCGAATTCGGCGGCCTGCTTGAGATCGAAGTGCTGGTCGAAGACGCCTTGGGAGGCGAGGTTGCCGGCGGTGCCGGCCACGCCGTTGAAGGCCACCTTGGCCGCGCCGGCTTTGAAGCCACCGTGGTTCATGAACGATGACAGTGCGGTGGTGAAGCCGTTGCCCTCGCGTGCGACCCAGGCGCCGGCTCCGCCCATCACGCCGCCGGCCAGTGCGCCCTCACCGCCGGCTTTGGCGAGTTCGGTGAGGCTGAAGCCGTCCTGTACGCCTTCGTGGATGCGGGCGTACTGTCCGACGGCGTCCAGTCCGCCGCTGTAAACCGCACCCATCGCGGCCCCTCGCACGATCAGTGATCGGCCGACCACCGATTGGGCGATTCTTTGCAGGAAGAGTCTGAGGGCGCTTCCCTCCGCCTCGGTGGTGGCGGTGGCGGCGCCGACCGATCCGCCGCCGGTCAGCCACGAGACCGCCAGCGCGATCGCCCAGACCGCGGCCAGGAAGGCGATGGACAGACCGAACTGCAGCCGTGCGGCGTTCTTCTGCTTGATCAGAAAATCGGTCGAGTCACCCAGCGACTTGCAGGCCGCCGCCAGCCAGCGCAGGCCGCCTTCATCGCCTCCGCCCTGGAGAGCCGCGGCGAACGAGGCGAACTGCTGAGTCGTCTCGCCCTCGTTGTTCGCCGTGATGGTCTCGGTGTGGCCTGAAACCTCGTCGGCCACCGTGTCGATCGTTCCGGCCGCCTTGTGGAAGGCGTCGCGCATCGATGCCAGCTGTTCCAGGCTGCCGTCGGGCCAGTCGCATCCGAAGACGAGCGTGCGCAGCAGCGAGATGACGAATTCGAACCCGCCGGGTGGCGGGTCGGACTTCGCCAGCCCTTGGGCGACCTTGGGCAGGCTGTAGGGGTCGACGGCCGCGAGTGCTCCCTTGTCGGCGCCGGAGGGCAGCGCCGAACCGATCGTGCTGGCCTTCTCGGCCACCGAGTAGGTGTGACCGGAGATTTTCAGCAGCCCGCCGGTGGCCCGGACGAGGTTGACCATGTCCGCGAGTTCGGCCAGCAGCGTGTCGCGCGCCTTGCCGAAGCCCGGGGTCTTGTCGTCGCCGTTGAAGAACGACCGTCCGATGTCGTCGTTACCCCAGCACTCGCCCGCCTCGCCCAGTTCGCCGCACAGCGTGTCAACGGCGGTGGCCAGCTTGTTCGACGCACCGATCATTCCCTCACCGGAGGACGTCCACGTGGCGGGGACGGCCGTGTACCCGTCGGCGGTCACCTCAGTCCTTTCCGCGGCGATGCTCAGCCCGGCAGGTCGTCTTTGAAACTGGGCGCGTCCGGCAGGAACGCGCCGAGGTCCTCCTCCCCGTCACGAAGCCGCGCAGCCAGCTCCTCCGGGAGGAAGGCGGCGGTGATCTGCCGGGCCCGCCCGGACGCCTCCTGCGTCGCTTCTCCGGCCAACTCCATGATCGTCCGTGCGAGACGCTGCGGATTCATGCGCTCATAGGCGCGGGGGCCGAGACGGATGTCCCGCAGCTGTCCCTGAGCGCCCACCTCGACCGACACCGAACCGTCGCGGGTGCGGGCCGTGGCAGTCACATTCTGGACATCCTGCTGCATCTTCCGCAGCTCGGCCAGTCTCTCGTGATAGTTGTCCGAGATCTGGTGCAGCGACGCGCGTGTCCGGTCATCCATTCCGGGGCTCCGTGTCCTCGGCGTCCTCCGTCTTCGGAAGGAAGCCGGAGAGGTCGATGCCTTCGTCCGAGGTGCCGGCCGGAACGAAGGGAGTCATGATCGTTTGCATCTGCTTGGAGACCTCGGCGGTGGCCTGGGAGATCATCTCCATGATGGCGGCGGCGAGTTCGCCGCTGTCGAGCTTCCGGTAGACGCGGGGGTCGAGCCGGATGTCCTTGACCTGACCTTGCGATCCGACCACCACCGTGACGAGCCCGTCGGGTCGCTTCGCCGTGGCACCGACCTCGGCGAGTTCGCGTCGCATCTCCTTCAACTGTTCGATGCGCCGCGTGTAGTCGTCACCGAGAATGCCGAGGGGGGCGTCAGGTTCTGCGCTCATCCACCACCTCCGGTGGTCACGTGTTCTTTGCCGGCTTGAACAGGTGGGACGTTGATCTCGTCTGGACGGTTCCCTCTCGCAGTATTTCAGGCGACCAGGGAGTATCGAGCATAAGACAGATGCGCGGAGCCCTCAGCGGCTCTTCGTCTCTGAGGCTCCGCGCCGTACGGGAGAAATGGCCTTGTCGGCGGTTTCTCAACAGCCCGACCATGCGCCGGAGCGTTCAAATCTCGTGCCGAGGTGTCGAATCGGGGCCGAGCCGTTCGTACGGAGGGTGAGATGCCGGCACGGCGCCGGCGGTGACACAGGGAGGATCATCGTGAAGCACTACCTGCTCGCCATCTACCAGCCCGACACGGACGCCCCTCCGCCGCCCGAGTTCCTGGAGCCGATCATGCGGGAGGTGGAGGCCGTGAAGGCCGAGCTCAAGGCGGCCGGCGCCTGGGTGTTCAGCGCGGGCCTGCATCCTGCGAGCACGGCCACCGTGGTGCGGCGGAAGGGCGATGAGACGCTCACGACCGACGGCCCGTACATCGAGGGCAAGGAGCACCTCGGCGGGTTCACGGTCATCCAGGCGCCCGACCTGGACGCCGCCCTGGAGTGGGGCCGCAAGCTGGCCGGGGCGACCACCCTTCCCATCGAGGTCACGCCGCTGCAGGACGGATCGTGTGGCTGACGCGCCACGGGTGGCCACGGCGGTGATCGAGCGGGTCTTCCGCGAGGAGTACGGGCGCGCGGTGGCCGTGCTGACCGGCGCCTTCGGTGACATCGGCGCCGCGGAGGAGGCGGTCCAGGACGCCTTCACCGAGGCCGTACGCCGGTGGCCGGCCGGCGGCGTGCCGCCGAGCCCGGCGGGCTGGATCGTCACCACCGCACGCAACCGGGCGATCGACCGGTTCCGCCGGGAGGCGTCCCGTGCGGACCGGCACGCCCAGGCGGCGCTGCTGCACAGCCCCGGCGAACCGTCCGAGGAGGGCCCGGTGCGCGACGACCGGCTGCGTCTGATCTTCACCTGCTGTCATCCCGCGCTCGCCCCGGCGGCGCGCGTCGCGCTGACCTTGCGGCTGCTGGGCGGGCTCACCACCGCGGAGATCGCACGCGCCTTCCTGGTGTCCGAGCCGACCATGGCCCAGCGGCTGGCCCGCGCGAAGGGCAAGATCCGCGACGCGGGGATCCCCTACCGTGTCCCCGTCGACGCCGACCTGCCCGACCGCCTGCGGGCCGTTCTGGCCGTCATCTACCTGGTCTTCAACGAGGGGTACACGGCGAGTTCGGGCGAGCGGCTCGTCCGGGCGGACCTCTGCGCGGAGGCCGTACGCCTCGGACGGCTTCTCGCCGAGCTCATGCCCGACGAACCGGAGGTCATGGGGCTGCTCGCGCTCATGCTGCTCACCCAGTCGCGCCGGGCCGCCCGCACCACCGCGGACGGCGAGCTGGTGCTCCTGGCCGACCAGGACCGCGGCCTGTGGGACCGGAACCTCATCGCCGAAGGCCAGGCCCTCGTCCGGCGATGTCTTCAGCGCGACCGGCCCGGCCCGTACCAGATCCAGGCGGCGATCAACGCCGTCCACAGCGACGCGCCGACCGCGGCCACCACCGACTGGCCGCAGATCCTGCGGCTGTACGACCACCTCCTGTCGCTGGCCCCGAGCCCGGTCGTGGCTCTCAACCGTGCCGTCGTGGTGGCCGAGGTCGACGGACCGCAGGCGGCGCTCACCCTCGTCGACGCCCTCGACCTCGACGGCTACTACCTCTTCCACGCCATCCGCGCCGACCTGCTCCGCCGCCTCGGCCGGCGCGCCGAGGCGGCGTCGTCGTACGAAGCCGCGATCGCCCGCACCGGCAACGCGTCCGAACGCACGTTTTTGCAGCGCAGGCACCAGGCGCTCGTCCGGTCCGGGTGAGCCGCTCGTACGGACCGGGCCGGGCGAGGCCATCGCGCGTCGAATTCGCGCCGTATTTCGCGCGACCATTCGCAGTAACATCACCTTTTGTGCCACCTTTGCCGGTGTGTCGTGCCTGGCACTGCGCCACCGGCGGATACCGGACTCGGACCGGCTGAAGGGGGATCCGTGAGGGCAGTGAAGCTGGGCGGTCTCGCCGTCGCGGGAGCCCTGGGCCTCGTGGCGTTCACCAGCGCACCTCCCGCCGTGGCCCTCAAGCCGACGCCCAGTACCACACCCTCTGCCAAGCGTTCGAGCAAGCCGCCGTCCACGCCCACGACCGCGCCCTCGCAGCCCATCGAGTGCAATCCGCCGCAGGCGGTCGCGGCGCTGACCACACAGCCGTGGGCGCAGCAACGCCTGGACTTCACCCAGGTCTGGAACCTGACCAAGGGGAAGGGCGTCACCGTCGCGGTCGTCGACAGCGGCGTCGACGTGACCCAGCCGCAGCTCGCCGGGCATGTGACCTCGGTGGACGTCACGCATACGAGGACCACCGACTGCGTCGGGCACGGCACCGCGGTCGCCGGCATCATCGCCGCCCAGGACCGGCGGTCGCAGAACATGCCGGTCGTCGGCGTCGCGCCGGACGTGCACCTGGTCTCGGTGAAGTTCACCAATCAGGAGCACATCGAGGGTTCCGATCCCAACCTCGCCAAGGCGATCCGGGAGGCCGTGGCGCTGAAGGCCAAGGTCATCAACGTCTCGGTGCAAGCGCCGGACACCCCCGATCTGAAGTCGGCGGTCAAGTACGCGCAGTCGCGCGACGCGGTCGTCGTCGCCGCGGCGGGGAACGTCAGCGACCAGAACAGGGGCACGGTGGGCCCCGCCTATCCCGCCGAATACCCGGGTGTCATCGGTGTCGGCTCGCTTGCCCCCGACGGCACCGTGGCCGGCTCCTCCAACACCACGACGAAGGTCAGCGTGAGCGCCCCGGGCCAGGCCGTGGCCACCCTCTGGCCCGGCGGTTATGCGCCGAACGAGGAGGGCAGCAGCTTCGCCGCGGCGTTCGTCTCCGGCACGGCGGCTCTGGTCCGCGCCTACCACCCCAAGCTCAATTACAAGCAGGTCAAGGCCAGGCTCGAGGCCACGGCCGACGGCTCGGCCGGCGCCGGTTCCGGCGCCGGCATGATCAACCCGAGGCAGGCGGTCACGGCGCTGCTGCCGGGTGAGGAGCCCGGCTCGGCCGGCGCTCCGCCCGGCGCCACGGAGCCGGGCAGCGGGCATGCGATCCGCGTGGCCTACCGCGAGCCGCCGGACCGGCAGACGCGCTCGGTCGCGTTGGTGGTGGCGGGCGCCGCGCTGGGTGGTGCCGCCGTGGTGGTGGCCGCGGGCGTGTTCGTTCCGATGGGCCGCCGTCGTGGCTGGCAGCCCGGCCGCCGCCCCACCGGCTCGGACGGCACCGACACCTGAACCCGCGGCGGAGACGCCCGCCACCGGTCCGCCCACACGCGACGGCCTGCGTCCGCCCGTACGCGGCGGCCCGCGTCGGTACGGACGCCCGCACCCGGCCGTACCAGCGGACGTGACAGCCGCACCCCGCCATACGCGACAGCGCACGCCCCGTACGGAAGCGCACGTCGGTACGGACGGCCGCACCCGGCCGTACCGACGACGTAATGGCGCGCACGTCCGGACGTGACGGGTTCGGGTGGGTCAGCCGGTCTCTTCGCCGCCCAGGTACGCGGTCTGGATGAGGCGCGTGCCGCTGCGCCGTTCGACGAAGTAGCCCCGGCCCGGCGGCAGCGGGCTCGGCCGTACGTTGCCGAACAGAGCGCCCTCGTCCTTCGAGCCGGACAGGATCAGAGCGGGGTTGGCCATGTCCTTGATGCGCTGGATCACCGGGTCGAACATCGCGCGTCCCGCGCCGCCCATCGCGCGGGCCAGCACCACGTGCAGGCCGATGTCGCGGGCCTGCGGCAGGAGGTCGACGATCGGTGCCAGGGGATTGCTCGACGTGGCCACGAGGTCGTAGTCGTCGATGATGAGGTAGAGGTCCGAGCCCTGCCACCACGACCGGTTGCGCAACTGCTCCGGCGTCAGGTCCGAGGTCGGCAGCCGGGTGACCAGCGCGCCGTGCACGTCCTTGAGCAGCGAGACCGCGGACGTGCTCGCCGCGGCGTACCCGATCCGATGCTCGGTGTCGGCGGTGTCGAGCAGCGAACGCCGGTAGTCGAGGAAGATCAGCCGTGCCTCGTCCGGCGTGTTGCGCGCGATGATGCCCTCCGCGATGAGGCGCAGCAGGTTGGACTTGCCGGACTCGGTGTCGCCGACGATGACGAAGTGCGCGTCGTTCTCGAAGTCCAGCAGGACGGGCGACAGGGTGTCCTCGTCGATGCCGATCGCGATCCGTTTGCCGGACGCCGCAGCGGTCGGCAGTGTCGCGAGTTCGAGCCTGGCGGGCAGCAGACGCACGGGAGGCGCGGCCGGGCCGGTCCACGCGGCCGCGACCTGGTCCACGAGTGCCCGGACCCCGTCCGAAAGGTCGTCCGCGACCTGGCGGCCGTCGACGCGCGGCAGCGCACCCAGGAAGTGCAGTCCGTCGGGAGTGAGTCCGCGTCCGGGCGAGTTGTGCGGCACGTTGTCGGCGAGCTTGCGGTTGATCTCCGATTCGTACGGGTCACCGAGCCGCAGCTCCACGCGCGTGCCGAACAGGTCCCGGATGTTCATCCGGAACTCCGACCACTTGTTGCTCGCGGCCACCACGTGGATGCCGAAGCCCAGGCCGCGAGCGGCGAGGTCGGTGATGCCGGCCTCGAGCATGTCGAACTCCTGGCGCAGCAGCAGCCAGTTGTCGACGACCAGGAAGACGTCGCCGAACCCGTCGCCGGGCACCTTGCCCTCGGCGCGCAGCCGGCGGTAGGTCGTGATCGAGTCGATGCCCCGCTCGGTGAACTCCCGCTCCCGCTGGGTGAGCAGGGTCGTTATCTCCGCGACCGTACGCCGGACGCGGTCTCCGTCGAGGCGGGACGCGACGCCGCCGACGTGCGGCAGCCCCGAGAGCGACGAGAGCGTGCCGCCACCGAAGTCGAGGCAGTAGAACTGCACCTCCTGCGGCGTGTGCAGGAGAGAGAGCGCGCCGATCAGGCTCCGCACTATCGTCGACTTGCCGCTCTGCGGGCCGCCGACGACCGCGACGTGCCCGGCGGCGCCGCTCAGGTCCACCCACATCGGGTCGCGCCGCTGGTCGAAGGGACGGTCGACGATGCCGACCGGGGCGCAGAGCCGCCCCCGGCCCTCCCAGCCGGGCGAGGTGAAGCCCTGCTCCGGCGTGGCCCTGAGCCCGGGGATCAGCTGGTCGAGCGTCGAGGGGTCGTCGAGCGGCGGCAGCCAGATCTCGTGCGCGGGCGGGCCCTGGCCGGCGAGTTGCCGGACCACGATGTCGAAGAGGCTGTCCTCGACGCTCGACTCGTTCACGTCATGGGTGCGGTCCGGCTCCGGGTCCGCGATCACGTGCGGCGCCAGGTAGTCGGGCATGAAGGGCACGATCTGCGGGACGACGCGCGGACCGCCGGCCTCCTCCACGCCCTCCTCCGGCTTGTAGGTGCCGGAGACGTACGCCGCCTTGAACCGCGTCATGCCGGTCGTGTCGAACTTCAGGTAGCCGTTGCCGGGCTGTGAGGGCAGCTCGTACGCGTCGGGCACACCGAGGACGACGCGGCTCTCCATCGCTGAGAAGGTGCGCAGGCCGATGCGGTACGACAGGTGGGTGTCGAGACCGCGGAGCTTGCCCTCCTCCAGGCGTTGCGACGCGAGCAGCAGGTGCACGCCGAGTGATCGTCCGAGGCGGCCGATCATCACGAAGAGCTCGGCGAACTCCGGTTTGGCCGACAGCAGCTCGGAGAACTCGTCCAGCACCACGAACAGCGTGGGCATCGGCGGGATCTGGGCGCCGCGCTCGCGCGCCGCCTCGTAGTCGCGCAGCGAGGCGTAGTTGCCGGCCGCCCGCAGGAACTCCTGCCGCCGCACCATCTCGCCGTGCAGCGCGTCGTACATGCGGTCGACCAGCGGCAGCTCGTCCTCCAGGTTGGTGATGACCGCCGCGACGTGCTGGAGACCGTCGAGGCCGAGGAAGGTCGCGCCACCCTTGAAGTCGACGAGGACGAAGTTGAGCACCTCGGACGAGTGCGTCACCGCGAGACCGAGGACCAGGGTGCGCAGCAGCTCGGACTTACCCGAACCGGTGGCCCCGATGACCAGACCGTGCGGGCCCATGCCGCCCTGGGCCGACTCCTTGATGTCCATCTCGACCGGCCGGCCGTCGGCGGAGACGCCGATCGGGACGCGGAGCCGGTTGCGCGGCGGACGCGGGCGCCACAGGACGCGAGTGTCGAGACGAGTCGGGTCGTTGATGCCGAGCAGCGAGGTCAGGGTGCGGTTCGCGTGCAGCGCGCTCTGCTCGGGCTCGCTCGCACCGCTGGTGCGCAGCGGGCACAGCTGCCGTGCGAAGCCGTCCGCGGCCACGAAGTCGAGCGCGTCCGGCTTGCCGAGGCGCTGGAAGACGTCCTTGCCGGTACGGTCGCGCTTGACGATGCTCAGCCGGTCGGGGCCCACGTCGAGCCGGAGCATGGTCGACTCGGGGGTCGGCGTGATCACACCGGTCAGGTCGATGACCGTGACGCCGTCGATGCCGTCCGCGCTGATCTGGCTGTCCACGCTGACGGACCCGCCGTCCACGATGACGATGTGGTACGGCATGTCGTCGGCCGACAGGCCGGGCGTGAACCGGGGGCGGTCCTTCAGCTCGGCCCCGAGCATCTGCTCCAGCTCGGACATCGACTTGGTCATCAGCCGCACCGGGCCGGCGGCGTCGGTGTCTTCTGGGTGCATGGTGTGCGGGAGCCACTTCATCCAGTCCCACATCGGCATCCGGTCGGCCGACGCGCACACCGAGATGCGCAGGTCGTCGGGGGAGTGGAAGGCCGCGGCCTGCGCCACCAGGGCGTACACCAGCTCGCGTATGGCGCGGGGCTCGCCCACGGGCAGGATGCGCGCGAACGACGACAGCGACACCGCGATGGGCAGGTTCGGCACGGTGGAGTGCGCGCGTACGAACCGCCGGAGCGCGCCGGCGGTCATCGGTTCGAGATCCTCGACCGGTTTGGTCTCCGGTGGGATCAGCTGGATCGCGAGCCGCTGCGGGCCGCTGCCGATGCGGATGTGGCCGAAGTCGGCGTCACTCGCCCGGCGTTCCCAGAGCCGGGCGCTCATCACCAGCGACCACAGGGACCCGGGGTCGGGGCTGTTCCACTCCAGGGCCTCCCGCTGCTGCGCGCTGGCCCGGCGGACCTTCTGGCGGACCTGGGACAGGTAGCGGAAGTAGTCGCGCCGGGCGCCGTTGAGGCGCTGCTTGCGGTCGCCGGTGCCGCGGGAGATCTGTCCGAGCATCATCCCCATCATCGACAACGACATCATGCCCGAGGACAGGAACATGGTCGGGCTCGAACCGGGCGCCACGAGCATGAAGGCCATCGCCCCGCCGCCCGCGAGCATCGGGATGTAGGTCAACATCGCCTGGAAACCCGCGGACTGCGTCTCCGGGATTTCGGGCGGCGACTCGAGAAGGATCTCACCGCGGGGCATCTCCGGCGGAGGCCGGCGTTCTTGCCTGGTGATGATCACCGTGCTCAACCGAGTACCTCCACGGGCCGCTGGCATTAAGCGTGAGTAGGCGCCATCCTATAAAGCCGGTTCACCATGTTCCGTACGAATTCGCCGATGGGGGAGTCCGTGAGCCCGAAAGCCGGAGCCGACTTGTGTCGGATCACGATCGTCGCACCGGATCGGCGGATCGACCTGTCGCTGCCGGCCGAGGTTCCGCTGGTCCAGATGCTGCCGACACTGCTCCGCGCCGCAGGACGTGACCTGGCCGACGCGGGTCTCGCCCATTCGGGCTGGGTGCTGCAGCGGCTCGACGGCCCACCTTTTGAGAACGGGCTCAGCCTGGCCCAGCTCGACGTCCGCGATGGCGAGGTGCTGTATTTCCGTCCGCGCATGACGCTGATTCCCGAACTCGTCTACGACGACGTGGCCGACGTGGTCGCGACGGGCAAGAACGACCGCTCCGACCGCTGGCGCCCCGAGACGACACGCCGCTTCGGGCTGTTCGCCGGCACCGTGGCTCTCATCCTCGGCGTCATCCCGATCCTCCGGGCGGGGCCGCAGTGGCACGCCGCGGCCGTGGCGTCGGCGCTCGTCGCGTTCGTGCTGCTGACGATGGGCGTGACGCTGTCGCGGGCGGTCGGCGACTCCGTCGGCGGCGCCGCTCTCGGCTGCGCGGCGCTTCCGTACGGATTCCTGGCCGGCCTCCTCGCACCCGCGCGTACGCACCTGCCTCTCTCGGACCTGGGCGGCCCGCACCTGCTGGCGGCGTTCGCCGCGACCACCGTGATCGCGGTCCTCGCGGGCTTCGGCGTGGCCGACGGCCTGCCGTGGTTCGTCGGCGTCGGGTTCGCCGGCGTGGTGGGTACGGCCGCGACGGCCGTCGCCCTGCTGGTCAGCGGTGTCGATCCGGCGGGCGTGGCCGCGTGCGCGGTGGTGGTCGTCATGGCGCTGAGCGCCCTCATCCCGACGTTGTCGTTCCGCCTGGCCAGGGTGCCGCTGCCGCCGATCCCCACCAGCGCCGAGGAGCTGCGCAGCGAGGCGACGGTCGTCGACGGCAAGAAGCTCCTGCGCCGGGCGAGCGTCGCCGACCGGTTCGCCACCGGGCTGGTCGCCGGTATCGCGCTGGTGGCCGTCGTCGCGCTGGTGTTCCTGGTCTTCGATCCGGGCCGGTTCGGGCCGACCATGGCCGCCGTGCTGTCGTTCTCGCTGCTCCTGCGGGCCCGCATCTTCCGCGGGCGGTCGCAGCGAAGCTGGATGCTCGTCGCCGGTCTCGGCGGGCTCGGGCTGCTCGACGTCGCGCTCTCGCTGCGGGCATCGCCCGTGGAGACCCTCGCGCTGGTGCTGCCGGGGATGCTGGCGATCGCCGCCATCACCCTGACGATGGCGATGTGGCTGCCCGGCCACCGCCTCAGCCCGTTCTGGGGCCGAGCGGGGGACATCGTCGACATGTTCGCCATCATCGCGCTCGTGCCACTGGCGCTCGCCGTGCTGGACGTCTATTCGAAGGTGCGCGGACTCAGCGGTTGATCCGCGGCGCGCATGCCCGGTCACTCGGTGGTGCGGATCATCGTGTTCCTGCATACTTCGTGATGAAGGGGGTCAAGCATGAGCGAATTCGGGGACCTGGGCAACCTTGATATCCAACGCCTCATCCGTATATCGGAAGAACATTCGGCGAAGGTCCAGGAAATGCAGGAGCGCTCCGCCGAGCTGAGAGGCGTGGCGGAGACCAAGGACCGCAGGATCAGGGTGACCTGTACGATCGCCGACGGCGTGACCGACATCCACATCGACCCTCGCGCCATGCGCATGCCGGCGGACAAGTTCGCCGAGACCCTCAAAGAACTCATCCACGAGGCCAACGCGGATGTGCGGAACCAGCTCAACGACCTCATGGACGAGACCTACGGCAAGGACGCGAACCCGATGGCGCTCATGCAGGACCAAGAGGCCGTCCAGGAGAGGCTCCAGGCGGCTGCGGCGGTGTTCGACCGTACGCTGGACGACGCGATGGCCGATCTCGAGCGCATCGCCAAGCAACTCGGACTCTGAGGCCCCTGTGATTCACTTGCCGTGGGCCGCGGTGGGCTGGGGATCCCCAGGCCAGATACTGGTGTTCGCCTGCGTGGTGCCCGTGAGCATCGTCTTGCCCACGAGGCCGCCGCCGAAGCCCAAACCGGCGAGCATGAGCAGACCTTTGATCTTCGTCAGCAGGCGGCCCACCGTACCGATCACTGTCACGAGCCCATTCAGGACGGTGCGGAATACTCCGCTCGAGGTCTCCGCCGTCGCCGTCGCCGCGCCCTCGGCCGCCGCGTTCACGCCAGGGATCCAGGAAACGCCGGCGACCGCCACCGCACAGGCCGCCATGATGCCGCCGATCGTCGCGGAAAGCAGACCGGCCCCCATATAGACCTTGGCCAGAGTGCCCAGCGAGCCGCCGATCCCCTTGTGCAGCTCCGAGGTCTGGTCTAGCGCGGTCTGGTACGGGGTGAGGTTGCTTTGCTTGAAGGCCTGTGCATCATTTCCGTCCCATTTGTCGTCTTTAGCGTGCTTTTCCACCGCTTGGGTCAGCTGGTGCTTGGCGTCCTCCGCCTTGCCTGCCAGGGCCGTGTGCCGGTCTCCGGTGTGCCAGATCTGCGCCGGGTCCGAGATGGCCGTGCCCTGCATCATCGCGAGCGGAATCGCGGCGGGTATGGCGAAGCAGGCCGCAGTGGTGAGCCCTGCTCCGAGAACACTAGGCGCCGAGTCGATGAAGTCGTCGAATCCCATGCCGATGTCTTCCTTCTAGAGCCTACTTCTTCGTAACACCGTTGACCGCGGCCTGAGAGGCGTTCTCCGCGCTCTGCGACTTGGTCACCGTCGCGTTGAAGTTCGGCACCCAGTTCGAAATGGATTTGTAACCGTTGGCGAACTGCGTCGCGCCGGTGTCGCGTACTTCGACGTGAGCCGAGCCCAGCCCGAGCGCGTTGCCCGCGATACCGAAGCCGGGATACCCGATGTTCGCTCCTGCGGCATCTTTTTGCGCCTGATCCATGACTGAAACAGGGCCGTCCGCGATGTCTTTCCCAAGATTGGTGACGGAGTCCCGGCTGATGGTGGAGAAGCCGGTCTCTTGCAGGTTCTTCATATCCGGCTTGTCCGGTGTCTTCGGCGTGTCCGGTGTCTTCGGTGTCTTCGGTGTCTTCGGCTGGGGCTGGCTGGGGCTCGGGACACCACCGCCGGTGTTGGGTGTGCCGGCGCCGGGTGTGCCGGTGCCTGGGGTCTGCGGGGTGGGGATGCCCGGGCTCTGCGGTGTCTGCGGGACGCCGCCGTCCGAGCCTCCGGTGCCGGGCTGCTGTCCCGCGCCCGGCTGGTCCGAGCCGTTGCCGTATCCGGGGTTCTGGCCCGCGGGTCCCTGGAGACCCGGCCAGTCGTCCTGCTGGTCCTTGGGATGGTCGTGAGCGTCGATCTTGATGTGCCCGTCCTTGTCGCGGGTGATGTTCAGATCGACGTGCTTGTCCGGATCGACGTGGATCTTGATTTCGTGCGGGTTGCCGTGGCTCTTGGGGATGGTCAGGTCGAAGCTGCCATCCTTGTTCGGGTCGACGTGCACGGTGATGGCGTGCGGGTTGTCCGGGCCCTTGGGGATCGTGATGTCCTGGGTGCCGTCGGCGCGCTCGTGGATGATCGGCGCCTGAGTCGTGGCGTTCGGCCCGTGCAGCGCGAGGTCGACCTGGGCGGCGTGGTCGCCGATGCCCTTCAGGTGCTCGACCTGAGCGTGGTCCTGTGACGGATCCTGGGTGGTACCGGTCGGGGCGTACTGCCCGTTCGACAGCGGGGACCCGTCGCTGCCGGTGCTCACCGGCTGGACGGTGCCGTCGGAGGACTGCGTGCCGTCCTGGGCCATCCCGGTCTGGTTCCACTGCCCGTTCAGTGTCGAGCCGTCGCCGGAGGACTGCGTGCCGTCCTGGGCCATCCCGGTCTGGTTCCACTGCCCGTTCAGTGTCGAGCCGTCGCCGGAAGACTGCGTGCCGTCCGCGTACTGGGTGCCGTTCGGGTACGTGGCGTTGGCGGCCTGCGTGCCGTCCTGGCCCTGCCCATAGAGCGGCGTTTGCCCGTACGGCGTGGTCGTGGGTGTCTGCGCGTGCTGGCCGGTGGTCGGCTGTGCGGCCGGCTGCGTCGAATCCTGGGGGCCGTGCACGACGTGGGTGGAGCCGTCCGGCGCGATGTCGATGCTGAGGCCGGTATCGCCGGCCGCGACCTTGTGGCCGTCGACGGTGATGAGCGCGTCCGGTGACGAGTCGATGCCGAGCTGCTGGTGAGTCGCGTGCTTTCCGGCCGCGACGTCGTAGCTGACCGTCCCCTGCGTGGTGTCCGTCGTGGGGCTTGTGGTCGAAGTTCCATTGAGCAGAGCCGCGATGGCGTTCTGCCGCTCGCTCATCCGTCCTCCATCGAGCCGGACCGACACGTTCCATTACTCCTGGGTCGCCTATTAGATTACGGTGCTGGACCGGGGGTTCCGCAATGTTTGAAATATCGGGAGGTGCCGGTGCAGAGCCGTCGTGACCTGTATCAGGCGCATCGCCTGATGATGCAACGCGTGGGCATGGCGCTTCTCGCCGGCGAGCCCGACCTTGCGGAACCGCCCACTCGCCGGATGACCGTGTCGACCTTCGCGGGGCTGATGATCGGTGTTCTCGTCGTCGCCGGATTCGGGGTCTGGGGGCTGTTGTCGCCCGGTGGCGCCACCGGCCTGGAGGAGCCGGGCACGCTCATCATCGAGAAGGAGACCGGCACCAAGTACATCTACAGCCAGCAGGACAAGAAGATGTACCCGGTGGCCAACTACGCGTCGGCCCGGCTGATCCTCAACACCGACAACGTGAAGCGCAAGCTGGTCTCGCAGGGGTCACTCGCCAAGTACGACCGCGCGCAACCGGTCGGCATCCTCGGCGCGCCCGACTCCCTCCCCACCAAGGACCACCAGGTGACCGGCCCCTGGTCGGTCTGCGGGCACAGCACGGAGAACGCCACGGGTGGCACCGTCTCGTACTCCTCCCTCGTGGTCGGCAAGGGCGTCGGCGGGCAGTCGCTCACCGACCGGCAGGCCGTCATCGTCCATGGCGCGGGCGCCTCGTGGGTGGTGTGGCGCAACCAGCGGATGAAACTGCCCGCCGAGGAGGTGCGCGCGCTCAGCGGCCCCAACCCTCCTCCGGAGGTGTCGGCGACCTGGCTGAACGCCGTGCCGTCGGGTCCGGACTTCGCACCACCGCCCGTCCCGAACCGCGGTACGGAGGTCACCGGCCCCGACGGGGGGAAGGCGGCGGTCGGGACGATCTACGTGGCGCGCGCAGTCGGCGGCCAGGACCGCTGGTACGTCCTGATGAGCGACGGGCTCGCCCCCATCAAGCAGACCGAGGGCGTGCTCCTGCAGAACGATCCGGCGAGCAGGAGCGCCTACAAGGGACGTCCGGTCAAGCCCGTCCCGATCGCGCCGGCGACCGCGAACGCCATGCAGAGCTCGGCCGACAAGGTCTCCGCGGACGGCCTGCCCGACGTGATGCCCAGCATGATCTCCTACGACGAGACCACGCCCCTGTGCGTCGTCTACTCCGATCTGGAGTCGGGCGGCCAGGCCGCGCGCGTGGCGGTCGGCGGCACCGTCCCGACCCCGTCCGGGCCCTCCTCGACCGCACCGGGAACCGGCGCCGCCAAGGGCGTGGTGGACCAGGTCGTACTCCCGCCGGGAGACGGGGCGCTCCTCGGCCTGGTGCCCGCGCCCGGCCAGGTCAAGTCGATCAGCACGTACTCGGTCCTGACGGATCAAGGATTGCGGTTCGCGGTTCCGTCGACCGATATCGCGGCCAAACTCGGCTTGGACGTCAAGAAGGTCGCACCGGTTCCAGGAAATCTTCTGCACTTGATCCCGGAAGGGCCGGCGCTGGATCCCAAACAGGCCACGCAACCTTTGGCTTATCCCAGGTCAGGGGGGTGATGCGTGGCGGTGACCGCCCCCTTGTTCGACGGTTACGTGGAGATAACAATTAGGTAGCGTCGGTCATAAGCATTGACTTTTTCATATCTACTGGACAGGTCGCCGCAATCTCTCGTATGGTGACGATGTTTTGGCGGTCACGGTGGCTTGGAGCCGCAGCTGAGAGGGCGGTGGTGCTGAGCGTCAGGCCGCCGCCTGATCTATTCATGGAGGTGTCACATGCCTGACGTTGGCATCAACCCGACGACCGGCCAGGCTATCGATGTTGGAAAGGCCAAGCAGGCAGCTGCCCGGCTGGACCACGCCCACGACGTCATCAGTGGCCTCAGGCTCCGTCTCAAGGGCCACCACGACGCGCTCCAGCGCAACTGGTCGAGCAAGGCCGCGCTCTCGTTCAGCCAGGTCTTTGACTCGTTCGACGGGGATTTCAACCGCCAGCTCACCGCGCTCGCGGACATGCACCAGCGGCTCATCAAGACCAACGCGCATTACGAGAGCTCCATCCAGCAGCAGGAGGATGCGGTCAACCGGGTGAACCAGCTGATCAACAACACCGTCAACCACGCTGGAACGGCTCAGTGATCCACTGCCGATCGGCGTCATCCGCTGACGGATGAAAACTGGAGGCTCAGAATGACAACCCCCAACCTTGGTAGCGACGACTACACCAGCGTCAATTTTCACGGCATGCAGCAGGCGCAGGCGGACTTCGAGGTCATCTACCGCGCCGTGCGCGACGAGCTGGAAGACCTCAACAAGGACCTGAGGGCCCTGCTGGGTGACTGGATCGGTAACGCGAACAACCAGTACGGCCAGACGATGAACACGTGGAACAGTGCGGCCGACGACATGGCCGGCAAGCTCAACGCCTTGGGCCTCACGATCGGTGACGTGCACTCGAACTACTCGGAGGCCGAGATCCACAACGTGAAGCTCTGGAGCTGATCGGAGTGTCGACCTCGGCTGCCGGACAGGCGAGGTCGGCCTCCCCCCAGGCTGGCAAGGCCGGCAGCACGCACGAGACGGCCAAGTCCGAGTGGAACACCGCCGCGAACGACATGTCCAGCACGCTCCAGCGCCTGGGCCTGACGATCGGCGACGTTCACCAGAACTACTCGGCCGCCGAGAAGGCCGACAACGATCTGTGGAGTGGCGGCGTCATGGAGCACGCCGGGTGCCTCGGCTATGCCGGGCGGCCGGACATCGAGGATCGGCGGCGGAACCGGGCGGACCCGGCCGCCGTCGTACTCATGAGAACATAGGAAGCATCTCTCTGTCGGACCGTGGTGAGAGGAAAGAACCATGCCGCCAGATTTTAATACCGGCCCCGCCTATCCGTGGGGGGACGATCCATGGCCCGGTACCGAGCACATCAAGAATGAACTCAAGAATCATCCCAATGCGAAGGACGAAGTCTGGTTCTCTCAGGGGGAGTTCGACGCCCTGATGGCAAGGCTCAAGTCGAGGCGAAGCGAGTTCGACAACCGCAAGGTGGGCGGGAAGACCGCGAGAGAGAATCTCGTACAGGCCGCCCAGTTCAATATTAAAGACATCGGGCAGTGGGCGGCGGCCCGCGAACTTTACACCAGCGCGAGCGGCGCACAGAGTCTGATGCTTCAGGCCTATGACTACTTCATCAGTGCTTTCGATGCAGTAATCAAGCGCATGGAGACCACGAAGAACACCAACACCGGTGTCGAGGTGGACAACGTTGACACCGTGACGTTCCACAACGTCCTAACGCTCGACCTGGGCCAGAAGCCCAAACCGCCGGCCCAGCCGAACACGCCGGGTCAGCCGGCCAAGCCGGGAAGTTACTCCTAGGAGGGGTGGTCATGGGCGAGGTCAAGGGCGAAATGTTCGGTGGGCCGCTCAAGGGTGACACTCCCACCGACAGCGAGCACATCTACACCGCCGAGGAGATCCGGCGCTGGGCGCTGGACACCAATCCCGAAGCCGTCACCGCCGCCGGTCAGGCCTACAACGACTTCAAAAGCGCCTTCCAGGGCGATGGCGACGATGAGCTGCTGGGCTTCCTCAGGAAATTCGGGTCCGACCTCGACACCGCCTGGGGTGGCCCCAAGAGCGGCGCGCCAGAGTGTCAGAAACAGTTGGCGATGCTGTGGCAGTCCGCGAAAGAGCTGATCGATACGGCCGAAGTGCTGGGAATTTCACTCAAGGGTCACGGCGAAAACCACCTAAAGCCCTTCAAAGCTTACTTCCAAGGCAGTGACACACAGTACAGCCAGTTCCAGATGGACGTCATGAGCTCCGGAATCTTGGTGGATGCGGACAAGTTCGGGCCTATGCCGGCGCCCGATTCAAGCTACGGCGACGGTGAGTCGGGAATAGTGCCGGGGCTGTGAGAGAGGAGACGGTCTAAATGGCCGGTATGGCGGACGTCAACGCCAAGGCTTGGGCAAAGCTGAAGGAGCACAACGGCTTCATCGGTGACACCTACACCGGCATGCCGGGTTACCTCACGCTCGAACTGCCGCCGGGCACGCTTCCTCCGGAGCAGAAGGACCCCAGCGTTCAGGATCCCAACAAAAAGCACCCGACCGATCCAACGAACCCGACCAACCCAACGAACCCGACCAATCCAACGAATCCCTACAAAGGAAGCCCGACTTACAATCCGACGAGCAACCCGTACAGCTCGACCGGAAAGCCGGGAAGCGTCACTCCGACGGCGACGACGCACACGACCGGGGGAACGGACCTGTCGGGGATCAATAATCCGACCACCACCACGCCCACGGGCACGTCGCTGCCGACCGGCGATACCCGTACGCCGAACTATCCGACCGTGCCCACGACGCCCACGACGACCACCCCCACGACGACCTATCCGACGACCTATCCGACGACCTATCCGACGACCACTATGCCGACCGGCACGTCGAAGATCCCGACCAGCAGCACCAAGTTCCCCAGCGTGAGCACCGGCAAGGTGCCCGGCCTCGGGACAACCTCGGGTTCCTCCCCGTCGAGCGGGCTCATCGGCGGCAACAACGGCTCGGCGGCCAACACCGGGCGTGTGCCGGCCGGCAGCGTCAACGAGGCGGCGGCGGCCAACGCCTCCAAGGCCCTTCAGGCGGAGCAGGCCGAGGCGGCGACCGCGGCCGCGGCTCGTGGCTCGGGGGTCATGCCGATGATGCCGATGGCCGGTGGCATGGGCGGCCAGAACAACCAGGACCGCGAGCGAAGCGCCTGGCTCACGGAGGACGAGGCCGTCTGGGAGTCGGACGACGACGTCGCTCCGCCTCTCATCGGATAAGCGCCGGTGGTTCGTCTCGAATCCGCAGGCCGGTGCGTCACCGTGACGGCCGGGCCCCGCTGGGGCGGGGAGTGAGGGCGCCTGTGCGTGCTGGACACCGGGCGCTCGTCGCCTTGGGGGCGGTGGGCATCGCCGTAGCGTCGGCTCTCCCGGCCGCGGCGGCGGTTCCTGCTCCCCGCTCGTCAGAGTGGTGGTTCCCACCGTGGAGCGTGGAGCAGAGAATCTGGCCGACCACCCAGGGCGAGGGCGTCACCGTCGCCGTGCTCGACAGCGGGGTCAACGGTGCGATGCCGGAGATCGCGGGCGCACTTCTGCCGGGCGGTGACACGTCCGGGCGTGGCACGGACGGTCGTACCGACTTCCACAAGACCGGACACGGCACGAGCATGTCCGTGCTCATCGCCGGTCAGGGAGGAGGTCGGACGCGACTCGTCGGCATAGCGCCGCGGTCGAAGATCCTGCCCGTGGACGTCACCGGTGGCACCATCACGACGGACCAGCTGGCGTCGCCGCTGGCAGCGGGTATCCGGTTCGCCGTCGACCACGGCGCGCAGGTCATCAACATGTCGCTCGCGGCCCCCGCGACGGCGGGGTGCCCGTCGGCGGTCATGAGCGCGATCGCGTACGCCGTCGAGCACGACGTGGTGCTCATCGCAGGGGCCGGGAACACGGGAGACACCGACAACTCGGCCGAGTTCCCGGCGATGTGTCCAGGGGTCCTCGCGGTCGGCGCGACCGACAAAAATTCGCAGCCGTGGAAGCGGACGCAGGCGCAGGACTACGTGTCGGTGGCGGCACCGGGTGTGGACATTCCCACGACCGGTAAGAACGTGAATTACTATTACCCCCACTCGGACGGGACGAGTGACTCCGCCGCGCTGGTGTCGGGAGCGGCCGCTCTCGTCCGGTCGGCCAACCCCACGATGCCGGCCCGCGAGGTCGTTCACCGGCTCATCGCCACGGCCCTGGACGTGAACACGCCCGGCCCCGACGCGCAGACCGGCTACGGGATCGTCCGTATCAACCGCGCGATGGACCCGGCCTATCGAGTTCCGGCGGGCTTCCCGAACCCCCCGTACGACCGCCTCGGCGAAGGCCGGAACCCGAAAAGCGGCACGCCGCGGGCGACCGCACCTCCCCCCGACTCGTCGGACGGCGCCAGCCTGGGCCTGGTCGTCCTCATCATCGTGGTCGCGCTGGTGGCCTGTGTCCTCGCGGCGCTCATCGTCGGAAGGTTCGTCCGGCGGGCCGCGCAGCCGCGAGGCCTGACCGGGGACGGCCCGGACGTCACGTCCGATCCTCCCCACCGCCCGACGGCTCTGGGCCCCCTCGACCCGTCGAGCCGGCGCGATCCGGTTCCTCCGGCCGGTTTCGACAGGAGCACCCGGCCGACGTTCGAACCCCCGCGCGAAGATCACCCGTCCGACGAGTAAGGCCACGTCGGTAGGCAGTCCCGGCGGGCGGCGGTACGGACACCGGCGCACCGGACGCGGTGCCTGTGGGAGATCCGCGGCCCGCGGCGGCACTTCGTCCATTCGAAGGTCATGGCCTGGGTGGCGGCCGACCGGGCCGTACGGATGGCCCGGAAGCTCGGCCACACCGGTCCCGTCGAACGCTGGCGGGCCATGCGGGACCGGATGACCGACGGCTTCGTGCTGCGCTATCCGACCTCCGAGAGCAACGACATCGACGGGCTGCCCGGAGCCGAGGGGGTCTTCCTCGCCTGCAGTTTCTGGCTCGCCGAGGCGTTGGCCCTCATCGGGCGCAAGCACGAGGCCACGGAGCTGTTCGAACGGCTGCCGGCCCTCACCGACGACGTCGGCCTGCTCGCCGAGGAGTACGACTCCATCCAAAGGCGCCAGCTGGGCAACTTCCCCCAGGCGTTCCCCCACATCAACCTGATCCACACGGCCGAGGCGCTCAGCCGGCGCTCCGGCCGAGGCGGCCCGGCAATGCCGGTTTCGTGCTTCTTTTTGTCATTTGATCGTGATTTTATCGCGATGTCATCGGTCGCCATTAGAGTCATTGAGTAGTCGTCGGAGGTGCGTCTTTCAGTTCGGAGGAGCCATTGCTCGGCAAAATCGCCATCGCGGCTGCTTGGCGGCCCGGATTGCAGTGAGGGAATAAGGAGCCATGTCGCCAGAGCCGGACGGTGGTTACGGCTCGCCCCCTGATCAGTCACCGCAGAAACCGGGTGAGAGTTGGTCGGACTACTGGGCGAGGGTGCATCGCAACAGCAGTGGCAAGGCTCGTTATCCGTGGGGGAATGACGCGTGGCCTGGTGCCGACAAAAGCGACGACAAGCACACTGGCCGGACAGAGTTGGTGAGCATCGCCAAGTCTCTGCGACAGGATCTCGAGAACTTTTTCACGGGCGGTGCTTCGACGGGCGGCTCCGGGAGCAAGACCAAGCCCACCAGTCAGCTGTTGTCTGACACGTACGGCATCTCGCAGTTCCATGGGTGACGAGCCCATGGGCGACGCGGCGAAATATCAGTCGCACGAGATCGTCGACTTCGCGAATTCCGTCGATCCGGGGACGGTGCAGCAGCTCGGTGCGACCTACGAGGGGATCGCCAAGAACTTCGGTGACTCGCTGCAGTCGTCTCAGAAGAACGCTCAGCGGTTGTCGGAGGCGTGGAAGGGTGAGGGTGCCTCGCAGGAGGCTTGTCGGCAGCTCGCCCTTCTCTACGTTGCGGCGTTGACCATGCAGATCAACGCAAATCAGATCGGTGGGGTCCTCAAGAACCTAGGCTCCGACAAGCCGGATTTCTCTAAGACGACTTTCCTTTACGGCGGCGCCTATGGCATCCCCGAAGTCACGTCGATCGAGAACAACGACGGTGCATGTGGGAGAACAAGAAGATGTCGCTGGCGGAGTTCAAGCACATGGTGACCTCCAACGGTGACTACTTCGCCGGTAAGGATGTCGACCCGGTCGACGGAATAGGGAAGGACTCGGATCAGCCGGGTTTTGTTTACGCCTACGAACCAGATTCGACGTCGAAGAATAATTTTGCTCTCGTCGACAAGTCCACTCCTGCCGACCAGCGTGGAGTCTACGCTCGGTACCTTCTGTACCAGGGGAACAACGGGATCTTCACTACATGGCAGGGCATCCCGCAGAAGGTGACGTTGGATCTGCCGCCGAAGCTGTCGGACACCAGTGACAAGCCGACGGACGACGGTTCGAAGAACAACAAAAATCCTAGCCCCACAAACCCTACCGGACCCACCGGCACGCCAACCCCGACGAATTATCAGACGCCGAACCTGTCGACCGGTTCGCCTACGTCGTCGAACAGTCTCGCTAACGTGCCTACGAGCCCGACTGATTCGAACAATCCTGGTAATACTGATCTGTCCGGGGCCAACAGCCCTACCGGTACGGATCTGTCCGGGTTGCAGAACCCGAGCCTGACCAATCCCGGCGGCACGAACCTGAGCACTCCGCCGACGACGGGTGACGGCGGTGGGACAAGTCTCACGGATCCGAGCACGGGGCGTGTGCCGACCACTGGCCTGGGCAATCCGTCCACGCCGTATACGCCCGGTTCGCTGAAGACTCCGAGCATCGAGAGCGGCGGCCTCAGAAGCAGTTCGAACCCCTGGGTCTCAAAACGGGGTCAGGTATGACCCCGGCGGACGGCGTCATCGGTGCTCGTTGGGCGGTCAACACCGCGGCTGCGGCTGAGGAAGCGGCCGCGGGTACGGCGGCGACGAATGCCGCCGCCCGGGCCGGCGGCTACATGCCGATGATGCCGCCGATGATGGGCGGGCAGCAGGGGCAGAGCCAGGATCGCGAGCGCAACGCCTGGTTGACCGAGGATGAGGACATCTGGGGTGCGGACGACGACATGGCTCCGCCGCTCATCCGCTGACCGATACCGCGACCCGGGCAGGGCGAGTGATACTCGCCCTGCCCGGGTCGCTTCTCCGAGAAAGAGGGTCGGGTGCGTTCGCTGAGGTTTCTTGCTTCGGCGCTGGTCATGTCCGCTGGCGCCGTCGCGACGACGATGCCGGCCGGAGCGGCGAGCACGCCGACACCACACTCCGAGTGGTGGCTTTCGTCCTGGGGAATCGACAAGATCTGGCCGATCACCCAGGGGAAGGGCGTCACGGTCGCCGTTCTCGACACCGGGGTGAACGCCCGGCTTCCCGACCTCTCCGGGTCGGTGCTGCCCGGTGGTGACGTGACCGGGGCCGGGACCGACGGTCGTACCGACACCGACAGCATGAGAGGTGGCCACGGCACCGCGATGGCGGCCCTCATCGTCAGCAAGGGTCAGAGCACCGGAGTGCTCGGGGTGGCGCCACAGGCGCGCGTGCTGCCGGTGACCGTCGGCAACGGTGCGACGACTGCGGAGGCCTTCCATGTACGCATCGCCGAGGGAATCCGCTACGCCGTCGACCACGGGGCGAAAGTCATCAGCATCTCCCAGGCATTCCCGGCAGACGCCTATCCGGAGACCTGCCCGACGGACATCCTCGACTCGGTGGAGTACGCCGCGCGGCACGACGTGGTGATCGCGGCGGCCACCGGTGACGACGGAGGCGTCGGGAACTCATCGCAGGCGCCGGCGTCCTGTCCCGGCGTGCTCGCCGTCGGGGCGGTCAACGCCGACACCCGTCCGTGGCAGCGCACCCAGCAGGTGTCCTATACGGCCGTCGCCGGGCCGGGCGGCACCGTCGGCTGGGTGGGCAAGGACGGAAAGCCGGGGCGCACGGCTTCCGGTACGAGCCAGGCCACCGCGTTGACGGCGGGCGGGCTGGCCCTCGTTCGCGCGGCCAATCCGCACATGTCCGCCCGTGAGCTCGTGCAACGGGCGATGGCCACCGCGCTGGACTCGGGCACTCCCGGACGGGACGACCAGACGGGATGCGGCGCATTCCGCATCCACCGGGCCATGGATCTCGGCTTCACGGTGCCACGGACGGCTCCGAATCCTCCGTACGAGCGGCTCGACCGGGTCATGGCGCAGAACACCCCGTCGGCCCCCTCGTCCACGTCGTCGGCCACGTCCGGGCAGGCGGAGAAGAAGAAGTCCGGCGGTGGGCTGATCGCACCGATTGTCGGCGTCGTCGTGTTCCTCCTGGTGATCGTCATCGTGGTCGCGCTGATCCTCGCCCGGAGGCGGTCGCCCGACGGCGGATCGTCGAGCGGGGATACGCCCGACCGCAGGCCGGACACGACGCCGCAGTCCTTCGGCCGGCCAGGTCAACGGAATCCAGGTGGCCACTGACGGTCAGATGGGAGAACCGCCGGCCGTTCGCCCGCTTCACTCGGCGATCATCGGAAGAATGGCGCGGCATGTACCGCGTGACCACGTAGGCGTACGATGCGCCGTGAGGCGGGTCATGAGGAAATCCGACCGCCATGACCGGTGGTCCAATTGGCACGATGGTGAGCCTCCAGGCTGGACGCTCCCGTTCTCAGGAGATTGGTGAGGCAGATGCCGCTCGCGTATGTACACGGCGTTTACTATGCGCCGATCAGGCTCGTCATCTACCTGATCATCTTCGCCGTCGTGGCCACCATCGGCGCGATCGCGCGCCGCTCCCGGCGCAAGAACATGAACCAGTACGGTCAGGTGCCGGGCCAGCAGTGGCAGCAGCAGGCGCCGCCGCCCGGTTACGCCGCGTGGAACAACCAGCAACAGGGCTATCCCCAGCAGGGATACCCCCAGCAGCAGGGCTATCCCCAGCAGGGATACCCGCAGCAGCCCGGGTACGGCGGTCAGCAGGCGCCGCAGGGGTACCAGCAGCCGCAGGGTCAGGTGCCCCCGAACTACAATCAGCCTCCTCAGCAGCAGGGATACCAGCAACCGCCGTGGTGAGGGGTAGCGGGATGGTTGTTGCCATCTGTCGCGATATGTCCGGTAATGCCACTCCTGGTCACTCGACAACACCTCTAGTCGGTTGAAACCACACCCCACTTCACGCGAAGCTTTCTACGCTGTGCCCCTAGTGAAGCCGACGAAGTACGGGACGTGGTCGATGTGACAGCCCGCGAAGCCCGGTTACTGCAACCGGGCCGCGTCTACGTCGGCTGGCGCTATGCCCAGGTCCACGACGACCCCGGGCCTCCACCGAAACGCCCGACTCCTCCCGAGTCGGAGAAGGTCGACCACGAGTGGCTGGCCTCGCAGCGGCAGAAGGAGAACCTCTTCAACCGGCCGCTGCGGATGGTCGGCTTCGCCACGGGAGTGGGAGCGCTCCTGTTCATCGTGGCCGGGCTCACCGGCACGCTCCCGTGGGCGTTCTCCATCGCGGGCCTCGTGGCCTGCGCGGCCGTCGCGGCGATCACCGGCTACTCCATGTGGCAGAGCGAAAAGGCGCTGCGCGCGCGGCTGGCCGAGGAGCACGAGCGGTACGAGCGCCGGGAGGAAGAGCGGCGCCGCCGCCTGGAGGCGGCGCACGCCGCGCACGCCCGCGCATACCAGGAATGGCAGCACCGGCGCGAGGCCTTCGAGTCGCAGCACGAGTGGTACGCCGTCACCGTGCCGCAGGGCGTGGGCCGCGTGGACGTCGCCGGCGGCACGCTCTCCGGGTGGTCGGCGATGGTCACCATGATGGGCGCGGCACGGCTCGCCGGCGGCTCGCAGGTGACCGTCCTGGACCTGTCGGAGGGCGCGGTCGCCAAGGAGCTGATCGAGCTCGGACACGACCAGGCCGAGCGGCCGCTCGTCTGGGTGCTGCCGGGCGACCTTCCGCAGCTGGACCTGACGCACGGCCTCGGTCCGGAAGAGCTCGCCGACGTGCTCTCCCTTGTGGTGAGCGTGAGCGAAGAACAGTCCAGCACCCGCGACCTGTCCTTCGACAACGCGATCCTCGAACGGGTGCTGAGCGTGTTCGGCGGCCGGGCCCCGATCCCGCGCATCACCGCGGCCCTGCGCGCCCTGGCCCAGGTGGGCGATCCGCGCGACGACCTGCGGAGCGGTCTCATCACCGACGAGGAGCTCGCGAAGATCACCACGATGTTCGGGCGCGGCGCCGCCGACCGCGTCGTCATCGAACGCGCCTGGGCCCTGGAGTCGCAGCTGCGCAAGCTGGAGAAGCTCGGATCCAACCCGACGCTGCTCCCGCCGAGCCGGTTGCGCGTCATCACCACCGACCGCCGCGCCGGTGTGCTCACCAACCGGGTGCTGGGCACGTACGTCGCCGCCGCGCTGACCCACGTGCTCCGCGCCTCCAAGCAGGGCGAACCGTGGGCCCACACGCTGATCCTGTGCGGCGCGGAGAAGCTGCGCGGCGACGTGCTGGACCGCCTCATCGACTCGTGTGAGGCGACCTCGACCGGCCTGGTGCTGATGTACCGCTCGATCCCGCCGCACGTGAAGGAGCGGCTCGGCCGTGGCGACGCCGCCGTGGGGTTCATGCGGCTCGGCAACGCCGAGGACGCCCGGGTCGCCGCCGAGCAGATCGGCGCCGACAAGCTCCTCGAGATCGCCGAACTCACCGACAAGATGAGCGAGGCGGTCGCGGCCGACGCCGAGAGCGGCGCGTACGTGAGCACGGTCGGCCGCTCCATGCCGACGGTGTTCGAGGACACCGGCACCTCGGAGGAGGAGCTTCCCGAGGGCATCGGGCGCGCGACCGCGTGGGGCCAGAACACCTCCCGGGCGGCCGACGCCGGCAAGGGCTCGCGCGAGCTGGCGGTCGAAC
The DNA here is from genome assembly GCF_039541955.1 of Actinoallomurus oryzae. NCBI lineage: Bacteria > Bacillati > Actinomycetota > Actinomycetes > Streptosporangiales > Thermomonosporaceae > Actinoallomurus > Actinoallomurus oryzae. The sequence goes on along the minus strand of NZ_BAABHF010000038.1, from coordinate 41,359 downwards.
CCCACGAGCTCCAGCAACTGCCGCCGACCGCCATGGTCTTCACGCATCCCGACCCGTCGGGCCGCCGCATCATCCTCGTGGACGCGAACCCGGGCATCATGACGCTGCCGACCGCCAACATCCAGGAGTACGAAGAGGCCACCGGCCCGACCCGTGCCCGCCACGCCAAACCGGACATCACGCCACCGGACGGCTCCCCGCGTACCACCCCCAACCTCGGCCCGCCCCCGGAGCGCCTGGACTTCCGCAAGAAGAAGCGCTGACGCGGCGACACCGGGTACCCGCCGTCGTCGGCGGGCACCCGAGGCACCGGTCGTACTATGCGGGCAGCCGGTCGAGCACCTCACGCAGCATCCGGCCCTGCTCGCTGAGCATCTGCTTGTGCTCCTTGAGCATCTGCCCATGCTCGGCCTGGGTGCGGCGAACGCCGCTGACCTCAAGCACCAGCCCGCCGAGAATGTCGGCCTGCCGGAGGAACTGGGCGTGGTGTTCGGAGTGGGTCATGCCGATCGCGTTGAGGACGTTCCGTTGCTGCCCGGCGGCGATGCGGAGGTCCGCCACCTCCTTGTCGAGCGTCCCGAACAGGTCGGTCACGTGCTGAGCCTGCTGCCTCCACTCGCGGAGGCTCGCGGTTTCCTCCTCCACGGCGGTCAGGCGCCGGCGGACGTCATCCAGTTCGCTGATCAAATGAAATCCTTTCGGTTTCGGGGAGGGTGAGGACCGCGCGGCGGAGTCACCCGATGAGGGCGCCGTTGCCGTCAGGGGAGGGGGTGCCGGGCGGACAGCAGGAACGCTAGCCCCCGTAAACACGGAGCGCAATCGGTTCGCCACAGAAGGTTAAGCCGGGGTAATGCGAGCCGCGAGGGCGGCGACGTGCGAGGTTTCGTTCTGGTGGGTCCCGGTTCGGGCTTTCTCTGGCACGAACGGGCGTGGAGCGGTAAACCTGCATGCGTGGCAGGGGTTGCTGGGGGACTTCAGGGGCCGTGGTACCGGGTTCAGGCGATTCTGTCGCCGGCGCGCGGTGCGTCCGCCGAGTGGGACTTCGTCACGGTGCTGCCGGCGGTGCTGTCGGCGGCGCAGAGCGGCCGGCCGTTCGTCGTCGGATGGATGTCGCGCGGAGGCGGTGCGCCGCTCGAACTCATCACCAACGCCGGGCCGCTCACCCCGTCCGCCGAGCCGCAGCAGGGTCTCCTCTTTCCCAACGGCGCACGCGGGGTGGAGATCGGCGACGACTGGCTCGCCGACGCCGCCGCGATGACCTGGAGCCGCTGTCCCGCGCGGCTGGCGCCGCCGCTCATGTCCACGCGGGCGGACGGCGGGCCCAGCCTCTTCGAGTCCACGCTGGTCACTCTCATGGGCCGGCCGTTCGGCTGGCTGGTCATCGCCGAGCAGTGCGGCGAGCAGGTGCTCAAGGACGAGGTCACCGACCTGCAGTACGAGCTGCAGGTGCAGCGCCGCGGCGACGACGAGCTCGCGGTCGAGCGCATCGAACGCCGGATGGCCGAGCTGGAGGCCTTCCAGGAGGCCGGCCTGTGGCGGGTGCGCGTGCTGGCCGGCGCCGAGTCCGCGCGGGAGCTGGACCAGATCGCGCCCGTCCTCGTCGGCTCGGTCGAGATGAGCCACCATCCGTACCGCCTGCGGTCGGGGGAGCGCGCCGTCCGCTTCCACGAGGCCGTGCACGTCGACACGCAGGACCAGGACCTGCGCTCGCCGTTCGTCGCGACCGCGGGGGCGCTGGCCGCCCTCGCCGGGCTGCCGCGCCGTGAGGTGCCCGGCCTGCGGGTGCTGGACGCCGGCTACTTCGACGTGACCTCCGAGGTGGCCGGCGCCGCCGACGAGAGCCTCGCGCTCGGCGCGGTCCTCGACGGGCAGGACCGCCAGGTCGGCACGTTCACCGCGCCCCTGCAGACGCTGAACCGGCACGTCTTCGTCACCGGTTCGACCGGCGCGGGCAAGTCCCAGACCGTACGCCACCTGCTCGAACAGCTCACCGAGGCGGGCATCCCGTGGCTCGCCATCGAGCCGGCCAAGTCGGAGTACGCCACGATGGCGGGCCGGATCGGCGCGCCCGTCACCGTGGTGAACCCCTCCGACCCGGACGCGGTGCCCCTGTCCGTGAACCCCCTCGCGCCCGCGCCGGGCTATCCCGTGCAGGCGCACATCGACATGGTCCGCGCGCTGTTCCAGGCCGCCTTCGACGCCGAGGAGCCGTTTCCCCAGATCATGTCGCAGGCCCTGCAGCGGGTGTACGAGGCCAACGGCTGGGACGTCGTCACCGGGCGTGGTCGCCCGGGCTCGGCGATCGAGCCCGCCGTGCCGACCCTCGAACAGCTGCAGAAGGCCGCCCTCCAGGTGATCGGCGACGTCGGGTACGGCAACGAGCTGATGGCCGACGTCAAGGGCTTCGTCGACGTGCGCCTGCGGTCGCTGCGCATCGGCTCGGCCGGCCGGTTCTTCGAGGGCGGGCACCCCGCCGACATCGAGGGCCTGCTCGGCAAGAACGTCGTGCTCGCCATCGAGGACGTCGCCAACGACGAGGACAAGGCGTTCCTCATGGGCACGCTGATCATCCGGATCGTCGAGCACCTGCGGCTGCGCGCCCGCCGCGAGAGCGGCACCCGCGACCTCGAGCACGTCATCGTCATCGAGGAGGCGCACCGGCTGCTGCGCAACCGCGGCGAGGGCAGCGCCGGAGCGCACGCGGTCGAGCTGTTCGCGGGCATGCTCGCCGAGATCCGGGCGTACGGCGAGGGCATCGTCGTGGCCGAGCAGATCCCCACCAAGCTCGTCCCCGACGTCATCAAGAACACCGCGCTGAAGGTCGTGCACCGGCTGCCCGCGCACGACGACCGCCGGCTCGTGGGCGCCGCGATGAACCTCGACGAGGACCAGTCGCGTGAGGTCGTGTCACTGCCGCCGGGCGTGGCGGCGGTCTTCGCGGACGGCATGGACCGCCCGCTGCGGATCCGCGTACCGCTCGGGCGCGACCGCGAGCGCGCCCTGCCCGGGCCGGTGCCGCCGCTCGACGGGCGCCGGTCCGCCGCCTGCGGCGGCGAGTGCCGCCACGGCCGTGCCTGCACGCTGTACGAGCTGCGGGAGGCGGACCTGCTCGCCTCCGCGGCCGAGTGGGCGTGGCTGCGGGTCTGGGCGGACACCCTCGTGCTGTCCCACCTCGTCGACCGCCCGATGCCGCGGGTGCCGGACGAGCTCGCCCGGTCCTGGGCGGACCGGCCCGTACGGCTCCGCGAATGCCTGCTCGCCACCGTGCTCGACCGCGCCGTCGGGCGGCGGTCCGGCGCGCTGCGCGCCGCGTACGCGCCCGAGGAGCTCACCGAGCGCGTGGCGGGCGTCGCCGAGCGGCTCCTGGACGGCGTGCGGCCGGAAGCGTCACCCGGACCCGCCTGGGTGATCCCGCAGCTGCGGTGGCTGCACGAGATGAGCCGGCTCTTCCCGCGCGGCCCCGGCGTCCCGGACAAGCACGATCCGGTCCCGCCGATGGACTACGAGCTGCCCGGCCTGAAAGAGCCGCCGGAGCCGCTGTTCGGCCACCGCGTGCGTGCGCTGCGCCGCCACCCGCTGTCGATGGCGCTGGCGTCGAACCGGCCGACCGTGCGCACGGCCGTCCTCGGCGACGACGACCACGCGAGCGTCGTGGCCGACCTCGCCGTGGTGGGCATCGGGGTGGAGCCGCCCGAGCGGATCGCGTACGCCGCCGAACGGATGCGGGTGGTCTGGCTGGAGGACGTGCTCGACTGGCCCGACCGGTTCACCGCCGCGTTCGAGGACCCGGCCCTGCCGTTCTTCGGCGCCTGACGCTTTTCGTCGGTGGCACCGGGCAGAGTGCGAGGGTGTGTTCAGGAAGTCACTCGCCGCCGGATGCCTGCTGGCCACGGGCTGCGGTCCGGGCCCGCCGGGACGGCTCCAGCAGCGAGTGGCGACGACGACGGCGGTCGTGGCCCGCGTGGTCGACGGCGACACGCTGATCCTGCGCGGGCAGGGCCGGGTCCGGCTCATCGGCGTGGACGCGCCGGAGACGTGGCGGCGGCACGACTGCTTCGGCACGGAGGCGAAACGGGCGCTGCGCCGCCTGACCCCGCCCGGCGGGGCCGTACGCGTCGCCGGCGACGTCCGGCCGCGCGACCGGTACGGACGGCTGCTGCTCTACGTGTGGACGCCCCGGGGTGTCTTCGTCAACGCCGCGCTCGTACGGGCCGGGTTCGCGCGTGCCCTCGCCGTGCCACCGGACACCGGGCGCGCGGCCGTCCTGCGCGACGCCGAGGAGGCGGCCCGGCGCGGGCACGCCGGAATGTGGCGTCCCGCTCCGGCCGGGTGCGTCACCGGCGGACGAGCCGCTCGCACCAACGTTGGCTGATCGTCGGCGGGGAGCGTTCAGGGCTGGGAGCCTCGCAGCAGTATCCGCTTGGCGGCGGTGAACTCCTCGTCGGTGAGCACCCCATCGCGGTGCAGGTCACCGAGCTCACGCAACCTGCGCAGGAGCGCGTCGGGATCCTCGCCACGCCCGGCATCGGGGGCGGCCTCCACCCCGGCCGGTGCGTCAAGGGCGTGCGGGGGAGCGCCGAAGGGGTGCGGCAGGCGGGCGACGACCGCGGCGGCGATCAGCAGCGTCGTCCCGCCCAACTCCCGCATTCCCCACGTCAGGCAGTGCGGGTCGTGTTTGGGCTGGGGGTTCGCGGTCGCGCCCCTGAGCCGGAAGCGAAGATGCCCGTTCTCGAAGCCGGCGAGGGGTTTCCACTCCACGGCGGCCAGGTCCTCCAGCAAGAGGTGCTGAGGCCCGGCCGACTTCTTGCTCTCTTCCGTCCAGCCGTTCCACTCCAGGCATACCCGAGTGCCGTCGAAGCTCACGGTGCCGTCGCCGGCCGATGCCGTCAGCGGCACGCGCGGCCCCGGCAGGAGGTACCGGTCGCTGGGACCGTCCGGCACCTGCTCGATCAGCAGGGCGTTGCGCACCTCGTCGGCGAAGTACTCGGCGACGCCGGTGCGAATATCGGTGCTCATGGCGAGCTGGTAGGGGTCGGCCGCATCGGGAAGTTGCCCGCGCGCCGCCTGGCCGAACGGGTCGGCGCCATCGCGCAGCCGCAGCCGCAGGCGGCCGCCCTTGCGGCCCGATTCGTGAGCGATACCCGCGACCGCGAGCAGGGGTACTGCGATCTCGCCCACGGCCTGCCGCAACTTGTGCACGCCTCGGTCGTGTCCCGGCACGATCCGCACGCATTCGCCGTCGAACGTCCACGTGCCGTCCCGCGCGATGACCTCAGCCATGACGCGTGCGGGCCGGGAGGCGCCCATTCCGGGCGATGGTCGCCACGCAGGCCCGATGGCCGCTGCGGCGCGGCGCGAGCGCGATGAAGCGTGGTTCGGTCATGTCCGCGACACTATCCGCCGGGCGAGGGACGTCAGTGGACGTCAGTAGACGAGCGCCTGCACGCCCTCGGTGGTGACCTCTTCGACGAACGTCGGCGCGCCGGCGATGCGGACGCCCGGCAGCACCTCGTCGTCGGTGATGTCGCGCCGTGCGGCGCACTGGGTGCAGACCGTGACCTGGGCGGCGGAGAGCAGGATGTCGAGCAGGTCCTCCAGCGGGGTCGCGTGCGGGAGCTCGAACTCCTTGGCCCGGCCGGGCAGGGCGAACCACGACGACTCTCCGGTCAGCCAGAGAGACACCTTCACCCCGCTCGCCACCGCGGCCGCCGCGACCGTGAAGGCCTGGTTGCATCGTTCGGGTGCCTCTGCGCCCGCTGTCACCTTGATCACGAGTGATCGTGCCATATCCGGCAGACTAGTCCTGTCCGGTGGGGACCTGCATCGGCGAGGGCCGCGTGATGATGAACGGCTGCATCGCGGGCTTGCCGATCACCAGGTCACCGAGCTCCGTTCGCGCCTGGCCGACGACGTACAGCGGATCGTCGACGGCGACGACGTGCTCTTCGACGAGGAAGCCGAGGGTGCGGTCGCGGTGCCGGGGGCGCAGCCGGTCGCCGAGCAGCGCGGCGATGCGGGCGGCGAGCGCGCCGCTCGGGTTGTCCTCGAACTCGGAGAACACCGGGTCGCCGAGCTCCAGAGCGGCCCCGCGCGGATCCACGCGTACGGCCGCGGTGTCGCCGGTCACGTGCAGAGGCCCGCTGAGCTGCTGGGCGACCCGGGCGTCGCGGATGACGTCGGTCGGGCCGAACGGGCCGGGCCGCCACGCCCGGTAGCGCTCGTACACCGTCACGGAGTACCAGGCGCAGGGGCGGCCGGACAGCGGTGCGGTGACCGGGCCGCCGGGCCCCGCCGTGACGCGCCCGTTGATCTCGCGCAGGCCCGCGGTGTCACCGGTGATCGGCGCGGCCTTGTGGATCGCCCGTCGCCGGCGTGCCGTGCCGACCTTCTTCGACACCACGCCGGCACTCGCCTCGAGTCCGGCCGACAGCAAAGTCATGAGCGCGTACAACCGTTGTCCTCCTCGACCATAGGAAGATCAGACGTGACGCCGACCGGATCGGTTTCAGTTCACCGGTGAAGTCCTGATCGCGGGTTTGATCAGGCTATCGCGTGCAAACCCGACTACGCTGGCCGTACATGGAGCCTGAGCTGCACCCCGACCTCGAGCCCCTGAAGTTCCTCCTCGGAGACTGGGAGGGCGCGGGAGTCGGCGGTTACCCCACCATCGAGAGCTTCCGTTTCGGACAGGAGATCTCGTTCCGTCATATCGGCAAGCCGTATCTGATCTACACGAGCCGCACGTGGCGCCTTGACGACGAGGGCAACCTCGGTGAGCCGCTGGCGCAGGAGAGCGGTTACTGGCGCGCCCACTCAGGCGGACGGGTCGAGCTGGTGCTCGCGCACCCGACCGGCATCGCCGAGATCTACATCGGCGAGGCGATCAGCGCGCGGGTCGACCTGCGCACCGACGTCGTCGCCCGCACCGAGACCGCCAAGGAGTACACCGCGGGCCACCGCCTGTACGGCCTCATCGGCGAGGACCTCGGCTACGCCTACGACATGGCGGCGGAGGGCCAGGGCCTGCAATCCCACCTGTCCGCCCAGCTGAAACGGGTCGCGTAGAAACGCCGGTGTCGTGTGAGGGGCCATCGACCCGGCTCCGGCGGGCCGGCAGGCCCCCTCACAACACACCGGCACGGGGGTGGACATGAGACGACCCCCGGGCTGTTCCTGCCGGAGCAGGGGTCGACAGGACTGGGTCGACCGGCCACGGGGGTCGGGTGTCTGCCTGGTTTTCGCCGGCCGCGTCCTCGGCCGGTTGCCTACCTCCTGTGAGGAGGCGAAGGCGGGACGGCGACTAGCGGACAGCCACCTCACGAGTCCTCGTACTATGCATAAGTTTCGGACCACCTCCTTTCCCGCTTATCCCGCACGCTAGATCAGCGCACGCACCGAAGCAAGTGGGTTTTCCATCCGTACCGGTACCGAGCGGCGGCATAGACTCGATCCGTGACGGAACTCTGGCACAAGGAGCTGCGAGCGCGGGGCTACCGCGTGACGCCCCAGCGCCAGCTCGTGCTGGAGGCGGTGACGGCGCTGAGCCACGCGACTCCAGAGGAGATCTGCGCCGAGGTGCAGCGCACGGCACGCGGGGTGAACATCTCCACCATCTACCGCACGCTCGAACTGCTCGAACAGCTCGACCTGGTCAAGCACACCCATCTGGGGCACAAGCCGCCGACGTACCATCTCGCCGCCGAGGCCGAGCACGTCCACCTCGTGTGCCGCGGCTGCGAGGCCGTCTACGACGTGGATCCCTCCGTGGCGGACGGTCTGGTCGAGCGCCTGGAGGACGACTTCGGCTTCGAGACCGACGTGCAACACCTCACGGTCTACGGGCGCTGCCGCGACTGCCGCAAGACGTAGTCTTTCGGGTATGGAAAGCCCGCTGCTGAGCACCCCCGGGGCCGTACCGGCCGATCCCCCCGACGCGCAGGTCGCGGCGCACTACGGTGAACCCTCCGCCGAGCAACGGGCGCTCGCGACGGGCGCGGCCGTGGTCGACCGGAGCAACCGCGGCGTCGTACGCGTGGCCGGCGCCGACCGGCTGCGGTTCCTGCACAGCCTCACCAGCCAGCACCTCGAGTCGCTGGCTCCGCACACGCCCACCGAGGCGCTCCTGCTCAGCCCGCACGGCCACGTGGAGCACCACATGGCCCTCGTCGACGACGGCGAGGCGGTCTGGGCGCACGTCGAGCCCGGCACGGCCGGGGCGCTCGCGGAGTTCCTCGACCGCATGCGGTTCCTGATGCGCGTCGAGGTCACCGACGAGACCGCCTCGTACGCCGTCGTCACGCTCGCCGGCGTCGCGCCGCCCGAGGACGCCCTCCTCACGACCGACGGGCTGATCGTGCCGCGCGAGACGCTCGACCGCGACTGGCACGCGCGCCTCGCCGGCCTGTGGGCGCACGAGGCGCTGCGGATCGCCGCGCACCGCCCGCGGTTCGGCCTGGACACCGACCACCGCACCATCCCGCACGAGGCTGGCTGGATCGACGTCGCCGTGCACCTCGACAAGGGCTGCTACCGGGGTCAGGAGACGGTCGCGCGGGTGCAGAACCTCGGCCGTCCGCCGCGCCGCCTGGTCTTCCTCCACCTCGACGGGAGCGTCGACCACCTGCCCGCGCACGGCGATCCGATCGAGTTCGGCGGGCGCACCGTCGGGTTCGTGGGTTCGGCCGCCCGGCACTACGAGCTCGGGCCGGTCGCGCTCGGCATGGTGAAGCGGAACACCCCGGTCGAGGAGACGCTGCTCGCCGGAGGCGTGGCGGCGTCACAGGAGATCATCGTGTCCCCGGATACCGGATCTACCGTCAAGATTGACCTTCGTCGCCGATAATGCCGATAAACCACAGCAGAACAAGATCATAACGGGCGGCGCTCATGGGAAGGTTCTTCTCGTCGGATGGTGCACCGGAGGGTGCGCCGGAGACCTCGGCGAGGAAAGGGAACATGGGGCGACGGCGGCGTCGGTGGCGGGAGCCCGTTTACGTCTGGTGGGTGGCGATCGCGGCATTACTGATCGCTTCTGTGCTGCTGAGCGCGTGGCGGCTCGCGCTCCTGGCTCTGCTGATGTGGTGCGTGTACGAGTTCGCGCTCAACCCCACCGTGTGCCGGGTGATGACGCGGCAGGGGTTCGTCTGCCACGAGCCGGTGCGCGGCAGGCTGTTCGCCTGCTCGGCCGCGCACCAGCGGATGAAGAACGACGCGATCTGGCGTGCCGCCGGCCTGCCCAACCCGTTCGCCCGCGCCACCTCCCAGGACCCGAACCGCGACACCGGGGTCGTGGTCTACTCGCCCGACGTCCGCGCGCGGCTGGCGCAGAACGACCGGATCATCCTGACGATCGCGGGAGTCGCCACCCTGGTGACCATCCTCACCGCCGTGGTCGGCATCGTGAGCCTCTGACCGGGAGGGCTCGCTAGATCTCCAGGATGAGGGTGATCGGACCGTCGTTGGTCAGCGTGACCTTCATGTCGGCGCCGAACCGGCCGGTCTCGACGCGTGCGCCCAGGCGCCGCAGGGCCGCGACGACCTCGTCGACGAGCGGCTCGGCGACCGGTCCGGGCGCGGCGGCGAGCCAGGACGGGCGGCGGCCCTTGCGCGTGTCGCCGTACAGGGTGAACTGGCTGATCACGAGGAGCGGCGCGCCCAGGTCGGAGCAGGACGCCTCGGCCTGCGGCCCGTCGAAGACGCGCAGGCCCCACAGCTTGGCGGCGAGCTTGGCCGCGTGCGCGGGCGTGTCGTCGTGGGTCACGCCGACGAGGACCATGAGGCCCGGCTCGTCGATCGCCCCGACGACCTCGCCGCCGACGGAGACGCTCGCCCGGCTCACCCTCTGCACCACCGCTCGCACGGACCGCATTCTGCCTCATCCGCGCCCAAGGCGATAATTACGAAGATTTTCTCGCCAACTCGGGTGTTGGCTTGAAATCATGTTGTTCATGGTCAGCACACTGATAACTGTTGCGCCCACCGGCGCCGAGGCCGACAAGGTCGCCGCGCCGGCGCTCCCGGTGACGCTCGATGAGCTGGTCCAGACGGCGAAGGAGTGCGAGGAGGCCGGCGCGGCCGTCATCCACGTCCACATCCGCGACGCGGAGGCCCGGCCGACGCTCGACCCGTCGCGGCTCCGCGACACGGTCGCCGCCCTGCGGGAGAACACCGGTCTGATCGTGCAGCTGTCCACCGGCGGGGCGGTCACCGACCCGTACGAGCACCGGCTGAAGGTCCTCGACGCCATGCCGGACGCCTGCTCGCTCACCTGCGGCACCGTCAACTTCGGCGACGACGTGTTCATGAACCCCTGGCCCTTCATGGCCGAGCTGTACCAGCTCACGCAGGCCAAGGAGGTCGTGCCGGAGTTCGAGCTGTTCGACCTCGGTCACGTCGCCGCGCTGCACCGCCTGCTCGACACCTACGGCGCGCCGTACGGCGGCCACGTTCACTGCGACCTCGTCATGGGGGTGCCGGGCGGCATGCCGGGGGACGCCAGGTCCCTGGTGGCCGCGGTCGCGGCACTGCCCGAGGGCGCCACGTGGTCGGCGACGGGCATCGGCCGTACGACCCTTCCAGTGATGTACGCGGCCCTGTCGGCCGGCGGTCATCTGCGGGTCGGCATGGAGGACACGCTGACGTACGCCAAGGGGCAGCCGGTGACGTCCAACGCCCAACTCGTCGAGCGCGCGGTCGCCCTCACCCGGATTGCCCAGCGTGCGCCGATGTCTCCGGTGGAGGCGCGGTCGTTCCTTGGTGTCAGAGGATCGTGACGTCTAGTTACGTAAAGCATCATTTGCACAAGACGGCACAAAGCTTGAAATTAGTCACATAACGAACACTCTCGGCGAATCGGCGACCACTCTGTGTATGGTCTTGCGGACCATGGTCAACAACGAAGAGGCTCCGCCGGAGAAGCTGGGACCCTACCGTCGGCTGACCCGACTCGGGTCCGGCGGTATGGGCGTGGTCTACCGCGCGGTCGATCCGGCCGGCAGGGACGTCGCGATCAAGGTGCTCAGGCCGGAGCTGGCGGCCGACCCGACGGCGCGGCAGCGGCTCGCACGCGAGATCGACACGATGAGGCGGGTGCACAGCCCGCACGTGGCCGATGTCCTCGACGGTGACGTGACCGTCGCCCGCCCCTTCGTGGTGACGCGCTTCATCGAGGGTCGGCAGCTCGACAAGGTGGTCGCCGAGGACGGGCCGTTGGGTGGGGACGCGTTGCGGCGGCTCGCGCTGGGCCTGGCCAGGGCCCTGGTGGCGATCCACCGGGCCGGGGTCGTCCATCGCGACCTCAAACCGAGCAACACGATGATGGTCGAGGGCGAACCGGTCGTCATCGACTTCGGGATCGCACAGTCCGCCGATTCCGCACGGCTCACCCAGACCGGCATGGTCACCGGTACTCCTGCGTACATGGCGCCGGAGGTCTTCGACGACAAGCCGCCGTCGCCCGCCACCGACGTGCACGCGTGGGCCGTCACCGTCGCGTTCGCCGCCACCGGCCGCTCGCCCTACGGGGCCGGCGGTTTGAACGCCATCATCCTCAACGTCGTTGAGGGCAGGGCGAACCTCGAAGGCGTTCCGCCACAGTTGCTGCCCCTCCTGCGTCCGGCGCTGAACCGGGACCCGGCGCGGCGGCCGAGCGCCGCGGCGCTGGTCGAGGCGGTCGCCGCTCTGGGCGACGGCATGGCCTTCGTGGCGGAGAAAGCCGGGATGCCGTTCGGGAACACGGCGACGCCACCCGAGGGTCCCCCGCGGCCGTCCGCTCCGACGCGTCCGTCCACGCTCCCAGAGCAGCGGTATGCCCCGACGGGTCCGGAGCAGCCGCCCGCCCCCACACGGCCGCCCGACGCACCGGAGCGACACCCGACCGGCCCCCGCGATCCCCACCTCTCGTCACCGTCGCCCCCGGGGCATCCGCACGGCGCGCGATCCCGGCGGAAGTGGCCGCTTGCCGTCGTCGGAGTCGCGCTGGTGGCCGGCTTCGTCGCGTGCGGCGTCGCGCTCCAGGGCGTCGTCACGCACGGGACCGCGACCGCGCACGACGTCCCTTCGTCGGCACCTTCGTTCGAAGCGTCGAGCCGACCCTCCGTGCCGGGCGAGGCGGTACCGCGGAGTCCGGTCGATCGTCATGACGGAGCATCGTCGCCGAGCGCGCCATCGCATCGGAGGACACGGCACACACCGGCCGCGACGTCGACGTCCCGGAGGCCACGGCCGCACCCCAGCACGACCCGGCCGACGTCATCCGAGTCCCCCCGAGTCGTCACACCGGGGGCGTTCTGCTCACCGGAAGGTGCGACGGGAGTCACGAGTGCGGGAACGCCGATGGAATGCGTTCGCAAGGAGGGTGAGGACCAGGCACGGTGGCGCCAGGCCGCGTGACGCCTCCGCGGATCGGCGCCGTCGTCCCCGGCCGGCTGGGCGGATAGGCTGATGTTCGCCCGAATATCGCCCTGCTGCGGCGAACGCCCAGCTCACCCGGCGCTTGGGGTGAGTCCAGCAGGCGAAGCCCGGCCGTCACAAGTCACCGCCGGGCTCGCAACGCTCCCAAGGGGGAAGATGAATCCGGTCCTCGTCGAGGTGGAACGTTCCGGCTTCGTGGAGTCGCGGCATCGCGGCTCCGTGATCGCTCTGGACGCCGACGGCTCCCCGGCGCTGAGCCTCGGCTCCCCGGACGAACCGGTCTTCCCCCGGTCGGCGAACAAGCCCCTGCAGGCGGTCGCGATGGTGCGGCACGGCCTCGGCCTGGAGAACGAACTCCTCGCGCTCGCGGCGGCCAGCCATTCGGGTGAGGACTTCCACGTCGAGGGCGCGCAGAAGATCCTCGCCGGGGCCGGCCTGACGGCCGACGCGTTGCGCTGCCCGGCGCAGTGGCCGCTCGACATCGAGCTCGCCGTCGTACGAGAGAAGTCGCGGCTGCGGATGAACTGCTCGGGCAAGCACGCGGCGATGCTCGCGACCTGTGTGGTCAACGGCTGGCCCACCGGGTCGTACCTGTCGCCGGAGCATCCGTTGCAGGTCGCGGTGCGCGAGACGGTCGAGGAGCTGACCGGCGAGCAGGTCGTCGCCACGGGCGTGGACGGCTGCGGGGCCCCGCTGTTCGCGTTCGGCCTGACCGGGCTGTCCCGCGCGTTCCGGGCTCTGGTCCTCGCCGATCCCGGCACGCCGGAACGGCGGGTGGCGGACGCGATGCGGGCGTACCCGGAGTGGACGTCGGGCACCGACCGGGAGGAGCGGCGCCTCATGGACGCGGTGCCGGGCCTGCTGGTCAAGTGCGGCGCGGAGGGCATCGACGCGTTCGCCCTCGCGGACGGCCGCGCGGGCGCCATCAAGATCGACGACGGCGCGATGCGCGCCCGTACGCCGGCCACGGTGGCGACACTGCGGGCGCTGGGCGTGGACGGCGCGCTCGGCGAGCTGTCCACTCTGCCGGTGCACGGCGGCGATTCGGTGGTCGGCGAAATCCGCGCGGTCGGCTTTCAACACCCGGGATCTTAATCGCCGGAGCCTTGTCAAGGTGATCCGGGCGCCGTGAGAACCGGCGCCCGGTCCCAGGGAATCAACCGCCCGATTCGTGCGGCAGGGCCGAGGGTTCTTCGCCTTTCACACCCCGTGGAATTTCCGCCGGCCCTTGTCCCCGGTTTCGCCGAATCCGTGACCGCCCCGGTCAGTACCGGTGGTGGTAATGACGGTGGTGGTAGTGCCGGTGGTGACGGTGGTGGCGACGGTGCCGGCGGTGGTGGCGGCGGCGGTGGCGGTGACGGCGCCGGTGGTCGTCCGAGGCGACCGTGCGCGCGCTGGTGGAGGTCGTCTGCTGAACGCCGGCCGGGATGAGGCCGGCGGTCACGGCGGGTGTGACCGCGGCGGTTTCCTCCATGGCGTACGCGGGCGTGCTCGCGATCAGGGCGCCGGCTGCCGCTATGGTGACGAGGCCGGCGGCCGCGCTGAACTTCTTTCGCACATCGTCTCCCTTGGTTGCCGGGAATTGGCACGAGACACATCGACTATCGGCGCTCTCGTGGTCCTCTACAGTTCCAGTATCCCGGCGTACCATCCAGGTCACACAATGCGCAGGTAAGCTCATTACAAAGCCGGATATTTCCTGACTATGACTGATTAGTCAGGACAGAGTTCTGAACTGCCGCGAGGCCGAGATGGCCCCGGACGTCGCCAGCGTGAAGCTCCGCATCGACTCCGCGAAGTTGGACAGGTCCCACTCGGCCGGGCCCTCGTACCAGTAGAGGTTGTCGGCCCGCTCGCCCTCGCCGCCGATGTCGGCGACGGTTCCGGCCCAGCGGGCCACCGAGTCGAACACCACCGCGTAGGGCAGGTAGCGCGAGAACATCGCCACCCGGTCGCCCGACGGCGCGTCCGTCGTCTCGCCGCGGTACAGGTACGCGCGGAAACCCAACGTGTGCGCCAGCACGGTCGCCCCGCGCGTGGTCTTGGCGGGCATGTACTGCCCGCCGATGGCCAGTGCCGCCCCCGCGATGACCAGCGCCAGGCCGATGAGCGCCAGGTTCGTGTACAGGGCCAGGGCGATCGTGCCGATGATGCCGAGACCCGCGAGGGTCGTGCCGGCGGTGGTCCAGCGGGTGCGCTCGGAGTCCGGCCGCCGCGCGAACCACCCCTGCCGGACGACGTCCTCGTACAGGGCGCCGCGCACCGCCGCGAGCTGGTCCGCGAACGTGCCGCCCAGCTCCGACAGCCGGACCACGTCGCGGCCGGCGAACAGCGCGTCGTAGAGCACCCGTTCGTACGGCATCAGCTCGTCGGCCGGCCGGTCCAGCCGCCGCAGCTGCCAGTCGAGCCGACCGTACGTCTCACGGGGCAGCTCCTCGATCAGCAGGTAGTGCCGGACCGCGAGATCGATGATCGTGGCGGTGACGTCGACGACGTCGGCCTGCTCGTCGATGAGCGTGCCGATCTGACCCGGCCGTACGCCGTCCGGCGGCGAGAACTCCCCGTGGTCGAGCGGCGCGTGGTCGCCCTCGGCCGCCTTCTTGCTGACGATGCGCGCGTCCCGGCCGCGGGTGGAGTACAGCAGGGCGACGCCGCCGAGCAGCAGCACGAGCAGGCCGACCAGGGCCGCGCCCGTGACGGTGTTGACCGTGAACGCCGTCGCCAGCGTGTGCCGCTGCTCGTACGCCGGCGTGCCGGACGTCGTGCCGGGCGGGTAGCCGATCACGATGGTCAGGTACTCGCCGGGCTGCAGGTTCTCCTGCCGGAACTCCGCCTGGACGTGCGAGTGGTTGGTGAAGAACTGCGTGCAGCCGACCGTGCTGTCCAGCTCGCCGGCGAAGCAGTTGAGGTCCTGTACGGCGGCGCCGCTCTCGACGGTCACCTGGGTCTGGGCCACGGGGACGTTCCAGCCGCCCGCGGCGACCCAGTCGAGCTGCTGGCGCCCCCGCAGCGGCGTCATCGCGCCGTGCACGGTGTAGGTCAGCGTGACGGTGCGCCGGCCCGGACCCCCGCCGCCCGACGGCGTGAGGACCGTACGGTCGCCGTCGACGGTCACCGTGCCACCGTGGACGTCACCGATGTCGAACCGCCGGTCCCGGCGGTCGTCGACGTGCTTGAGGCGGACGAAGGCGCGTTTCACCCCCGTGCCCTCGAACGTCACCGTCTCCTTGGCGTGCAGGACGCCGTCTTCCGTCGAGGTCAGCGTGACGTTGTCGGAGACGACCTGACCCGACGGGCTCGCGTACGCGGGAGCCGCGCAGGTGAGGAGCCCGCCGACGGCGGCGACGGCGGTGAGGAGCCGGGTCCGTACCAGCATGGGCGCACAGCGTACCGGGGAACGCCCGGCCCATACAGGGATGACCTGCGTGGGGAGGTCGTGATGCATTTTTTCCCTGCTATGCGATGATTCTGGTCGCGGTCGCCTCCTGCCCGTACGGGACCGGGGCACGGCGGGGACGGCCGCGAGGAGGGACGGAAGCGAGTGGCAGATCCTCGTCGATCGCCTTCGCAGAGTGGCCCGGCGTCCTACGTGCCGTCCGCACAGGCACCGGACTACGGTTACCGCCGGCCGGCCCGTCGGCCGAGACGCACGGCGACAGGCGTGGTCCTTGCCACTCTGGGGGGCGTCGCGGCGCTGTTCGTCGTCGCGGTCCTCGGGTACTCGCTGGCCGGCACCGGCTCGAAGGCGGGCGAGAAGGGCGACGGCACCCGGCTGCGGTCGGGCAGCAGATCCGCCGCGCTCACCAGCCCGCTCTACGTCAGCGGCACCCTGCCCCGGGTCGAGTGCCGGCTGC
Organism: Actinoallomurus oryzae; assembly: GCF_039541955.1. Lineage (NCBI taxonomy): Bacteria > Bacillati > Actinomycetota > Actinomycetes > Streptosporangiales > Thermomonosporaceae > Actinoallomurus > Actinoallomurus oryzae. The sequence goes on along the minus strand of NZ_BAABHF010000038.1, from coordinate 25,094 downwards.
CCAAGATCGCCGAGCACGACGACGCGTCGATGCTGCGCTTCCTCGACACCCTGTCCGACTGCCTCGACCAGGTCTGGGAGCGGCAGTTCGCCAAGGCCGGGGTCCCGGGCTTCACCGCGCCGCAGCGCGTCTTCTGGAGCCTGCCGGGCAGCAGCCCGTGCGGTTCGTACCCCGCGCCCGGCGCGTCGGCGTTCTACTGCCCGGCCAACGACACGATGTACGTCGGCCTGAGCAACGTCGTGGACACCGCGGGTGGCGAGCCGGTGTCGCACTACGCGGTGTACGCGCGGGTCATCGCGCACGAGTACGGTCACCACGTGCAGGAGGACGCGGGGATCCTCGAGTACGGCCACGAGCTCATGTCCGCGGGCGGCACCGACGCCCGCACCGAGGCGAGCCGGCGGATCGAACTCCAGGCGCAGTGCTTCGCGGGCGCCTTCCTGTCCGCGGAGCGCCGCACACTGCCGATCACCCGCGCGCAGTACGAGGCGATGATCGCCGACAACCGTGCGCGCGGCGACGACGAGTCACGGCCCGACCTGCGCGACCATGGTACGGGGCGGCACTACGCCGGCTGGGTCGTCCGCGGCTATCGCCACGGCGTGCTGTCGGCGTGCAACACCTGGACGGCCTCGGCCTCCGACGTTTCGTGACCGGGGACCTTTCGTGAAGGGGAATGGATGACCGAAGACGTCGACGCGCTGCTCCGCTCCGTGGTGGACGAGGGCGCCGCTCTCGGGATCGGCTACGGCGTGGTGGACCGTACGGGGCTCGTCCACGCGGGCGGTCACGGCGTGATCAGCGAGGGAGGCCCGCGTCCGGAGCCGTCGACGGCGTTCCGCATCGCCTCGATGTCCAAGAGCTTCACGGCCGCCGCGGTCATGCTGCTGGCCGAGCGCGGCGCGCTGTGCCTCGCCGACCCGGTGAGCCGCCACGTGCCGGAGTTCGCCGCCGTACGGCTGCCGACGTCGGACTCTCCGCAGGTCACCGTGGAGATGCTGCTGTCGATGTCGGCCGGGCTGCCCACCGACGACCCGTGGGCGGACCGGCAGGAGTCGATGAGCCGGGAGGAGTTCGGGCGGCTCCTGACGAGCGGTGTCCGTTTCGTCAGCGTCCCGGGCACCGCGTACGAGTACTCCAACCTGGGGTACGCCCTGCTGGGCCGGGTGGTCGAGGCCGCCTCGGGGGAGTGCTTCCACGCGTTCGTGCGCGAGCAGCTGATCCAGCCGCTGGGGCTGACCTCGACCGGCTACGACACGTCGGTGAAGGCGCCGGGCGGCGTGGCGACCGGGCACGTCCGCGTCGACGGTCGCTGGCAGGCGCTGCCGTTCTCCGAGCCGGGCGTCTTCTCGGCCATCGGCGGGCTGTTCAGCACGGTCGAGGACCTGGCGCTGTGGGTGCGCTGGCTCGCCGACGCGTTCCCGGCCCGCGACGGCGCGGACCCCGGGCCGCTGAGCCGCGCGTCCCGCCGCGCGATGCAGCAGGTCCAGCGGGCCCGTCCGGCCGGAGACGGCCCGGTCGGGTACGGCTACGGCCTGGTGATCCACCACGAGCCGGAGTGGGGGACCGTCGTCTCGCACAGCGGCGGATACCCGGGCTTCGGCTCGCACATGCGCTGGCACCCGGACAGCGGCCTCGGCGTCGTGGCGCTGACGAACGCGCGGTACGTCTCCGGTTCGGAGAAGGTGGCGGAGGCGTTGCGGACCGTGCTGGCGGAGGCCGCCGACCCGCCCGGCCCCGCGCCGCTGTGGCCCGAGACGTCCGAGGCGAGGACCGCGGTCGAGCGCCTGCTGCGTGAGTGGGACGGCGCGTCGGCCGGCGCCTGGCTGGCCGGGAACGTGGCGATGGACCTCGACCTGGCGCGCCGCCGGAGCCGGATCGAGCGCCTGGTCGAAGAGGTGGGCCCGCTGCTGGAGCCGTCGGACGCGCTGCTGCGCACCGACTCCCCGGCGCACGCGGTCTGGGAGATCAGGGGCGAGCGCGGCTCGCTGCGCTGCGAGATCCGGCTCACGCCGGAGGATCCGCCGAAGATCCAGACCCTGAACGTACGGCGGCTCGGCGCCAGGGACCGGCGCGAGGCGACTCGTGCCGCCTCGCGTCACAACGCGATGTGACTCGTTTCACGCCGCACTGCTTGCAGCTGCGCTTGCAATAGCAAGCGCGGCGACGCAGAGTAGAGGCATGGCGACTTCCAAAGTCGGCTCCATCGGGGAGTACATCCGGGAGCAGCGCCAGCGGGCCAAGGTCTCGCTGCGGCAGCTGGCCGATGCCACGGGTGTGTCCAACCCTTACCTGAGCCAGATCGAGCGGGGGCTGCGAAAGCCGAGCGCGGAGATCCTGCAGCAGATCGCGAAGGGTCTGCGCATCTCCGCCGAGGCCTTGTACGTCCAGGCGGGGATCCTCGATGACCGCGAGTCGGACACGGATGTCCAGGCCGCCATCCGTGCGGACGTGGGCCTGTCGGAGAGGCAGAAACAGGTCCTGCTCGACATCTACGAGTCGTTCCGCAACGAAACGGGGAGCACCGCGGCACCGGACGCCGAAGCCGCCACCGGCACGACCCCACCGACGGAAGGAACGAACACATGACCATCACCGAGAGGCTGCGTGACAGCAAGGCCTTCTACGCCGCCGCCGGCGCCGGCGACTACGCGGTCGAGAAGCTGCGTGAGATGCCGGACCGCATCAACCGGATCCAGGAGAAGACCGACCCCAAGGACCTGCCCGGCGCCGCCGTCGCGTACGTGACCCAGGTGGGCGCCCGCGCGGCCGAGGTGTACGACGGTCTGGCCGAGCGCGGAAAGCGCATCGTCAGCCGGGTCGACCGCCAGAAGGCGACCCAGGAGCTCGAGGCGCAGGCCAAGTCCACGGTCCGCAAGGCCCGTTCGGCCGCCGGCTCCGCTCGGCAGACGGCGCGTACGGCCACCAGGGCCGCCAGTGACGCCTCCAAGAAGGTCGGCAACTGACCGCGCCGTAGACGTCACCGACGACGGCCCGGACGGGGTGTCCCGTCCGGGCCGTCGCACGTATTCCTCGTCCGAGTCGGGTGTGCCGCCGGGGAAAACGCATACGCTGGGGCCTGTCAAGCAATGTCGCGGCGTTCCGGCGCCGTCCACCACAGGGAGTTCAGCCGTGCTCGGAGGAGCCCAGGGTGTCGTGGCCTACCTGTTCTGGGCCGTGGCGATCGTCGCGTTCGTCATCGAGGTGTGGGCGTTCATCGACGCCGTACGCCGTCCGGCCGGCGCGTACGCGGCCGCGGGCAAGCTCACCAAGCAGCTCTGGTTGATCATTCTGGGGATCGCGCTGCTGTTCGGCCTGGCCGGCGCGGTGCAGCTGGTGTCGATCATCCAGATGCTGCCGATCATCGGCTTCATCGCGGCGGCGGTCTACCTCGCCGACGTGCGCCCCGCGGTCCGGCAGTACGGCCGGGGCGGGTCCTCCTCCTCCGGGCCGTACGGGCCCTGGTGAGCCGCGCCGTCGCGGATCACCGGGCCCCGTCTCGAGGCCTTGGTACCGGCCCTACGGCCTGGCGAGCTTGAGCGCGCGGAGGTCGGCCACGAAGCGCCCGGCGATGTAGCGGGCGCCGGCCGTGCTCGGGTGGACCCCGTCGCTCAGGATGTACAGCGGCGCGTTGCCGGTGCCCTGCACGCGGTCGCCGGTGATCCAGCGCTCGCGCAGCGGGTCGACGAACGGCACGTTCTGCTCGCTCGCGACATTGGCCAGCTCGTCACGGATGAGCTCCACCGAGCGCGTCGGGTCGCCGCTGCCCCACATCGGGCCCATGAGCAGCATGCGCGTGTCGGGCCAGGTCTGCCGGATCGTCGTCAGCAGCTGCCGGGCCGCGCCGGCCACCGTCGCCGGCGGGTGGTTGCGGTCGTTGTGGCCGCCCGAGACGATGACCAGGTCGGGTGCCGGTCGCCAGGCGAGCTGCTCGGTGAACAGGTCGGCGAAGTTCTTGTGCACGCTGCCCTCGGCCACGAACCCGGTGCCGCGGTAGCCGCCGAGGATCACCTGCCAGCCGAGCGTGCGCGCGGTGTCGGCGGCGTAGGTCAGCTCGGGCACCTGCCCGAGGCGTCCGGTCGTGTAGCTGTCACCGAGGAACATCACGACCGGCGCGCGCCGCGGCGCGGCCTTGGTCGGGGCGCTGTCGGCCCGTGCCCTGCCCGCCGCACCGCCGCACCCCGCCGTCGCGAGGAGAGCGGTGACGGCGGCGACGCTGTTCAACACGCGTCGTCTCATCCCGCCCCCTGTACCCGCGCCCGGCAAGCGGGCGTCCTATGGTCCTGTTATGGCGACGACGCACCGGCTTGAACTGACCGACCAGACACTCCGCGAATGGGATGCGAAAGTAATCTCGTCCGGTCCTGACGGAATCGTCCTCGACCGTTCCGCATTTTATCCAGGCGGAGGCGGGCAACCGGCCGATCTTGGAGTTCTCCTGTGGCAGGGAGTCCAGACGCGCATCGCCGGCGTGCGCAAGGGCGACGAGCTCTATCTGATTCCCGCCGAGGGAGACCCGCTGCCACCTGCGGGAATCCCGGTACGCGGCGCGATCGAGGACGAACGCCGCACCAGCCTCATGCGCACACATTCAGGTCTGCATGTTCTCTGCGGTGTCGTGTTCCGCGACTACGGCTGCCTCGTCACGGGCGGCAACATGGAGCCCGGGGTGGCGCGCATGGACTTCAACCTGCCCGAGGTGCCGCCCGGCTTCAAGGAGGCGGTCGAGGACGCCTGCAACGCCGAGATCACCGCAGACCGGCGCATCGACGTCCGTACGCTGCCCCGCGCGGAGGCGTTCCAGATCCCCGACATCATCCGCACCGCGACGAACCTCGTCCCGCCGGAGGTGGAGGAGGTGCGCATCGTCGACATCGTGGGCCTGGACACCCAGGCCGACGGCGGCACCCACGTGGCCTCCACCCGCCAGATCGGCCGGCTGCGCGTCGCCAAGGTGGAGAACAAGGGCCGTGGCTTCCGCCGCGTCCGCATCCGCATCGAGGACTGACCCCGGCCGCCGCCGGTTCTACGCGGTGAGCTTCTCCGAGAGGTTCCACAGGCGTTCGGCGCGGCCGGGGTCGAGCAGGTACGGCAGGTAGTGGCCGTGGGGCGGGTCGTCGTCGACGGTCCAGGGCCGGGCGATCGCGCAGTTGTCGAGGTAGAGGCCGCCGCGCCGGTGGAGTTCGGGCGCGACGGCCGCCCACACGGAGGTGGCCGCGCCCTGCGGGACGGTCTTCCACCCGGGCATGTCGGTGCGCGGCCGGCCGTGTTCGTCGGCCCAGCCCCGGGCCTTCAGGTCGGCGGGGGAGATGTGCCGCATCAGGTCGGTCATGATCGTGCCGGGCATGACGGCGTTGGCGGTGATCCCGTCGTCGCCGTACCGTGCGGTCAGACCGACGGCGAACAGGCCGTTGGCGGTCTTGGACTGCCCGTACGCCTGCCAGGCGTCGTAGGGGCGGCGCTCGTAGTTGGGGTCGTCGAAGTCGATGTCGCTGCGGCGGTGTGCCCGCGAGGACAGCGACACCACGCGGGCGGTTCCCGCGGCACGCAGCGCGGGCAGCAGCCCGGTCGTGAGGGCGAAGTGACCGAGGTGGTTGACGCCGAACTGGGACTCGAACCCGTCGGCGGTGCGCGTGAACGGCGCGCCCATGACGCCGGCGTTGTTGACGAGCAGGTGCAGTGGTCTGCCGGTGGCCAGGTATTCGGTGGTGAAGGTGGCCACCGACGCCAGCGAGTCCAGCCGCAGTGCGCGGAATTCGATGTCCGGGTTGCCGGTCGCCTCGCGCATACGGGCGGCGGCGTCCTCGCCGCGGGTGCGATCGCGCGTGGCCAGGACGACGCGGGCACCGGCCGTGGCCAGAGCCCGGGCGGTCTCGGCGCCCAGCCCGGAGGCGCCACCGGTGACGATCGCCTCCGTGCCGGTCAGATCGTGGCCCCGCAGCACGTCGTCGGCGGTGCTGTGCGCATCGAAGGTCATCGTGTTCTCCCTGCGAACGTGTTCTCTGCTTCGTCTTCAGGGTGGGGGCTGCGGGTCGGCCGAGTAAGGCCGTGCCATACCTGGCAGCGTCGCTGCCACCCTGGCGGATTTGCCACACTTGTGCGGTGGCAGAGAACGACAACCGCCTCGGCGCGTTCCTGCGGGCCCGGCGGGCGCGGATCCGCCCGGAACAGGTCGGGCTGCCGCCGGGCGCGGGCCGCCGGCGCACCCCCGGCCTGCGCCGTGAGGAACTGGCCACACTGACCGGCGTCAGCGTCGACTACCTCAACCGGCTCGAGCAGGGCCGCGAGACCAACCCGGGCAACGGTGTCCTCGACGCCGTCGCCCGAGCCCTGCTGCTGAATGAGGAAGAGCACGAGCATCTGTACGCGCTGGCGCGCCACGCGGCGCGGGCGGACCCACCGCCGATCCGGCCGGACCACACCCTCAGGCCGGGAATCCTGATGCTGCTGGAGAACCTTCGCCCGTGCCCCGCCTACGTCCTGTCGCGGTACAGCGATGTTCTCGCCGCCAATCCCGAAGGCCTGGCTCTGCACGTCGGCCTGGGCGAATGGCCGGCCGAGAAACGCAACACGGTCAGATATCTGTTCCGTGACCCGATCACCCGGGAGTTGTTCCCGGACTGGGAATGGCTCGCGCGAGTGACCGTCGCCCGGATACACCGGCTCCTCGGCGAGGACCCCGGCGCTCTCGAACTGGCCGCCCTCATCGAGGAGCTCCGCGAGCACAGCAGGGAGTTCGCCGACCTGTGGGAGCTCCACGACATCGCGACCCGTGGCAGTGACCGCCGCCTGTTCCGGCACCCCGCGGTCGGCGACATCACCCTGGAGTCGGAGACGCTCTACCTCGGCGACGGCGGCCTGCGGATGACCGTCTACCAGGCCGCGCCGGGAACCGCCGACCACCGCGCCCTGCTCGAACTGGCCCGCTCGGCCGGCGGCGCGCCGCCCGCCGCCGGACCCGCCCCGGCGGCCGAGAACCCCGGCACCTGACGGCGCGCTGTACGCCGTGGGGTGTCCTCACCTTCCGGTGCGCAGGGTGCGGTCGAGCAGTGTGGCGGCCAGCAGTGCCGCCGAGCCGATGACGAGCACGGTGGCCAGGGTGTGCAGGCCCCGATCGGTGGCCTCGCCACCGAAGGTGAGGTTGATGAGACTGGCCGAGGCGATCGCGCCGACGTACATGAAGCTGCGCATCAGCCCGGCGGCGACACCCGTCTGGTCGGCCGGGGCCTGGGCGTACATCGCGGCCTGGCCGGCGGTGATGTTGAGCCCGTTCTGCACCCCGAACACGACACCGATCCCGGCCAGCGCCCACAGCGGCGCGGCGGCGCCCACGACCAGCAACAGCAGGCTGCCGGTGGTCAGCACGGCGGCGCCGGCCACCAGAAGCCCCCACACGGCCTGGCGGCGGGCGGCGAACAGGGAGACGAGGGTGGCGGTCGCGAACGACGGCATCATCAGCGCACCTGCGACGGTCGCGGAGTGGCCCGCGCTCTGCTCCAGCCAGATCGCCCACCCGTAGACGAAGCAGTAGGTGATCAGCATCGTCACTCCGTAGCGCAGGTAGGTCGCGGTCAGGGCGTGGTTGCGAGCCAGCATCCGCACGTCGATGAACGGGGCACGCGCCCGCAGCTCCCACACCGCCAGCGCGGCGAACAGGACGGCCGTCAGGACCAGCAGCCACCAACGCGGGTGGGCGAGCCCCATCATGAAGACCATCAGGGCGGTCAACGCGCCGGCGAACAGCGCCAGGCCGGGCGCGTCGAGGACCACGCCCAGCGGCTCGCGGCGGTCCACCGGATCGTCCACGGGCAGCCACGACAGGGCCAGCACCGCGCTGACCAGCCCCAGCGGGACGTTCACCAGGAACGTCAGCCGCCACCCGCCCAACGCCATCAGCCCACCGCCGAGCACCGGGCCCACCGCCATGCTGACCTGACCCATGATCGCCAGCACGCCCAGCACCCGTCCGGGCGCCGGCCGGCGCAGCCGGACGGACTGGCGGCGTACCAGGGCCATCGCCGCGGGATACGCCGCCGAGGTGCCCAGTCCGATGATCACGCGTGCGACCACCAGCATGCCCAGGCTCACGGCGGCCCAGCCGATCACGCCGCCGGCGGCCACGAGCACCGACCCGGCCAGGTACACGCGCCGGGGACCGAGGCGGTCCGCCAGCCGGCCCATCGTCGGCTGACCGATCGCGGTGGCCAGGTAGAGCACGGAGACCAGCCACGCCGTCGCGCCCGCCCCCACGGAGAAATCGCGGCCGATCGCCACCAGAGCGATCGCGATGATCGAGGAGTTGACCGGGTTCAGCACCGAGCCGAACGAGACCGCACTGACGAACCGCCGTCCGAAGCCGAGGCGCTCCGCATCCGCACGGAACCGTCCGGCGACGACGTTCGAGACGGTTCCGGAAGGACCGGTGACACTGTTCATGCGTCGATCCTGAGCACGGCGCCCGGGCCGAGGAAGGCCGCGCGATACCTGGCAGTCGCGGTGCCACCCGGGGATGACGGCGACGTCCGAACGGCCGGGCGACGGCCGGTTCTGGAAAAACGGCCGTAATTGCCACGCCTTTTCGTACATCCCCTTTTTACGGCCGGTTACCGTCCGGCCGTTCTTCGGTTATACGGCGCGATGAACAACATTCATCCTGTTAACGTCCCGGCTCGGTGATCATGCTGAGGTTTCGGGTCGAGCCGGCCCGGGAGAGGAAGGCGCGGATGCGCCCGAAAGCAGGCAGGCTGGTGGCCGCCCTGGCCCTGGCGGTCGCGGGCCTGGGCGTGCTCGGCGGTACGGCGGGGGCGGCCGATCCGCCGTTGGCGATCGTTCCGACCGACTATCCGATTCCGTCCGGCGCGCTCTTCGTGAGCCCGTCCGGCGACGATTCGGCCGCCGGCGACCAGGCCCATCCGCTGAAGACGGTGCACAAGGCGGTCACCGCGGCCTCGGCCGGCGGCACGATCGTCATCCGTCAGGGCACCTACCGTGAATCGCTGGGCAGCATCGGCAAGAAGCTGACCCTGCAGCCGTACCCGGGCGAGCAGGTCTGGTTCAACGGCGCCTCGGTGGTCGCTTCGAGCCGGTTCACCGCCGACGGCGCGACCTGGCGGCTGGACGGCTGGGATCCGCCGATCTGCCAGCCCGAGTCGGGTACGCCGCCCGCCGCCGACCTGCACAACTGCGTGAACCCCGACGGCCTGTCCTCGGCGAACCCGATCGGCGCCGACCCGGAGATGGTCTTCGTGGACGGCACGCCGCTGACCGAGGTCACCGCCAAGTCGGCGGTCGGCGCGGGCAAGTTCTACTACGACAGCGTGGGCTCCAAGCTGTACATCGGCACCGCGCCCACCGGCCACACCGTGGAGGTCGCGGACAAGAAGCTCGCCCTCCAGCTCTCCGCCGGCGCGGCCGGGACGGTCGTACGCGGGCTCGGCTTCATCCACTACGCCTCCGCGCCGGACGAGACGACCGGCGCCGCCGCGCTGATCTCGCAGGCCCAGGGCGCCGTGTTCGAGAAGGACACGATCGCGCTGAACGCGGCGGGCGGGCTGAGCCTCAGCCTGCAGTCGGGCATGCGGGTCAGCGGCAACCTGCTGCTGCGCAACGGCTACGACGCCATCCTCACGCACAAGGCCACCGGCCTGACCGTCGAGGACAACCAGGTGTACGGCAACAACACCGAGCGGCTCGGGATGGGCTCCAGCGCGATCACCGGGGCGGGCATGAAGGCCACCCGGCTGCGCGACTCGGTGGTCCGCGACAACGTCTTCGACGGCAACACCGGCACCGGCTTCTGGTGCGACCTGGCCTGCAACAACGTCCAGGTGCTGCGGAACGTCGCACGCGGCAACAGCAAGCACGGCCTGTACTACGAGGTGTCGGCCCACGGCCTGATCGCCTCCAACCTCAGCACCGGCAACGGCGGCTACGGACTGAAGATCAGCGGCTCGGCGCACGTCCGGACGTACAACAACACCTTCGCCGGCAACGCCCAGGCGATCGAGGTGGCCGAGGACCCGCGGCCGACCGAGCCGTGCAACAACGACCTGAACCGCTGCCCGACGGCGGAAGACCAGGCGCTCGGCGTCACGTACGACACCGCCGACGTGACACTGGTCAACAACATCTTCGCCGGGGCGACAGGGGAGAGCGCGGCGCTGTTCGACACCGTCGCCAACAAGACCACCGGCGTCGGTGCCGCCCAGATGATCCCGGCCGCGCAGATGGACCACAACGGTTACTACCGCGCGAGCGCCACGGCCCCGGGGACGCTGGTCAACTGGCAGTCGGCGACCGCCGGCACGTCCTATACGAGCCTGCCGGCGTTCCAGGCCACCGGCCGCGACGCGCACGGCCTCTACCAGGAGGGCTCGGCGTCGTACTTCACCGACGCCGCCGGCGGCGACTACCGGGTGGTGCCCGGCAGCCCGGCGGAGACCGCGGGCGCGGCCCTGCCCGCCGACGTCGCCACCGCGATCGGCGTGTCGGCCGGGACCCCGGTGGCACTCGGCGCGCTCGCCTGGCCCGGCCGTTCGACTCCCGGCACGCCCACGCCGGTCCTGGACGCGCCCGTCACCCGGCTGCACCACCCGCAGAACGGCGACACCCTGCTGACCGCGAGTGGCACCGAGGCCACGAACGCGGTGCAGAAGTACGGCTACGTCTCCGACGGCACCGCCTTCTACGCCTCCGGCACGCAGGCGGACGGCATGGTCCCGGTGTACCGGTTGCAGAACGCCACGACGCACGACCGGCTCTACACGACCACGACGTCCGAACGCGACTCGGCCGTCGCCGACCACGGCTACACCGACGAGGGTGTGAAGTTCTACGCGGCCGGCGCCACGGGCACCGGGCTGGTCGCGGTGTACCGGCTGCAGAAGAGCGGCCTGCACACGGTCGCGGTCGGCGACACGGAGAAGAACGCCGACGTCGCCGACGGATGGAACTACGAGAAGGTCCTCTTCTACGCCCGGCCGGCCTGAGCGACCGCCCGGAACCCTTGCCCGTCGCCCGGCAGGGCATGGGTTCCGGGCGTTCTCGGCCGGTCCGTGACGCGGGCGCGGATGCCGGCAAGGCGTTCGTCCGTCTTCGCCGGCGACGCGGAGGGCGGGGCCGCGGTCATGCGCGGTCCGACGCGACCTCGTGGATCTGCGCGCCGGTGAGGGCGCCGGCGAAGACGCGTACGTCGTCGATGGCGCCGTGCCAGCCGTCGACCGGCTCGCCGTCCGCCAGTGCGCGCCCGATGTCGAGCGGACCGGCCGCCCGCGTGAGCGAGGCCCGCGTACGGCAGGCCTCCAGCCGGCCGTCGACGTAGAGGCAGACGCGCCGGCCGGCGGGATCGTGGACCGCGGCCAGGTGGGTCCATCGGCCGGGTACGGGCCGCAGACCGCTGAAGACCGTCTCGTCGCCCATCGCCCAGCCCTTGCGGCGGTCGGGCATGAGGAACGCCCATTCGCGGTGATCGGCGTCGTAGTCGAGCAGTACGACGTCGGCGTCGCGGCCGGTGCCGTGGTCGCTGACCACCGTGCCCCAGTCGCCGGTCCCGTCGAGGCGTGCCCACGCCGTGATGGTGAAGGCCTCATCGGTCCGGACCACCGGCCCATGGGTCACGGCGTGGCCGTTCCCCGCCAGGACCAGCGCGTGCCCGCCGCCGGGCATCGCGGCACGGACCGCGTCGCCGCCGATCGTCGCGTTCCTGCCATGGCCTGAGGAGTCCCACGCGGCCGGGCCGCCCGTCTCCTCGAAGCGCCACCACGCGGCGGGGAGGGGAAGAAGGCGGCTGCTGTTCGCCGACAACCGCGCGGACGTGCCGTCGGGACGTGAGGGGCGGGAGACCGGCCGGCGTACGTCCGGCGGATGGGGCGAGGCCCCCGCGACCAGCAACCCCGCCAGCAGCACGGCCGCGAGGCGCGCCGGCCGGCCGAGCCGCCGCACCCGGCCGCTCCCACGCGCGGCAGCCGCCACCGCACCGGACGGAGCCGCCGTCTCCCCGCCGGGCGTGCGCGTCGCTTTCGTACCGGGTGGAGCCGCGGTCTCGCCGCCGGGTGGGCGGGCCGTTTCCGTGCCGGGCGCAGCCGCCGTGTCCCCGCCGGGTGGAGTCGTCGTCTCCTCGCCGGGCCGGCGCGTCGGTTCCGTGCCGGAAGAGCCGGTGTCCGCGGACGGGGCCGCCGCCTCCGCGCCGGGCGCGGGATCGGCCGGGGACGGCGCGGACACCTCACTCGCGCTCAGCCGGCGGCGTGCGTCCACCCAGAGGGCCACCGTCTCCTCGTCGCAGCCGCAGGCGCTCACCAGAGCCGTGACGAGTTCGGTGCGGGGGAGCGACCGGCGGGCCAGGGCCGTGGCGATCGTGCTGTGCGGCAGGGCGTACCCGCGGCGGGCCGCCTCTTTCTCGAGGCGGCGGTAGGTCCGGTCCGACCATGCCTTGAGCCGTCTCAACTGTTCGACGAACTCCGCGGGTGACGTCGCCTCGCGCGGGTCCGGAGCATGGTTGTCTAAAGGCACGAAACGAAATCTATCGCGTCGTATTCCGGCGACCGTCATTTTCCCCAATCCGACCTCGAACGGCGGTGATGGGGGCCGCCCCCGCTTTCCGCACGGCCCCCACCCGACCTGCTACTTCACATTCTTGTAGCGAATGCCGTAGTAGTGGTTCGACTTGATGTACTTCCACGACCAGTACTGCTTCTGGGCGTAGCTGCCGGTGTGCGGCTCGGCGTAGACGTACACGCCCTTCTCGCCCTTCGAGACGACGAGGGCGACGTGGCCGCGGGCGCTGCTCTTCGGGTAGTGGGTGAGCGCGTCACCTTTGGCGACCTTCTTGACGTTGCTCACCTTCTTGGAGACGCCGAGCAGGCTGCCGGTCCAGTACGACGTGTGCAGGCCCCAGGCCATCGAGACGAACCCGGAGCAGTCCCTGCGGTAGCGGCCGTAGGAGTTGCAGTACGGCGTGCCGGTCTGGGAGTACGGGACCTTGGCCGTGACCCAGCTCTTGCCCCGCTTGAGGATCGTGGTGCGCGAGAGGTGGAGGTTCTTGGACGGCGTCTTGCCGCACTTGTGCGGGCCGACGGCGGAGGTGGCCGCCGCCGGAGCGGCGCCGGCGCGCACGGCCGCGTGCTCGCCGCCGTCCCCGGCGAGCCCCGCTCCGGCGAATCCGGCCGCGGCGAGGGCGAGAGCGGCGGTCCCCACGGGCAGGAGTACTTTTCGATCGACGTTCACGGCGTCTCCTTTTCGGGTCCCTTTCGTGGGACGCGATCGGTTGGTCACAGGTGTAGTCAGGTGACCTTCCAAGGCGCAATGAATACTGTGTTCGGCCCTGTTCGGTGCTGTTCGCACCTGCTCGACCTGCGCATTCGACAAAAAGGGACGGGAGACGCCTGGGGCGCGTCTCAAAGTCAGCGGGGCTTTGAGACGCGCCCTGGGCCGCCGAAATGGCTCGCGGTGGTCCGCGAATCGGCGAGTGCGTGCCGGCCGGCTCCGCGACCCGTCGTCGCGGGCCGGCCGGCCGGGGTCAGTTGACGGTCAGGGTTTCGGCGACCGGGCGTGGGCTGTTCGGGGTGCACGGGATGGTCAGGGTGCCGAGCAGCGATACCGACGCCTTGACCGTGACGTTGCCGCCCTGGACCTGGTCCGTACCGGCCGCCGTCGGCGTCCAGTCGCCGCTCAGGTCGCCGGTGATGGGCTGGTTGGCGGGCACCGAGCCGCCGCTGCCGGTCACCGAGAACGAGGCGGTCTGCGCCCCGGTCACGTCGAGGGCGGCCGTCGCGCTCCAGGAGTTGATCGCGACCGGCGAGGACAGGCTCAGGTTGGAGATGTGCAGCGCGAAGTGGGTGGAGGTGCCCACGGTCGACGGGTTGGGGGATGCGGTCAGCGTGCCGGTGATGGTGACCGTCTGCGACCCCGACAGCGGGATGCTGCAGGTGTAGGCGGCCGAGAAGTCGGAGGCGTGGGCGGGCGCCTGGAGAGCGAGCGCGCCGAGTCCGCCGAGTGCCATGACGGTGGAGGTGGCCGCGACACGCCTGGCGAGGGACCTGGTCATCGGGGGCTCCTTTCGTCCGGGATGGCGGGTATGACTGGTTGACCCGGACTCTTTACTTATCCGCAACGCGTTGGTAATGGGTCAACTGACTCATGAGTAAGTTTCACGTTTGCCGGTGGATGTCGGCGGTCGGGCGGTCAGTGGGCGTCGGTGGCCGGGCAGGTCAGGGCGGGGACCGACTCCAGGACCTTTTCGACGATGGCCAGGGCGTGGGCGGTCGCCTCGCGGGTGCGGTCGGCGTCGTAGCGCTCGGCCCGGCAGTAGGTGATCGCGGCGCGCAGGCCGCCGAAGGCGACCCCCATGACCGTCGCCGCGGTGACCGCGTCCAGGTCCGGGGCGATGCCGCGCAGCACCTCGACGAACCCCTCCTCCGCGTCCGCGAAGCGTTTCAGCGCCTGCGCCTGCAGGGACGGGCGGTCGCGGATGAGGGCGACCTGGATCGCGCCGTCCTCGTCCTCGGCCGAGATGGCCTCGACCAGCGCGTCGGCCACGCGCCGGAACGTCGCCAGCGGGGTCTCGTCGCTCGGGCGCTCCGCGAGGCGGGCGCGGATGTCGGCCAGGCGTTCGTCCATCTCGGCGAACACCACGTCGTCCTTTGACGGGAAGTAGCTGAAGAAGGTCCGGGGCGACACGTCCGCGGCGGCGGCGATGTCGGAGATCGTCGTCTCCTCGAAGCCGCGCTCGTCGAACAGCCGCAGGGCGGCGGAGGCGATGGCCCGGCGCGTGCGGAGCTTCTTCCGCTCCCTCAGCCCCATGTGATCCATTTCACCAATATATACACTCGATGCGAAGTTGCAGCCGTTGCACGTTTTTCCGTGGCGTGCTGTCCTTGCACCATGGCACGGATACTGGATCGGCTGGGGCGGTTCTGTGCCCGGAACCGGCGGTGGGTGTTCGGGGTCTGGGCCGCCGTCGTGCTCGCGACCGTCGTCCTCGGGGTGGCCGGCGGTGGCACGTTCGTGCAGCAGGACCGGCTGCCCGGCACCGAGACCCAGGCGTCGATCGACCTGCTCCGCAAGAACTTCCCCGACGTCACCGGCCCCACGACGACGATCGTCTTCCACCCGCAGCGCGGCGTCTCGCTGAACGACTGGCGCGTCGCGGTGCAGGTCGGCCAGGCCATCAAGCAGGTCGGCGAGCTGCCGCGCGTGGCCACCGTCGAGAACCCCTACGGCGGCACGGGCGGCGCCAAGGGCCCGAACGCCGTCGTCGCGGTCGCCCACCTCAAGGGCACCGCACGCGACCTGCGGCCCGAGGACATGAACGCCCTGGAGGAGGCCACCGAACCGGCCCGGCTGGCCGGCGTCGACGTCGACTACGGCGGCATCGCCTCCATGATCCTCAACCAGCCCAAGGCCGGGCCCAAGGAGGGCGTAGGCGTCGTCCTGGCGCTCGGCGTGCTGCTGCTGGCCTTCGGGTCGTTCCTCGCCGCCGGTGTGCCGATCGTGGTGTCCCTCGCGGCCCTCGCCGTGGCGTACTCACTGATCCACTTCGGCGCGTCGCTCGTCCAGGTGCATCCGACCGCGCCGATGGTGGCCGCCATGCTCGGCCTCGGCGCGGGCATCGACTACTCGCTGTTCGTGGTGACGCGACATCGGCGGCAGCTCGCCGACGGCATGGACGTGGAGGCCTCGATCGGGCGGGCGCTGGCGACGTCCGGGCACGCCGTCGTCTTCGCGGGCGGCACGGTGGTGTTCGCGATCTGCGGGCTGTGGTTCTCCGGCATCACCTTCATCGGCATCATCGGCCTGGCCAGCGCCATCGGCGTGCTCCTCATGGTGACCGGCGCGCTGACCCTCCTGCCCGCGGTGCTCGGCGCGCTCGGCACGGGCATCGACCGGTACAAACTGCCGCGGGTGCGGCCGGACAAGTCCACCCACCGCTGGGAGCGCTGGGGCCGGCACGTGGACCGCAACGCCTGGCCGTACGCGATCGCCGCGACCGCCTTCCTGCTCTTCCTCGCGACCCCGGTGCTCAGCCTGCGCTTCGGCATCATGGCCGACAGCACCCTGCCGCACTCCAACACCGCGCGCCGGGCGTACGACGTGACCGCCGAGAACTTCGGGCCCGGCTGGTACAGCCCGTTCGCCGTGGTCGCGTCCGTGCCCTCGCCGGAGCATCCGCCGCAGGCGGACGAGTCGACCAAGACGGCGAAGGGCTGGTCGGCGCTGCGCCGCGAGCCGGGCGGGCGGCTGAACGTCAGCCCCGACGACCGGCCGGCGCCCAACCCACAGGCGCGGCGGCTCGGCGAGGAGCTGCAACGGCGGTTCCGCGGTGTCCACGACGTCGCCGCGGTGGACAACATGGTCGTCGCCGGTGACAGCGTCATCATCACCGTCGTGCCGGCGTCGCGGCCGGAGACCGCCGCAACCGCCGACCTCGTACGGAACCTGCGCGAGAACGTGATCCCGCCGATCGTGAAGGCCCACCCGGGCGCACGCGCGTACGTCGGCGGCGAGTCGCCCGCGATCATCGACATGGCCACGATCGTCAAGCAGCGCATGCCGTACGTGGTCGTCGTCGTGGTCGGCGTCGCGCTGATCCTGCTGGTCATCGCGTTCCGCTCGGTGCTGGTGCCGCTCAAGGCCGCGCTGATGAACATGCTGTCGATCGGCGCCTCGTACGGCGTGGTCACCGCGGTCTTCCAGTGGGGCTGGGGCATCCGCCTGATCGGCCTCGACCAGCCGATGCCGATCGTGTCGTTCGTGCCGCTGTTCATGTTCGCGCTGATCTTCGGGCTGTCGATGGACTACGAGGTGTTCCTGCTGTCCCGGGTGCGCGAGGAGTACCTGCGCACCGGCGACCCGCACGAGAGCGTCGTGAAGGGCATCGGCTCGACCGCCCGGCTCATCACGTCGGCCGCGCTCATCATGATCTTCGTCTTCCTGAGCTTCCTCGGCCAGCCGGACTCTATGGTGAAGATGATGGGCATCGGCCTGGCCTCGGCCGTCGCCGTGGACGCGACCGTGGTGCGCCTCGTGCTCGTCCCGGCCCTGATGAGCCTGCTCGGCCACGCCAACTGGTGGTTCCCCGGCCGCCGCCGCCCGTCCCCGCCCAGCCCTCGGCCGGCCGAGCGCGAGCTCGAACCGGTGCGCTGACCCGCGGCGGGGAAGGACCGCCCCATGGAGACCTTTCCCGCCATGCCACTGGCCGGCTGGCACGACACCAAAGAGACCCTCCATCGGTACGCCCAGGTGGTCGGCAAGATCCGCCTCGCTTCCGGCGTCCGGCGCAACCACTGGTGGAGCGTGCCGTTCCACCTCACCGGGCAGGGCCTGACCACGCGTCCGATGGGCCAGGTGGACGGCAACCCGATCTTCACCATCGACTTCGACCTCGTCGGCCACCGGCTGCGCGTCAGCACCGTCGAGGGACGGGCGGTGTCCTTCGCGCTGCCCGGCCGGTCGGTCGCCTCCTTCTACAGGGAGACGATGCGGGCGCTGGACAGCGTGGGCGTCCACGTTGACCTGGCTCACCCACACCCGTTCGATCTGCCCGACTCCGTCCGGCCGTTCGCCGAGGACACCGAGCACGCGAGTTACGACCCGGTCATGGTCACGCGCTACTGGCAGGTGCTCAGCCAGGTGAACCTGCTGCTGGAGGAGTTCGCCGCCCGCTTCTCCGGCAAGATCAGCCCGGTCCACCACTTCTGGCACACCTTCGACATCGCCTGCACCAGGTTCTCCGACCGAGTCGTGGACCAGCCGGCCGAGGCCGATCCGGTGACGCGTGAGGCCTACTCCCGGGAGGTGGTGAGCTCCGGGTTCTGGTTCGGTGACGAGGGCTTTCCCGAGCCGGCGTTCTACTGCTACACCGCGCCGGAGCCCGAGGGGATGGAGGCCGAGCCGCTGCTGCCCGCGTCCGCGCGGTGGATCGAGCAGCGCGGTGGCCACCTGGCCGTCCTCCGCTACGACGACGCGCGCGCCGAACCCGATCCGCGCGCGGCGGTGCTCTCCTTCTACGAGAGCGCCTACCAGGCCGGCGCGGGCCACGCGGGCTGGGATATCACCGGCCTCGCCTCCCCCGGCGGCATCACCGACCCTTGCCTGCGCTGAGCGTGTGGCCGGGAGGCTCCCCGCCCCGACCTTGAACCGGTGCGCCGGCCCTCAAAGGTTCCGTGGAGGCGTCACGAAGGCTGGCACGCCGGTCGGCGGAAATGCTTTCGGTGCTCTACCAGCCGTATTCGAACGCACCTTTCCGGTTCTTCGCGGCGCGGTCGACGTGACCGAAACGCCGTGCTTTGCCGCGAGAGACCGTACGGTGCGAGGTCCAACTCCTGATGAATTCTCGTTGTAATCAGTGATCACGCGAGCCGCCGCGGGGTGCGGCGGCTCAGGCCGGGATGGCGTAGAGGATCAAGGGAAGGGTGGCGACCAGAGTGGCGCCGGCGAGCATCGCGCCGCGCACCGGGCGGGGCAGCGGGGCCGGGGTGAGCAGCCGCCGGACGCGGACGAGGATCGGGTTGGTCTCGTCGGCGCCGATGATGCCGAGCGTGCCCAGGGGCGCCGGGTTGGCGCCGGCCGACGCGAAGCGCAGCAGCGCCGTCGCCAGCTCCTTGGCCGGGCGGTGCCGCCGGGCGCGGTCGTCGGCCGCCATCTCGATGAGGAGCTCGACCGCGTCGAGCGTGCGGGCCACCGTGCGCGACTGCGGGAGCATCCGGCGCAGCGACGTGAAGGGCAGCAGCACCAGGTCGTGCCGCTCACGGGCGTGCGCCCGCTCGTGCGCGAGCACCGCGGCCAGTTCGTACGGGCCGAGCAGCTGCAGCGTGCCGGCGCTGACCACGACCTGGGAGCGGACGCCGGGAACGCAGTAGGCGGCGGCGACCGGATGGTCGACGACGAGGGTGCCGGGCACCTCGGGGTCGCCGTGCGCGACCAGGGCGAGCAGGGCCCGGTGGCGCCGGCGGGCGCGGACGACGCCGGCGATGGCGACCATCAGCACGCCGAGAAGCATGAGAGCGAGCAGCAGGCCGGCCGCGAGGGCGGCCAGATGGATCGAGGACAGCGGCCGGGGATCGCTGAGGGAACGGCCGACACCGGCGACGATGCCGTCACCGTACGGTGCGACGCCGAAGCCGAGAAGGGTGCCGATGGAGGCGAGACCCCAGGCGAGGCCGAGGGCCTGCCACAGTGCGATCGCGGTGCGGGGGGTGCGCCAGGTCCACCGGGCGCGGGTCAGCAGGTGCGCCCCCAGGGCGCTCCCGGTCGCGACCAGGGCGAGCAGGGCCGTGCCGGTCATCCCGGTTATGTCCCTTCCACCTCATCGAGGACGCGGCGGAGCAGCTCCGCCTCGTCACCGGACACCGAGCGTGCGAAATGCGCCAAGGCGGCGTCGCGGTCACCGGTCATGTTGAGCGCGCCCAGCATGAGCTCGGCCACGTATGCCTCTTTGGTCGCGATCGGACGGTAGCGCCAAGCGCGCCCTTCGCGCTCCCGTACGAGGAAACCTTTTTTGGCGAGCCGGTCGAGCACCGTCATCACCGTGGTGTGCGCAAGGTCGCGATCGTCGGCGAGCGCACGGCTCACCTCACGCGCGGTGGCACCGTTCTCGCGGTGCCACAGGACCTCCATGACCGTACGTTCAAGCTCTCCCAGACCCTTCACATCCCCCATGCTATCCATCGTAGTACTACATCACGTAGTACTATGGCCCGTAGTCTCGGGGTGCGGCCACCGGTGGAAGGTCGGCTCAGAAGCGCGACACCTCGCGTACGTCGATGTTCGTCGCCTTGCGCGCCAGCATGAAGGCCATGAGCGCGGCGAGTGCCAGCGCGACGACGGCGGCCACGACCAGCTCGAGCACGCTCGGCGCCCGTCCGATGCCGGCGCCCACCCCGCTCGTACGGCCCTGCAGGTCGATGAGGCGGGTGGACATCGCGAGGCCGCCGCCGATCCCGGCGATCACCGCGATCAGGGCCAGCACGCTCGTGCCCGACACCAGCGTCGTGGTCACCTGCCGCGGCGTCAGGCCCATGGCGCGCAGCACGACGATGTCGCGCATGTGGTCGCGCAGCCCCACCGAGGCCGCGGTCAGCAGGTTCGCCACGCAGATCAGCGCGAGCACGATGACGAGCCCGAAGATCACGACCCGGACGACGAAGAGGCGCTGGGCCGGGTTCTGGGCGGCCTGGATGTCGAGGCGGTCCTGCGACTCGCTCAGCAGGCGCTTGCGCGCGGTCTCCACTGAGGCGCCGTGCCGCAGGACGATCCGGTACGACGGCGACGGGGTCGTACGCACCGCCTGGTCCAGCGTGTCCATGCCGAAGGACAGCACCTCGCCGCTCAGCGAGGGCTCGATCGTGCGGCCGACGATGTGCACGATCACGGGAGCGCCGCCGATGGTCAGGCGTACGCGGTCGCCGACGTGGACCTGCAGGAGGTCGAGCAGACCCTGGCCCGCGACCGCCTCGCCCGGCTTGGCGTACATCCGGCCTTCCTGCACGGGGAACGGGTACGGCCGCTTGGACGTGCCGAGGGCCCGCGCCTGGATGGTCCGGGTCTGCCCGGGCAGCAGCGCGTCCATCTGCACCTCGGGGTAGACCGCGGTCACGTCCTTGTCTGCGGCGATGACCGCGCTGGCCTCGTACGGGATCAGGCCGACGGGATGGGCGACGAGCGCGCCGGCCAGGCCGATCTGCTCCGGATGGTCCTCGAAGTTGTCGAGCGTCGACCAGCAGCCGAGCGCGATCGTCACCATGACCATCGGGATGGCCAGGCCGCCGACCGTGATGGCGGCCCGCATCCGGCGGGTGAACGCGTCGCGGGCACCGAGGACCAGCGCCGGCGGGAGGCGTACGAGCAGGGCGACGCGGGCGAACCGGGACAGCCGGCCGCTCGGCGGCTCCGCGGTGACCGTGCTGGTGGGGGAGACCCGGCTGCCCCGCCAGGCGGGCAGCAGGGTGGCCACCACCACGGCCAGCAGTGTGGCGATCGCGATCAGGGCCAGCCGGCCGAACGACAGGGGTGCCGCGGCCACGCCGGTGACGGAGCCGAACAGCCGCTGGGACAACGAGGAGTCGGTCAGCACCGAGCCGAGCACACTGCCGGCCACCACTCCGGCGATGCCCAGGCAGGTCTGCTCCAGCAGCAGCATCCGCCGGATCTGCGCCGGGGTGAACCCCAGGGCCTTGAGCAGGGCGATGTCCTGGAGCAGGGACAGGATGCGCCCGCCCGTCGCGTTGCCGATGGCCAGCGCGGCGGCGATCAGCGCGACGACGCCGAACATGCCCATCAGCAGGCCGAGCAGGCGGCTGTCCGTCTCCATCGACGCGCGCGCCTGCTGCCACGTCGAGACCCGGTCCACGTGGTCGCCGCCGAGAACGGTGACCACGTGCTGGACGAAGAAGGAGCTCGCGCTCGGGTCGGACAGCTTCAGCCCGACGAGGAGTTCGGTGCTGGCGGTCTTCGGCTCGATGCTGTTCATCACCCCCGGCAGCACCCAGGCGATGCCGGGCGTCACCGAGGGATAAGGGCCCTGGTCGGAGGCGTCGGCGATGCCGGCCACCGGCAGGTCGTAGCGCCGCCCGTCGAGTCCCCGGACGCTGAGGCTGTCACCGACCCCGGCGCGCAGGGTCCGGGCGAGCGTGCGCTCCAGGACGACGCCGTCGGGCCGGGCCGGGTCGAGCCAGCGGCCCTTGGCGAGCACCGGCCGGCCGACCTCCGGCAGTTCGCTGCCCATCGCCCGCAGTTCGAGCGGTGCCCGCTGCCCTTCGTGCACCGCCGTCGCGACCGCGGTCTGGAACGGCCCGGAGACACCGGTGACGCCGCTCATGTCCGACAGCGAGGACAGGTTGGTGCCGGGACGCGCATGGATCCACACGTGCGCGCCGTGGGAGCGCGCGAACACGCTCTTCCACGGGTCCATCGCGCCCGCGAGCATCGTGGTCGCGAGGATCAGCGCCGTGACGACGCCGGCCACGACGCTCACGGACAGGACGGCCTGGCCGGGACGGGTGCGCAGGTCGGCGCGTATCCAGCGGATGGTGGCGTGCACTGTCTACAGATCCAGGATCGAGCCGATGGCGTTTTTGTTGTCCGACGGCGGCCGTACGTCGGCGTCGTCGACGATCATGCCGTCGAACAGGGATATCACCCGGTCGGCGGCACTCGCCACTCGAGCGTCATGCGTGACGAGCAGGATCGTCTGCCCCTGGTCGTGCACCTGTTCGAGCAGCCGTACGACGTCGCGCGTGTTGGTGCTGTCGAGGTTGCCGGTGGGCTCGTCGGCGAGCAGCAGGCTGGGCTCGTTGGCCAGGGCCCGAGCCAGGGCGACTCGCTGCTGCTGGCCGCCGGACAGGCGCGCGGGCGAGGCGTCGGCGCGGTCGCTGAGGCCGAGCTCCTCCAGGAGGTACTCCCGGCGCTCACGCGCCTGTTTCGGGTTGGCGCCGGCGAGCAGCGCGGGCAGCTCGACGTTGTCGGCGACGGACATGTTCGAGATCAGGTTGAAGAACTGGAACACCACGCCGATGTGGCGGCGGCGCAGCACCGCGCGTTCGGCCTCGGTGAGGTCGCTCAGGCGGCTGCCGCGCAGCCAGATCTCCCCGCTGGTCGCGGGGACCAGGCCGGCGAGCAGGTGCAGCACGGTCGACTTGCCCGAGCCCGAGGGACCCATCACGGCGACGAACTCCCCGGGGTGCACGAGGAGGTCGATGCCGCGGATCGCGTGCACGTCGGTGCCGTCGGAATGGTGGACCTTGACCAGGTCCTTGGTACGGATCATCGCGGCGTCCGGGGCCGGCTTCTCGGCGGGGCTCACGTCAGCGCCTCCTGGCAGCGCTCGAGCCATTCGAGGTCCGCCTGGAGGTGCAGGCGGGCACCTTCGACGAGCAGGCTCGCGATGGGATTGCCGCCTTGCGCTGGCTGGCCGGGTTGGGACAGGCCGCGCATGAGATTGAGGCAGTGGCGGCGCTGCCGGTTGATGAGGGTCATACGGTCGGCGGCTCCGGTCAGCGGGACGAGGGCGAGTTTGGTGAAGAACTCACTGCGAAGGCGGGGTCCCTCACTGCGTGCGTCGAGCCATTCGGCGACGGCCTCGCGGCCGGCCGGCGTGAGCTCATAGACGCGCTTGTTCGGGCGGTTGCTCTGGGTGACATCTTCGCCCCTGACCAGGCCGTCTTTCTCCAGCCGTCCCAAGGTGACATAGATCTGCCCGATGTTGGGTGAAGGGTAGGCGGGGCCGAATGTCTGCTCCAAAGCCTGCTTGAGCTCATATCCGTGAGCGGACTCCTTGGCCAGCAGGGCCAACAACACCGATCGCACCTGCGGCCACCTCCTCACGATTCCTGCATGTCAGGCATGTTAGGGGTGAAGGTGATGCCTGGACATAGGTAACGAACTTGAAACTTGTCGTTGACACCTGGATTACGGGTGTGCATAACATGCATGTACCCCACTGAGGGGTCACAGAGAGGTTGACGATGGTGCGGTCGTTGGCAGGCGGTCTCCTTGCGATGGTGCTCGTCGCGGGCTGCGGCATGTCGAGTCCGTCCCCCGCGGCGAGCGATGGCTCGACGGCGGCGACGAGTGGCCCGATCACGCTCGTCACCGGCCCGGATTTTACGGGTTACATGCGGCCATTGGTCGACAAATGGAACTCGGTGCATCAGTCCGAGAAAGTCACCCTGCTCACGCTCCCCGACGCCGCCGACGACCAGCACGCCCAGATGGTCACGAACCTTCAGGCGAAGAGTGACCGCTATGACGTGCTCAACCTCGACATCGTGTCGACGGCGGAGTTCGCCGACGCGGGATGGATCATCCCGCTCGACCGGCGGCAGTTCCCCCTCGACCAGTTCCTCAAGCCGGTCGTGGACACCGCGGTGTACGGCGGGAAACTGTACGGCGTCCCCTACACGAGCAACGCCGGCCTGCTGTACTACCGAAAAGACATTCTGGATAAAGCTGGCAAAAAGCCGCCCAAGACCTGGGCCCAGCTCCGCCAGCTCGCCATGACCCTCGGGCCCAAGTACGGGCTCGAGGGCTACGCCGGCCAGTTCTTCCCCTACGAGGGGCTGACCGTCAACTTCGCCGAGGCCGTGCAGTCCGCCGGCGGGGCGATCCTCACCGACGACGGCACCAAGGTCGCGGTGAACTCCCCGCAGGCGCGGCAGGGCCTGAACTTCCTCGTCCAGGGCCTGCGCGAGGGCTGGATCACCAAGCGGTCCCTCAAGTTCAAGGAAGAGGAGTCCCGCAAGGAGTTCCAGGACGGGCGGCTGCTGTTCCTGCGCAACTGGCCCTACGTGTACGGGCTCGTGTCCCGCCCGGGCAGCAAGGTCAGGAAGAAGTTCGGCGTCACCCTCCTGCCCGGCCAGGACGGTCCGGGCTCCAGCGTGCTCGGCGGTGCCAATCTCGCCGTCAGCGCCTACTCGCGGCACCAGAAAACCGCGATCGCATTCATCAAGTACTTCACGGGTCTCGACAACGAGCGGGCCGTCCTCACCCAGGGGTCGTTCCCGCCCGTGTGGGCGCGGCTCTATGACGACCCCGCGCTGATCAAACGCTTTCCTTACCTTCCGGTGCTCAAACAGAGCATTCTCGCCGCCAAGCCACGGCCGGTGAGTCCGAACTACAACCAGGTGAGCCTCGCGATCTCCAATGCCGCGAGCGGGGCGCTCGCCTTCCGTCAAACTCCCGACGCAGCCATCGCACAGATGGCCGGAGATCTCGGGAGCGTCATCACCAACCGCTGATTTTCTTCGAACAACGGTATTCACCGAGGTGCCCCCTGGCCTTTTTCAGGGGGACACGGAAAGCATCGCCAGGAGTTCTTTCTGGCATGCCCTGAATGCCTACATGGCCGACTCGGGGGCCGGAAAAATGCAGAAAGGTACGCAGATGCAAGCAAGAAGTTTCTGGGCGACCGCGGTGACCGCGGGTCTGCTCGTCGCCACCGCCGCGTGTGGTGGCAGTGACGACAAGTCCTCCGACTCGCCCAGCTCCGGTGCTGGGGGTCAGGAGCTGAAGGGCGTGACCATCGAGGTCGCGGCGAAGTGGACCGGGGTGGAGCAGCAGAACTTCGAGAAGGTGTTGTCGGCCTTTGAGAAGAAGACCGGTGC
>NZ_BAABHF010000037.1:0-11538 GCF_039541955.1 Actinoallomurus oryzae | reverse complement strand
TCACTACGTCGAAGGAACCCCACCCGGGCCGGCCACCATAGGCGTCCTGCATCCCGTTCGTCGGGGCAACTCCCCAAGTCTACCTCGCCCAAACCGTGGTCCGGACCAAGAAGCTCTCTGAGAGTCTCTTCCCTGAGGCCGAGGCGCCTTCCGGCGTCCCGCTCCCTCACGGCAGGAAGAACGTTACGTGCCCGGCTCCGACCCGTCAAATTGCGGTAACTTGCGGCAACGCCCCAGTTCAGGGGCTGGTTTCGTACCGTCCCACGGCCGGCGCACGCCGGTCCGTGACCGGACCGTGATCATCAAGTTCGGATCGCTAAACGCACCGGTCCACCCCAGTCACAGGACTCACGGCCACCGTCGCCGGGAACGCCTATGTACCGCGACGGCGTCCGCACAGGGCGCCGCCTTTACGTTGTAGATCATTCCCACGCGGGAGGCGCACGAAGCGGACGGTCCGCCACGCCCGACCCCCAAAGGCCGGGCGTGGCGGACCGTACGGCAGTGCCGTGCAGTGCTCGCGGCAGGCGAGCGTTCCAGGCGGTCTCTCAGACCCCCTATGAGACCGTCACGCCACCCACGTTGCGCTTGCCGCGGCGCAGAACCAGGAAGCGGCCGTGGAGCAGGTCCGACGTCGACGGGACGGCCGCCTCGTCGGTCACCTTGACGTTGTTGACGTACGCGCCGCCCTGGGCGATCGTGCGGCGGGCCTCCGACTTGCTGCCCACCAGCTTCGTCTCCGCCAGCAGGTCCACCACCGACGGGAGCGGAGCCGACACCTCGGCCGACGGGACCGACGCCAGAGCGCTTTCCAGCGTCCGTTCGTCCAGCTCCCCCAGCTCTCCCTGCCCGAACAGCGCCCGCGACGCAGCGATCACCTTCGCCGTCTCGTCCTCACCGTGAACGAGCGTCGTGAGCTCCTCCGCCAGGGCACGCTGGGCCAGGCGGGCGGCGGGGCGTTCGCCGGTCGCCTTCTCCAGCTCCTCGATCTCCTCCCGGCTGCGGAAGCTGAAGAACTTCAGGAACCGTACGACGTCGCGATCATCGGCGTTGAGCCAGAACTGGTAGAAGGCGTACGGCGTCGTCAGCGACGGATCCAGCCAGTACGTCTCCCCGCCCGCCGTCTTTCCGAACTTCGTGCCGTCCGCGCGGGTCACCAGCGGTGTCGTCAGCGCGTGGGCCGTGGCGCCCTCCGCCCGGCGGATGAGGTCGACGCCGGAGGCGAGGTTGCCCCACTGGTCGCTGCCGCCGGTCTGGAGCCGGCAGTCGTAGCGGCGGTACAGCTCCAGGTAGTCCAGCGACTGCAGCAGCATGTAGCTGAACTCGGTGTAGCTCAGCCCCGTCGTCTCCAGGCGGTTGCGGACCATGTCGCGGGCCAGCATGCGGTTCACCGGGAAGTGCTTGCCGACGTCGCGCAGGAACTCGATGGCCGACATCGGGCCGGTCCAGTCGAGGTTGCTGACGATCATGCCCTTGTCGTCGCTGAGGGACAGGAACCGCGAGACCTGTTCGCGGATCCGCTCGACCCAGCCCGCCACGACCTCCTGGGAGTTCAGCGTCCGTTCGGCGCTCTTGCCCGACGGGTCGCCGATCAGGCCCGTGGCGCCGCCGACCAGGCCGATCGTGCGGTGCCCGGCGAGCTGGAAGCGGCGCAGGGTCAGGAGCTGGACCAGGTTGCCCAGGTGCAGCGACGGCGCGGTCGGGTCGAACCCGCAATAGAGCGTGACCGGCCCCGCGGCGAGCATGGCTCGCAGTTCGTCCAGGTCAGTGGACTGCGCGATCAAGCCGCGCCACGCGAGGTCGTCCAGAATGTCGGTCACGTTCTCCCTCGTCTCGTCGAGCGTCCGGAAACAAGCATGCCGGTAGGGCCGAGGATAAAAATAATGGGTTTCAGCCCTGATCTATCACCGTACGACGCCGTGGCGTGTGGAGACGGTACGGGGACACGCTCGGGTCGCCGTCGATCCAGAACCTCCACGGCACGTCCTTGGCGCTGCTGACCCCCGTGCGCGGGCCCGTACGGAAGGACGACGCGGGTGATCCGGCCGACACGCGCAGCGGGCTCGCCGGATCGCAGACGTCGGTGCCGGACAGCTCGCGGTCGATGGCCAGCGCCTCGCACAGCCGGGCCGGTCCGCGGGCGAGGTCGCGCGCCGATGAGCGAGGGCGGCGGGCGGCAGCCAGCTCACGCCCCTCGACGATCTCGCCGGCCCGCAGCAGCACGGCCGCCGCCGTACCCTCGCCCAGGCAGACCAGGTTGACGCAGAAGTGCATGCCGTAGGTGAAGTAGACGTACGCGTGACCGGGCGGCCCGAACATCACGGCGTTGCGTTTCGTCGGCCCCCGGTAGGCGTGCGACGCCGGATCGCGCGGGCCGGCGTACGCCTCGACCTCGGTCAGCCGGACCGAGACGACGCCTTCGGTCGTGGTACGAGTGAGCACGCAGCCGAGGAGGTCCGGCGCGACCTCCTCGGCGAGGCGGTCGAAGAACGAACGCGGCAGCACGTTGGCCATCAGGACTCGTCGGCCGCCCACGACGCGTGGGAGTCGGCGAGCGACCGCAGTGCCGTCAGCTGCTGGGCGACCCGCTCGGGTGAGGTGCCGCCGTACGCCTTGCGGGCGGCGAGCGCCCCCTGCACCGAGAACACGTCGCGTACGTCGGGGGTCAGGTGCGGCGACACCTTGGCCAGCTCCTCGTCGGTGAGGTCGCCGAAGTCCTTGTCGTTGACCTGGCACCACACCACGAGGTGACCGACGACCTCGTGCGCGTCGCGGAACGGCACGCCCTTGCGGACCAGCAGCTCGGCCAGGTCGGTGGCGAGGGCGAACCCCTGGGGCGCCAGCGACTCCAGGCGCGCGGTGTTGACGCGCATCGTGGCGATGAGCCCGGACACGGCCGGCAGGACCAGCAGCAGCGTCTCGACGGCGTCAAAGACGCCCTCCTTGTCCTCCTGCAGGTCACGGTTGTAGGTCAGCGGCAGGCCCTTGAGCGTCGTGAGCAGGGCGGTGAGGTGGCCGATGAGACGGCCGGACTTGCCGCGCGCGAGCTCCGCGACGTCGGGGTTCTTCTTCTGCGGCATGATCGAGGAGCCGGTGGCGTAGGTGTCGTCCATCTCGATCCACCGGAACTCCTGCGACGCCCACAGCACCACCTCCTCACCCAGCCGCGACAGGTGCACGCCGATCAGCGCGGCGGCGGCCAGGAACTCCACTGCGAAGTCGCGGTCGCTGACCGCGTCCATGGAGTTGGGCGCCGCCGCGTCGAAGCCCAGCTCGTCGGCGACCGTCTCGGGGTCGAGGGGCAGCGAGGACCCGGCGAGCGCGCCGGAGCCGAGCGGGCTGACGGCGGCGCGCTTGTCCCAGTCGCGCAGCCGGTCGACGTCGCGGGCGAACCCCTGGACGTGGGCCAGCAGCTGGTGGGAGAACAGCACCGGCTGCGCGTGCTGCAGGTGCGTCATGCCGGGCGCGGCCACGCCCATGTTCTGCTCGGCCTGCGCGATGAGCGCGGTCTCCAGCTCGACGAGGCGGGACACGATCTGGCGTACGTGGTCGCGCAGGTAGAGCCGCAGGTCGGTGGCGACCTGGTCGTTGCGGCTGCGGCCGGCGCGCAGCTTTCCGCCGAGGGTGCCCAGCCGCTCGAGCAGGCCGCGCTCGAGAGCGGTGTGCACGTCCTCGTCGGCCACGGCGGGCCGGAACTCTCCGGAGCGGCAGGCCGCCTCCAGGTCGTCGAGCGCACCCAGCATGCGGGACAGCTCGTCGTCGGTGAGCAGGCCCGCACGGTGCAGCACCCGCGCGTGGGCTCGGGAACCGAGCAGGTCGTACGGCGCGAGGCGCCAGTCGAACTGCACGCTCACCGACAGCCGGGCGAGGGCCTCCGACGGCCCGCCCTCGAACCGTCCGCCCCACAGCCTGGTCGGCGTCCTGCGGTGTTGCTCATCCGTCACGCTGGTTCTTCTCTCACGAATCGACGACGACATGGAGTGTTCTCCGCTATCACTGCAACATCACGGCCGGGCGCGTTCAGCCGACCTGACGGTCACGCTTCGCGGTCGCGCCGCTCACCGCTAAAAGGGCTTTTGACCTGGCCCTAGGCTCATCGTTCCGCGTTCTCCGGAGCCGGGTGCGCGCCGGCGCCGCGGCCCGCCGGCACATGCGGCAGGTCGTCCGCCGGCTCCCAGGGCGGACGGGGCCGCCGGCCGGGGCCGGCCTCGCGCGGCGGCTCGGCACGGCGTTCGGTCAGCGCCAGCAGCGAGGACGCGAGTACCGCGCCGCCCGACGGGTCGCGGGAGATGACCAGGATCGTGTCATCTCCGGCGACCGTGCCGAGCACGGACGACCAGTCGGCGTGATCGATGGCCGAGGCGAGCAGCTGCGCGGCGCCCGGAGGCGTACGCACGATCACGAGGTTCGCGGAGGCCTCCGCGGACACGAGGAGCTCCTGCGCGAGCCGGGCGAGCCGGCCGGTGAACGTCTCGGCTCCGCGCGACCGGGCCCGGCGGATGCGCTCGCCGCCCTCTCCGGGCACGGTGTAGATCAGCGAACCGTCCGCGGCGCGCAGCTTGACCACGCCGATGTCCACGAGGTCGCGCGACAGGGTCGCCTGGGTCACGTCGACTCCCTCGTCGGCGAGCAGCTTGGCCAGCTCGCTCTGGGAGTGCACGGCGTTGCGACCCAGGAGTTCGACGATGCGTGACTGACGCGCGGTCTTGGTCAGGGGCGTGGTCATGCGTCCTCCGCCGCTCCCTGCGAAGACGCTCCCCGGGCTCCGCGTCCGCCCGGGCGTCCCGGCTCCGCGGCCAAGGTGCCGCGGTCACCGATTCGCTCGTTCCACTCGGTCATGTCTTCCTCAAGATATCCGGCAACGCCGCCGTGAAGGAGGCGACTTCGCCGGATGTGATGATCAGAGGCGGCGCGACGCGGATGACGTCGGGCTTGACCGCGTTGACGAGGAAGCCGGCATCGCGGGCGGCCGCCTCGACGTCGGCCGACTTCGGCTCGGACAGCACGAGGGCGCGCCACAGACCGGCACCGCGGACCCGGGCCAGGAGCGGGTGGCCGGCCGCCGCGATGCCGTCGGCGAGCTGCTCGCCGACGGCGGTGACGTGATCGAGCAGGCCCTCCTTCTCGATCGTGTCGAGGACGGCGAGCGCGGCGGCGCAGGCGATCGGGTTACCGCCGAACGTGGACCCGTGGTCGCCCTTGCCGAACGCGGTGGCGTAGTCGCCGAAGGCGACGCACGCGCCGATCGGCAGGCCGCCGCCCAGGCCCTTGGCGAGGGTGATCACATCGGGCCGGACGCCCTCGCGCTGGTGCTGGAACCAGACGCCGGTGCGGCCGATGCCGCTCTGGATCTCGTCGACGACCAGGGCCGCGCCGGTCTCGTCGCAGATCTGCCGCGCGGCGGCGAGGTAGCCCTCCGGGGCCGGGACGACGCCCCCCTCGCCCTGGGTGGGCTCGAGGAACACCGCGGCGCACTCGCCGGTCACGGCCTCCCGCAGCGCGTCGACGGAGCCGTAGGTCACGAAGCGGACGTCGGCGCCGAACGGCCCGAACGGCTCGCGGATCGACGCCTTGCCGGTCAGCGCGAGCGCGCCCATCGTGCGGCCGTGGAACCCGCCGTCCGCGGCGACGACGTACGTGCGGTTCGGACCTGCGTGCCGGCGGACCAGCTTGTAGGCGGCCTCGTTGGCCTCGGCGCCGGAGTTGGTGAAGAACACCCGCCCGTCGCCGCCGAGCAGCCCGACGAGGCGTTCGGCGAGGCGGACACCGGGCTCGTGCACGAAGAGGTTCGAGGTGTGCGCGAGCGTGCCGGCCTGCGCCGAGACGGCCGCGACCAGCGCCGGATGCGCGTGCCCGAGCGCGGACACGGCGATGCCGCCGATGAGGTCGAGATAGGCGTTGCCCTCCGGATCCCAGACGCGGCAGCCCTCGCCGCGGGCGAGCGCGAGCGGCGGCACCCCGTAGTTGGGCATCATCGCCGCATCGAAGCGGCTGCGCAGGTCACTCATGCCGGCACCACCATCGTCCCGATCCCTTCGTCGGTGAAGATCTCCAGTAGCAGCGAGTGCGCGATGCGGCCGTCGAGGACGTGCGCCTGGGGCACGCCGCCGCGTACGGCGCGCAGGCACGCCTCCATCTTGGGCACCATGCCCGCGGACAGGTCGGGCAGCATCTTCTCCAGCTCCGCGGCGGTCAGCCGGGCGATCACGCCGCCCGGGTCGCCGGTGGGCGGCCAGTCGGCGTACAGGCCGTCGACGTCGGTGAGCACGATGAGCTTGGTCGCCTGCAGGGCCACCGCCAGCGCACCGGCCGCGGTGTCGGCGTTGACGTTGTAGACCACGCCGTCGTCGCCCCGCGCGATGCTGGAGATGACGGGGATGCGGCCGTCGTCGAGGAGGCTGCGCACGGCGCCGGCGTCGACCTCGACGATCTCGCCGACCTGGCCGATGTCGACCGGTTCGCCGTCGACGATCGCGGGCTTGCGCTCGGCGGTGAACAGCCGCGCGTCCTCGCCCGACATGCCGACGCCGAACGCGCCGTGCTGGTTGAGCATGCCGACGACCTCGCGGCTGACCTGGCCGACCAGCACCATGCGGACGACGTCCATGGTCTCCGGGGTGGTGACGCGCAACCCCGCCTTGAAGCTGGACTCGATGCCGAGTCGATCGAGCTGGGCGTTGATCTGCGGGCCGCCGCCGTGCACGACCACGGGGCGCAGCCCGGCGTAGCGCAGGAAGGCGACGTCCTGGGCGAAGGCCGGCCGCAGCGCCTCGTCGGTCATGGCGTGGCCGCCGTACTTGATCACGACGGTCTTGCCGTGGAACTCCTGCAGCCACGGCAGCGCTTCGATGAGCGTCGTCGCCTTGCGCAGCGCCTCGGTGGCGTCGCGGGTCGGGGGGAGGGAGGTCATGAGGAGTACGCCGAGTTCTCGTGGACGTAGTCGGCGGTCAGGTCGGTCGTGTGGATCGTCGCGCTGTGGGTGCCGGCGCCGAGGTCGACGGTGATCGTGACGTCGCGCGGCCGCATGTCGACCTTGGAGCGGTCGTCGCCGAACGACCCGTTGCGGCACACCCAGACGCCGTTGATCGCGACGTTGAGCCGGTCGGGCTCGAAGACCGCCTCGGTCGTGCCGACCGCGGACAGCACGCGGCCCCAGTTGGGGTCCTCGCCGTGGATCGCGCACTTGAGCAGGTTGCTGCGGGCGACCGCGCGGCCGGCCGTGACGGCGTCGTGGTCGCTGGCGGCGCCGACGACCTCGATCGCGATCGCCTTCGTGGCGCCCTCCGCGTCGATCAGGAGTTGGCGGGCCAGGTCGGCGCAGACGTCGGTGACCGTCGCGGTCAGCTCGGCCTCGTCGGCGCGGACGCCGGTGGCGCCGCTGGCGAGCAGGAGCACCGTGTCGTTGGTGGACATGCAGCCGTCGGTGTCGAGCCGGTCGAAGGTCAGCCCGGTGGCGTGCCGCAGGACGCGGTCGAGGGTCTCGGGGTCGGCCTCGGCGTCGGTGGTGATGACGCAGAGCATCGTGGCGAGCGCCGGGGCGAGCATGCCCGCGCCCTTGGCCATGCCGCCGACCGTGTAGCCGCCGGCGGCCCGCCGGAAGGAGATCTTGGCGACGGTGTCGGTGGTGCGGATCGCGTCGGCCGCGCCGAGCCCGCCGTCGCGGGACAGCTCCGCGGCCGCCGCGGCCACGCCCGGCAGCAGCCGGTCCATCGGGAGCCGCTCGCCGATCAGGCCGGTGGAGCAGACCGCGATCTCGGCGGCGGAGTCGCCGAGGACGTCGGCGGCCTTCTCCGCGGTCTGGTGGGTGTCCTGGAAGCCGTCGCTCCCGGTGCAGGCGTTGGCGCCACCGGAGTTGAGCACGACCGCGTGCACCCGCCCGCCGCGCAGGACCTGCTCGGACCACAGCACCGGCGCGGCCTTGACGCGGTTGCGGGTGAACACTCCGGCCGCCGCGCGGGACGGGCCGTCGTTGACGACCAGCGCGAGGTCGCGCTGGCCGCCGTCCTTGAGGCCGGCGGCGACGCCGGCGGCACGGAAGCCGAGTGGGGCGGTGACGCTCACGGATTCTCCTTGTTCGCTTCTCCGCCCACGAGGCCGGTCCTCGCTGCGACGGAACTCACCGATGCCTCACGGGCGACACACACGGGTCTCGCTTCTCCGCCCATGAGGCCCGGCCTCACTTGAGTCGCTCTCGCCGATGCCTCGTGCGCGTCGCTCATGGTGCGACTCCGATCGTGGTGAGGCCGAGATCCTCGGGCAGGCCGAGGGCGAGGTTCGTGCTCTGGACGGCACCGCCGGCGGTGCCCTTGGTCAGGTTGTCGATGGCGGCCACCGCGACGATCCGTCCCGCCCGCTCGTCGAGCGTGACCTGCACCGCGGCGACGTTGGCGCCGAGCGTCATGGAGGTGGAGGGCCACTCGCCCTCGGGCAGCAGGCGGACGAAGGGCTCGTCGGCGTAGGCCCGGTCGTACGCCTCGCGCAGCGCGGTCGCGGTGAGCCCCGGCGCGGCCTTGGCCGTGCAGGTGGCGAGGATGCCGCGGCTCATCGGCGCGAGAGTCGGCGTGAAGGACACCGTGACCGGGGCTTCGGCCACGGCGGACAGCTGCTGCGCGATCTCGGGGGTGTGCCGGTGGACGCCGCCCACGGCGTAGGCGCTCATCGCGCCCATGACCTCGCTGCCGAGCAGGTGCGGCTTGACCGAGCGGCCCGCGCCGGAGGTGCCGGACGCCGCGACGATGACGACGTCGGGCTCGGCGGCGCCCGCCGCGTACGCCGGGAACAGCGCGAGCAGGGACACGGTCGGATAGCAGCCGGGCACCGCGATGCGCCGTGTGGAGCGGAGCCGCTCGCGGGCGCCGGGCAGCTCGGGCAGGCCGTAGGGCCAGGTGCCGGCGTGCGGCGTGCCGTAGAAGCGCTCCCACTCGCCCGCGTCGTCGAGCCGGAAGTCGGCGCCGCAGTCGACCACGAGCACGTCGTCGCCGAGCGTGGCGGCGATCGCCCCGGACTGGCCGTGCGGCAGGGCGAGGAAGACGACGTCGTGCCCGGCGAGGGTCTCGGCGGTCGTCTCCTCCAGCACCCGGTCGGCGAGCGGATGCAGGTGCGGGTGGTGCGCCCCGAGCCGCGTGCCCGCGCTGGACCCGGCGGTCAGCGTGCCGATCGCGAACCCGGGATGGCCGGCGAGGACGCGCAGCAGCTCGCCGCCCGCGTATCCGCTCGCTCCGGCGACCGCCACACGCGCACCCATACGTCTCGTCTCCGCTCTCGAGGCAATGGTGAAAGTATGCATTGAGATGCATCATCATGCAAGACTGATCTTCGCGGAACGTGACCGATCGGAACGGCCTCCGAGCCGGTGACCAGCGGACGCGCGGTCCCCCGGCCGGAGGCGGCCATCCCGGCCGGGCCCCCGGACCACGCCGCGTGATGTCAGAGCCGGGCGAGGCGCGCGCCCACGGTACGCGCGGCGGCGACGGCGTCCTGGCGCAGCCGCGTGGCGCCGATCGCGCCGGTGAGGTCCGCGTAGACGACCTTGACGACCACGTTGCTCGACCGCAGCCAGACCGTGGACGAGCGCCCGGAGTCGATGCCGTCGGTCTCGTCGAAGGCGAACGCGGCGTCGGCGACGCCGGGGACGTCGGTCACCCCGGACCGGGTGCTGCTGATCTTGTCCGCGGCGTGCGCGGAGATCTGGGACTGCCGTCTCTTGTCCGCGTAGTACGCCTCGGCCAGGCCCGGCGCGGTCAGCGCGTCGCGGGGGGTGAAGTGCTGGAGCCACAGCTCGATCGAGCCCTCGGTGAGCCCAGCGCCCCAGCGGCAGCCCTGCGTCTCGGCGGTGGGCGTCCGGCCGGCGCCGAGGCGGGACGCCTCCGCGGAGGTGAGCAGCGCGCAGGGCCGGGGCATGGTCGCGAACCGCCCGCGCTGCGGCTCCGCCGGCGGGCGTACGGGCGGAGAGTCCGAGGCGTCGTCCTTCCCGGCGAGCGCGATCCCGGCCGGTACGGCGATCGCGCAGGCCAGCGCCGACGCGAGGATCGCCGGCGCCGGGCCGCGCCGCCGGTACCACCGGCCGGGGCGGACCGGGGCCGTCGGGACGACCGCCATCGCCCGCCCGGCCGTGTCGGCGCCCGGCCAGAGCGCGGGCGCCTCTCCCCCGGCCACACGGAGCAGGAACCCCCGTATCGCGTCCGGCGGCGGCCGGTGTGCCGGGTCCTTGGCGAGCATGGCCGTGAGGAGCGGGCCCAGCGGACCGGCCCCGTGCGGCGGCAGGGGGTCCTCGGTCAGCACGGCGCTCAGCGCGCCCGCCACGGTCCGGCGGTCGAACGGCGGCCGGCCCTCCGCGACGGTGTAGAGCGTGGCGCCGAGCGACCACAGGTCCGAGGGCGGCCCGGCGGTGTCGTCGCGAAGGCGCTCGGGCGCCATGTAGCCCGGCGACCCGACCAGGCCGCCGGAGGCGGTCAGCGACACCTCGCCGGCGAGCGTGGCGATGCCGAAGTCGGTGAGGACCACGCGGCCGTCATCGCACAGGAAGACGTTGCCCGGCTTGACGTCGCGGTGGAGCACGCCCTCCGCGTGGGCCACGCCGAGGGCGTCCAGCACGGCCAGCCCGATCTCGGCCACCCGCTGCGGGGGCAGCGGCCCGACCTCGTCGAGGGTGCGGCCGGCCAGCAGTTCCATGACGATCCACGGCCGGTCGTCCTCGGCGATCACGTCGTGCACCCGGATGATCGAGGCGTGTCTCAGCCGGGACGACACCCGGGCCTCGCGGATCGCGCGTTCGCACAGGACGGCGCGGCGTTCGGCGGTGATCCCCTGGGGCAGCGAGAGCTCCTTGACCGCGACCGTACGCCCCAGCAACTCGTCGCCGGCGCGCCAGACCGCGCCCATGCCACCACGGCCCAGCTGCTCCGACAGCCGGTAGCGCCCGGCCAGCACCCGCGTCACGGCATCCGCCGCAGAGCCTGGGACACCCACCGGGCGGCGTCGAGGGCGCCCGCGCGGATCCGGGCGGCGTCGCCGGAGCCGTCCGCGGCGACGAACCAGACGGACAGGTAGAGGTTGCTGTCACGGAACGTCACGTCGGCCCGTTCCACGTTCCCCTTCTGGGAGGTCTCGGTCAGGTAGGCGGCCTCGCCGACTCCTGAGACGCGACGTGCCGCGCTCTGCCGCGCGCCGGTACGCCGTACGCCGATCTCGTCCCAGCCCCACGCGATGCCGGACCGCGGCCTGCTGTCGGCGGCGTACTGCTGGTCGTAGGAGGCGCGAGCCGCACCGGGGGTGGCGGTCCACGGGTCCTCGGCCGCCGTCTCGGTGCTCGGGTCGTAGACGGACTCCGCCGACACGGAGACGGCCTGGTGCCGCGCCGCCGCGGTCCAGGCGCACGAGTGGGCGTCGGGCACCTTCGACGCGTGCGGGACCAGCCGCGTGACCTGGTCCGGGGTGAGCAGGGCGCAGAAGTCGAACGGCCGGACGTAGCGGCCGGCGGTGGACGGGCTCGCCGGGGCGGCGGCCGCCGGGGACGCGGAGGAACGGGCGTGCGGGTGG
>NZ_BAABHF010000036.1:0-42229 GCF_039541955.1 Actinoallomurus oryzae | reverse complement strand
GAGAAGGCCCCGGCCGCTCCCGACGCGGGCGGCATGGACTTCTAAGTCCCACAACGTCAGGGGCGGCCCTCAGTGTCCGGCGCTCAGCCGGTCTCGAGGGTCAGCAGGGCGCGCTTGGCCTCGGGGCCGCCCGCGTAGCCGCCGGGCGTGCCGTCGGAACGCACCACCCGGTGGCAGGGCACGACGATCGGCAGCGGGTTGGTGGCGCACGCGGTGCCCACCGCCCGCACCGCGCGCGGGCGGCCGGTGGCCGCCGCCACCTGGGCGTACGTCTCGGTGCGGCCGTAGCCGATGTCCGGCAGGTGGGCCAGCACATCGCGCCGGAAACCCCGGGACAGCCGCCAGTCGAGCGGCAGATCGAACCCGGTTCGCCGGCCGGTGAAGTACTCCTCGATCTGCCGGCTCACCTCGTCCAGGCGTACGGGCGCGTGGAGGACGCGGGGGCTGACCTGGTCGGCGAGCAGCCGCAGCGCCGCGTCGTGGTCCTGGACGGCGAAGGCCACCCGCACCAGCCCCCGTGCGGTGGCGGCGAGCAGGAGCGTGCCGACCGGTGTGTCCAGCGTGCGGTACGCGACGTCGAGGATCCCCTCGCGCTCGGCCCGGTCCGCGAGACGGTCGTGCAGACGGGCCAGCGCGGGCCGGTCCTCCACGGGCAGCGCCGAGAGCGGGTGCCGCGGGTCGGATGCGGTGTTCATGGAGCCATCTCCTCCTGGTCGGTGGCCGGGTAGGTGGAGCGCAGGGTCTTCAGGCCGTCGGCGGCGGCCCTGCGCGCGGCGTCCGTGCTTCCGCCGAGCAGGCCGGCGATCTCCTTGTACGGCAGCCCGGCGAGATAGTGGTACGCCACCGCCTGGCGCTGTTTGGCGGGCAGGCCGCGCAACGCCTGCCACAGGTCGCCGTCCCAGTCCTCCGGCCGGCCCGTACGGCTGGGGTGTTCCGGCAGGGTCTCGACGGGCGTGGGCCGGCGCGCGGCGGCGCGGGTGACGTCGATCGCCTTGCGGTGGGCGATCGTCACGAGCCAGGCCTCGACGTTCGCATCGGCGGGGAGTCCGGGATAGGCCCTCATCGCCGCGACGAAAGTCTCGGACCAGGCGTCATCGGCGTCTGCCGGCCCGAGCACGGCCCGGCAGACGCGCAGCACCATCGGGCCGTACTCGGTCACGATCTGCTCGAACGGTCGCATGGTCACATCCTGCAGACGCCCGACGGCGCGGAAACGTGAGATCGAGAGCGGCGGGCGCCGGGGCCGGCAGGATGGGGGGAGGGCGCTGGCGGCCCCGGCGTCCGCCGGGGGGATCCCGTCGCGGCCTGGCCGGTGACACCACCTTCCCTCCGGCACCGGCGGGGGACACCGGGATTAATACCCGTGTCGCTACCCGTGCCGTGACGAGGGAGTCCGGCTCTCAGAGGTCGATGACCTCGAACGCGACGCCGTAGCGGGCGCCGAGCCGGGTTCCGGCCGGACCGGCGATCGATGCGAGGAACTCCTCCGGGTCGGCCATCGCGTTCTCGCCGAGCCCCCGCAGGTACTCCGCGTGCGCCCGCAGGGACGCGACCCCGTCGGCGAAGGTGTCGGTGACGTCCACGCCGTGCGCCGCCAGCGGGCTGGAGGCCACGAGCACCCGCCCGGCGCGCCACGGCGGCAGGCCTTCGTCGAGCAGTTCGCGGAACACCCACCGGTTCGCGGCGTCGCGCACCCCGTCGATGACCGCGCGGCCCACCGCGATGTGGTCGGCCTGGTTGGGCGCGCCGGGCGCCCACGTGTCGTGGTGGTTGCCGGTGATCACCACGTCGGGCCGGTGCCGCCGTACGGCACGGGCGATGTCACGCCGCAGGTCCAGGCCGTACTCGATCACGCCGTCGGGATGACCGAGGAACTCGACCTCGTCGACGCCGACCAGCGCCGCGCCCGCGCGTTCCTCGGCCTCGCGCAAAGGCCCGGCCTCTTCGGGCTCGATCGCGTCGATGCCCGCCTCGCCACTCGTGGCCAGGCAGTACACGACCTTCTTGCCCTGGCGCGTCCAGCGGGCCACGGCTGCGGCGGTCCCGTACTCCAGGTCGTCGGGGTGCGCGACCACGGCCAGCGCACGCGACCATGACTCGTCGACCGTGTCCAGCCGGTCACTCGGATGACTCATGTCCGCCGACCCTACTCGGCGGCGGGAACCACCCGGCTCGCCGCGGCACGTTTTCGGGCCGGCGGTGAATTCTCGTTCGCGGAGCAGGGAATGCGCGGGGAGGAAAAGGTGAGGCCCGGGAGAAGAGACTTCTCCCGGGCCTCGGGTTCACTGGGTGGCCGGTTCAGGCCACGGCCGTGGCGTACTTGGGATTCGGCCCGTATTGGTTGTCGCCCGGCTGGCCGTCGGTGACCAGGAAGACGAGCAGGATGATCGTGCCGATGATGGGAATGAGGCCGATCAGCAGCCACCATCCGGTCCGGCCGGTGTCGTGCAGGCGGCGCACGCCCACCGCGATGGCGGGGATCAGCACCGCGAGAGCGTAGAGCAGGTCGATGATGCTGAACGCCCTGACCCAGGTCGCGAGGATGTTCAGCACGACCGAGATGACGAAGTTGACGAGGACGAACATCCAGTATTCGGTGCGGCGCGCCCGGCCGCTGAAACCCGCGTAGTTCTTGAGTACCGCCAAGTACCAGTTCACGGCATTCCCCTTCTGCCCCGCGTCGCGTTCAACCCCCAGGTTTCCGCGAGAGCAAAAACAGGGTAAATCGAATAATGTGCGGTGGCCAGTGAGATTCGCCGGGAAAGTCGGCGGATTTCATTCGATCTTCCTGGTGGCCCGCCGTAATGATCCGGACCGTACGGCCCGGTGTGGCGGAATAAGGTGATCCGGCGCCGGGCTGGTGCCGGCCGCCGCCTTGGCGATCCCCCCCGTGCGCCCGCGCCACGCCCTTGATTCGCGTCAGCGTCTGCCAGATTCCGCCCGTACGTCCGTTGTTACCTGGGCGGCAAGGACAATTACCGGGTGGACCGTGAGGCGGTCGACCGCGTCGCCGAGGCGATGCCCGAGATCCGGCAGTTCATCGACATCGGCTCGGGTCTGCCGACGGTGGGCAACACCCATGAGATCGCGCAGGAGATCAACCCGGACGCCCGGGTGGTGTACGTCGACAACGATCCGGTGGTGCTCGCTCACGGCCGCGCGCTGCTGGCCGCCGACGACAACACCACGGTGGCGACGGCCGACATGCATCGCCCGGAAGAGGTGCTCGAGCACCCGAAGACGCGGAAGCTGATCGATTTCAACGAGCCGGTCGGGGTGCTGATGATCGCCATGGTCCATTTCCTGACCGTGGAGGAGCGTCCGGCGGGCATGGGCCGCCTGCGCGACGCGCTCGCACCCGGCAGTCACCTGTCGGCGACACATGGCACTGCCGACGGTAAGTCCGCGGAGGCCGCTGCGGACATCGAGGCGGTGTACGCGACGACGCCGACGCCGGTCTCCTTCCGTAGCCACGAGGAGGTCAGCCCGGCGTGCCGCGGCACGTTCTCGTCGGGCCGGCGATTCGCGTCAGTGTCTGCCAGAACTTCTCGTACGTCCGTCGCTTCTCCGACTAAGATCATTTACTGCGGCGGGGAGGTATCGTGTCGGCGCGACCGGCCGCCGGCATGGCTTGGACGGAGGCATTCCCATCGGACAGCAGAGCGATCCCACGATCCCTCAGATCGACGTCAGCCGACCGAGTGTCGCGCGGATGTACGACTACTACCTGGGGGGCAAGGACAATTACCGGGTGGACCGTGAGGCGGTCGACCGCGTCGCCGAGGCGATGCCCGAGATCCGGCAGCTGGCACAGGAGAACCGCGCGTTCCTGCGGCGCGCGGTGCGGTACATGGCGCGGCAGGGGATCCGGCAGTTCATCGACATCGGCTCGGGTCTGCCGACGGTGGGCAACACCCATGAGATCGCGCAGGAGATCAACCCGGACGCCCGGGTGGTGTACGTCGACAACGATCCGGTGGTGCTCGCTCACGGCCGCGCGCTGCTGGCCGCCGACGACAACACCACGGTGGCGACGGCCGACATGCATCGCCCGGAAGAGGTGCTCGAGCACCCGAAGACGCGGAAGCTGATCGACTTCGACGAGCCGGTCGGGGTGCTGATGATCGCCATGGTCCATTTCCTGACCGTGGAGGAGCGGTCGGCGGTCATGGGCCGCCTGCGCGACGCACTCGCACCCGGCAGCCACCTGACGGCGACCCACGTCACGACCGACGGCAAGTCGGCGGACGCCGTCGCGCAGATCGAGGCGGTGTACGCGACGACGCCCACGCCGATCTACTTCCGCGACCGGGAGGAGATCGGCCGTTTCTTCGACGGGTTCGACCTGGTCGACCCGGGCCTGGTGACGCTGGACGTGTGGCGGCCGGACCCGCAGGACCCGGCGCCGGACGCCACCGGGTGGCTGTACGGAGGGGTCGGCCGCAAGAGCTGAGGTTCTCCCGCGTCACGGTCCTCCCGCGTCACGGTCCTCTCGCGCCACGG
The DNA here is from genome assembly GCF_039541955.1 of Actinoallomurus oryzae. Taxonomy (NCBI): domain Bacteria; kingdom Bacillati; phylum Actinomycetota; class Actinomycetes; order Streptosporangiales; family Thermomonosporaceae; genus Actinoallomurus; species Actinoallomurus oryzae. Next base: position 37,726 of record NZ_BAABHF010000036.1, on the reverse strand, counting down.
TCCGTCCGGCCGCCGGTCGCAGACGACGGCGGACGGACCGGCGGTAGGCGGACCCGCGGACCCGGGGCAGGGCCCCGGATCCGCGCGTCACCGGTGGTTCCCGCTCAGCGGTGGTCCCAGTGGTAGCGGCCGACCCGCGGGTCGTACCGGTAGTACCCCCAGCGCGGGTCGTGGCGGTAGTAGCCCCACCGCGGGTCGTAGCGGTTGCCGTTGCGCGGGTCCCAGCGCGGGTCGCGGTGGTGGCCCCAGCGGTCCCAGCCGTGGTCGTGGTCGTGGTCCCAGCCCGGCCATCCGGTGTGGCCGGCGGGGACGGCGGAGGTGTGCCCGGCGGGCGTCGCCGCTTCGGCGGCCTGCGCGGCGCCCGCGAGCGCCCCCGCGACGATGGCCGGCCCGACGAGAAGGCCCGCCACAGTGGACCGAGTCGATTTCATGGATCCCCCTGATGATGTGGTCCGTACTGACCAACGGCTCTCTACCCGCGTGCGACGGAATGGCAAGCCCAACGAATATTCAACCCAAGGCCGAGAATTGCGGTCCGCTATATCCCGCAAAAGCGCGCCGCGGCGTCATCGGTTACGCCAACTAATGGTTCTGTCGCGAACCTAGAATATGGCCAGGTAGCAGGCCTGGTCTGACGGGTGATATCGCCGTCGCCCGCACGAAGAGGCGGAAAACCGGCGCTCCGCGGAAGGGCGTCCGCAGGGCCGGTCGCTCATTCCCTTACCCGCTGTTCTCGCGTCCGTCACTTGCCGTACTAGATGGCGGCCACGTTCGCCTGTTCGGCGAAGACCCAGTTGCCGGCGTTCGTCCGCAGCCCGGGCAGCCAGGCGCCCGGAGTGTCGCGGCAGGCGGCGAGCTGCTGCGCCGCGTGTTCGCGCATGACGCTGTGGGCGTGGGCCAGGTGGAGGCCGACCAGGCCGAAGCCGGGGTAGCCCACGTCGTTCCCCTGCGCCTGGTCGTACGCGTCGGCGAGTGTCTTGGCGGCGCCGCGGTCCAGGTCCCGGCCCAGGGCCGTGATCGACGCCGGGTCGATCTTTTTGATCGCGTCCTGGTCGGCCGCGCTGGCGGCGCGGTAGCCGGTGGGCAGGGCCTCGCCGGGCTTGAGCCGCCGGGGCCAGTGCAGCGTGGTCTGGGTCTTCTCGAAGGCCGGCTCTGCCCGGGCGCCGATGTAGTACCCGCTCAGGCCCGCGCCGGCCCCGGTGAGAGCGGGCAGGGCCTTGATCTCCGCGGTGATGCGGCCGATGATCGACCCGGCCACGTCGTTGACCTTCGCCAGACCGCTGATCAGATCCCGGACCACCTGGGACGCATTGAGCATCCGTTCGTTGGCCACGAAGGTCGTGGCCACGTTCGCGCCGGGCACGGCGGCGGCCGCGAGCAGGCTCGCGACGTAGTTGAGGACCGCCGCCCCGATGACCGCCGACGCCAGGCCCGCCATCGTGTAGCCGACCGCGCACCCGAGGAGGGTGTCATGCACGTTGTCGTACATCTTCGCGGCCTGGTCGAGCGTGTCCTGGTAGGGCTTGACCCGGTTGGCGACGAAGGCGTCCCTGCCCTTTTCCCTCCAGTGGTCCGCGGAGGCGTGCCGGTCCACGGCCTGCGAGATCTCCGAGCTCGCCGTCCGGATGTGCTCGGCGACCGTGCCGTACCGCTTGCCGGCATGCCACATCTGCGCGGGATCCGACACGACCGCGGCGAGCGGCACCGCGACGAACGCCGCGAGCGGGTAGACGCTCGCGGCGCTCGCGGCGTCCGTGGCGCCCCACACGCTCGGCATGGAGGTGATCACATCGGAGGCCGTGATGCCCATGGCGTCCTCCCCGCTGCCGGACTCGCCGTGATCAATGAGCGTAGGACGTGCCGCCCCGCCGCTCAACGCATTCCGCGGAGCACGCCATGGCCCGTCCGGCGGAGGCGGCGCAGACTGGAGGACATGACACCGGAAGAACGACGCCAGTTCGTCCGCGACCACCGTACGGCGATCTTCGGCTATGCCCGCAAAAACGACGGGCCCGCGATGTCGGTGCTGTACTACATCGTGGAGGGCGACGAGATCCTCGTCTCCACCATGCGTGCGCGAGCAAAGGCCGCCGCGGTGCGCCGCGACCCGAAGGTCTCGCTGTGCGTCCTGGACGAAAAGTGGCCCCCGACCTACCTCAACGTCTACTGCGACGCGGTCCTGGACGAGGACCCGGAGGCCGGCGCCGACCTGTTCTTCAAGATCATGGGCGTCATGGCGGGCCGCCCGCTGAGCGAGGACTCCCGCGCCGAGGTCGAGGCGATGGCCCGCCGGGAGGAGCGGGTCGTGCTGCGCCTGCGCCCGTACGCGACGTTCGCCACCCCGCCCCGCCACGTCACCACCGAGGCGGACCTCGCCGGCCTCACCCACTGGACCAGCGCCTCGGTCCCCTGGGACGCCTGACTCCCGAGAAGCGCTCACGGACCGAAATGAACATTCGGTCTGCGACCGTTGATGGAATTGCCGGCGGTACGGGCTGGTTCGCTGGTGGCTCAAGTACGTTGACTTCGTGTCGAAGGTGTTCATCAGCCATACGTCGGACATGGCGGACTATCCGGCCTCGACGTCCTTTGTGCGTGCGGCGATCGACGCGGTGGCGAAAGCCGGCCGTGTGCCGGTGGACATGAGCTACTTCCCGGCGGGGGAGGAGGCACCGGCGGAGTATTGCCGGAACTGCGTACGCTCGTGCGACCTCTACGTGGGCGTCATCGGCTGGCGCTACGGCTCGACCGTCGCGGACAGCGGGATCTCCTACACGGAGATGGAGTTCCACGCCGCGGCCGAGGCCCGGATCCCGCGCCTGGTCTTCCTGCTGGACGAGGACTTCCCCCTGCCGCCCCGCCTCATCGACGCGGACCGGTCGGCCATCGACGACTTCCGCGGCCGGTTGAGCGACGCGGGCATCGTCATCGACACCTTCACTTCCGCCGAAGACCTCACCGGCAAGGTGCTGCACGCGATCCTCAGCCAGGCTCGCGCCGCCGTGTCCGGACCGCCCGCAGGACCGGACGATCAGGAGTCCTTCGCCGTCGCGACGGCGGCCTACCTCTCGCGGCTGGAGCGGCGTTACCGGCGGCTCGACCTGGACGTGCTTACGCCGGCGGAACACGACGACCACATCCCGATCCTGCTCCGCTCCGTGTTCGTGCCGCAGGACGTACGGGAGGACGTGCTGCTGCCGGAGATGCCCAAGGAACTCTGGCGGCGGTTGCTGGAGGCCGACGAGATCAGCGAGAAGGACCTCCCCGAAGGGCTCGACCCGGACCGGCTCGCCCGGGCCCGCAGCACGTACGGCGAGAAGGCGGCACGACCGGTCATCGAGGTCCTCGGCGTACCGGGAAACCGGCTGGTCGTCCTGCTCGGCGATCCCGGAGCCGGCAAGTCGACGCTGGCCCGCTACCTGATCCTGACCCTCGCCCGGCAGGAGCCGCCCGGTGAACTCGCGGTGCTGCGCGGATCGCTGCCCCTCCTGATCGAGCTGCGGGCCTACGCGGATCAGCACATGCGGCGCGACACCTTCCTCGACTTCCTCGAGCATCAGTACCGGACCGAGCAGGCCGGGCTTCCGGCCGAGCCGCTGGACCACCACCTACGCGACGACGGCCGGGCACTGGTCATCTTCGACGGGCTCGATGAGATCTTCGATCCGAAGGAACGCGAGACGGTGACCCGGCAGATCGCGGGCTTCGCGCTGCGCTATCCGCGCGTGCGCGTCATCGTCACCAGCCGGGTGATCGGCTACCGGCGGGCCGAACTGCAGGACGCGGGGTTCCGCCACTACATGCTCCAGGATCTGAACCGGGACCAGATACGGGAGTTCAGCACGAACTGGTTCGGCCTCGCGATCCACGACCGGAAGGAGGAGGCGGCCCTTCGCCGTGACCGCCTTCTCCGGGCGGTGGACGAATCGCCGTCGATCCGGGAGCTCGCGGGGAACCCGCTGCTGCTCACGATCCTGGCGATCATCGGACGGCGCCAGGAACTGCCGCGCGAGCGCCGTGCCGTGTACGCGCACGCGGCCACGGTGCTGGTCGAGCACTGGGACGTCAACCGCTACCTGCAGGACGCGCGGATCCAGGCCGACTACATCGACAGCGAGGACAAGAAGGAGGTCCTGCGCCGTGTGGCCTGGCGGATGCAGAGCGGCCGATCCGGCCATGCCGGCAACCACATTCGCCGGGAGGACCTGCTCGGGGAATTCATCGACTACCTGGTCGGGCGCTATCAGCACTCGCCGCCGGAGGCCAAGCGGATAGCGAAGATCATGCTCCGGCAGTTCCGGGAGCGGAACTTCATCCTCAGCCTCTACGGCGGCGGGGTCTACGGATTCGTACACCGCGCCTTTCTCGAATTCTTCTGCGCCGACGAGGTCGTCCGCCGCTTTCAGAACAAGCGGCAGCTCGACCCCGAGCAACTGGTCACCGACATCTTCGGGCGGTACTGGTCCGACCCGACCTGGCGCGAGGTCCTCCTGCTGATCGCCGGGATGATCGATGAGAGGTTCACGTCCGGCATCGTCGACCACCTGCTCGAGGACGCGAACCCGTTCTGGCCGTTCACCGCGGAGGACGCGCCGCCACACCACCTCCTCCTCGCGGCCGGATGCATCGCCGAGATGCGCAATCTGACCGCGATGGAGCGCCAGGGAGCCACGGTCGTACGGCGGGTGATCTCCTGGCTGGAGTACCTCGAAGAGAGTTACGGCAGCGACGACGAGGTGATCGAGGACAAGCTCCTTCCCTTCTTCCAGTCCGTGCAGCCGCGCTGGCCGGGGCGCGAGGCCTATCTCCGCTGGTATCTCATGCGAGGTGCGTATCTCACGAGCTACGCCGTCTCCCGGCTGACGGCGAAAGTGGCGGCGGCGCTGTTTCCGGACGACGACCGCCTCCGTGATCACCTGCGTCGCCGGGCGGCCATCGCTTCTTACGGGAATGCCCGCGAGGGCGCGATGCGCGCGGTCGCCGGGTCGTGGCCGCATCGTCCGGAGACCCTCTCCCTGCTGCGTGACCGGGCGCTCGGTGACGCGGACGAAGACGTGCGCGGGGCCGCGATCGAGCTGATCGGCCGGGAATGGTCCGACCACCCGGAGACGCCGGCCTTCCTCCGGGACCGCGTGGCCGCCGAGGGGCATGGGGAGGTCCGGGCGGAGGCGCTCCAGCAGCTCGTCGACGGCCGCCGCGCGACGCCGGACGCGTTCACGCTGGTCATGGAGCGCCTGACGACCGATCCGCACGCGGCCGTACGAACGGGCGCCCTGCTGGCGGCCGTCCGGCAACGGCGCGACCATCCGGATGTGCTGCCGCTGACGCGTGCGCTGGCGAGCGGGGACGAGCACGAGGACGTCCGGGCCGCCGCGCTCGGGGCACTGGCCGACACGTGGCGGGACGTGCCCGCCACGTTCACTCTGCTCCGCGAGCGTGGCGTCGCCGACGCGCACCACGAGGTGCGCGCCGCGGCCGTCCGGGCCGTCGCGGGCGGCTGGCACGACCATCCGGATGTGCCCGCGTGGCTGCGGGCGCGGGCCCGCGAGGATCCCCACGCGGACGTCCGGGCGGCGGCCGTGCAGGCGGTGGCCGGCGGTCGGCGTGATCACCTGGATCCCCTGCCGTGGTTGCGGGACCTGGGTTCCGGCGACGCGGACGAGAAGGTGCGGAAGACGGCCGTTCAGGCGGTCGCGGGCGGGTGGCGCGATCACCCGGAAACCTTGTCGTGGTTGCGGGACCGCGCGGTCGGCGACACGGACGACGACGTGCGGTCGGCCGCGCTGCAGGCGATCGCCGCCGGGTGGCGCGATCAGCCGGACGTCCTCTCGCTGCTGACCGCACGCGCGGCGGCGGATCCCTCCCCGAACACGCGGGCGATGCTCGTCGAGACGATCGGCCGGGACTGGCGGCCTCCCGGCGTGCTGACGTGGCTGCGCGAACGGGCCGTCGAGGACGGCGACGCGAACGTGCGTGTCGCGGCCGTACGGGCGATCGCCCTGGGGTGGCCGGACCATCCTGACGTCCTGCCGTGGCTCGCGGAACGCGTGACCGCCGACGGGCAGGGGCTCGTGCGGGAGGTCTGCGTTCTTCTCCTCGGACGAGGCGGGCACGAGCGTGCGGAGATCCGGCCGCTGCTCATGGCGTGCGCCGTCGGCGACCGCGGCTGGGCCGTACGGCAGGTGGCCGTCAAGGCGGTCGCGGACGGGTGGGCCGGCGATCCGGAGACGTTGTCGTGGTTGCGGGCTCGTGCGGTCGGTGACGTGGACGAGGATGTGCGGAAGGCGGCTGTTGAGGCGGTCGCGGGTGGCTGGGCCGATCATCCGGAGACGTTGTCGTGGTTGCGGGCTCGTGCGGTCGGTGACGTGGACGAGGATGTGCGGAAGGCGGCTGTTGAGGCGGTCGCGGGCGGGTGGGCCGATCATCCGGAGACGTTGTCGTGGTTGCGGGCTCGTGCCGTCTCGGACGTGGCGCCCGCCGTGCGGATCGCCGCCATGCGTCTCGCGGCGGCCCTCGGGCCCGGCCCGGAGACCTGGTCCTGGCTGGAACCTCGGCTCGGCGACGATGCCGGGGCCGTGCGCCGCGAAGCGCTGAGCGTACTGGCAGAGGCACGCCGCGACCGGCCGGAGACGTGGGAACGGCTGCGCGAGACCGCGGTGTCCGGAAGCGACCGCGACGCTCGGGTGGGCGCGCTGCGGGCGCTCGGAACCGTTCGTCCCGACGACCCCGAGACCCTGGCGACGCTCAGGGAACGTATCGCCGCGGACGAGGACTGGCGCGTGGCCGCGGCCGCGGTCGACGCGCTTCCGCGATGGTGGCGCCGCCGGCTGCTGCCCGATCTCCTCACGGACGGCCGGTGGCAGGTACGCCGTGCGGCCCTGCGCGCGGTCATGCTCGGCTCGGACGACACCGGCGCGATGGAGCGGCTTTTTGAGGGCGCGCTGAACGACCCGAGCTGGGAGATCCGCCGCCTCGCGGTCCAGCGGGAGGTCTTTCTGCGGAACGTCAGGGAGCGTCTGGCGTTGTTGAAGGTCGCCCTCTCGGACCCGCATCCTCGCGTCCGTCAAGCGGCCGTCTTCGGCCTGTCCCGGCTGTGGCAGCGCGATCCAGAGGCCCGCCGGCTCCTGTTCGACCGCGTGCTGACGGATCCGTACCCGGACGTCCGCGCCGCCATCGTGGGGATTCTCGCCGAGCAGCCGGACGAGGAGGTCATGGCCCTGCTGCGGCAGCGGGCCGTCGACGACGGCGCTCGGCCGGTCCGCCGCGCCGCCGTCGACGCCCTCGCCCAGACCAGAGGCGGGGACCGGATCCTCGTCTGGATCCTCGATCGCGTCCTCCGGGACGGCGACGGCGATCTGTGCTCGGCGGGCATCGAGGCGGCGGCGACCGGATGGCCGGACGACCCGCGGGTGCGGGACCGGCTGATCGAGCTGGCGGTGTCGGACAGTCGTCCGCGCGTCCGCCGGGCGGCGGTCGAGGCCGTGGAGCGGATACGGCCGGAGACGCCACCCGTGCTGCCCTGGCTGGTGGAGCGGGCCGTGTGCGACGGGCACGATACGGTCCGCGAAGCCGCGGCTCTGGCCGTCGCCCGTGGCTGGCCGGATCGGCCCGGCATCGCCTCGTGGATGCGCGACCGTGCCACCTGCGACGAGGACGAGTACCTTCGGGAGCGGCTGACCGGCGCCGTCGCGCGTATCTGGGCCGAAGCGCCCGAGGTCCGGGCCTGGCTGTTCCACCAGGGCACGGACGATGAGCACTGGAGAGTGCGCCGCGCGGGCGTGCGCGCGGTGGCACTGGTCGACGGCGACACCCCCGGCACCGTCGCATGGCTCCGGGACCGGGCGGAGAAGGACGCTCACCGGCAGGTCCGCCTCGCCGCCGTGGAAGCCGTCGCGCGGGTCGCGGCCGACGATGAGGCGACCCTGCCGTGGCTGTACGGCCGCGCGGACGGCGACGAAGACGGCGAGGTGCGCGCGGCGGCGGTCGCGGCCGTGATCAAGGGATGGCGCTCGCACTCCGCCGTACGGGAGTGGGCGCGTGCCAAGGCGTCCGACGCGAGCGCGGACGTCCGGGCCGCGACCGTACGGACGACGGCCGGGCCGTTCGCCGTGCTGCGGGAGACGGCGTGCGGCGACCGGGCCTGGGAGGTCCGGAAGGCGGCGGTGGAGACCGCGGCCGAACACTGGCGGGACGACGCGCACGAGCTGATCGAGGACCGGCTGGCGAACGACGCGTCCTGGCGGGTCCGCTCGGCCGCGGCGACCGCTCTGGCCGAGGCGCGAGCGGACGATCCGGAAGGTCTGGCGCCGCTGATCGAGGCGGTTCACGCCGACGCACACGGGAAGGTCCGCGCGGCGGCGCTGGAGGAGCTCGCCTCCCGCCGGCCCGACGTCCCGGCGGTTCCCCCGCTGCTGCGAGACCGGGCCGTCGCCGATGAGGACGCGCGGGTTCGGCGCGTGGCGATCCGCCTCCTGGCCGAAGGCCGGCGTCCGGACCCGTACACCGAGACGCTGATTCGCGACCGGGCCCTGCACGACGACCACTGGGCCGTGCGCGACGAGGCGGTCCTGGCGGCCGCGGCGGGAGTCCGGGAACCCGGGACCGTCGAATGGCTGCGCGACCGTCTCGCCCGAGACGGCGCCGTCGAGGTCGCCGCCACCGCGGTCATGATGGTCGGCGAATCCGCCGGGCACGATCCGGAGACGCTCGCCTGGCTGCGCGAGCACACCCGGGAGACGCATCACTGGGACGTACGGGACAGCGCGCTGTTCCAACTCGTCTTGCGAACGCCACGCCGGGACACCACGATCGTCGATCTGCTGTACGGCCTCACCGACGACTCCGTGTGGCAGGTCCGGTGCTCGGCCCTGACGGCACTCGGGTTCGTCCACGCGGATGCCCCGGGGGCCCTCGCCCGCCTTCGCGCGCTGGCCGAGCACGATCCGCACCCGGAGGTGCGCGAATACGCCGAGAAGATGCTTCGGCACATCTCCCACCGCACCCCCGGCACTGGGGCCTGAACGTTTCGTGTTGCATAAATCACATTAACGCCCTCTTTTTTGGGCGTAGAGTTCCGCTTCGGAGCGCCGGGAAGCCTGGTCGGCAACAACGACAGGCATGCCGGGGGAGGCGCGAGAGATGACGGAATTCCTACGGGCGGCATTGGGTTTTCCGGCGGCCATTCCAGGTGTCCTCCTCCTCGTGGTGGTCCTCTACTGGGCGCTGGTCGCGTGCGGGGTGCTGGACGCGCTGGTCGGCGCCGTCGCGGCCGTCCGAGTGTCGCTGCTCGTCGCGCTCGCCTGGTTCGCGAGCCTGGCCGGTGCCGTGCTGCTGCGCCGCGGCGACCTGTCCGGCGCGCTGCCCTCCGTCGGCGTGCTCATCGCCGCCGTTCTGCTGTCCGCCCTGGTCACCCGCCTGCTGATGCGTCCGCTCGGGCGGATGATCGCCGAAGAGGCCGTGCCCACCCGGCGCGACTTCGTCGGGCGGATGTGCGTGATCAGCACCGGGCGGGTGGACCTCGCCTTCGGCCAGGCCATGGTGCGGGCCGCCGACGGATCGGCCGCCGTGATCCAGGTTCGGCAGCAGCGGAACCGAGACGACGAACCCGCCCTCAAAGCAGGTAACACCGCACTGATATTCGACTACGACGCCGAGGGCGAGTTCTTCTGGGTGATGCCGTACGACGCGGAGCTCGACCCCCACCGTTCACCTCGTTGATCCATACTCCCGCAATAAGGACCCACTGATGGATTCGCTGTTCATCGGGCTCGGCGTGCTGCTCGCCGCCATCCTGCTCGTGTTCGCCGGCGTCATCGTCATGCTCAGGCTGTTCCGCAAGGTCGAGCAGGGGCACGTGCTGATCGTCTCGAAGATCAAGAAGGTGCACGTCACGTTCACCGGCGCGATCGTGCTGCCGATCCTCCACAAGGCCGAGGTGATGGACATCTCGGTGAAGACCATCGAGATCGAGCGCTCCGGTGCCGAGGGGCTGATCTGCCGGGACAACATCCGCGCCGACATCCGCATCACGTTCTTCGTCCGGGTCAACAAGACCGTCGAGGACGTCATCCAGGTGGCCCAGGCCATCGGCACGGCGCGCGCCAGCCACGAGGACACGCTCCAGACCCTGTTCAACGCCAAGTTCTCCGAGGCGCTCAAGACCGTCGGCAAGCAGATGGACTTCGTCGACCTGTACACCCACCGCCACGAGTTCCGCGACCAGATCGTGCAGATCATCGGCACGGACCTGAACGGCTACCACCTCGAGGACGCGGCCATCGACCACCTCGAGCAGACGCCGCTGGACAGCCTCAACCCCACGAACATCCTCGACGCGCAGGGCATTCGCAAGATCACCGAGCTGACCGCGATCGAGCACGTGCGCACCAACGAGTACCAGCGGAACGAGCAGAAGGAGATCACGCGGCAGAACGTCGACGCGCGTGAGGCGATCCTCGAGCTCGAACGCCGGCAGGCCGAGGCCGAGGTCAAGAAGAAGCGCGAGATCGAGACGATCCGGGCCCGCGAGGAGGCGGAGATCGCCAAGGTGCAGGCCGAGGAGCGGCTGACCTCCCAGAGCGCGCACATCCGTACCGACGAGCAGCTCGGCGTCCAGCAGGAGAACCGCAACCGGGAGATCGCCGTCGCGGAGAAGAACCGCGAGCGCGTCATCGCGGTGGAGAACGAGCGCATCGAGAAGGACCGCATGCTCGAGGTGATCGCCCGCGAGCGCGAGACCGAGCTCTCCCGCATCGCCAAGAACAAGGAGGTCGAGGCGGAGAAGCGGGAGATCGCCGACGTCATCCGCGAGCGCATCGCGGTGGAGAAGACGGTCGCCGAGCAGGAGGAGAACATCAAGAAGCTCCGCCTCGTCGAGGAGGCCGAGCGGACGCGTCAGGCCCTCGTCATCCAGGCCGAGGCGGAGGCGCAGGAGAGCCTCGTCAAGGACATCAAGGCGGCCGAGGCCGCCGAGGAGGCGGCCAAGTTCCAGGCCCGCCAGGAGCTGCTGCTCGCCGAGGCGCGCCAGAAGACCGCCGAGCTCGACGCCCAGGCCAAGATCCGGCTGGCCGAGGGCATCCAGGCCGAGGCCGCGGCGGAGGGCCTGGCCGAGGTCCAGGTGCGCGAGCGGGACGCCGAGGCCATCGAGAAGGTCGGCAACGCCGAGGCCGCCGTCGACCGGCAGAAGGCCCTCGCCGCCGCCGACGGCATCCGCGAGAAGCTCAAGGCCGAGGCGGAGGGCCTCACCGACAAGGCCGCCGGCATGGCCGCGATGGACGACGCGACCCGGGGGCACGAGGAGTACCGGCTGCGGCTGGAGGCGGAGAAGGAGATCCGCATGGCCGGCCTCGACGTTCAGCGCGAGGTCGCCGGCGAACAGGCGGCAGTGCTGGCGTCCGCTCTGGAGAAGGCCGACATCGACATCGTCGGCGGGGACGGCACCTTCTTCGACAAGGTCGTCGGCGCGATCGGCGTCGGCAAGAGCATGGACGGGTTCGTCGAACACTCGGCCGTGGCTCGCGGCCTCACCGGGCCGTGGCTGAACGGCGACCGCAGTTTCCCCGAGGACCTCACCCGGCTCCTCGGCTCGGTCAGCACCGATGACGTGAAGAACCTCACCCTGTCCGCGCTGCTCATGCAGCGGATTCGGGGCGGCGGGGCGGACGGCGCCAAGGCGCAGGAGCTGCTCGACCACGCCGAACGCCTCGGCGTCGCCGACGCCGCCGTCTCCTCCGTGGCCGTCATCGACCAGTGACGACAGAAGAGAAGAAGCCTGAGCCGAAGCTGGACGCGGGCACCTACGAGGTGCTCCGCGCCCGGCTCGGCGAGCAGGCCGAAGCGCTGGCGGGCCGGGCCGAGGCGCTGAACGCCCGGCGCGTGGAGACCTTCGGCGGCGCCGAGCTGCGGCTCGTCGGCGCCGAGCGGATCCGCACCGAGAACAACTGCGTGCCCCGCGACATCGCCGCCGTCGGCGACCTGCTGCTGTTCGGCTACAACGTCTTCATCGGGCTCCGCCCGGAGACGTTGGTGGACGACGTGTTCGCGATGCACCGGTTCGTCCGGGACGGAGAGGAGTTCCGGTTCGAGCCCGCCGAGTCCGGCCTGCTGCGCGACCCGCAGTTCGAGCGCGACTTCACAGAGCTGTACCGCTACTACCGCGACAGCCGGCTGCTCCAGCTCCGCCACGTCGAGGGCAGGCTCCTGGCCGTCTTCCAGACCGGCCTGGAGGCCGAGCACGACACGCGCGTGCTCCGGTGGAAGACCGGTACGGACGGCACCGTCGTCTACCAGGACAACCTGGGCGAGCCGGACCACGTCTTCCCGCCGTCGCACGACTTCACCTGGACCGAGACGACCCGCGACGACCACGTCCTGGGCCGGCACCCGCACATCTCGATCGAGGACGAGGTCTTCGTCGAGACCGTCGGCGGCGACCTGACGGTCAAGCTGGAGAACAACACCGAGACCGGCGAGGGCATCTACCGCGAGCCGGTCGCCGAGCCGCTGCAGAGCCTCGCCGACGCCGAGGTGGACTACGCCCGCGTCGGCGCGCTCATCCTGCTGCGCGTGCGGCCGTACAAGGAGGAGGACCGGCGGCACCTGGTCTTCAACACCCGCACCCGGACCGTCGTACGGCTCGACGGCATCGGCCAGGCGTGCCGCCGGCTCCCGGAGGACCAGGGCATCATCTTCCCCGGCGGCTACTACCTGGTCACCGGGGCGGTCAAGACCTTCGACACCGACACCGACCGGCTGGAGTACGAGCGCGTCATCCGGTCCCCGAACGGAGAGGACGCGCTCTACGTCTTCCACGCCCGCGAGGCCGGCCGGTACCTCCTGCTGCCGTACAACCTGATCCGCAAGGAGGTCGCCACCCCGATCACCTGCCACGGCTACTCGCTGTTCGACGACGGCACGATGATCTCGTTCCGCGCCGACTCGGCCGAGCCCACCCGGGTGCACCAGATGCAGGTGTGGCAGACCTCCTACGTGTCGGACACGTACGCGGCGACGCAGCCGGTCGGCACCGGGCCGCTGGAGCGCGTCGGCAACGCCGACCTGGTCCGCGGCATCTCCGACGCCCTCTCGATCGCCCGTACGGTGGCCGAGACCGCGCCGTCGGAGCCGATGCTCGAGGCGCTGATCGCGTCCTGCGACCGGGCCGCCGACCGCTACTTCTGGTTCGGCGAGCAGGGCCTGCGCGAGCCGCTCGACGGTGTGCGCGCCACCGCCGAGCAGGTCCTGGAGGAGTACGAGAACGTCCAGCGGCTCACCGCGCAGGCGTCCGGCGCGCTCGCCGAGGCCGAGGAGCGGATCACCGCGCTGATCCGGCAGACGAGGGGCGAGTCGCCGGCCACCGCCGACGCGTGGGTGAGCCGGCTCGCCGAGCTGCGCCGTTCGCAGGGCCGGCTCGAGACGCTGCGCGAGATGCGGTACGCGAACACCGACGGGATCGACGCGCTGGCCGGGCGGCTCGGCGAGGAGCTGACCGCGACGGGCCGGCGCGCCGTGGCGTTCCTCCAGGGGCCGGACGCCTTCACCGGATACCACGAGCGGATCGGCCGGATCGCCGCCGACGCCGAGGCGATCACGACCGCGGCCGAGGCCGATCCCGTACGCGAACGGCTCGCCGAGCAGACCCACGGCCTGGAGACGCTCACCGAGGTCGTCGGCTCGCTCGACGTCGCCGATGCCCGTGTCCGCACCTCCATCCTGGAACGCATCGGCGAGGCGCTCGCCGAGATCAACCAGGCCCAGGCGAGCCTGACCGCCCGCCGCCGCGAACTGCTCGACGCCGAGGGCCGGGCCGCCTTCGCCGCGGAGTTCGCGCTGCTCGGCCAGGCCGTGACCGCGGCGCTGGCGATGGCCGACTCTCCCGGCCACTGCGACGACCAGCTCGGCCGCATGATGCTCCAGCTGGAGAACCTGGAGTCGCGGTTCGCCGAGTTCGACGACTTCGTCGCCCAGCTGTCCGCCAGGCGCGAGGAGGTCTACGAGGCCTTCTCCACGCGCAAGCAGGCGCTCGTCGACGAGCAGGTGCGCCGCGCGGACCGGCTCGCCGAGTCGGCGGAGCGCATCCTGACCGGCATCCAGCGGCGCGTCGCGGAGCTGGACTCCCTCGATGAGATCAACACCTACTTCGCCGCCGACCCGATGGTGGCCAAGGTCCGCGGCGTGGCCGATCAGCTGCGGGACCTCGGCGACTCCGTGCGCGCGGAGGAGCTCGACGGGCGGCTCAAGGCCGCCCGCCAGGACGCCGGCCGGGCCCTGCGCGACCGCGTCGACCTGTACGAGGGCGGCGGGCAGACGATCCGCCTCGGCCGGCACCGGTTCGCGGTCAACGCCCAGCCCCTCGACCTGACCCTCGTGCCGTACGAGGGCGGCATGGCGTACGCCGTGACCGCGACGGACTACCGGGTGCCGGTGCGCGACCCGGACTTCGCCGCGACCCGGCCGTACTGGGACCAGCCGCTGGTCTCCGAGACGCCCGAGGTCTACCGGGCCGAGTACCTGGCCGCGGACCTGCTCACCGGACCGTCGCTCCCCGCGTTGCGGCGCGCGGCCGAGTCCGGCGACGGCCTGCTCGCCGAGGTGCGGCGCGTGGCCGAGACCCGCTACGACGAGGGCTACGAGCGCGGCGTCCACGACCGCGACGCCGCCCTGATCCTTCAGGCGCTGCTGCGGCTGCACGACGGCGCGGGGCTGCTGCGCTACCCGCCGGCCGCGCGGGCCGCCGCCCAGCTGTTCTGGGCGCACGGCACTACGAAGGAGGCCCGTACGGCCTGGGCCGCGCGGGCCCGGTCCCTCGCCCGCGCGCGTGCCGCGTTCGGCGACGCGGCGGCGCTGACGGAGCTGCGCACCGAGCTGACCACGGCGATCGCGGCCTCCGCCCTCGACGCCGGGCCGCCCGACCTCGCGGGGGAGTACCTGGTCGAGGAGCTGGCCGCCGCGCCGGAGGGCTTCGTCACCGGCGCGGGCGCGCGCGCCCTCCTTGAGGGGTTCCGGCGGGCGCTCGGCGACGATCCGGGGTACGCGGCCGACCTGCGCGAGCTGGGCGATGACCTGGCGGCCCGGCGCCAGCTCGTCGAGGCCTGGCTGAGCGCGTACGTGACCTCCACGGCCTCGACGGCCCCGGCCGGCGCGCTCGCCGGCGACCTGGCCGAGGCGGTGGCGATCGAGCTGTGCGGGTCGCTGCCGCGCCATGAGTCCTCCGCGCCGCTGACCGCGACCGTCGAGGGCCTGCTCGGCACGCATCCGCGCGTCACCGCCCGGCGGCTGGAGCTCCGCCTCGACGAGGTGCTGACCCGCACCCGCCGGTTCCGCGCCGAGCGCGTGCCCGCGTACCGCGCGTACCAGAGGCGGCGCGGCGAGCTGGTCGCGGCGGAGCGGTCGCGGCTGCGGCTGGAGGAGTACCGGCCGAAGGTGATGAGCGGGTTCGTGCGGAACGGCCTGCTGGACGAGGTCTACCTGCCGCTGATCGGCGACAACCTGGCCAAGCAGCTCGGCGCGGCGGGCGACGCCAAGCGCACCGACCAGATGGGCCTGCTGATGCTCATCTCCCCGCCCGGGTACGGCAAGACGACGCTGATGGAGTACGTCGCGGGGCGGCTCGGCCTGATGTTCGTCAAGGTCAACGGGCCGGCGCTCGGCCAGTCGGTCACCTCGCTGGACCCGGCCGAGGCGCCGAACGCCACCGCGCGCCAGGAGGTCGAGAAGATCTCCTTCGCGCTGGAGATGGGCAACAACGTGCTGCTGTACCTCGACGACATCCAGCACACCTCACCGGAGCTGCTGCAGCGGTTCATCTCCCTGTGCGACGCCCAGCGCCGCATCGAGGGCGTCTGGCAGGGCCGCACCCGCACGTACGACCTGCGCGGCAAGCGGTTCGCGGTGTGCATGGCGGGCAACCCGTTCACCGAGTCGGGCCGCAGGTTCCGCGTGCCGGACATGCTGGCCAACCGCGCCGACGTGTGGAACCTGGGCGACGTCCTGTCCGGACGCGAGGAGCTGTTCGCGCTCAGCTACGTGGAGAACGCCCTGACCTCCAACCCCGTGCTGGCCCCGCTGTCCACCCGCGACCGCGCCGACGTCGAGCTGTTCGTACGCCTCGCGCGCGGCGACTCCACGGCCGTGCCCGACCGGCTCGTCCACCCGTACTCGGCGACCGAGGTGGAGCAGATCACGGCCGTCCTGCGCAAACTGCTGCGGGTGCGGCAGGTCGTGCTCGCGTGCAACCGCGCCTACATCGCCTCGGCGGCGCAGAACGACGCGTCGCGGACCGAGCCGCCGTTCCAGCTCCAGGGCTCCTACCGCAACATGAACAAGCTGGCCGAACGCATCGTGCCGGCGATGAACGACGCCGAGCTGGAGGCGGTCATCGACGACCACTACCTCGGTGAGGCGCAGACGCTGGCGTCCGGGGCCGAGGCGAACCTGCTGAAACTGGCCGAGCTGCGCGGCACGCTGACGGCCGGGCGACGCGAGCGCTGGGCGGAGGTGAAGGCGGCGTTCGTGCGCTCCCAGGCGCTGGGCGGCGCCGAGGACGATCCGATGAGCCGGGCGGTCGGGGCTCTCGGCCTGCTCGCCGACCGTATCGCCGGAGTGGAGACCGCGATCGACCGCGCGAGCCACCCGGACGGCTCGCCTACGGAATGACGGTCAGCGGAGAGCCGTGGAGCGCCGGTGGACGGGAGGTCCCGGCGCGCACCGTGAGTTCGTCCACCAGTGCCGTACGGATGTGGTCGAACAGCGCGAAAAGGTCGGAACAGTAAACCGATCGGTGGTCAAACCCTTTTTGGTCCTGATAACGATGGGAATAATGCCCGCCCGCACATACCGCCGCCCAGCGGCACGGGCGGCACTCCCCGGGTATTCCGGTCGCGCCTAATTGACGGGCGACGGTGGCGGGATGTCGTAACGCGGCGTCGAAATCGTCGTCCACGACGTCCAGGCCGAGGTATGCGGCGCCGTCGAAAGCCGCGGCGAGGATGTCCGACTGCTCGATCTGCCCGTCGGTCTCCACGACGATCATCGCGGCGGGGCTCGTCCCGATTCCCTCCACGGCGGAGGAGCCGCCGAGCAGCACATTGATGATCTCCTCGAACAGCCGGATGCGCGTCTCGCGCACCGGAGCGTGGAACCAGCGGTCGAAGATGGGGATCAGCCAGGACGCGTACGCGCCCGCCGGCCCCGCCGGAGGACTGCTCCAGGTGGCGTGCGGCAGCAGCAGGTCGATCGCGGGCGGTGAGAACGCCAGCAGCGCCTCGTAGGTCGCGATCGGGTCGTTGCCGAGGTCGATGACGCACAGCAGCCCGGAGAACAGGTGACGGAACTCCGGGCTCGTGAGCTCGGCCAGCCCCTGCGTGACCTGGGCGTGGCTGCCGCCGCGCGCCCTCCGCCGAGCGCGGTCGTGGGCGGCCGCGTCGCCGTCGAGGCTGACGCCGACGCGGACTCCCAGCTCGTCGAACAGGTCCAGGAACCCGCGGCCGATCAGGGTGCCGTTGCTCTGGAGGGAGAAGCCGACCGTCGCGGTGTCGCCCACCGCGCCGCGCACGGCCTCGACGACGTGGCGCAGCCGGTCGGGCCCGGCCAGAAGCGGTTCGCCGCCGTGCAGGACGACCGCGATGTCGGTCAGCCCGTGCGCACGTACGTGCTCGGCGATCCGGGCCGCGGCTAAGCCGGCTATTCGGTCGGACATGACGGGTGGCCGATGCCGCCAGCGCTGATCGGCCATCGTGTACAGATAGCAGTAGGTACAGGCGAGATTGCACCTACTGTGCACCTTGAGAATGAACTGACGGAAGGGGGTGGGCTTCATGATCGGCCGATTGCGGCCATTAAGTCCTTTGATCATGATCTAGAGCCTACGTCCGGTCGGACGACTCGATAGTGTCGAGTGACGCTTTACGAACCACTTTAGTGGGGGAGCATGTAAAAAGCGGTGTCTATTATAGAAGTCGGTTCTGGGCGTGGGTGGTGGAGGCATGCGGGGAAACGGGCAACCGGCTCTGGTGGATCTCTCAGGGGTCGATCTGGAGGCTCCGGACCTACAACAGGACGGGTCGGTCATGGGCTGGGCGCTGGCCCGGATACGCCGCGAGGGCGATGAGGGCGCGCGGGGATACGCCAGTTTCATCAATGACACGGTCCTCGAAAGTCCGCCCCGGGCGGCGCGCGGCACCACGCCGGGGCGTCCGGCGTGAACGGCCGGCACACCACCCGCTGCGTGACGTTCACCTCCGCCGCACGGGGGCTCGGCCGCACCGCGGCCGTCGCGAACACCGCCATGATCCTGGCGGGTGCGCGCGAGCGCGTCCTCGTCGTCGACTGGAGCGGCGAGCGGCCCACCGGCCGCGGCTACTTCAAACGCTTCAGCGTCGGTGAGCCGCCCGAGGTCGCCCGGCTCGGCGAGCTGCTCGACGGGCTGACCACGCAGGAGCCCGGCACCTGGCGGCCCGAGCGGTTCCAGCCTCCCGGAGACGCCGGCCCGATCGACCTGGTCACGCCCCTCGACACCGGGCGAGCCGAGTCGCTGCCGGGGCTGCCCTGGGCCGAACCCGCCGACGTCATCGTCCAGCGGCTGCGCGACGCGATGGAGGATCTCCCGTACCGCTACATCCTCGTCGACGCGCCCACCGAGCCGAACCCCGACATCGTCGACGTCATCGCCCGGGGCAGCGACGTCGCCGTCGTGGTGTTCGGGCCGGGCCGGCTCGCGGCCCTCCAGGCGGCGAACCTCGCCGAGACCATCCAGACGCAGGCGGCGGCCGGGATCGACCTGCTGCCGCTCCAGTCCGGCCCCCGCACCACCGGGCCGGAGACCGCTCAGGTCGACGCGGGCTTCCTCGCCCAGCTGTTCGAGTCGCCGCCCGGCGCCGGCAAGGCCGGCAAGGAGGTCATCGCCGTCCCGTTCCTTTCCCGGCAGGCGGGCCGGTCCATCCTCGCCACGCTCGCCGAGGAGCCGGGCAGCGAGGTGGTGCGCGCGTACGCCCGGCTGGTCGAGCGGCTCTCCGGCGGCCTCGTCACCGGCCACGCCGAGCTGCCCGCCGCGCTGCGCGCGAACTACCGCATCGCCGTGGGCCTGGACGAAGCCCGGGAGACCGAGCGGTTCACGATCGTCCACGACCGATCCGACCGGCGCTGGGCCGACTGGGTCCAGGCGCAGCTGCGGGGGCTCGGCGCCGACGTCGCGCTGGCCGCGGTCGACGAGCCGGTCATGGGCCGGGCCATCGTGATCGCATCGCCCCGCCTGCTGTCGGCGCTCCCCGACGGACGGCCCGGAACGGATCCCGACCTCGTGCTCTGCGTGTCCGACGGCGTCGCCGAGCGGCTGCCGGACACGACTCTCACCCTGGACCTCTCCCGCCGGGGACAACCCGAGGCGATCCGGCTCTTACAAGGCCATCTCGGCCTCGTGTCCGGCGGCCTCGACCCGACGCCCGTGGGCTTCGTCCCCGCGTACCCGCTCGACCGTCCGCGCGGTGTGGTCACCAACCACGTCCCGTCCGACGACGGCCCGGTCGTCGGGCGCGAGGGCGACCTGGCCGCGATGCGCGACCGGCTGATGTGCGACGTCGACGGCTGCGAGCCGTACGTCCTGGGCGGCCCGCCGGGCATCGGCAAGACCGCCATGGTCGAGCACTACATCCGGGCCTTCGGCGACGACTACAAGGTCATCTGGTGGATCTCGGCGCGCACGCCCGAGCTCGCACGGCTCGACCTGAACACTCTGGCCCGGCGGCTGGAGATCCCGCCGGAGGGCGACCCCGCGGTGGCCGTCGTCGCCGCGCTGCGCTCCTCCGGGCAGGACAACTGGCTGCTGATCTACGACGACGCCGACGACCTCGCCGCTCTGGAGGACCTCATCCCGTCCGGCGGCCCCGGCCACGTGCTCGTCACGAGCCGTACGGCCGAGGGCGCCGACGACCGGCTCGCGCCGGTCGGCACCGGCCCGGCGAAGCGCTTTCTGCGTGAGCGGATCGACGGGCTGACCGACGAGCGCGCCGAGACCGTCGCCGGCCTCGTCGAGGGCCTGCCGCTCGCGCTCAGGCTCGCGGGAGCGTGGATCCGCGAGACCGTCGACTACCTCCTGGCCATCAGGGCGCTCGACACCGAAGGCGCGACGGCCTGGGCGGTGACGGAGTTCACGGCGCGCGTCGCCCAGCGGACGCGGACCCCCGGGACGGAGGTGACCGCGGCCTGCCTGGACGTCACGTTCGAGTCGTTGGAGGACGGCCCGCTCGGGTGTCTCGCGGCCCGGCTGCTCGAGCTCTGCGCCTGGCTGGCTCCCGAGGGCGCCAGCCACCGGCTGCTGTCGTCGACGCCGTTCCTCGACCGGCTCGCCGCCGCGGCCGATCCCGCGGGCGCCCAGCTCATCGCCGACGACAGCATGGTGCTGGACCAGCTCCTGCGGCTCTGTGTGCGGTTCGGCCTGGCCGACGTCCAGTGGAGCCGCGATCCGCGGATCCGGGTGCACCGGAGGGTGCAGGAGCTCATCCGGGGCCGTCTCTCTCCGGACGAGGCGGGCGAACGGCAGCGGCAGACGGTCTGCGCACTGGCGGATATCGTGCCCCCCGAGGCCGACGGCCCGGTGAGCCTCCACCATGAGGTGTTCTCCGAGCTCCACCGGCATCTCGGCCCGTCCGGGGCCGCCGGGAGCCTCGACGTCCACGCTCGCCGCTGGCTCGTCGAGGAGGTGCGCTTCCAGTACACCACCGGCGACCGGGGGAGCTGGCGGCTCATGCTCCCGACGATCGAGCGGCTGCTGCCGACCTGGCCGGACGACCTGCTCAAGGGGCGGCTGCTCGTCCAGGTCGCCAACCTCCGCCGTGACCTCGGCCGGTTCGAGGACGCCCTGCGGGCGAGCGAGCAGGCGCTGACGATCCTGCGCGAGGCGGACGCCGCGGGCCGCTACTGGGCGCTGACCGCGGGCCGCGGTCGTACCGGAGACCGGCGCGGCCTGGGGCAGTTCGCCCAGGCACTGGGCGAGATCGAGGGCATCTACGAGGAGACCCGGCTGCTTCTCGGCGACGGGCACCGCGACACGGTCATCGCCCGTAACAACCTCGCCGAGGCCGCCTTCCTCACCGGGCAGCACCAGCTGGCCGAGGACACGGCCGTGAGCGCCTGGCGGCAGCAGGTGGCCGAGTTCGGCGAGACCGACCCGATCGCTCTGCGCATCGCCCGCCGGGTCGGCGACTACATGTTCGCGAACGGGCGGAAGGACGAGGCGCGGCGCCTGCTCGCCGTGAGCCTCGGCCAGGCCCGTGACCAGAAGACGCCCGACCGGCTCAGCGAGCTCGACCTGTTGCGGAGCCTCGCGATCGTCGACCGGCAGCGGGGCATCGACGCGGCGGACGAGAAGATCCGGAAGGCCGTGCGCGGCTACCGCTGGGTCCTGGGCGCCGACCATCCCAGCACCCTGGCCGCCGAGCTGAGCCAGGCGATCGAGCTCGACGAGGCCGGCGATCATCTGGGGGCCGCGCGCCTGGGCCGGCGGCTCCTCGACGGCCTGACCGCGGCGTACGGTCCGGACCATCCCTTCGTCCAGCTGTGCCGGCTCGACCTCGCCCTGTTCGAGAGCGCGATGGAGGCGCCCGAGAACACCCTCGCCGCGGTGCGGGACGCGAGGAGCCGGCTCGTCGCCGCGCTCGGCGAGCAGCATCCGTGGACGATGGTGGCCGCGCTGCACGAGGCGCGGGCGCTGACCGGCCTCGGCCGATCGGACGAGGCGCTGCGGCTGCACGAGACGACGGCCACGGACATGCTCGATTATCTGGGGGACGAACACCCCTATACCGCGATCGCCGCGGAGGCGCTTGAGACGGGCCAGAATCTGACCGAAGCGAGCATTACGTCCGCAATTTACCTGGACATTCCAACCATCTGACGGGGAAAAGCGGATTTGGAGGAGGCGGCAATGGGGGACCTTCGCACAAGCCGTGCGAGCGTCCATGAATGGACGGGAAGCCGCAGCGCTGAGCCGGTTACGGTCAGCACTTTTCACGACTACGTATGCCGGCGCGGAGGGCCGCACTACCTGGCCAAGTACGACCACGGCTTCTATGAGTTCGCCGTGGACGTGCTCGACGACCCGAAGCTCTTCTCGAGCGGTTCCGACGCGTCACCGGACCGCCGTCACTTCTACCAGGCGGCCGCGCAGCAGCTCGCCTTCATGATGACCGCCCTGGACCAGCGGCTGAGCGACCTCGAGACGGGCCGGCTGATCCGCATGGTGCTGCACGCCGAGCGCGGGGCCATGTTCTCCATGTCCGTGACGCCGAAGAACTATGTGCTGGCGATCGTCTTCGGGGCCGCCGCGGCCGTGAAGGGCCGGGCGACCCGGGTGCTGCCGCACGTCGATCTCGTACGGGACGCCGACAGGTTCGTCAGCGGTATCGCCGACGGCCTCCGCGACAGGCTCGGGATCCCGTCCCAGAACCCCGGCGGCTGGAAGACCTCCATGCCGGCGGTGGAAGCGCCGTCGGCGGAACCGCCGGTGCCGGAGGTGCCGTCGGCGGAAGCATCGTCCGCGAAAGCATCGTCGACGGAAGCGCCGTCGACGGAAGCGCCGTCGACGGAAGCGTCATCGACGGAAGCGTCGTCACCGGACGCGCCGATGCCCGACGCGCCGTCACCGGAAGCGCCGGCGCGCGGGGAGGCCGTTCGTTCCGCGGTCCAGCTCCGGAGCTCGCCGCTGTCCACGCTGGGCGGGCGGCTGTCCGACCTGCTGAGCCCGGACGAGCTGATCTACCTCGCGCACTGCCGGAGGGGAGACATCCTCGCCGAGGCGGACCTCCTCGACCATGAGCAGGTCATCGAGCTGCGGCCGCCGCATCTGCCGCCCTCGGCGATGCGGACGCTCTACCGGCGCATGGCCGAGGAATTCGCCATGTTCACCCGGCAGCTGAGCCAACTCGCCCGCCAGGCGATTCGCGGCCGAATGCTGCGTATCGTGCTGGATGTCGAACAGGGTGCGTTTTTCTACTACCGCCTCGGTCCCCGCGACTACCTCGTCGGCGTGACCACCAATCAGAAGCGCGTGAGTCAGGCCGACCAGGCGATGGGAGAACTGGTGGCAGGCCTTATCGGCGCCGGAGTGAGTTTCGGACAGTAGCAATTGCCGTCCGTCTGACAATATTCTACACTCGTCACGACAGTGTCGTCATTGCCTTGTCCCCTGCTCGCGGGAAGTGTCCGGCGCCATGGCGAAGCGATTTGTGCTAATGCTCGGAATGGTCGGATTAGGCCTTCTCGCAGGCGGATACTTCGGGCATGTCGGAGCGCTGCTCGACAGTGGTTTTTATGCTCCCGTGGTGACGGCGTTTCTCGCGCTCGGCCTCTATGGCAGCACGCACGCCATCGATCTCAAGCATCTGCGTGCGGACCTGCGCACGGTCGTGCTCGCCGTCACGGTGGGCGTCGTGCTGAAGGCCGCGCTGATCAGCGCCGTCATGCTCGCGTTCTTCCCGAGGCCCGGCTCGCTGGTGCTCGGCATCGCCGTGGCGCAGATCGATCCTCTGTCGGTGGTGGCCCTCGGCCGTTCCTCCCGGCTGTCTTCGCGCGGGCGCGGACTGCTTCTCGCCTGGGCGTCCTTCGACGACCCGGTGACGACGCTTCTCACGATCTACGTCGCGGCTCTGGCGCTCTCGGCGCGGCACGACGGCTCGTCCGCCGCGCTGGACCTCGGCGGACCCGGGTCCTTCGCCCTCGATCTCCTGGGCAACCTGCTGCTGGCCGGCGTGGTGTTCCTGCTCTACCGGTGGGTCCGGCGGTTCCGCCCGTGGCCCCGGCTGGTGGTCACCTGCCTCCTGCTCGCCGGCACGGCCGCCATCGCGATCTGGCAGGTGTGGATGCTGGCCGTGGCCCTCGTCGGCCTGGTGGCCCGGCCGGTCGTCCCGGGCAGACCGCTCGCCGTCGGCCGGCTGCTGGACCGCGCCGTCGACCTCGCCTTCGTCGGGGCCACCGCTCTGCTCGGCCTGATCCTCGCGCTCGGGATCTCGCCCGGAGCCGGGCTCGTCCTGGGGCTCGCGGCGTTCTGCGCCCAGGCGGTGGTCAGCCTTCCGCTGACGCGCTCCCAGAGCACCGGCGACACGGTGTACCTGGCGCTGGCGCAGCAGAACGGCATCACGGCGATCGTGCTGGCGCTGCTCCTCGAACCCGCGTTCGCCGGCACGGTGGCCGTGGTGGCCCCCGCCATCCTGGTCATCAACCTGCTCTATCTCGTCACCAACGCGGCGTACGCCCGGCGCGCCCCGTCAGTGGCCGTGGAGCCCGCCGGGGCCCGCGCCGGCGAAGGCCTGGCGCACCCGGTGCCCAAGCTCGCTGAGCAGCCCGTACATATCGGTCTGCCGCCGCGAGCGGGTGTGGTGTTCGATGACCGCGGTCCGCGATGACGACCGCGGGAGCAGGTCGCCCAGCGTGTTCAACTGGTAGATCGGCAGATCCTCCAGCACCGTGTCGAAGGCGCGGCAGAAGACGGTCAGCCGTTCGAGCTGCCGTACGCTGGGCGGCCCGTCCAGCTGCCCATGCCAGTCCTCGACCGCGGTGCGGAAGGCCGTGATCACCGCCTCGGTCAGCTTGGCGACGCCGACCGTGCGTACGGCCTCGCTGTTGTGCAGCCGCAGCAGGACACCGGTGATGCTGCCCGGCGACTCGGCACCGAACATCTCGCTCAGGGCGGCGTCCAGGCCGGTCAGCGCCTTCAACTCGGTGACCGCCTCGGTGAAGAGCATCTCGACGTCTTCCGGCAGCGGCCGGCGGCGGCGCGCGGGATCGAGGTCCTGGAGATCACGGGCCAGGGCGGCGTACTGGCGTTCGGTGGTGTCACGCATCGACTGGACCTGAAGCGCCAGTTGCTCCATGTAGCGCTGGGCGTTGGTCTGCGCCGCCGCGAGCCGGCTGATGTTGGCCCGGATCACGGCCGTCTCGTCCTCGGTGGCCTCCAGCGGTCCGGTCAGCCGGCGTAGGAGGAGCTCGAAGTCCTCGGAGAACCGCTCCCTGGCATAGATGAGAGGCGGCTCGGAGAAACCGTCCTCAAGGTCCCTGCGCACCGTGTCCACCACGAAGCCGTTGACGATGAGCGCGGTCCTGACGCGGGGAGCCGTCGTACGGACCGCCCTGGCGCTCGAGATCAGCCGCTGCGCGTCGGTGTCGTCCATGACCGAGTCGGTGAGGAAGATCGCGCAGCCCGTGTCGTAGACCGGGACCCAGTAGGGGACGCGCGGGCCGTCCTCGCCCCCGACCGGATGGTCGGTGTGGTATTCGCGGGCCTGGTTCTGCAGCTCACTGCCGATCTGCTGGCGGACCGTCCGCTCATCGACGACCTCGGACCTGCCCTTCGCCGCTCGGCGGACCATGGATCGGTCGACCCGGCGGCTCTCGAGGGACATGCGGTAGCACGACTGGCAGATCTGGACGACCCGGCGAGCGTTGCCTCCGGCGAGCAGGGCGATGAACTGGACGATGTCCGCGCTGAAGGGGCCCAGCCCCGGCCCGTAACGCGTGGACGCCATGCTCCGCCTGATGTAGGTGAGCACCTGGTCCGTCGACAGACCGTCGTCGGTGGAGATCGTCGCCGTGATGGTGTGCTCGGTGTTGTTCTGGCCGATCGCCTCCAAGAACTCCGGCAGGCCGCAGAGCACGAGGAAGATCCCTTGCCGCGTCGCGAGATCGGTCAGCGCGCGGAAGGCCGCGATGGTCTCCGCGGGTGGACGGCTCGAACTGGGCAGCACCTTCTCCAGTTCGTCGAAGACGAGAACGAAGTGGCGGGACCGCCCGCGGTAGAGGAGCGCCAGCACGCCCATCGCCTCGAGCGCCCGGGGCTCGTCGTCGATCCGGCTGGTGATGCCCCGCTCGCGGAGCAGGGGATCGGGCTCCTCGCCGCGGAGCCACTCCCAGACCTGGTCGGCCAGATCGTTGCGGAGAAGGAGCATGAGCGCGGTGCCGTACTCCTCATTCCGGGTGACCTTCGCCAGATCCGCGTTGAGCCGTTGCAGGAAGGTGCTCTCGGCGAGGTTGAACTGCGTGACGAAATGCTGCGGATCGATCTCCAGCTCGCGCAGGCGCCGGGTGACCTGAGCGGGGAATCCGGTGTTCTCAAGGGAGTCCGCCACGATATGTGCGTAGTATTCGCGGATATGGCGGATCACGTCGTCCCGGTTGAAAGTTGCAAGAAAGTTGCCGCGATAAAGGGTGTGAAATCCGCCTCCGCCCTCCTGCGCGCCCACATAGGCGTAACGCGCCTCGTCGCCGGGCAGCGCGCGTGCCTTGCGGAGTAACTGGGCGGCCAGGTGGGTCTTGCCGGTGCCGTAGTCGCCCGAGACCGCCAGCACGACACCCTCGGCGCCGTCCTCGGCGAGGTGGGCGTCGAGCAATCGCATCGCCTCGTCGATCGCGGGAGTCGGCACACTGACCACGTCGACGCCGAGTTCCCACGGGTCGGCCGAGGGGCGGGGGAAGGGGTTGTCGTCAATGAACTGCTCGTCGCGTGCGTTAGGGGCATTCATCACAATTTTCCCGCCCGCCCCTCTAGATCCTTCTCGATGAAGCTTGTCAAGTCGCGCCGTCTTACTATATCTCCAGTCGGCCACGGATTATTCTTATAATGTTCGTAGATCATCCATAGCAGCGTCTGCACAGATCCAATGGACAAGTCTCGACCTCCGGTGAATTCGTCAATGGCGTCGGGGTCCAGATCGGGAAAGGTTTCTCCCCGGCCCGGAATATTGATTCTGGCGTTGCGGAAGGCGACGCCGTCGCCCGGTCGCAGGGGTCCGGTCCTCAGGTAGATCGGCTGCGCCACATTGTTGATCTTCCATTCGTTCTTGCGCCGATGGAGGCCCTCGTCCGACGACTCGGAGAACACGAGCATCTTCTGCTGGGTGCCCGCCCAGTACGCGGCGACCTCGTCGGCGCGCTCGGCGGGCGGGGCGATGACGATGAGGACGGTGTCAGGCGCCATCGCCCTGCTCAGCGCGTACGTGAGCTCCTCGATGTCGATCTTCCGGTCGATCTGCGGAAGGTCAGCGGTGACGAGCTGCTGGGTCGAGGAGACCTCCTGGTACATCCTGGTGCCCACCTTGCGGACGCGCCGCTCGATGGTCTGACCGTCGCGTTCGAGGCCACTGAAATTGAGCAGGAGGGTCTTGGTGTTCTCGCTCTCCAGCCTCTTTCGCGCCCAGGTGGCACATCGGTTGACCAACGAGGTCTTTCCGCAGCCGGTGGGGCCGCCCACCGCGACGAAGAGGCCGGCCTCCTGCAGCGTCCCGACGCCCTTCAGCGCGGTCTGGAAGAACTCGTAACTCTCGTTGGCGTGGTCGATGTCGACATGGCACGTGCAGTGCGCGTCATGGGTGCACTTCAGTGGAGGATTGGGCGTGGTGAGCGCCTCGTCCCTGCGGAAGGGATTGACGCGTTGGTTCGGCGAGGGGTCGCTCATGACGCGTCCGGCGGCGTTTCGGCGTGTTCGGCGGGCCCGGCCTGCTCGACCCGCACCGGTCCGTGCCGCCGCCAGGGGCGGTCCAGCCGGGAGACGACTCCCATGACGTCGGCGTGCCGTGCCTCCAGCCGATCGAGGAGTCGCTGCGTGAGGCGTCTCAGCGCCTCGGTCTCGGTCGGCCAGTCGGCTTCGCGGATGTCCCGGTCGAGACCTCTGATCGCGGTGATGAGGCGTTCGAGCCTCCACCGGGGATGACGGCTCTTGCAGCGCTGGAGCTCGGCCAGCAGCCCGCTGAGCGGCGCGTCCATGGCCGCTTCGAGGGACCGTCCCTGCCCCCGGCGCCACGCGATCAGACAGTCGCGGCAGGCCCGCTCGTACGCCGTCGCCGCGGCGTGCAGTTCGCCCGCCTCCCGCTCGGCGCTCGCCTTCCGCGTGGTCAGCAGGCCGGAGCCCAGCGCGAGCAGCGCGCCGACGGCGACGGGAATCAGCCCGATCACCGTTTTGACCAGATCGCCGGTCCAGCTGCTGGAGGTACTCGGCAATTTCCGGACCGCGACGAGCGCCGCACAGGCACGACCGAAATCGGCGGGGAAGGTCCGTCTCCAGTCCGTGACCGTGAAATCGCGTCCGTTGACCTTTAGCGGCTTGTCGTGAGTTCCCGAGTCGGCCATGCCCAGGGCCACCGCGGTGTCCACAAGCGGACGCGTATTTTCCGGTTTTGCGCAGTAAAGCGTCTGGGCGTCTCCCGTCGCATCGGCACGGGCGGGGGAGGCGCCCAGGCCGTAGACGGTCTCTCCCAGCAGCGCGGCGACCATCAACCACCTGGTCTGCCGCCGCATGTGAGGACTCCCCCTTTGCCGACCCCAAACCACGATAACGTCGAGGAAGCAGCAAGATAAGAAGCTTAACGGAATCTCTATCGGTTCCCCTAGGTGGGGTTTTGTGGCCGCTGCATTTGCAATAGCGGACGCCCTTCGGCCGAGGGCTCGGCAACGCGCGGACCGGGCTCGCCGCGCGCAGTGAAACGCCATTTTCGGTATGTCCTAAATGCGGGTGGAATGGCGCTCGCCGAGGCGAGCTCGCGCCGGCGGCGTGGCCGGCGTCCGGCCGCGATCCCGCTGCCGCGCTGGGCGCCGCCCTGCTCGCCGTCCGCCACCACCGGCACGCGGCACGCCGCGCGACGCCGGGGCCGGACGAGCCGGTGGGTTAGATTCGGGTCCCGGACCCGCCCCGACCGCCACCGGAGGCACCCGTGCTCCGTCCTCAGGAGACCGCCAGCCGCGAACGCGTCCGCCTCGACGGGCTCTGGGCCTTCGCCTTCGACCCCGGCGACCGGGGACGCGCCGAGGAGTGGTGGCGCGGCGACCTGCCCGACGCGTCGGAGATGCCGGTGCCCGCGAGCTACAACGACGTGCCCGCCACCCGTGACGCCCACGAGCACGTCGGTGACGTCTGGTACCAGCGCCACGTACGCGTGCCGGCCCGGTGGGAGGGGCGCCGCGTCGTGCTGCGCTTCGACGCGGCCGCCCATCGCGCCGTCGTCTGGTGGAACGACGTCGAGGTCGGGCGGCACGAGGGCGGCTACACCCCGTTCGAGTGCGACGTCACCGGGCACGTGCGGTTCGGCGAGACCGCGCGGGTGACCGTCGTGGTCGACAACCGGCTCGACCTGACCTCCATCCCGCCCGGCATCGTCGACGTCCTGCCGGACGGGCGCCGTCGCCAGCGGTACTTCCACGACTTCTTCAACTACGCCGGGCTCCACCGTACGGTCTGGCTGTACACGACGCCTCCCGTGTACGTCGAGGACATCACCGTCACGACGGAGGTGAACGGCGCCGACGCCCGGGTGCGCTACCGCGTCGACGTCGCCGGCGGGCGGGTCGCCGAGGTGGTGCTCGGCGACGCCGACGGCACCGAACGCGCGCGGGCCACCGCCGCCGAGGGCACGCTGGAGGTCGCGGACGCGACGCTGTGGCGGCCCGGCCACGGCCACCTGCACCGCCTGACGGTCCGTACGGCCGGCGACGACCCCGACGAGTACGTCCTGCCGGTGGGCCTGCGCGACGTGGGGGTGGACGGCGACCGGTTCCTCATCAACGGTGAGCCGTTCCACTTCCGCGGCTTCGGCAAGCACGAGGACAACGCGGTGCGCGGCAAGGGCCACGACGACGTGCTCATGGTGCACGACTTCGCGCTGCTGGACTGGATCGGCGCGAACTCCTTCCGCACCTCGCACTACCCGTACGCCGAGGAGGTGCTGGAGTACGCCGACCGGCACGGCGTGGTCGTCATCGACGAGACGCCGGCCGTCGGGCTCAACTTCGAGATCGCCCACACGCTGGTGCCGGGAGACCCCGCGCACGTCTTCGCCGCCGTCGGCGACGCCACACAGGAGGCGCACCTGCGCGCGATCCGGGAGCTGATCGCCCGCGACAAGAACCACCCCAGCGTGGTCATGTGGAGCATCGCCAACGAACCCGACTCCGCCCGGCCCGAGGCGCGCCCGTACTTCGAGCCGCTCGTCCGCGCGGCACGCGCCGCCGACCCGAGCCGGCCGGTCTGCTTCGCCCAGGTCCAGCTTCCGCCGGACCGCGACGTGATCAGCGACCTGTTCGACGTCATCTGCCTCAACCGCTACAACGGCTGGTACGTCGACACGGGCGACCTGGTCACCGCCGAGCGCGAGCTGGAGGCCGAGCTGCGGGAGTGGGTGCGGCGGCACGGCAAGCCGATCATCGTCACGGAGTACGGCGCGGACGCCGTCGCCGGCGTGCGCTCGGTCGCGGCCGGCACCTGGACCGAGGACTATCAGGTGGAGCTGCTGGAGACCTTTCACCGGGTGTTCGACCGGATCGACGCGGTCGTCGGCGAGCACGTCTGGAACTTCGCCGACTTCGCCACCGGCTACGGGGTGAACCGCGTGGACGGCAACAAGAAGGGCGTCTTCACCCGCGACCGCCGTCCCAAGGCCGCCGCCTTCGCCCTGCGCCGCCGCTGGACGGGCGCCGACCGTTAGGCAATTCCCCTTAATAAGCATTAACAATGCAAGTATTATTGGGGCATGCGCCTAACGAAGTTCACCGACCTGGCCCTGCGTGTCACGATGCTGCTGGCGGTGGCCGAGCCGGACGAGACGCCGACCGCCCGTGACGCCGCCGAGGCCGTCGCCGCGCCGTACAGCCACGTGGCCAAGGTGGTGAGCCGGTTGCAGCATCTGGGCGTGCTGGAGGCCAGGCGCGGCCGGGGCGGCGGCCTCGCGCTCACCGGGTTCGGCCGGGACGCGTCCGTCGGATGGCTGGTCAGAGAGCTGGAAGGATCCGACGAAGTCGTAGGATGTGAGGACGCGCCGGCGTGTCCGTTGCGGGCCGTGTGCCGTCTGCGGGGCCTCCTGCGCCAGGCCCAGGAGGCCTTCTACGCCACGCTCGATCCGGTGACCGTCCGCGACCTGGTCGCCGCTCCGGCCCAGCCGACGCTGGTCAGGTTGCTGGCCTCCCGCTCCGGGTGAGCCACCCCACCTCGAGCGACCCTCCCTGAGTAGGTAATATGCATCTCAGATACCACTTTTAAGGGGGTCGTCATGCTGTCCGAGAGATCAGCCGCCGTCGTGCGGGCCACCCTGCCGGCCGTCGGGGGAGCGATCGAGGAGATCACACCGCTCTTCTACCGGCGGATGTTCACCGCGCACCCGGAGCTTCTGCGCGACCTGTTCAACCGCGGGAACCAGGCGAACGGGGCCCAGAGCCGCGCGCTCGCCGCCTCGGTCGCGGCCTTCGCCGGGATGCTCGTCGAGAACCCCGACCAGCGGCCCGACGCGATGCTCGCCCGCATCGCGCACAAGCACGCGTCCCTGGGCATCACGGCCGATCAGTACACGATCGTCCACCGTCACCTGTTCGCCGCCATCGCCGACGTCCTCGGCGACGCGGTGACCCCGGAGGTGGCGGCGGCCTGGGACGAGGTGTACTGGCTGATGGCGGGCAGCCTGATCACGCTGGAGACCCGGCTGTACGCGCAGGCCGGTGTGGCCGACGGTGACGTCTGGCGGCCGTGGACGGTGGTGTCGCGCATCGAGGAGACCTCCGAAGTGGCCACCTTCATGCTCCGCCCGGCCGACCGCGTTCCCAGCCCGCCGTTCCTGCCCGGACAGTACGTGTCCGTCCGTGCCGACCTGCCCGACGGCGCCCGCCAGATCCGCCAGTACAGCCTGTCGTGCGCGCCGAACGGCACCGACCGGTGGATCTCGGTGAAACGGATCGGCGGCACCGGCGACTCGCCCGAGGGCGAGGTGTCCAACTGGCTGCACGCCAACGTCCGCGAGGGGGACGTCCTCAGCGTCAGCACGCCCTTCGGCGACACGGTCCTGCACGAAGGCGACTCGCCGCTGGTCCTGGCGTCCGCCGGCATCGGCAGCACGCCGATCATCAGCATGCTGGCCCACCTCGCCGCCACCGGCTCGACCCGTCCGGTGATCACCGTGCACGCCGACCGCTCCGAACGCACCCACGCCTTCCGTGCCGAACTCCGGACCTGCGTCGGCAAGCTGCCGCGCGCCCAGGCGCACGTCTGGTATGAGCACCCCGAGGGCCCCTGGCCCGCGGACCGTACGGGCCTCGCGGACCTGTCGGCGATCGACATCCCCGACGGCTCCCGCGCCTACCTCTGCGGACCGGTGCCGTTCATGCGTTCCGTCCGCTCACAGCTCCTCGACCGCGGCGTCCCCGCGGAGCGGATCCACTACGAGGCCTTCGGCCCGGACATGGGACTCGAGACCGCCGCCTGAGCGGTGGTGGAGATGCCGGACGGCGGGTGGCCGTCGCGGTGATCGAAGACGACGCGCCGTCGCCCGGCTAGGGTGCGGCCATGACCGGGACCGTGAGATGGGCCGAGCGGGTCGCGACCTGCTGGAGTTCGTCCGGGTCGCGCACCTCGCGCTGTCCACGGTGCGGCTGGGCAACCTGCTCGGCGTGGCGTTCGAGCGGTTCACGGAGGCCGGTACGCGGTGGACATGGTCGTACTGCGCCTGGCGGACGGCCCGACGGTGGCCCTGGCCCGCGAGGCCGGTTCGTCCCGGCCCGGCACCGGCCTGCTGGTGCGGGGCGTCGAGCCGGCGGACGCCGTCCTGGCCGCGTTCCTCGGGGCCACCGGCATCGGCCGGGACCAGGTGACGTGGGTGGCCGATGACGATGTTCGCGGGAGAGAGCGCGCATGACCGGCCCGGTGGGACTGCGGCACGGCCGCGCGTACGACGTGGACACCGGGCGGATCGGCGTCGGCCACGTCAGTGATCCCGCGAGTGGCCGGCCGGTGGAGGTGGAGTTGACCGTCGTGCCGTACCAGGGCGACGAGCGGGACCTCACGCTGCACGCCGGGGACCGGTTCCGGGTCGGATCCGCCAGTTGGCGGCTGGTGCGGGTGGACGGCGCCGGCGGCTACGACTACGTGGTGTGGATCGCGCCGGCGGACGAGGCGACATGACCACCGCGGAGCGGGCCGGCCGGTCCGAGCACTGCGGTGGACGGTGAGAGGAGCGCGCCGATGTGGCTGGTGACGCCGTGGTTGAACCGGCGGGCGGTGCGGCGGTGGGAGCGGTTGCACATGCGGGCGGTGTCGACGCTGCGCTGGGAGGAACAGGGCCGGTGGGCCGAAGTGGCCGACGAGCTGGCCTCGATCATCACCGGTTACGGCCGGCTCCGCCGTCTGCCGGACGTCGTCGACTCGCTGATCAGCGCTCGCATCCGGCGCTGCAACGCGCTGATCCGTGCCGGTGGCGTCCGGCAGGCGCTTGCCGAGGCCGATCAGCTGACCACGATGCTGCGGCCCGACAGCGCGTCGCTGCGCCGGTTGCGGGAGACGGTCGTCGCCGCGGCGCGGGACGCCCGCGACGACACCGCCGAACGACTGGTCGCGGAGTGGAGCGCGGCGGCGTGCCCGTCCGACGGCTTCCGGCTGGCCCGCGCGGTGGACGTGCCACAGGACGCGAGCGGCCGTGCGGTCCCGGCCGGACCGGGGCTGGAGACCGAGGAGCGGGCGGCACTCGTCCGATACCTCACCGAGGCGCCGCTGGTGGCCGTCGCGTGGGGTTACGACCCGGACCCGTTCGACCCGGACCGGCCGGAGGTCGTCCCGCTGAACCTGCACACCGACGGCACCTGGGTGTGGTCGGAGGGCCTGGCCTACTTCGCCGATCGGTACGGCATCGCGCCCGAGCCGGACCTGCTCGCGGCCATCCGGCAGCGCGGCTACCGGCCGCCCGAAGTCGATGAGGCCACCGTGCACCGGGCGGCCGCCTGGGTGCGGGAACGCTAGGCGCGTCCGGCCGGGCCGGCCACCCCGTGGGATGACCGGTCCGGCGGAGGTCAGCGGCCGACGCCGAGGGCGCGGCTCAGGGTGTGGAACAGGTCGGTCTGGTCGGTGACGCCGACCACGTTGGCCGCCTGCGGGCCCTGCGCGGCGATGCGGACCTCGGTGCCGGTGTGCTCCTGGGAGACGCCCGGCTTCGTCGTCGCGTAGTTGATCTTCATCTCGGCTCCGTCGGCGGTGATCAGCGTGGCGGTCTGGCCCGGGCTGTCGGCCTCCACCGGGATGATCTGGCTGGTGTGACCGTGGTCGGCGGTGACCACGACCAGCGTGTCGGCGTGGTGACGTGCGTAGTCGAGTGCGGACTTCACCGCGTTGTCGAACTCGATGTGCTCACCGATCTGGCCGCACGGGTTGGCGGCGTGGTCCTGCTTGTCGATCGACGCGCCCTCGATCTGCAGGAAGAAGCCCTTCTTGGCGTGCCTGGTCTGGGCGTCGAGGAGCTGGAGCGCCTTGCCCGCCATGTCGGTCAGGTGCGGGCCGGTGAACTCGGCGTTCGGCGCGCAGCGGGACGGTTCGGTGCCGCCGGCCTTGGCCAGGGGACCGGTCTGCTCCAGCGGCAGGTTGCCGTCGGCGAACAGGCCGAGCAGCTTGCGGTCCGCCTTGGCGGCGGAGAGCCCGGCGGTGTCGGTGACGACGTTGTAACCGGCGGCCTTCGCCTGGTCGATGACGGTCCTGCCCTTGTACGGCCCCGCCTTGACCGTCTGGGCGAACCGCGCCCGGCCACCGCCGAGGTAGATGTCGGCTCCGGTCTGCACCTGCTGCTCGGAGATCGAGCCCGGGCCGCCGTTGACCTTGTCCTGCTTCGGGCACTTGGCCATGTCGGCCGGTCCCTCGCAGGACCGGTCCGCGACGTGCGCGGCCAGGACGGCCGGGGTCGCGTCGCCGAGCTCGGCCGTCGTGACGTCGCCGGTGCGGAAACCGGCCTTCCTGGCCAGCTCCAGCACGGTCGGCTGGGCCTTGCCGTCCGGGGTGACGGAGATCGCCCCGTTGTAGGTCTTGTGGCCCGTCGACCAGCCCGTACCGCTGGCGGCCGAGTCGGTGACGTAGTCGGGCCTGCTCGGGTCGGTCTTGTTCACCGCGTACGTGGTGTACTCACCCGTCAGCGGAAGCGTGTCCATGGCCAGCCGGCCGGCCGCGCCCTTGGCGTAGTTGCGGGCGATCGTGATCTCCGAGTCGCCCATGCCGTCGCCGATCAGCAGGATGACGTTGCGGGCCTTCCCGCCCTGGACCGCCGCCCGGACCGCGGTGGTCCTGTCGCCACCGGAGGCGAACGTCGGGAGGGCCGCCGCGGTCAGCGCCCCGAGGGCGACGACGGCGACGGCGCCTCGGCGGATCAGCCTCGACGATGAGGTCATGAAGAGTTCTCCTCTGCGGGGAAGGGACGTTGCGAGAACGTCATCAGTGCCCGATGGCCACCAGCCGCGAAAAGGGCAAAGGAAAGGTAAAGCAAGAGCAAAATGACCAGGTCGTGTGCTCGTACTCTCACGGTCGGTCGCCATGCGGGCCGCCCGTGCGAATGCGAACGGCCCGGGTGGAGGTCCCGGGCCGTCGGCGGATGCGAGTCAGGCGCGCTTGAGGAAGATGGGGTTGGTCAGGGCGGCCATCGGGCCCCAGACCAGGGCGGGACCCATCGTGTTGCCCTTGCCGGGGCTGCCGTCGGCCATCGGGTGGCGGACCTCGGCCCGCACGTACGCCGCGAGCGACGTCGTCGTCCGCCACACCACGGTGCCCGTGCCGGAGGCGGGCAGGGACTCCTGGTGCATCTGGCCCTCATCCGTGATGAAGCGGACGGTGCCGTTCGGTACGCCGGCCACCTCCAGCCGTACGTCGACCGGAACGTCGGCGCGGGCGGTCAGTGTCCCGGCGATGCCCGCCTGCCGTCCGGCGGCACCGGCGGTGAACGTCAGCCCTACCGACGACGACTCGGCGATCCAGTTACGGCCGGCGCGGATCCCGCTCATGATGGCGGATGTGGTCAGGTCGTCGGCGTACACCACGTTGTGCGGCAGTCCGATGACCTGCGGTTCGCTGTGGGCGTCGCTGTTGCCCACGGCGGGCAGCCAGCGGCTCCCCGTGCGCACCGCCTCGGCGAGCCGGGCGTCCCAGGTGTCGACCGCGGACTCGTCGTCGTAGGTCCACGGGCCGTTCCACACCTCGACCGCGTCGGCGTCGGCGTAGCCGAACTTCCACTGGGAGGCGATGTACGGACAGTACGGGTGGGCGGGCACCACGAGACCGCCGGAGCGGCGCACCTGCCGGGCGAACCGGCCGAAGGCGTCG
The DNA here is from genome assembly GCF_039541955.1 of Actinoallomurus oryzae. Classification (NCBI taxonomy): domain Bacteria; kingdom Bacillati; phylum Actinomycetota; class Actinomycetes; order Streptosporangiales; family Thermomonosporaceae; genus Actinoallomurus; species Actinoallomurus oryzae. Next base: position 1,647 of record NZ_BAABHF010000036.1, on the reverse strand, counting down.
TCGCGCGAGCGGTACCGCCAGTCGATCCACTCGCCGGCGGGCAGGCCGAGCGCCAGCCAGTGGCCGTTCCGCGTGGTGACCTCCTCGCCGGTGATGATGAGCAGGTCCTCGCCGGCGTACTCGCCCCAGACCGCGTGCGAGGAGGAGGTGTTGTGATCCGTCGAGACCATGAAGTCCAGCCCGGCCTGCCGCGCCCCGGCGGCCACCTCCGCGGGGAGCCGCCTGCCGTCGGAGTGCACGGTGTGCAGGTGGCCGTCACCCCGGTACCAGGCGCGGCCCCGGCCCCTGGCCCTCGTCGGCGGGTGGTTCGGCGTGAAGGACGCGCCCTCCGCGCCGTACGTGAGAGTGATCTTGACCTGGTAGTTCATGCCCTGGGGTGCGACCTGGTACGGGCCGAGGACGATGTTCCAGGTGCCGGCCTCGATCGGGCCGGGCAGGTAGCCGGGCGTGGCCTCCGTCGCGCTGATCTCGAACGCGGTGCGGAAGCCGCCGGACCAGCCGCGGAAGCCCTTGCCGCCGAGCTTGGTGCCGCGCTGGTCGAAGACGCCGATGTCGCACGAGTTGCCGGGCGTGCCCGCCGGCACGGACGGCTTGTCGTAGGAGTACTCGACGGCGATCTTCCGCACGCCCTTCGGCACCTCGACCGGGAGGTAGACGAAGTCGGCCGCGCCGGTTTCCAGGCGCCCGGTCACGGTACGCGTGACGTCGCCGTCGGCGGGTGTGCCCTTCGGCGTTCCGGCGTCGGCGCGCGCCGGGGCGAAGGAGACCGGGGCGAGGGTGAGCGCGGCCCCGGTCGCGGCGGCCATCAGCAGCCGCCGCCGGTCGAGCATGCCGGTGCTGTCGTGGTGGCCGGCCGCGGGCGGGGCGGCCCCGCCGCGCTCACAAGGTCCGTCAAGGCACATGATGATCCTCATCGAGTCGGTCAAAACCGCACGTAATGCGGCATAAGCCCCTGAATGCTCGGCCAGTGCGCCGAATTTCAGATGATCATCCGATGTCGCGACCGGATCGCGGACGTGACGAATGCGCCGCCCTCGGCGCCACGGCGGCGGTCACCGGTTTGCCCGGCTTCATCCCGGGGATGCCAGGCGGCGTGAAGTTCATGATGCGCGAGCGCGTGTTCGGGATCGGCGACGACTTCTGGGTCGAGGACGAGACGGGTCAGCGCGCCTTCCTGGTCGACGGCAAGGCGCTGCGGCTCCGCCAGACGTTCGAGCTCAAGGGGCCGGGCGGTGAGGTCCTCGCCGTCATCCGCAAGAAGATGGTCAGCATCCGCGACACGATGGTCGTCGAACGCGACGGCGAGACGGCGGCCAAGGTCCGCAAGAAGCTGTTCAGCCCGCTCCGGCACTCGATGACGGTCGAGCTCGCGGACGGGCAGGAGTGGACCGCGACCGGCGACCTCATCGAGAAGAACTACGAGATCGAGAGCGACGAGGGCACCGTCGCCACGACGTCGCGCAAGTGGTTCCGGATCCGCGACACCTACGGCATCGAGGTCGGCCACCCGGACGTGCCGCTGGTCCTCGCCGTGGCCGTCGCCGTGGACGAGCTCGCCGCGGCGGACCGCGACAAGGACAAGGACGACGACGACTGACAGTGATGATGTAGATGAGCGCCTCCCGGCCGGGTCTGACCCAACGACTG
>NZ_BAABHF010000035.1:0-256124 GCF_039541955.1 Actinoallomurus oryzae | reverse complement strand
AAGTTAAGCCCTCCAGCGCCGATGGTACTGCACCGGGGACGGTGTGGGAGAGTAGGACACCGCCGGACATCAACATAGATAAAGGGGAAGAGGAGAGGTGACCCCGCGGTCAACGCGGAGAGTCCCTCTCCTCTTTCTGCTTTTCCAGCACATTTTCCTCGGTGCCGGCCAGTGGTAAAAACGATTGCTCTGGGCTGAGCGGACCGTCTATCGTCTGCTCCGCCGGTGATCGAACATGAAAGGGCGATGCCTGTGCCTGCGACCCGCTGACGGGCCGCTGCGCTGTTTCCCGCTGGACGCGTGTCCGGCGTTGGCTGCTGGAGTGGTCCGTTCTGACAAAAGCCACGGAACTCTTCCTTCCCTCCGGTCAACAAGGACCCTCTCGTGTTCGCATCCTTCGAATCCCACGTGCACGCGTACCTGCGTGCCGCAGCCGGCGACCACGCCGTTCGCGCCAGGCCGTTCACCGTCCGCATCGATCCTCACGATGCCGGACTCTTCTTCAACTACGCCATCCCCGATGACGGGGCCGAGCCGACTAGAGACCAGGTACGGCGGCTCGCGGAGACCTTCATCCGGCACTCGCGGACGCCGCGCCTGGAGTATCTTCCGGCCGCCGCTCCACGCGTCGAGGAGGCGCTGGTCGCCTCCGGATTCACGGCCGAACGGCGGCTGCCGATCCTGACCTGTGAGGCCGCCGGCGCGCTGGTGCCGCGGGTCGCCGGGCCGGTCGAGGTTCTCCTCGCCGAGACCGACGCACAGCTCTGGGAGGTCGCCCGGGCCCAGGGCGAGGCGTACGAGCAGCCGCGGGTCACCGAGCACGACGTCGCGCGGCTGCGGAGCGTGCTGGACCGCGGCGGCCTGGTCGCGCTGGCCGTCGACACGACCACCGGCCAAGGGGTGGCCGGCGGCCAGGTCGGCCCGCCGCACGGAGGCGTGAGCGAACTCGCCGCCATCGGTGTGCGCGTGGCCTACCGGCGTCGCGGGATCGCCTCCGCGCTCACCGCCACGCTGACGCGCGCCTGCTCGGACGCCGGGATCACCACCGTGTTCCTCATGCCGGAGAACGACGGCGCCGAGCGGATCTATCAGCGCGCCGGATACCGGCGGGTCTCGGAGATCCTGCACATCTCGCTGCGGTGATCACGGGCGGCTTCCCGGCCACCGTGGTGACCGGGAAGCCGCGCGCTGTGGCCCGAGCACCCACCTGAGATCGGGACCGGGTCGAGATCCTCCGCGGACCGGCCCGAAACCTCTGTGATCGCCGGTGTCCGGCTCTGGCGGAACGGTCAGTCGGACGGTGGGCGTAGCGTGTCGATGGCGGTTCTGAGTTCGCCGACACGCTGCTCCAAGGTGCCCATCGCCTTGGCCGCCTCTTCGTCCTTCGACGTCCACTCGGACAGCACCCCGAGCTGCTGCTCCACGGCCGTCAGGCGCTCGCTGAGCTCGGCGGCGAACTCACCCGACGGCGCGGCCGCGAACTGCGTGCGCAGCAGCTCCGACTGCTCACGTAGCTGCTGGTTCTTCCGGTGCAGCTCCACGAAGATCGACACCTTGGTCCGCAGCACCCACGGGTCGAACGGCTTGGAGATGTAGTCCACGGCGCCGGCGGCGTACCCGCGGAACGCGTAGTCCGGGCCCGCGTCCACCGCGGTCAGGAAGATGATCGGTACCTCGCGCGTCTTTCGGCGGCGCTTGATCGCGCGGGCGATCTCGAAGCCGTCCATGCCCGGCATCACGATGTCCAGCAGGATCACCGCGAACTCGTTCGTCAGCAGGGCCCGCAGGGCTTCGTCGCCCGACCGGGCACGGATCATGTTCTGGTCGAGTGAGCTGAGGATCGCCTCGAGCGCGACGAGGTTCTCGTCGCGGTCATCGACCAGCAGGATGTTCGCCTTCTCGGCCACGGTTCAAGCCTCCATCACGTGCGCGGCCGACTGAGCCACGCCCTCATGATGTCAAGAAGGTGGTCCGCGTCGACAGGCTTGGGCACATAGTCGGATGCGCCGGACTCGATGCTCTTCTCCCGGTCGCCCTTCATCGCCTTCGCGGTGAGGGCGATGATCGGCAGATCGGCGAACTGCGGCATCCGCCGGATGGCCTCGGTGGTCGCGTAGCCATCGAGCTCGGGCATCATGACGTCCATCAGGACGAGGTCGATGTCCTCGTTGCGGTCGAGCGTGTCGATCCCCTCGCGGCCGTTCTCGGCGTACAGCACCTCGATCCCGTACTGCTCCAGCACGCAGGTCAGCGCGAAGATGTTGCGCACATCGTCGTCGACGATCAGGATCTTGCGACCCGACAGCACCTCGTCGTCGATGGGGTTCTCGGCGTACTGCTCCTCCGCCTCGGGCAGCTCGAGCGTCGCCTGCGGGGCGGGAGGCGGCGGCTGCGGGGCGGGCCGGCTCTCGCTGGGCGCGGCGAGCGCCGTGTCGACCGGCCCGGCGTAGCGCACCGGCAGGTACAGCGTGAACGTGCTGCCGTCGCCCGGGCGGCTGGACACGTGGATCTCGCCGCCGAGCAGCGCGGCGATGTCGCGGCTGATCGACAGGCCCAGCCCGGTGCCGCCGTAGCGCCGGCTGGTGGTGCCGTCCGCCTGCTGGAACGCCTCGAAGATCGACTTGAGGTTGTGCTCGTCGATGCCGATGCCCGTGTCGGTGACCGCGAGGCCGATCACGTCCGGGTTCTCGGCGAGCGACGGGTCGGCGAAGGTCACGTCCACCGGACGCCGTACGGTCAGGCGCACCTCGCCGGAGGAGGTGAACTTGACCGCGTTGGACAGCAGGTTGCGCAGCACCTGCTGGAGCCGCTGCTCGTCGGTGTACAGCTCGTGCGGCAGGCCCGGCTCGGCGTACACGTCGAAGGCGAGCCCCTTGTCGGCGGCCATCGGCCGGAACGTCGCGTCGACGTAGTCGACCAGCTCCGACAGGGAGATGCGCTGCGGGTGCAGCTCCATCTTGCCCGCCTCGACCTTGGACAGGTCGAGCATGTCGTTGATGAGGCGCAGCAGGTCGCTGCCCGACTCGTGGATCGTCTTGATCAGCTCGACCTGCTTGGCCGTGAGGTTCTTGTCCGGGTTGCCGGCCAGGAGCTTGGCGAGCACGAGCAGGCTGTTGAGCGGCGTGCGCAGCTCGTGGGACATGTTGGTGAGGAACTCGGACTTGTAGCGCGACGACTGCGCGAGCTGCTCGGCGCGCTCCTCCAGCGTGCGGCGTGCCTGCTCGATCTGGAAGTTCTGCATCTCGATCGCGCGGTTCTGCTTGGCCAGCAGCGCCGCCTTCTCCTCCAGCTCGGCGTTGGAGCGCCGCAGCTCCGCCTGCTGGCGCTGCAGCTCGCTGGAGCGGTCCTGGAGCTCGACGGTCAGGCGCTGGGACTCGGCGAGCAGCGCCTCCGTACGGGAGTTGGCGGTGATCGTGTTGATCGTCACGCCGATGGTCTCCACGAACTGGTCGAAGAACGCCAGGTGGACCTCGCTGAACGGGCTGAACGACGCGAGCTCGATCGCGCCGAGCACGCGGTTCTCGAACAGGATCGGCAGCACGATGACGTTCGCCGGGGACGCCTGACCCAGGCCCGTACCGATCGTGATGTAGCCCGGTGGGAGGTCGTCGACCAGGATCGGCTTGTGCTCCACGGCGGCCTGGCCGACGAGGCGGTCGCCGAAGGCGAAGCGGACCTTGTCGATCTGGTCCCTGCCCACGCCGTAGCCGGTCTTGAGCACCAGCTCACGGTCGCCGTCCTTCTCCTCGGCGAGGTAGAAGGCGCCGTACTGCGCGGAGGCGAGCGGGGTGACCTCGCTCATGATCAGCCGGGCGACCTCCATGAGGTCGCGGTGGCCCTGCATGAGGCCGGCGATGCGGGCGAGGTTGGTCTTCAGCCAGTCCTGCTGCTGGTTGGCGCGGGTGGTCTCGCGGAGGTTGGCCACCATCAGGTTGACGTTGTCGCCCAGCTCGGCGACCTCGCCGCGCGCCTCGACCGCGACCGACTTGCTCAGGTCGCCGCGGGCGACCGAGCTGGCCACCGACGCGATCGCGCGCACCTGCCGGGTCAGGTTGCCGGCCAGTTCGTTCACGCTCTCGGTGAGCCGCTTCCACGTGCCCGAGACGCCCTCGACCTCCGCCTGGCCGCCCAGCCGGCCCTCGCTGCCCACCTCGCGGGCCACACGCGTGACCTCGCCGGCGAACGCGGACAGCTGGTCGACCATCGTGTTGATCGTGGTCTTGAGCTCCAGGATCTCGCCCTGGGCGTCGACGTCGATCTTCTTGGTCAGGTCGCCGTTCGCGACCGCGGTGGTCACCTGGGCGATGTTGCGGACCTGGGAGGTCAGGTTGTCCGCCATGGAGTTGACGTTGTCGGTGAGGTCCTTCCAGACGCCGCTGACGCCGCCGACCTTCGCGCGGCCGCCCAGGTTGCCCTCCGTGCCCACCTCGCGGGCGACGCGGGTGACCTCGTCGGCGAACGCCGACAGCCGGTCGACCATCGTGTTGAGGGTGTCCTTGAGCTGGAGGATCTCGCCCTGGGCGTCGACGGTGATCTTCTTGGACAGGTCACCGCCGGCCACCGCGGTCGCCACCTGGGCGATGCTGCGAACCTGGCCGGTGAGGTTGCCGGCCATGGAGTTGACGTTGTCGGTGAGGTCTTTCCAGACGCCGCTGACGCCGCTGACCTGTGCCTGGCCGCCGAGGCGTCCTTCGGTGCCGACCTCGCGGGCCACACGCGTCACCTCGTTGGCGAAGCCCGACAGCTGGTCCACCATCGTGTTGAGGGTGTCCTTGAGCTGGAGGATCTCGCCCTGGGCGTCGACGGTGATCTTCTTGGACAGGTCGCCGTTGGCGACGGACGTGGCGACCTGCGCGATGTTGCGCACCTGGCCGGTGAGGTTGCCGGCCATGGAGTTGACGTTGTCGGTGAGGTCTTTCCAGACGCCGCTGACGCCGCTGACCTGTGCCTGGCCGCCGAGGCGTCCTTCGGTGCCGACCTCGCGGGCCACACGCGTCACCTCGTCGGCGAACGACGAGAGCTGGTCGACCATGGTGTTCACGGTCTCCTTCAGCTCCAGCAGCTCGCCGGTCGCCTCGACCGTGACCTTGCGGGTCAAATCGCCCTTGGCCACCGCGGTGGTCACCAGCGCGATGTCGCGCACCTGGCCGGTCAGCCGGCTCGCCATGGCGTTGACCGCGCCCGTGACGTCGCGCCAGCGGCCCGACATCTCCCGCGGCTTGGCCTGGCCGCCCAGGCGTCCCTCCGCGCCGACCTCGCGGGCCAGCTGGGTGACCTCCGCGGCGAACTCGTCGAGGTGCTCGACCATGCGGTTGACGCCCGAGCCCATCCGCAGCAGCTCGCCGCGCCAGGGCCGGGTGCCGGTGTCGAGCTCGATGCGCTGGCTCAGATCACCGTCGGCGACCGCGTCGGCCACCCGGGCCATCGCGGTAGCGGACTGCACCAGCGTGTCGATCAGCGCGTTGGCGGCGGCGTTGCCGGTCGCCCAGGCGCCCTCGCCGTTGGCGCCGAGCCGCTCGTCGATCCGGCCTTCGTGACGAACCTCACGTTGCACGCGGACGAGTTCCCCGGTCAGATGGCCCGCACGCGCCTGGACATCATTGAAGACGGAGGCGATCTCGGCCAGGACGTCATCACCGGAGGTATCGAGTCTGGTCTCGAAATCTCCGTCGCGCAGGGCGCTGAGCGCGTCGAGGACGGGCCGCAGGTCAGCCTCGTCATACTGGACGCTCACCGGTGCATGGGACGTGCTTCGAGGCATTAACTTGCACCTCGCCTTCCATGCGACGTGGTCGGGGATATGTACAGCCCACCCGGGGAATCTGCCACGATGGCAGCGTCGTGCATCCCCGAGACGAATCCAAGTGACTGTGGAGAAGAACCCAAAGAGGTACGCGACCTTCCCGCCGGAGGTCGCGTCAGTAGCGGCTGCACGGCGTTTTGTCGGGGACACGCTTCGTAACTGGGGCGTCGACGAGGTGGACGACGCCATGCTACTCACCAGCGAACTGGTTACGAACGCAATCGTCCACGCGGGAACCGAGGTCGAGGTCGTCTGCGAGGCGCTCGGCGGCCAGGTGAGGGTCGAAGTCCACGACCGTCACCAGGCGCGGCGCATCCCCATCCCCGGCGACCAGGTGAGCGGGCGGGGGCTGCTGTTCCCCGAGACGCTCGCGCTCTCCTGGGGCGTCACGTACGGCCAGGGCGACAAGCAGGTCTGGTTCACCATCCCCGGGGTCTCGGGGGAGAAGCCCCCGCCTCCGCCGCCCTCGTACGAGGAGATGGTGACCGCGCCGCGGCCCAGCCGGCCGACCGTCGACGAACTGGCCCACCGCACCGCACAGAGCGCGCAGGACGCCCTCGGAGCCGACTGCGTGTACGTCCTGCTGACCGAGGACGACGCCGACCTCGTGCTCAAGGCGACCTCCGGCGTACGGCCCGAGGGCACGGCCCTGGAGATGGGGCTGGAGGGCGCCACCGTCGGCGGCCGGGGCGTCTACGCGGACCTGGGCGGCAGCCCGTACAACCTGCCGGCGCTGCAGGCCGCCGGGATCCGCTCGCTCGTCACCGCGCCGTTCGTGGTCGACGGCCGGGGCATCGGGCTGATCATCGCCGCCTCGCGCGACGCGGCCCACTTCAACGAGTCCGACGTCGAGCGCCTCCAGCAGGTCGCCGACCGGCAGGCGCCCTCGCTCGAACGCGCGCGCCTGATGGAGCTGGAGCGGGCCCGGCGCGGCTGGCTCGGCTTCCTCGCCGAGGCGAGCAGCCTGCTCGCCGGCACCCTCGACCAGCAGATGACCATGGCGCTGGTGTCGCAGCTGATCGTGCCCCGCCTGGCGACCTGGTGCGCCCTGTTCACCGTACGGGACAACGCGACGGCGCTCCCGGCGTACGCCTGGCACGCCGACGAGACGATGGTGGCCGACCTGCGCGAGCTGCTCGAGCTGCTCCCGCCGGCGCCGCCGCCCGCCGAACCCGGGCCGTGGGAGGGCTTCGGGGCCGCGCCCAGCGAGGGCATGCCCCCCACCGCGCACCGGGTCACCGGTGACGTCGCTCACGTTTTCCCGCTGCTGGCGCGCGGACGCAGCATCGGCATGCTGGTCGTCGGCGGCCCGAAGGGCGCCCGGTTCAACCGCGACATGCTGGAGCTGACCGAGGACCTCGCCGGGCGCGCGGCGCTCGCGATCGACAACGCGCGGCTGTACGAGGAGCAGGCGGACATGAGCCGTACGCTCCAGCGCAGCCTTCTGCCGCCGGAGATCCCGGTCATCCCGGGCCTGGACCTGTCCGTGGTGTACGAACCGGCCGGCGAGAGCAGCGAGGTCGGCGGCGACTTCTACGACGTGTTCAGCGTGGGCTCGCGGTGGCGCTTCGCCATCGGCGACGTGTGCGGCACCGGGCCGGAGGCGGCGTCGGTGACCGGCCTGGCCCGCCAGACGCTGCGCATCCTCGGCCGGGAGGACTACTCCATCCCCGAGGTCCTGCAGCGCCTCAACGCCCTCATCCTGGACGAGGGGTCACGCGCGCGGTTCCTGACGCTGCTGCACGGGGAGGTCGAGCCGCAGGAGGACGGCAGCGCCCGCGTGACGTACGCGACGGCGGGCCATCCGCCGCCGCTGTTCCTCAGCCCGGACGGCACGGTCGACGGCGAGGACGAGTCCGACCTGATGCTCGGGGCGTTCCCCGAGGCGGAGTTCTCCGTCCGGACGGTCACCCTCGAGCCGGGGCACCTCCTGCTCGGGTTCACCGACGGCGTGACCGAGCGGCGCAACGGCGACCGGCTGCTGGGCGACGACCGGGGGCTCGAACGCATCCTCGCGGGCTGTGCGGGGCTGGGCGCCGGGGCGGTCGCCGCCAAGGTCAGCCGCGCCGTGCGCGGTTTCTCCAGCGAGCCCTCGCACGACGACATGGCGATGATCGTCCTGCGTATCGAGGAGTGAGAGCCCGCGCGGATAGGGACCGCGCGACGCGCGCCCCCATCCGCGTGGGTTCTGAGGCGGCTCAGCCGGCGAACAGGCGTGTGGTGTCGGCGCCGACGAGGTCCAGCACCCGGCCGGTGAAGTAGACGGTGCCGAGGACGACGATCCGTTCCCCGAACGAGGCGAGCCGCCCGGGCGTGAGATCGGCGATGTCCAGCCCGTCGCGCGTCCGCGTGAACCGCAGGCTCTCCCGGTCGGGCATCCGCACCGTGGTCACCGGCAGGCCACCGAGCGCGGCCAGCACGCCCTCCAGGTCCTTGTGGTCGGGCAGGCAGACCAGAACGTGGTCGATCCGGTCCCAGCGGCGGTACGCCTCCGCGAGCGCGGCGGCGGCGCCGTTCCCCTCGACGGCGGAGTCGACGAGGAGGGTGGCCCCGGGGATCGTGTGCCACGAGACGCGCCCGGGGAGCCGTACGGAGGCCAGAACCTCGGCCGTACGCGCGGCGTCCGCGGCGGGCCTGCCCGTCACCTGAAGCAGCCGCCGCGCGGCGGTGCAACCCAGGAGAGCGTTGGGCCGGTGGGGCCCGGAGAGCGCGGAAGGCCCTGAGAGCGCAGAGATCTCGGAGGCCTCAGAGGAGCCGGGGAGCCCCGAGAGTTCGACCGGGCGCCCGGTACGGCCGGCGACCGTCGCCTCGATCGCCGCCGCGACGTCCGGCGTCTGCGGCAGCGAAACGACCGCCCGCGTGAGCTCCGAGACGACACCGGCCTTGTCCGCCGCGATCTCCGCGGGTGTGTCGCCGAGCACGCCGAGGTGCTCACCGAACACCTGGGCGATCGCCACGACCGTCGGCGGCACCAGGCTCACCTCGTCCGAGGCGCCGCCCATCCCGGCCTCCAGCACGACGACGTCGGCCCCGGCGTCGCGTGCGTACAGCAGCCCGGCGAGGGTGAACAGCCCGCTCGGCGAGAGGTACCCGGCCCCGCGCGGCGGCAGCGACCGGGCGGCGTCCCTGAGCCTGCGGCCGAGCCCGGCGAGCTCGCGCTCGGAGATCGCGGTCCCGTCGAGGCGGATCCGGTCGCTGTCGCGACGCAGTCCGGGGCTGGTGACGGTCACCACGCGGCACCCGGCGGCCACGAGCCAGGCCGAGGCGTACGTGGCGGCGGTGCCCTTGCCCTTCGACCCGACCACCGTGAGGGCGGGAAGGTCCGGAATGCCCGGAAGCCCGAGCGTGTCGGCCAGTAGCGCCGCCCGCCTCAGGTCACGCCCGTCCCCCGGGCGACGCCGTCCCCACTCGTCGTAGAAGAAGGCGGCATCGCCCTCGTCCGTCATCATCGCCCCCTCCCGGCGCGGCAGTACACGTCAAGTTATCCACAGCCATCGGGTGAGTAGGCTGCTGAGCGTGACAGGGAGCAGTTATGAGGACGCCGTCGCCGGTATCAGGGCGCGCGGGGTCGAGTGGAACGTCGACCCGTCGCTGGACCGGATCCGGGACCTGGTCGACATCCTCGGCTCGCCGCAGCGGGCGTACCCGGTGATCCATGTCACGGGGACCAACGGCAAGTCGAGCACCGCGCGGATGATCGACGCGCTGCTCCGTGAGCGCGGTCTGCGGGTCGGCATGTACACCAGTCCCGAGCTGCACACCATGCGCGAGCGGATCAGCATCGACGGTGAGCCGGTCGGCGCGGAGCGCTTCGCCGAGCTGTACGACGACGTCCTGCCGTACGCCGAGATGGTCGACGCCAAGCACGACGTGAAGGTCTCGTTCTTCGAGATGCTGACCGCGATGGCGTTCGCCGCGTTCGCCGACGCCCCGGTCGACGTCGCCGTGGTCGAGGTCGGCATGGGGGGCGCCTGGGACGCCACCAACGTCGCCGACGGGGCCGTGGCCGTCGTCACGCCGATCGGGCTGGACCACACCGAGTACCTCGGGGACACCATCGAGGCGATCGCGGGCGAGAAGGCCGGGATCATCAAGCCGGAGGCGATCGCGGTCCTCGCGCAGCAGCCCGTCGAGGCCGCCGAGGTGCTCCTGCGCCGTGCCACCGAGGTCGGTGCGACCGTCGCGCGTGAGGGCATCGAGTTCGGCGTCCTGCAGCGGGAGCTGGCGGTGGGCGGGCAGCGGGTCCGCCTCCAGGGCCTGCTCGGCGCCTACGACGAGGTGTTCCTGCCGCTGTTCGGCGACTACCAGGCGAGCAACGCCGCCTGCGCGCTGGCCGCGGTCGAGGCGTTCGCGCGCGGCCGGGCCACCGGCGAGCCGGGGGGTGACGACCAGCTGGACGCCGAGCTCGTACGCGCGGCGTTCGTCGGCACGCCCACACCCGGGCGGCTGGAGGTCGTGCGGACGGGCCCGACCGTGCTGGTCGACGCGACGCACAACCCGGCCGGCATGGCGGCCACCGTCGCGGCGATCACCGAGGAGTTCGGGTTCACCCGGCTGATCGGGATTCTCGCCGTCATGGCCGACAAAGACGTCCTGGGGGTGCTGGAGGAGCTCGAGCCGATCATCGATGAGTTGATCGTCACGCGTAACTCCTCACCGCGCTCGATGCCCGCGCACGAACTGGCCGTGGTGGCACGCGATGTCTTCGGCGAAGATCGAGTTCATCTCGTGCCCCGGCTGGACGACGCGATCGACCAGGCGATCGGGCTCGCGGACGAGTCGGGGGAGTTCGCCGGGGCCGGGGTGTTGATCACCGGTTCGGTGGCGACGGCGGGCGATGCCCGCCTGCTGATGAAGGCGTCACAATGATCGGCGCGGGCCCGGAGTTCCGCGCCGCAAAGGCGGGTCGAGCGTGAGAAGACTGTGTGCCGTCGTCCTCGCCCTTCAGGCGGTGGTGACCGCTCTGTCGATTCCGGTGGCGATCTCCGTGTCGCACGCGGACGGCACGACGGCGGGTGTCGTCGGCGGCGTCCTGGCCGTGGCCGGGCTGGTCGTCGCGGGTCTGCTGCGGTTCCGGTGGGCGTACGTCGCCGGGAGCGTGTTGCAGATTCTGGTGATAGCGACCGGTTTCGTGGTGACGACGATGTTCGTTCTCGGGATCATTTTCGCCGCTCTGTGGGCGACGGCGATTTGGCTCGGATGGCGGGTGGAGGGCGCGCCGGCGCGCTAATGTCGGGTTGACTCTTCAGCGTTCCCCGTCGAACAAAATATAAATTCCAGCAAAGCTGGACATTTATCGGATTTTGGTGGAAGCGGGGATGACTCCGGGAGGCCGCCCGATGCCAGATCTTCCCGAAATTCACCCCGAAAGTCGCGACGCGCAACGGCGGGATCCGGCCGGCCTCGTCATTCTCCTCCTCGTTCTCGTCACCGCGATTCCCGCCGCGGTTCTCGTGCTACCGAACACCGCGTCGTACGTCGTGCCGCAGGCCGCACGCGACCTCGGCCTGTCGGGCGGCGGCGCGGCCGGGTTCGTACGGGCGGCCGGCCTCGCGATGCCGGCGCTGCTGCTGACCACGCCGCTCGCCGCCGTGCTGGCCCGCAGGCGGACTCCGTGGGGCGTGCTGTTCGGCGGCCTGGCTCTCATGCTCGGTGCCCAGGCGTCGGCCGCGTACGCCACCTCCGTGCCCCTCACCGGCCTCGTACGGGCCGTCGAGGGGGTCGGGGCGGGTGCCGTCCTGCCGGCGGCCCTCCTGCTCGCCTGTGAGCGCCCTGAACGCCGCCTGGCCACCGGTGTGTGGGCCGCGGCCCTCACCGGCTCCCTGCTGCTCGCCACGCCCGCCGTGCTGGCCGTCACGCCCGGACCGTACGGCGTCCACGCGCCGGAGTGGCGAGTGATCCTGCACCCGTACTGGTGGCTCGGGGGGACCGCGCTCGTGGGCGCGGGCCTGCTGGGCATGCTGCGCCTGCGCCCGTCCGCCGGAGCGGGCGTGCCGGCGCCCGCACGCGGGGAGCGCGTGCTGTTGCTGCTGCCGGTCGCGCCCGCCGCCGGGTTCGCCTTCCTCGCCGTCGTGACCACGTACACCTGGTCGCCGGGGGCCCAGCTCATCCTGGCCGCGTGCGCGGTCGCCGGGCTGCTCGGCATCGCCGCGGCCGGATCGCGCGGCGCCGTCACCGGCAGCCCGCTCGGCTACGCCGTGGTCATGGTCGCCGTGGGCCTGTTGGCGATGCCGGTGACCGGACCGCTGGCGGGGCTGATGGGCGGGCGCGGCGCGCCGTTCGGGCCGTTCGCCGTGGGCGCGGGGTGTGCCGCGCTGGCCGTGCTCACCGCGACCGCCACCCGGCGGCCGGCCGGACGGGGTGCCGTGCTGTGCGGGTACGGCCTGGTCATCGCCGCGCTGATGGCGTTGCTCGCGATGGGCGCCGGGGCCGACCGGTTGGAGCTGTCCGGCGCGCTGGGGGCGCTGGGCACGGGCGCGGGGCTGGCGCTGGGCACCACGCTGCGGCCGGCCGGGACGGGCCCCGCGCTCTTCGGCCTGACCCTGTGCTTTCCCGCCGTGCTCGGCGGCCACCTCGTCGTCGGGCCCCTCCAGGTCGCCAAGGTCGGCGCGGTGACGAGGGCCGGAGGGGGCACCGCCCAGGCGCTGGCGGCGCTGGCCGACGCGTACCGGATGTGGCTGGTGAGCGCCTGCGTGATCGCGGTGGTGCTCGCCGTCACGACCGTCTGGACCGGGCGCGGCCGGGCCCGCCGGACCGCCGCCGTCGCCGCGGCTCCGGGCTCCAGCGGCGCCGCTCTCCCCACCGGGTGAGACGGGTAGGATCGCAGCCAACACGCGGAGGCCCGGCCGCGAGCCGTCATCGCCGCCAGGGCCCGTTCCACAAGCCCTGTCCGTGGCGCCGTACGGCCGGCAGCGGGCTCGTGGGACGGACCCGAGCGCGGCGTCGCAGCCCGTCATTCGGCGACCGCCCTCACGGCCCCGTGACGATCGTCATCCAAGAACGCGAGGAGAACCACCCGTGTCCGAACGCACTCTTGTCCTCGTCAAGCCCGACGGCGTACGCCGGGGGCTCGTCGGCGACGTGATCTCGCGCATCGAGCGCAAGGGCCTCAAGCTCGTCGCGCTGGAGCTGCGCACGCTCGAGCGCGACGTCGCCGAGACCCACTACGAGGAGCACCGGGAGAAGCCGTTCTTCTCCTCGCTCGTCGAGTTCATCACGGGAGGCCCGCTCGTCGCGATGGTGGTGGAGGGGCCGCGCGCGATCGAGGCGTTCCGCGGGCTCGCCGGCGCCACCGACCCGGTCTCCGCGACGCCCGGCACGATCCGCGGCGACCACGCCCTGGAGATCCAGGAGAACGTCGTCCACGGCTCCGACTCCACCTACTCCGCCGAGCGTGAGATCAAGCTCTTCTTCCCGAACCTTTTCTGACGACGGTGCCAAGACGCGCGGTCCGGAGCGACTCCGGTCCGCGCGTTTTGTTTAGCGTGACCGGCTTCTGACCGGAGCGTTACGGAGCGACGACGCGCGACGATTGGTCCTGCATCAACTGGCGTGTTCCGAGTTACCATGACAATGCGCTCCTGCACGCCCGCCAATCTCGAAGGGCTGCCTTTCTTCATGGGTAACAAGCTGTCGTTCCTCGGCCGCGACATGGCGGTCGATCTGGGTACGGCGAACACGTTGGTCTACGTCCGCGGTCGCGGCATCGTGCTCAACGAGCCCTCTGTCGTGGCGATCAACACCCACACGGGCAAGATCGTCGCCGTCGGGATCGAAGCCAAGCGGATGATCGGCCGTACGCCGGGCAACATCGTCGCGGTGCGTCCGCTGAAGGACGGCGTCATCGCCGACTTCGACGTCACCGAACGCATGCTGCGCTACTTCATCCAAAAGGTGCACAAACGCCGACATTTCGCCAAGCCACGCATCGTCGTGGCCGTGCCCAGCGGCATCACCGGGGTCGAGCAGCGCGCCGTGAAGGAGGCGGGCTACCAGGCCGGGGCCAGGCGCGTCTACATTATCGAGGAGCCGATGGCCGCCGCGATCGGCGCCGGGCTGCCGGTGCACGAGCCGACCGGCAACATGGTCGTCGACATCGGCGGCGGCACGACCGAGGTCGCGATCATCTCGCTCGGCGGCATCGTGACGAGCCAGTCCATCCGCATCGGCGGCGACGAACTCGACCAGGCGATCATCTCCTACGCCAAGAAGGAGTACTCCCTCATGCTGGGGGAGCGCACCTCCGAGGAGATCAAGATGGCGATCGGGTCGGCATACCCGTTCGACGACGAGCCGCACGCCGAGATCCGCGGCCGCGACCTCGTCAGCGGGCTGCCGAAGACCGTCGTGATCTCCGCCGAGGAGATCCGCCGCGCGATCGAGGAGTCGGTCAACACCATCGTCGACGCGGTCAAGACCACCCTGGACAAATGCCCGCCCGAGCTGTCCGGCGACATCATGGACCGCGGCATCGCGCTGACCGGTGGCGGCGCCCTGCTGAAGAACATCGATGAGCGCCTGCGCGAAGAGACCGGCATGCCGATCCACATGGTCGACAATCCGCTCGACTCGGTCGTGCTCGGCTCAGGCAAGTGCGTCGAGGACTTCGAGGCACTGCGGCAGGTCCTCGTACCCGAACCAAGGCGTTAGGACACCCGGCCGGTGAAGGACACCCGGCGAACCCGCGCCGTCCTCGGCGTGCTGTTGCTCGTCTCACTCGCCATGATCACGGTGGACTACCGCGGTGGGGACAACTCGCCGCTGAGGGTGCTGCGCGGTTTCGGTGAGGCCATTTTCGGCCCCATCGAGCAGGGCGCCACCGCGGTCGTCCATCCGATCGCCGGCGCGTTCCACACGTTCACCGGTGCGCCGAGCGCGCACCGGCGGATCACCCGGCTCGAACGCGAGAACCAGCAGCTGCGCCGGCAGCTGCGCTCCGGGCAGCTCGACAAGCGGCGGGCGGGCCAGCTGGATCGCCTCCTCGGCGCGTCCGGCCTGGGCGGCTATCGCATCGTCCCGGCGGAGGTCATCTCCTCCGGCGAGGGCCTGGAGAACACCGTCTCGCTCGACGTCGGCAGCCGCAGCGGCGTACAGCCGAACATGACCGTGCTGTCCGGCGACGGGCTGGTCGGCCGGGTGACGCGTGTCGGGCCGACCACCTCCACGGTGATGCTCGCCATCGACGCGGCGTCCTCGGTCGGCGGGCGGCTGGAGGGCTCCGACGAGATCGGCATCGTCCAGGGCGCCGGCCGCCGCGCCGGCTCGTCGTTGAAGTTCCAGCTGCTCGACTCCACCGTGGTCATGGAGCCGGGCCAGCGCATCGTCTCCTTCGGCTCGCAAGGCAACCGGCCGTACGTCCCCGGTGTCCCGATCGGCACGATCACCAGGATCGAGCGGACGTCGGGGTCGCTGACCCGCACCGCCGTCGTACGCCCGTTCGTGCACTTCACCTCGCTCGACGTCGTCGGCGTGGTGGTCGGAGCGCCGAAGCGCGACCCGCGCGACTCGGTGCTGCCGCCCTCGCCCTCACCGTCGAGCCCGACGCCCACCCCCACGCCGTCCCAACCGCCGCCGGCCCAGGCGGGCTCGTCCTCGCCGCCGAAGTCCCGGCCGGCTCCGTCACCGACGTCGAGAGGCTGACCGTGTCACGTAACGTCCTTGCCTCGATCGTCATCGTCGCCGCGCTGATCCTGCAGGTGACGGTCGTCAACCGGCTGCCGCTGCCCGGCTCGGTGGTGCCCGACCTCGTGCTGCTCGCCGTCGTCGCGCTCGCCCTGGTCAACGGCTCGCTGCGCGGGCTCGTCGCCGGGTTCTGCGCCGGGCTGGCCGCCGACATCATCCCGCCGGCCGACCACACGATCGGCCGGTACGCGCTGGTGTTCTGCCTGATCGGCTACCTCTGCGGCTCGGTCGCGGTCGAGATGAACCGCGCGCCGCTGCTGCCGTTCGTGATGGTGGCCGCCGGCGCCCTCGCCGGATCCGTGCTGTACGCCCTGGTCGGGGCGATGCTCGGCGATCCGCGAGCCCGCTGGCCGGTGGTCTCGCACGTGCTTCCACTCCAGGTCTTCTACGACATCGTCGCCAGCCCGTTCGTGGTCTGGGCCGTGCTGCGGCTGACCAACCGCGCCGAACGGCCCCGCGACTCGGCGGGGCTCGACCCGGTGCCCGGCTTCTACCGGGCGAGGTAGGCCGATGGGCTCACGTTCTCGCGTGCGGCTCGTCGTGCTGCACGTCATGGTCATGTCGCTGCTGCTGTCGCTCGGCGGGCGGCTCTGGTACCTGCAGGTCATGAACGGCCAGTACTACCGCCGGGTGGCCGCCGACAACGGCATCCGCGACATCATCGTGCCGGCGCCGCGCGGGCAGATCCTCGACGACGCCGGCCGTCCGCTGGTGCGCAACCGTACGGCCCTGGTCGTCTCGGCCGACCGTACGGTCCTGCTGCGGCAGAAGGACGGCGGCAAGGCCGTGCTCCAGCGGCTCGCCGGGGTGCTCAAGGTGCCGTACGCCCAGCTCGCCGACAAGATCCGCCTGTGCGGGCCGGGCGTCACACGGCCCTGCTGGACGGGCTCGCCGTACCAGCCGATCCCGCTCGACGACAACGCCGACGCCCGGAAGGCGCTGCAGATCCGCGAGCGCCAGGAGGACTTCCCCGGCATCAGCGCCCAGCTCCAGGCGGTCCGTGACTATCCCCGTACGGACGGGGCGGGCGCCGCGCAGGCGCTCGGGTACCTCCAGCCGATCACCCAGGAGGAGCTGAACAAGCGCAAGGGCATCAAGGTCACCGGCTACAGCGGCGCCGACCTGATCGGCCGCGACGGCCTGGAGGCGGTCTACGACGGCGACCTGCGCGGCGCGCCGGGCATACGCCGGGTGCTGGTCGACAGCCAGGGGCGGGTCACGGGCGCCGCGTCCGAGACCCCCCCGGTGTCCGGCGGCAACCTCGTCACCAGTCTCGACGCCAAGGTCCAGGGCGACGTCGAGTCCGCGCTGAAACACGCCATCGACGCCGCGCGCAAACGCGGCGACCCCGCCGACTCCGGGGCCGCCGTGGTCATGGACGTGCGCACCGGGCGGGTCATCGCGCTCGGCAGCTACCCGACCTACAACCCGGCGGTGTGGACCGGCGGCATCTCCCAGAGCGAGTACGACGCGCTGCTCAACAAGAACAAGGGACAGCCGCTGATCTCCCGCGCCACCCAGGGCGAGTTCGCGCCGGGATCGACGTTCAAGATCTCCTCGCTGCCCGCCGCGATCCGGGACGGCTACCCGCTGCACGGCATCTACGGCTGCCCGTCGTCGTACATGGTGGGCGCGCGGGCGTTCAGCAACTTCGAGGGTGAGTCCGGCGGCGACATCAGCCTGCACCAGGCGATCGTGATGTCCTGCGACACAGTCTTCTACCGGTTCGCGTACGAGGAATGGCTGCGCGACGGCGGCATGCACCCGGTGAAGAACCCCAAGGACCCCATGATCAAGATGGCCAAGGACTTCGGGTTCGGCAAGCGCACCGGCATCGACCTGGTCGGCGAGTCGGCCGGGCGCATCCCCAGCCGGCAGTGGAAGAAGAACTACTGGGAGGCCACCAAGGCCTCCGACTGCAAGCACGGCAAGACCGGCTATCCCGACGTCGCCAAGACCGATCCGTCGCGGGCGGCGTACCTCAAGCAGATGGCCGCGGAGAACTGCGTCGACGGCTACGTCTTCCGCGCCGGCGACGCGGCCAACTTCTCGGTCGGCCAGGGCGACGTGCTGGTCACGCCGCTGCAGCTCGCCCGCGCGTACGCCGCGGTGGCCAACGGCGGCACCCTGTGGAGCCCGCGCGTCGGCAAGGCGGTGCTGGCGCCGAACGGCACGGTGGCGCGCCGGATCGACCCGGTGAAGGCCGGCAAGCTGCCCATCTCGCAGAAGGTGCTGGCGTACATGCGGAGCGCGTTCGCCGACGTGCCCAAGTCCGGCACGGCGGCCGGGGCGTTCGGCGGGTTTCCGCTCGACAAGCTTCCCGTCGCCGGCAAGACGGGTACCGCCGAGGTCTGGGGAAAGAAGGACAACTCCTGGTTCGCCTCCTACGCCCCGGCCAACAACCCGCACTACGTCGTCGTGGTGATGGTCACCCAGACCGGCACCGGATCGACCACCGCGGCGCCGGCCGTACGCGAGATCTGGGAGGACATGTACGGCCTGCGCAAGGGCAAGAAGGCCGACCTGCCCGACGGCAAGGTGCCCGACCGGCTCCCGACGCTCGCCGCCGACGGCACGATCGCTCCGCCGCCGGGCTTCGGTGAGCCGGAGGAGAAGACGCCCGCGTCCCGTCCCGTCCACCGGAAGAAGAAACACAAATGATCAGCGGGTACGGCCGGCCGCTCGAAGGGCGCTCGTGGCTGAGCCGCCTGTCCGACTCGCCGTTGCGCCGGCTCGACTGGACGCTCATCTGCGTCACGGCGATCCTGACC
Source organism: Actinoallomurus oryzae (assembly GCF_039541955.1). NCBI lineage: Bacteria > Bacillati > Actinomycetota > Actinomycetes > Streptosporangiales > Thermomonosporaceae > Actinoallomurus > Actinoallomurus oryzae. The sequence continues at coordinate 237,869 of NZ_BAABHF010000035.1, read as the reverse complement.
GCGATCGGCGCGGTGCTGGTGTTCTCCGCGACCCGCGGCGGCCTGAGCGAGGCGGGCGACGATCCGTACTCCTACCTGAAGAAACACCTGCTCAACATCGCGATCGGGGTGATCCTCGGCGGCGTGACGGCGGCGCTGGACTACCGGCTGCTGCGGGCGTACGCGCCGATCGTGTACGCCGCCGCGTGCATCGGCCTGGTCGTCGTGCTCACCCCGCTGGGCGCGACGATCAACGGCTCCCACTCGTGGATCACGCTGGGCGGCGGGTTCCAGCTCCAGCCGTCGGAGTTCGCCAAGGTCGGCATGGTGGTGCTGCTGGCGATGATCCTCGGCGAGCCACGCGACGGCGAGGTGGGCCCGGGACGCCGCGACATCCTGCTGGCCCTGGGGCTGGCCGCCCTGCCCGCCGGACTGGTGATGCTCCAGCCGGACCTGGGCACGACCCTGGTGTTCGGCGCGGTCGTGATCGGCATGCTGGCGGTCAGCGGCGCGCCCAAGCGATGGGTGCTGGGGCTGCTGGGCGGCGCGGTGACCGGGGCGTTCCTCGTGTGGTGGCTGCACCTGCTCAAGCCGTACCAGATCAACCGGTTCACCGCGTTCGCCGATCCGTCGAAGGACCCGCGGGGCGCGGGCTACAACGCCGAGCAGGCGCGCATCGCCGTCGGCTCGGGCGGGCTCTTCGGCAAGGGCCTGTTCCACGGCGAGCAGACGATCGGACACTTCGTGCCGGAGCAGCACACGGACTTCATCTTCACGGTGGCGGGGGAGGAGCTCGGCTTCGTGGGCGCGGCGCTGATCACCGCGCTGCTGGGCGTGGTGCTGTGGCGGGGCCTGCGCATCGCGATGCAGGCGGCCGACCTGTTCGGCCTGCTGGTGGCCTCGGGCGTGGTGTGCTGGCTGGCGTTCCAGACGTTCGAGAACATCGGCATGACCGTCGGCATCATGCCGATCACCGGCCTGCCGCTGCCCTTCGTGTCCTACGGCGGATCGGCCACGTTCGCCAACATGATCGCCATCGGCCTCCTGGAGGCCGTGCACCTGCGCCACAACCCGTACGAGTGATCTCCGTCGTAACTCTTTGAAGAAAGGTAAGGTCTGACCGGCATCCAGCACTCCGCTGCGCTCCGCGCTGGATGCCGGTCAGAGGTCGCGCCTATGGTGCGGACCATGACGGACATCCGGTACGTCCGGGGCGACGCCACGTGTCCCCAGGCCAAGGGCCCCAAGGTCATCGCGCACGTCTGCAACGACCGGGGCGGGTGGGGAAAGGGCTTCGTCGTGGCGGTGTCCCGGCGGTGGCCCGAGCCGGAGAAGGCCTATCGGCGCTGGTACCGCGACCGCGCCGGCAACGACTTCGGACTCGGCGCGGTCCAGCTCGTCCAGGTCCGCGCCGACACGTGGGTCGCGAACATGATCGGCCAGCACGGCACCCAACGTGGCCGCTCGGCCGGTGCGCCGATCCGCTACGAGGCGCTGGACGAGTGCCTCCGCCGGCTCGCCGAACACGCCACCGAACTGCGGGCGAGCGTCCACATGCCCCGCATCGGCTGCGGCCTCGCCGGCGGACGCTGGGAGCGCGTCGAACCCCTCATCGACGCCCGCCTCGTCGCCGGCGGCGTCCCGGTGACCGTGTACGACCACGGTGACTTCGGGTAAACAGGTGGTCACGGACCGATAGTAGGGGTTAAGTTACCGACCGTGACCGTAGCCATCGAGGCCGCCCCCCAGCGGCACGCATATTTCGCCTGGCCAGAGCAATCCTACCCAAGTAGGATCGACGCCATGGCGATGAAGAAGCTGTCCATCACCCTGCCCGCCGAGCTCGCGGAGATGGTCCGGCGCCAGGCCGAGGAAGAAGGCACCTCCGTCTCCGCCGTCATCGCCGAAGAACTCGCAGCGGCCGCCCGGCGCCGCGCCGGTGCCGAGGCTGTGCGCTGGTTCGTGTCCGAGGAGGGTCCGTTCACCGAGGAGGACAGGGCCGCGGCCCGGGCCATCCTCGACGCGGCCGACGAGCACCAGCGCAAGCTCGACGAGTTGGCCGCGAGCGAGAAGGAGGCGGGCTGATGTCCTCCGTCCGCCCGATCGTCCTCGACGCGGGCTCGCTGATCTCCGCCGAGTCCCGCAGCCGCGTGATCTGGACCGTCTACGACGAAACGCTGATCACCGGTCAGGAGCTCATCGTCAGCACGCCGGTCCTTGCTCAGGTCTGGCGCAACGGACGCAAGCAGGCGGTCATCGGCCGCTTTCTGCGGCGCTGCGTGGTCGACGCACCGAATGAGAGCACGGCCAAGCGGGCGGGTGAGTTGCTCGGCCGCACCGGCACGAGCGACGCCGTCGACGCGCTCGTCGTGGCCACCGCGATCGAACGCGGGGCGACCACCATCTTGACGAGCGATCCGAACGATTTGAAGGCGCTGGTCGACGCGAGCGGAGTGAAACTCCCGCCGTTGATCCAGAAGGTCTGATCCGCACCGGCCGCTCCCCGCCGGGAGCGGCCGGGGTTCAGTGCGCGGTGGTGACGACGATCTTTCCGAGCCGCGTGCCGGACTCCATGTACCGGTGGGCCGCGACGATGTCGCCGAGGTCGAAGGTGCGGTCCACCACGGCGCGGAAGGCGTCGGCTCGCAGTCCGGAGGCCACGAACGCCTCCGCGCGGCGCAGGCGCTCCGGATTCCTCGTCGTCTCGTGGACCGTGTAGGTGCGCATGTTCAGTGCGGGCATGCCGAGTTCGAACCCCGGGTACGGGGTCGCCTCGCCGCTGAGCGCCCCGTACTCCAGGAGAGTGCCGCCCGGGGCGACCACCCTGGCCAGGTCCACCACGCCGGGGCCGGCGACGGCGTCGAAGACGAAGTCCGCGCCCCGGCCTCCGGTCAGCGCCGGCACCCGCTCGACCACGTCCTCCGCCTCCGTGACGATCACCTCGGCCGCCCCCTCCCGAAGTAGCGCGTCCTTCTTGGCACCGGTGCGGGTGAGGGCGATCGGTACGGCGCCCACGCGGCGCGCGATGTGGATGGCGGCCAGCCCCACGCTGCTGGACGCGGCGTTCAGCGCGACCGTGTCCCCGGCCCGCATGCCGCCGACCTCGACCAGCGCGCCGTAGGCCGTCAGGTACGGCATCCACACCGCCGCGCCCGCGACCGCGTCGAGCCCGTCGGGGCGGGGCAGCACCGCCGCCGCGGGCACGATCGCCCGTTCGGCGTAGACGCCGTAGTCGTTCTGGGAGAAGGCGGGTATGACGCTGACCGGCTGCCCGGGCTCCAGCCCGGTGACGCCCTCGCCGGCCGCCTCGACCACGCCGGCGGCCTCGGCGCCCAGCCTGGCCGGAAACCGTCTCACCGGCTCGATGTAGCGGCCGCTGCGGAACAGCGCCTCGGCCCGGTTCAGGCCGATCGCCTCCACACGGACGCGCACCTCGCCGGGGCCGGGCTCGCCGACCGCCACGTCCTCCAGCCGCAGCACCTCGGGGCCGCCCAGTTCGTGGAACAGCACCGTTCCGGCCATCGCGCACCATCCGTTCCCTCGGAAGTCGATGACCCGTATCCCAGGCGAAAGTACGAAGGATGTCAAATTAGATAATCGTCGTACTTCACGCCTCGTCGCGATGTCCGGGACGGCGGCCCGGCGGCGGTAGGCTCGGAACTTGATTCCCATCCTGCTTCCCGGAGGCTTCCGCCATGTCCGTCGAGTCGCTGTTTCCCCGCCTGGAGCCGCTGCTCCCCGCGGTGCAAAAGCCGATTCAGTACGTCGGCGGTGAGCTGAACTCCTCGGTCAAGGACTGGGACGAGGCGCGGGTCAGGTGGGCGCTGATGTACCCGGACGCGTACGAGGTGGGGCAGCCGAACCAGGGCGTCCAGATCCTCTACGAAATCCTGAACGAGCGCGAGGGCGTGCTCGCCGAGCGCACCTACAGCGTGTGGCCCGACCTCGAGGCGCTGATGCGCGAGCACGGCATCCCGCAGTTCACCGTGGACGCCCACCGTCCCGTCGGCGCCTTCGACGTGTTCGGGATCAGCTTCTCCACCGAGCTCGGCTACACCAACATGCTGACCGCGCTCGACCTCGCCGGGATCCCGCTGCACGCCGCGGACCGTACCGACGACCACCCGATCGTGCTCGCGGGCGGGCACGCGGCCTTCAACCCCGAGCCGATCGCCGACTTCCTCGACGCGGCCGTGCTCGGCGACGGCGAGGAGATCGTGCTCGCCATCACCGAGGTGATCCGCGAGTGGAAGGACGAGGGCCGCCCCGGTGGCCGCGACGAGCTGCTGATGCGGCTGGCGCGCTCCGGCGGCGTCTACGTCCCGCGGTTTTACGACGTCACCTACCTGCCCGACGGCCGGATCCAGCGGGTCGCGCCCAACCGGCCCGGCGTGCCGTGGCGGGTGGCCAAGCACACGGTCATGGACCTCGACCAGTGGCCGTACCCGAAGAAACCCCTGGTGCCCCTCGCCGAGACCGTGCACGAGCGCTTCAGCGTGGAGATCTTCCGCGGCTGCACGCGAGGCTGCCGCTTCTGCCAGGCCGGCATGATCACCCGGCCGGTGCGGGAACGGTCGATCACCACGATCGGCGACATGGTCCAGACGGGCCTGAAGGAGTCCGGCTTCCAGGAGGTCGGGCTGCTGAGCCTGTCCAGCGCCGACCACTCGGAGATCGGCGACATCGCCAAGGGCCTGGCCGACCGGTACGAGGGCACCAACACCTCGCTGTCCCTGCCGTCCACGCGGGTCGACGCGTTCAACATCACGCTGGCCAACGAGTTCTCCCGCGGCGGGCGCCGCTCGGGCCTGACGTTCGCGCCCGAGGGCGGCTCGGAGCGCATGCGCAAGGTCATCAACAAGATGGTCTCCGAAGACGACCTCATCCGCACCGTGACCACGGCGTACGAGAACGGCTGGCGGCAGGTCAAGCTCTACTTCATGTGCGGGCTGCCGACCGAGGAGGACGAGGACGTCCTGGCCATCGCCGACATGGCCAGGCGCGTCATCCAGGCGGGCCGCGAGGCGTCCGGGCGCCGTGACATCCGCTGCACCGTCTCGATCGGCGGGTTCGTGCCGAAGCCGCACACGCCGTTCCAGTGGGCCGCGCAGTGCGACCACGAGACGGTCGACCGGCGCCTGCGCGCACTGAAGGACGCGCTGCGCCGCGACAAGGAGTACGGCCGCGCCATCGGTCTGCGCTACCACGACGGCGAGCCGTCGATCATCGAGGGCCTGCTGTCCCGCGGCGACCGCCGGGTCGGCAAGGTCATCCAGGCCGTCTGGGAGGACGGAGGCCGCTTCGACGGCTGGAGCGAGTTCTTCAGCTTCGACCGCTGGCGGTCCTGCGCCGACAAGGCCCTGGAGGGCGTCGACCTGGACTGGTACACCGTCCGCGAGCGCGACGAGGTCGAGGTCCTGCCCTGGGACCACCTGGACGCCGGCCTGGACCGCGAGTGGCTGTGGCAGGACTGGCAGGACGCGATCGACGAGACCGAGGTCGAAGACTGCCGCTGGACCCCGTGCTACGACTGCGGCGTCTGCCCGACGATGGACACGGAGATCCAGATCGGCCCGACGGGCAAGAAGCTCCTCCCGCTGACCGTCGTCTGACCCTCGAACGGCGCCGCGGTCATCCCAGGGACGAGACGAACCCGAGGACCAGCACCACCAGGGCGGCGACGCCGAACCGTGCCACCGACCGGCGGGTGGGACGGGGTCCACCGAACAGGACCGCGAGTCCGAGAGGTACGAGCGCGACGCACAGCCCCGACGTGCCGACGATCGACAACGGCGTCGTGCCCTTCAGGACCCCGAGCGGCAGGAGGGCCGTGAGCGCCAGCGCGAGGCAGCGCGCCGGGCCGAGCGCACCGGAGCGCCAGGCTCCGACCGCCAGCACGACCCAGCCGAGCATGACCGCGAACGAGGCGTACTGGAAGATGTGGAACGCCTGGTAGGAGTCGGCGACGGCGGCGGTGGCCGGCCTCCGGCCCTGGGTGTCGACGAGCCGGAAGGCCAGATGGTCCACCCCGGCATGGAACGTGCGGGCGAACAGCCCCACCAGGGTGAGCCCGCCGCCGAACGCCGCCAGGGTCGGCCGGGTCGCGCCGATGCGAACGGCCAGGGCACTGACGGCCGGCCACAGCGCCACGGTCCCGGCCGCGAAGCAACTGTAGGACGCCGTCATCAGCGCCGGGTGCTCGTCGTAGGCGGCCAGCTGGTCGGGGAAGAAGAAGTGGAACCTCGCCCTCAGCAACACCCCGAACAGCAGCAGGACGGGCCCGAGCACCAGCGAGGACCCGGCGAGCCACCGTCCCGGAAACGCGAAGACGACGTGTGCCGAAGGCTGCGTTGAAGACATGCCCACAGACTGCCCGCGCAGATGTCCGCGGAGGATCGCCCCACGATCGGCATTCCGCGTTCAGCCTCGCGTGGACACCACCCGCCGGCACGTCGGCGCGATCCTCCCCAGGGATGATCCACTCTGGTCTGATGCGGCGGATGACCTGCGCCGATAACGTGCCCTCCGTGGACGAAGCCGACTTCGAGGCCCGCCAGACGTACCTCCTGCGCCGGGGCCACCTGCGCGCCCTCGACGTGCCTCTGGCGGTCGTCCTGGTCGCGGTGGATGTGGTGGTCGCCGGGAACATGCTCAAGGACCGGCCGGACTTCGCCCTTTCCTTCCTGGCGTCCTGCCTGACGGCGGTCGCGCTCGGCCTGGTCGTCGCGGTCCGGCGGCGGTGGCCCCGGCGCGCGTTGACGGCCGCGGCGGCCCTCTCGTGCGTCGCGGCCGTGACCGGCGTGCTGTGGGATCCGTTCGCGGCGACCGCGCTCGTGCTCTGCACCGTCGCGACCGTCGAGTCCCCGCGGCGTTCGGCCCGCGCGCTGGGAGGGTGCGTGGCCGCCGCGACCGTCGCCGCGGCGGTCGCCCAGATCGTTCACCCCCGGTACGGCGTGGCGGCGGCCGTCGGCTGGACGGCGGCGGCCTGGCTGCTGCCCGCCGGCGGGTGGCTGGCCGGTCACCTGCTGCGGCGCCGGAGGTGGAACGCGGCGTTCCTGGAGGAGCAGCGGGCGCGCCGGATCCTGGCCGACGAGCGGTTGCGGATCGCCCGCGAGCTGCACGACGTGGTCACGCACGGCGTGGGACTGATCGCCGTCAAGGCGGGGGTCGCCAACCACATCGCCGAGGTGCGCCCCGAGGAGGCCCGCGAGGCGCTGCGGTTGATCGAGACGACCAGCCGTGACGCCCTCGCCGAGATGCGGCGCCTGCTCGAAGTGCTGCGCCGTGACTCGACGCCGGGGACCGATCTCACCCAGCCGGGCGTCGGCGGGATCGAGGACCTGGCCGAGCGCGTCCGGGCCGCCGGGGTCGAGGTCGAACTCGCGGTGTCCGGTGAATCCGATCTCCCGGAAGCTCTCCAGCTCACCGTCTACCGGATCGTCCAGGAGGCCCTCACCAACGTGGTCAAGCACGCGGCTCCCACTCGTTGCCGGGCCACGGTGGACGTCTCGCCGTGCCGGGTGAGCATTCAGGTGGTCGACGACGGCGCGGCCCGCCCGGCCCCGGAACCGGGTCCTGGCGGACACGGACTGGTCGGCATGCGGGAACGCGTCGCGATGTACGGCGGATCCTTCAGCGCCGGACCCCGCGCCGAGGGCGGCTACGCGGTCGCGGCCACTCTCCCGTACGTCCGCGGCGGAGGCGGCCGGTGACCGAGCCGATCCGCGTCCTCGTCGCCGACGACCAGGCCCTGCTGCGCGGCAGCTTCCGCGCCCTGATCGAAACCGCTCCCGACCTGACCGTGGTCGGTGAGGCCGCCACCGGAGCCGAGGCCGTCGAGCTCGTCCACGCCCTGCGGCCCGACGTCGTGCTGATGGATGTGCGCATGCCCCACCAGGACGGCATCGAGGCCACCCGCCGGATCTGTCAGGACGCGGACAACGCGACGGTCCGGGTGCTCATGCTGACCATGTTCGACCTGGACGTCCACGTCTTCTCGGCCCTGCGCGCCGGCGCTGCCGGCTTCCTGCTCAAGGACACCCCGCCGGCCGAGCTCCTCAACGCCATCCGCGTCGTCGCCGCGGGCGAAGCCCTCCTGGCCCCTACGGTGGCCCGCCGCCTCATCGCCGAGTTCGCCCGCAGCCCGCAATCCACCCGCCCGCTTCCGCGCGCCCTCGACGGCGTGACCGACCGGGAACGCCAGGTCCTCACCCTCGTCGCGCGCGGCCTGTCCAACACCGAGATCGCCGAGCACCTGCACCTGAGCCTGGCCACCGTGAAGACCTACATAGGCCGCCTGCTCACCAAACTCCAAGCCCGCGACCGTGCCCAGCTAGTGATCATCGCCTACGAATCCGGCCTGGTCACCCCCGCCCCTTAGCCGAAGCCGCCGCAAGGGGGACGGCGCCCCGAAAACAAGGCAGCCCTGTGAGGAGGTCTCCGCGGGAGCGGAGAGTCTCACAGGGCTTGTCGCCGGGGGCCGGAGCGGACGGCCTTCGGCCGGCGACGGATGACGGTGGGATCCGGGGCCGCGCGCGTGCTTCGTGCGGCTCGGCCGCCGGATCAGGTCGGGCTCAGCCGGGCGGGATCGGGCGGGTGCTCGGTCCGCGCCCTGGGCTGGGCGGGAGGCTCGGCCTACGGGCGGGTGCTCGGTCCGCGCCTCGGGCCGGGCAGGAGCTCAGCCCGCGGACGGGGCCGGGCAGGGGTCGACCCGGTCGGCGGTGCGGCGCAGCATGCCCGCGAGGTGCGCGCGGGCGGTCCGCCGGACCTGGGCCGCCGCCTCCTGGCGCGGGGTCGGCCGGTAGGCGACCTTGGGTGCCTCCGGACGCGAGTCGAGCAGGTGCTGCCGCGCCTGACGGCGAGCGGACTCGAACGCGATCATCTGCAGCGGTTCCATGTGCCCTCTCTAGGTCTCTGTATCGATTCAGAACCAGGCACGAGCCTACGGCCAAGTCGCTTCTGAATCAATTCAGAAATAGGGTCTCCGGTGTGGAACGCGTCACGCTGCAGACGATCGCCGACCGGGTCGGCGTCTCACGAACGACCGTGTCGAACGCCTTCTCCCGGCCCGACCAGCTCAAACAGGAGCTGCGGCAGCGGATCATGGAGGTCGCCGAGGAGCTGGACTACCCGGGGCCGAACCCCGCCGCCCGTACGCTCCGCCGCGGGCGTGCCGGAGTGATCGGGGTCGTCTTCACCGAGACGCTGTCGTACGCCTTCGCCGACTCCTACGCCGTCGGCTTCCTGCGCGGGCTCAGCCGCGTGGCCGAGCAGTCCGGCACCGGCCTGCACCTGATCGGCTGGCCCTCGCCCGGTGTCGCGGAAGAGGTGATCGGCGACGCCGTCGTCGACGGCTTCTGCCTCTTCTCGCCGGAGGCCCACCCGCTCGTCGAGACCGTCATGCGCCGCCGTCTGCCCGTCGTCACGGTCGACCACCCGTACGTCCCCGGCGTGCCGTTCGTCGGCATCGAGGACCGGACCGCGGCGAGCGAGGCGGCCACCTGCCTGCTCGAGCTTGGGCACCGGCGCATCGCGATCATCGCGGCGCAGCCGATGGCGGCCCAGAGTCCCGGCCGTGGTCCCGAGCCGGCCTGGCTCGACATCGACCTCGTCGCCGGTCACCGCTTCGGCGCGGGTCGTGCCCGGGTGGCCGGCTACCACGACGCGTGTCTCAAAGCGGGTCTGAACTGGTCCGACATCCCGATCTACCCGACCACCAACGACCGGGAGATCGCGCGCCGGGCGGCCGCGCGGATCCTCGACCTGGACCCGCGCCCGACGGCGGTGATCGCGGCCACCGACGAGATCGCCTTCGGGGTGATGGACGTCGCGGCCCAGCGGGGCATCGACATCCCGGGCGAGCTGTCCGTCGTCGGGTTCGACGACGTGCCCGCCTCCGAGCCGGCCGGGCTCACCACCGTGCGCCAGCCGATCACCGAGAAGGGCACCACCGCCGGGCGGCTGCTGCTCGAACCGGCCCAGGACGACCCCGCGCCGTGCGTGCTGATGGACCACCGGCTGATCGTCCGTCGCACCACCGCGCCGCCCGCGTAGACGAAACGAAAAGCCTCACGCCCGCGTCATAGGTGAGTGAACAGCGTGGACAACGGCTCTCCGGGCTGCGTGACGATCCCTCTCCTGATCATCGTTCTGCCGGTACGCCTCCTGTGGGAGGTGCTGAGCGTGATCGGACGGCTCCTCGGCGCGTACGTGCTGCGCCCCCTCGGATGGCTGCTCTACAACGCCCTCGTACGACCCGTGGCGTGGGTCCTGCGTGAACTGGTCTGGCGTCCGATCCGCTGGGCGCTGCGCGTGCTGGTGGTGGTGCCGCTGCGATGGGTGGGCCGGCGGATCCTGCTCCCGCTGGGGCGCGCGCTCCTGAGGTACGTCCTGGTGCCGCTGCTGAGCGGTCTCGCCTGGCTCGTCATGCTCGTCGCACGGCCCGTCGGGCGGGTGCTCGCCGCGCTGTGGCGCGCCGTGCTGTGGCCGGTTCTGGCTGCGTTCGGCCGGCTGCTCGCCCACACCTGGCGGCTCGCCGGCGTGATTCTTCACCACCTTCTCGTACGGCCCCTGAAATTTCTGTGGCGGGTGGTGTTGCGGCCGGTCCTGCGGGCCGTACGCCGAATCTGGCGGGCCACGGTGGTACCGGCGGCGCGCTGGTTCCGCCACCATGTGGGGGAACCCGTACGCGCGGCCGGACGTTCGGTCTCCAGGGCACTCGGCCTGGATGCACGGCGTCCGTGACCCCGTACTCTTAGAACAAAAGACTTTCGCACTGGCACGAGTAGGAAGGATCAAAACACTGGCACCCATGCCGGAGGGCCCGGCGCCGGCCCCCGTGACCCAGCGGCTTCGCGTGCGCTACGCCAAGCGCGGCAGGCTGCGGTTCACCAGCCACCGAGACATCTCCCGGGCCGTGGAACGCGCCATCCGGCGCGCCGGGATCCAGGTGGCGTTCAGCGCCGGATTCAGCCCCCACCCGAAGATCTCGTATTCGGGTGCGGCGGCCACTGGTGTCGCCAGTGAGGCGGAATACCTCGAAATCGGGCTTGCCGCCCCCTGCGATCCAGGCCGGCTGCGGGCCGATCTCGACGACGCGCTACCCGAGGGTCTGGACATCCTCGACGTCGTCGAGGCGCGCAACGGAACTCTGGCGGACCGCCTGGAGGCATCGAGCTGGCTCGTACGTCTCGACGGGGTCGCCCCGGAGACCGCCGGCGCCGCCGTGGCCGCCTTCATGGCGGCCGATGAGATCGAGGTCGAACGCCTCACCAAGAAGGGCCGCCGGAGCTTCGACGCCCGTGGCGCGGTCATCGCGTGCGAGCTCGACCGGCGCGCCACCGAGGGCGCGGATGCGCAGTGTGCCATACTTCGAATGGTTGTTCGGCACACGACACCCGCTGTTCGACCTGACGACGTCCTCACCGGACTTCGGCTTGTGGCCGGCCTCGCGCCGCCGTCGCCTCCCTTGGTGACGCGGCTGGCGCAGGGACTGCTCGCCGATGACACCGGTGAGCTCACCGACCCGCTGGCCCCCGACCGGCAGACCGCACCGGCAGGCGATGTCGCCGCCGCGCACGCGGACGCCGTACGGATGGCGGAGCCGGACGCCGTCGGTGCCCAGCCGTAGGCGATTTCCGTGCATCGCATGGACTCTCGCCGAAAGCCGGGCGCACCCCTCATGACTTTGTCGGCACGACCCGAAGGGCCGAGCCGGCGCCAACGAGAAACGGATCGCTCCTGCGCGGCGCACCCTGGCGGGTCGCGCCCGGGAGCTGACGGGAGAACGCCCGCATGCTTGACAACGAGATCGGTGACGCCACAGGCGGCACTGAGAACACCGGCAATGAATCGACTGGTGAGACCACGAAGGTGAGCCGCCCGCGCCGGGCCAGTCGCCCGGCCGGGCCGCCTCCTGAGCCCGAGGAGAGCACACCGTCCGCGCCCGTGGGCGAGGACCAGGCTCGTCCTGCCAAGACGACCCGCGCCCGCCGGACCACGCGCAAGGCCGCGGCCGAGGCGCCGGAGGCACCGGCCGCCGAGACGCCGGTGAAGGCCGAGGCCACGGTGAAGACCGAGCCGGCGGCGCCGGCCGTCTCCAGCGCGCCCAAGAGCCCGGAGGTCCCCGACGCGGCGTTCCAGCCGCCGATGGTCGTCTTCCAGCCTCCGGCCATGCCCGCCGAGGAGGCCCCGCCGCGCCGGCCCAAGGCCGAGAGCCAGGCCAAGCCCAAGGCCGAGAGCCAGGCCAAACCCAAGGCCGAGCCCAAGCAGGAGGTGCCGAGGGCCGACGAGGCCGACGACCAGGCCGACGACGACGAGGGCACCGACAAGAGCGGGCGCCGCCGTCGCCGTCGTGGCGGCCGTGGCCGTGGCAAGGCCCGTGAGGGCCAGGAGGCCGAGGACACCGCCAAGGAGACCGACGAGGACTCCCAGCAGGCCGATGAGGAGTCCGCCGACGAGGGCGAGGAGCGCGAGGAGGCCGGCTCCTCTTCGAGCCGCCGTCGTCGCCGCCGCCGTCGCCGCGTGGGCGGGGGCGAGGGCGACGACATCGCGGGCGACGACCCGCCCAACACCGTCGTGCACGTCCGTGAACCCCGCGCCGTCGAGGACGAGGTGCAGGCGGTCAAGGGCTCCACGCGCCTGGAGGCCAAGAAGCAGCGCCGCCGCGAAGGACGCGAGCAGGGCCGCCGCCGGCCGCCGATCGTCACCGAGTCGGAGTTCCTGGCCCGCCGCGAGTCCGTCGAGCGCGTCATGGTCATCCGCTCGGAGGGCGACCGTACGCAGATCGGCATCCTCGAGGACAACGTGCTGGTCGAGCACTACGTCGACCGGTCGAGCCACCAGTCCTACGTCGGCAACGTCTACCTCGGCAAGGTGCAGAACGTCCTGCCGTCGATGGAGGCGGCGTTCGTCGACATCGGCAAGGGCCGCAACGCCGTGCTGTACGCCGGCGAGGTCAACTGGGACCTGGCCGGGCTGGAGGGCCAGCCGCGCCGCATCGAGTCGGCGCTCAAGTCCGGCCAGTCGGTCCTCGTCCAGGTCACCAAGGACCCGCTCGGGCACAAGGGCGCGCGCCTGACCAGCCAGATCTCGCTTCCGGGCCGCTACCTCGTGTACGTCCCGGACGGCTCGATGACCGGCATCAGCCGCAAGCTGCCCGACAAGGAGCGCACGCGCCTCAAGCAGATCCTCAAGAAGGTCATGCCCGAGAACGCCGGCGTGATCGTCCGGACCGCCGCCGAGGGCGCGGCCGAGGAGGAGCTGGCCCGCGACGTCTCGCGCCTGTCCGCGCAGTGGGAGAACATCAAGCGCCAGTCCAAGACCGCGAACGCCCCGGCCATGCTGTACGGCGAGCCGGACCTGACCATCCGGGTCGTGCGCGACATCTTCAACGAGGACTTCAGCAAGCTCGTCGTCCAGGGCGAGGACGCCTGGGACATGGTCAAGGAGTACGTCGGCTACGTCGCGCCGCACCTGGCCGACCGGCTCGAGCTGTGGTCCGACGGGGAGGACATCTTCTCCGGCTACCGCGTGGACGAGCAGATCGCCAAGGCCATGGAGCGCAAGGTGTGGCTGCCCAGCGGCGGCTCGCTGGTCATCGACCGCACCGAGGCCATGACGGTCGTCGACGTCAACACCGGAAAGTTCACCGGGCAGGGCGGCAACCTCGAAGAGACCGTCACCCGCAACAACCTCGAGGCCGCCGAGGAGATCGTCCACCAGCTCCGGCTGCGTGACATCGGCGGCATCATCGTCATCGACTTCATCGACATGGTCCTGGAGAGCAACCGGGACCTGGTGCTGCGCCGGATGCTCGAGTGCCTGTCGCGTGACCGCACCAAGCACCAGGTCGCCGAGGTGACCTCGCTCGGACTCGTCCAGATGACCCGTAAGCGCGTCGGCGGGGGGCTGCTGGAGTCCTTCTCCGAGCCGTGCGAGTGCTGCAACGGCCGCGGGATCCACGTGACGCTCTCGCCGGTCGAGCCGAAGGCCGACAAGTCCGGCGGGTCGAGCCGGCGCCGCAAGCGCAAGGGCGACATCGAGAAGGCCGTCGAGGACAAGATGGCCCAGGCCGAGCGCGCCAAGGAGTCCGCCAAGCCGGACGCCGGAGAGCCGGCCAAGGAGCCCGCCATGGCGGACAGCGGGGAGAACGGCCACGGCGCCGCCGAGCCCGTGGCCGCGGACCACGCCGGTCCTTCCGACCACGCCGAGGTGAGCGACACCGAGCCCTCCGCCAACGGACGCCGCCGGCGTTCCCGCCGGTCGCCGCGGGCCAAGTCCGAGGCCGCGGCCGACTGACGGGCATCCGGTACGGAGCGCGGCGGAGCACCGGATGGCCACGGCTTCCGGCCGTCGACGCGTCACCGACGTGCGCGCCCCGGGCCGTGGATCGGCACGCTTGTTGCCGGTCCACGGTTCGGAAGCGGCGTCCGGTTCGACCTTGAGGCTTCCGATCCGGTATCCTGGTCATCCGGCGCTTCTGCGTCGTTGTTAGCGCGCCTGAGGCCCCTCGCCCGACGGGGTGCAGGCAGCAGCTTCCGAAATGAGCTTCAGTTCGGTTAGTCGTGCCCGAGGCACGCAAAGGAAAGGTTCCGCGGTGTACGCGATCGTCCGTTGCGGCGGCAGGCAGGAGAAGGTGGCCGTCGACGACGTGCTCGCCGTCGACAAGCTGTCCGGTGAGGTCGGCTCCACGGTGACGCTGCCGGCAGTGCTCGTCGTCGACGGCGACAACGTCGTCAGCGCGCCCGCCGATGTGGCCAAGTACGAGGTCACCGCCGAGATCCTCGGGGCCACCAAGGGCCCGAAGATCAACATCATGCACTACCGGAACAAGACCGGGTACAAGCGGCGCATGGGTCACCGTCAGCCGTACACCCAGGTCAAGGTGACCGGTATCAAGGCCGGAAAGTAGGTCGCAGACAATGGCACACAAGAAGGGCGCCTCGTCCAGCCGCAACGGCCGTGACTCCAACGCTCAGCGGCTCGGAGTGAAGCGGTTCGGCGGCCAGGTCGTCAACGCCGGCGAGATCATCGTCCGGCAGCGCGGCACGCACTTCCACCCGGGTCCGGGTGTGGGTCGCGGCGGCGACGACACGCTGTTCGCGCTCGTCGCGGGCGCGGTCGAGTTCGGCCGCTACCGCGGCCGTCGCGCCGTCAGCATCGTCCCGCCGGCGGAGTAGGTCCGCCGAGCAACTCTGGGGCAGTTATGCCCTTGCGGGCCGGGTCGTCGCCCGGTGTTTGGTCCAGGGGGGCGACCCCCGGGAACCCCCGCTTGGGCGACACGCACGACTTCGAGACGAGGGCGGACCGATCAATCGGTCCGCCCTCGTCGTGTTTCACGACAGGAAGAAGGAACCATGCCGGATCGTGCCGTTCCCCCGGCGACGGGGGAGCACGACGGCCACCGGGACGATCATGCCCCCGCCCGAGGTCGCGCCCCGGGCGGCAAGGGCGCGCAGTTCGTCGACCGGGTGACGCTGCATCTGCAGGCCGGCAACGGCGGGAACGGCTGCGCCTCGGTGCACCGGGAGAAGTTCAAGCCGCTCGGCGGCCCCGACGGCGGCAACGGCGGGCGCGGCGGTGACATCACGTTCGAGGTCGACCCGAACTCCGCCAGCCTGCTCGAATACCACAAGCGTCCGCACCGCAAGGCGAGCGGCGGCAAGCAGGGACAGGGCTCGCACAAGAACGGCGCGAACGGCGAGGACCTCCTGCTGCCCGTGCCGAACGGCACGGTCGTCAAGACGCCGGCCGGCGAGATCCTCGCCGACCTGACCGGCGCCGGCACGCGGTTCGTCGTCGCCCAGGGCGGGCACGGCGGACTGGGCAACGCCGCGCTCGCCACCGCGCGGCGCAAGGCGCCCGGGTTCGCCCTGCTCGGCGAGCCGGGTGACGAGCTCGACGTCGTCCTGGAGCTGAAGACCGTCGCCGACGTCGCCCTCGTCGGCTTCCCGAGCGCGGGCAAGTCGTCGCTGATCGCGGCCATGTCCGCGGCCAAACCCAAGATCGCCGACTACCCCTTCACCACGCTCGTGCCCAACCTCGGCGTGGTCAGCGCGGGGGAGTCCGTCTTCACGGTCGCCGACGTGCCCGGCCTCATCGAGGGGGCCAGCCAGGGCAAGGGCCTGGGCCTGGAGTTCCTGCGGCACATCGAGCGCGCCTCGACGCTGGTGCACGTGCTCGACTGCGCGACCCTGGAGCCGGGCCGCGACCCGATCTCCGACTTCGAGGTCATCGAGGCCGAGCTGGAGGCCTACAACGCCCTCGGCGACCGGCCGCTGGCCGACCGGCCCCGGGTCATCGTCCTCAACAAGGTCGACGTCCCCGAGGCCCGTGAGCTGGCCGAGCTCGTACGGCCGGAGTTCGAGGAGCGCGGGCTACGGGTGTTCGAGATCTCGGCCGCCACGCACGAGGGCCTGCGCGAGCTGGGCTTCGCGATGGCCGAGATGGTGGACGCCTACCGCGCCGCGCAGCCGGCCGAGGAGCCCACCCGGCTGGTCATCCGGCCGGCGCCGGTCGGCGGGCCGGAGTTCGAGATCCGTCGCCTCGGCGACGGCAGCTTCCTGATCACCGGGGAAAAGCCGCGCCGCTGGCTCCGGCAGACCGACTTCTCCAACGACGAGGCCGTCGGGTACCTGGCCGACCGGCTGGCCCGGCTCGGCGTCGAGGAGCGGCTGGCCGAGGCGGGGGCCGAGCCCGGCGCGACCGTGCTCATCGGCACCGAGGACGACTCGATCGTCTTCGACTGGGAGCCGGAGGTGCTCGCCGGGTCCGAGCAGGGGCTGGGCCGCCGGGGCACCGACACCAGACTGGAGGGCCGATGACGCGCCGGAGGCGGACGAGCTGATGCGTACCGCGATCACGAGCGCCCGCCGCGTGGTGGTGAAGGCGGGTTCCTCCTCGCTCACCACACCCGACGGCGCGATCGACGCCGCCCGCATCGACGCGCTCGTCGACGCCCTGACCGGCTGGCGGAGCCCGGACGGCGGCAAGGGCCGCGAGGTGGTGTTCGTGTCCTCGGGCGCGATCGCCGCCGGAATGGGTCCGCTCGCTCTGCCGGCACGCCCGCGTGACCTGGCCATCCAGCAGGCGGCGGCGAGCGTGGGCCAGGGCTTGCTGATCGCCCGCTACGCGTCCTCCTTCGCGCGGTACGGCCTGGGCGTCGGGCAGGTGCTGCTCACCGCGGACGACATGATGCGGCGCTCGCACCACCGCAACGCCCGGCGCACGCTGGAGCAGCTCCTGGCCTTCGGCGTCGTGCCGATCGTCAACGAGAACGACACGGTCGCGACGGACGAGATCCGCTTCGGCGACAACGACCGGCTCGCCGCCCTGGTCGCCCACCTGGTCCGCGCGGACGCGCTGATCCTGCTCTCCGACGTCGACGCGCTCTACACCGGCGACCCGCGGCTGCCGGGCTCCCGCCGGATCGAGCACGTCCGCGGGCCCGCGGATCTCGGCGGCGTACGCCTCGGCGGCTCCGGGCGGGTCGGCACCGGTGGCATGGTGACCAAGGTGGAGGCCGCGCGGATCGCGGGCGTGCCGGTCGTGCTGACCGACGCCGCCTCGGTCGGCGCGGCGCTGGCCGGTGAGGAGGCCGGCACGTACTTCCACCCGCCGGCGACACGGCCGTCGGCACGGCGTCAGTGGCTGGCGCACGCCACGACCGGCCAGGGACGGCTACGGCTCGATCCGGGTGCGGTCGAGGCCGTCGTACGCCGCGGCAAGTCGCTGCTGCCCGCCGGGATCACCGGGGTCGAGGGCGACTTCAGCGCCGGAGACCCGGTGGACATGTGCGACGAGCAGGGCGGCCTGATCGCCCGCGGGCTGGTCAACTACGACGCGGGGGAGATCCCCGACCTCATGGGCCGCTCGACGCGCTGGCTGGCGCGCGAGCTCGGCCCGGAGTACGAACGCGAGATCGTCCACCGGGACGACCTCGTCGTCCTGGCGAGTGCGGAGACACCGTCGCGGTCGGCGGCGGGGTAGGAGGGGAGCATGACCACCCAGGAGCAGGTTCTCGACGTGGCGCGGCGCGCCCGGCAGGCGGCGGCCGAGCTCGCCCCGCTGCCGCGCGCCACCAAGGACGCCGCGCTGCACGCGATCGCCGACGCCCTCCTCGCCCGGTCCGCCGAGATCGTCGAGGCGAACGCCGGTGACGTCGCGCGGGCCCGCGAGGCGGGCACGTCCGAGTACATGATCGACCGGCTGAGCCTGTCCGCCGAGCGCGTCGAGAAGATCGCGGCGGCGGTACGCCACGTGGCCTCGCTGCCGGACCCGGTGGGGGAGTCGGTCCGCGGCTACACCCTGCCGAACGGCCTGGAGCTGCGGCAGGTCCGTGTGCCGCTGGGCGTGGTCGGCATCATCTACGAGGGCCGGCCGAACGTCACCGTCGACGCCGCCGCCCTGACGCTCAAGAGCGGCAACGCCGTGCTGCTGCGCGGCTCCTCCTCGGCGTACGACTCCAACGTCGCGCTGGTGGAGGTCATGCGCTCGGCGCTCACCGACGTGCCCGCCGACACCGTGCAGCTCGTCCCGGGCCGCGACCGCGACTCGGTGAAGTACCTCATGCGGGCCCGCGGCCTGGTCGACGTGCTGATCCCGCGCGGCGGCGCGTCGCTGATCAACTCGGTCGTGGAGGAGTCGACCGTCCCGGTGATCGAGACCGGCGTCGGCAACTGCCACGTCTACGTCGACGCCGACGCCGACCTCGGCATGGCCGTTGACATCCTGGTGAACGCCAAGACGCAGCGGCCGTCGGTGTGCAACGCGGCCGAGACGGTGCTCGTGCACCGCGACATCGCCGCCGACTTCCTGCCGCGCGCCCTGGAGGCCCTGCGCGCCAAGGGCGTCACCGTGCACGGCGACGAGGCGGTGCGCGCGTACGGCGACGACGTCGTGGCGGCCACCGAGGAGGACTGGGGATGTGAGTACCTCTCCCTCGACCTCGCCGCTGCCGTCGTAGGCTCGCTGGAGGAGGCGGTCGCGCACATCCGCCGGTACGGCTCGGCGCACACCGAGGCGATCGTGACGACCTCCCAGCCGGCGGCCCGGCGGTTCGTGGCCCTGGTCGACTCGGCGGCCGTCATGGTCAACGCCTCGACCCGGTTCACCGACGGCGAGGAGTTCGGCTTCGGGGCGGAGATCGGCATCTCGACCCAGAAGCTGCACGCCCGCGGTCCGATGGGGCTGCCCGAGCTGACCTCCACCAAGTACGTCGTCACCGGTGAGGGCCACCTGAAGGGGGCCTGACCCGGCCGGGCCGTCCGGCGAGGGCCAGCGCCGCGGCCAGACAGGCCACCGGTACGACCGGCAGGACGTACCGGTGGTCGAAGTCGAGGACCGCGACCGGCACGACCAGCAGCGTGACCGCCGTGCCCCACGGCAGCAGCGTGCCGCGCCGCAGGCCGAGCGCGCCCGCGAGGAGGATCGCCGCCAGGAACGGACCGCGCAGGTAGGCGGGGTACTGGTAGGCGCGCAGAACGGCCGCGTACGGCTCGACGGAGCGGTACTCCCCGGTGGCACCGGGGGCGTACGCGGACAGGGTCCGCCCCGCCCACGGCGGCACCCCGGTCGGTGCCCAGCGGCCCTTCGCGAAGCCGAACGCGGGAGTCACGCGCCGGGGGTGGCGGGCCGGTGTCCAGTGGAAGGCCAGCGAGACGTCGTGGCCGACCGCGCCGAGGTAGTCCAGCGGCTGGGCGAGGATCGCCCGTAGCGCGAAGGATCGTGCGAGGTCGTTGTTCGCGGCGGCGCCCCCGGGCGTGCGGTTGATCGGCGAGTCGGGGTCCCACACGTATTCGGAGGCCGCGTCCTGCCAGGTGCCGTTCGGGCACAGCGGAGCCTCGTCCGGCGGCGGCTGGATCCGGTGGCAGTCCGCGAAGGTCATGGTCCGTGCCCAGAGGACGACCCCGTCGGTCCCGGAGAGGGCGAAGCGGCCATGGTCGGCCCGGTACCAGCCGGCGAACACCGCCAGGGGCAGCAGCCCGGCGACCGCGGCGGCGGCGAACCGGCGTACGCCGATCCGGCGTGCCGCGAGGTAGGCCAGCACGAGCAGGAGCAGCGGCAGGCCCACACTCCGGGTCAGCGCGGCCAGGGCGAGCGACAGGCCCGCGCCCGCCGCCGCCCGCGCCGACGGGCGGCCGGGCGACCACATCAGCGCCACCACCGCGACGACCACGAGGAACAGGAACATCGTGTCGGACAGCACGGCGTGCTCGAGCTGGAGCATCTGCCCGTCGAACAGCACGGGCACCGTCGCGAGCACGGCGCCCCACGCGGGCACGCCCCTGCGGCGGAGCAGCGCGTACATCAGCAGGCCGGTCGCGAGGCCGAGGACGTGCTGGGCCGCGACCACGACGGGAACGCTGTGGAACGGCAGGAGCAGGCGCAGCAGCAGCGGATAGCCGATGCCACGGAAGCCCGTTCCGGGACGCGGGTGCAGGGCGAGGTCGAGGTACTCGTAGGAGTCGATGTAGTAGACGCGGCCGGGCCGGTATCCCATCATCGTCACGGCCCGCAGCCCGGCCGCGACGGTGAGGACCACCGCGAACGGCGCGTGCGCCGCCCACCGCGTGCGTGCGCCGGGTGGGCGGGACGGCGTGGGGGAGACCGGCGCCTCCACGCCGGCCACGGGGGACGCCAAAGCGACCAGCTCCTTACTGTAAATGAGTCCAATAGCGTGAGGACGGGCGTCACCGCCGCCGGGCGGTTCCCAGGAGGGCGGAGAGGCGGGGTCCGTCGGCGGGGGCTACGCGGTGACGGGCCTCACGCGGGTCAGTTCCAGTACGGGTCGTTCTCGAACACGCATGGCCCGACCGGCCCGGTCACCAGGTAGAACTTGAGCTTCCACAGCTTCGTGCGGTGCGACTCGGCGAGCTCCAGTACGAGCGTACGGCCGGGCTCGATGAGCTGCGGGGAGATCTTGAAGGATCGCACCGGCCGTTCCCGTTCCGGCCACACGAGCGGCTGGTGGGGGGGAGGGGCCGAGTCGACCTCGGTGCCCCGCACGCCGGCGCATCTCTTGTGCTGGGGCAGATACGTGATGTCGGTCCGGACGCCGTCGCCCGCGAGTTCCCGCTGCAGCCGGTCCGCCTCCCGGAACTCCTTGATGGTCACGGTGATCGAGCCGTCGGCGTTCCGGGTGACCGCGTAGGCCGCCGTGGCCTCGGAGCCGATCAGCGTGGGTACGGCGACCGCGGTGAGGGCCGCCACCGCGGCGATCGCGACGGCCACCGGCCGCGGCCTCGCCCACCACCGCGCCGTACCGCGTCGCCGGGCGGCTCGTCCCGCCACCTCGGTCTTCAGCTCCGCCAGGAGCCTGTCCTCGAAGGTCATCGCAGTCCCTCCACGGCGACGGTCAGATCGAGATCGGCGTTGCCGCGCAGCGACCGGCGGGCCCGGTGCAGCCGCACCCGGGCGGTGTTCTGCCGGATGCCCAGGACGGTGGCGGCCTCCCCGACGGTCAGCTCGTCGATCACCACCAGCTCGAGTACCGCGCGCTCGCTCGGGGGGAGCCCCGCCATGGCGGCCAGCAGCCGGCGTGCCGGTCTCTCCGCGTCGATGCGGTCCTCGAGCCGGGACACGTCGTCCGGGTCGAGCAGGCGGCGCCCGGCGATCCGGTGCTCGAGCCGCCGCTGCCGCGCCGCGCGCCGCCGGTGGGCCGCGAGCGTGTTGCGCGCCACGCCGTGCAGCCACTCGACCTCGGTGCCGTGGTCCGCTCGGTAGGTGTGCGCCGAGTCGATCACCGCGACGAACACGTCCGCGACCAGGTCGGCCACCAGGTGCGGATCGTCGACCCGGCGTGTCACGAACCGTGTGACCACCTCGATGTGGCGCCGGTAGAACCTTTCGAACGCCTCGGGGTCGGTGGCGACCTCCGCCGGTGATGCGTCGCTGCCGCGCACCCGCCCCGCCTCCTTCGCCGTCCGCCCGCTGACACCCTTACTTGGTCGTCGGCGGAAAAAGCGTTACATCCCGGGTTACTCGTCCGGTGGTGCCCGCGATGGATACCTGCTAACTTTTTCTTGCAGGAGCAAACAAAGATTAGGAGTCGACGTGCCGAACGGCGACGAACTCGTGGAGGTGCTGGCGACGCTCGCCAACCCGCATCGCCTGCGAGTCGTCGCGGCGCTGGCGCGTGAGCGCAACTACGTCAGCCGGCTGGCCCGCGAGCTGGGCATCAGCCGCGCGCTGCTCCAGGTGCACCTGCGCAAGCTCCAGGCGGCCGGGCTCGTGTCGGCCCAGATGGAGCTGTCCGAGGACGGGAAGGCGATGAAGTTCTACGAGGTGACCCCCTTCTCCATCCAGCTCACCCCGGAGGCCGTCGCGGCCGCCGTACTCACTCTCACCACACCTGAGATCGTCCAGCGCGGCGGCGAGGAGGAAACACCCAGATGAACGGGCATGCGCTAGCGGAAGTCGTCGGAGCCGCCGGACTCTCCACGGTGATCGCCGTGACCATCTGGCAGATCGCCGCCATCTGGCGGGCCAAGGTGCTGTCGCCACGCGAGGGCAGGTACCACCAGCTCGCCGAGACCACGGCGGCCGTACAGGAACGCACCGACCTGCAGCTCCGGGAGATCACCCTCGTGCTGGAGGACATGCGGGCGCGCCTGGCCTCGCTTGAACGGATCCTCAAAGAGGTCGAGTAAGGATCCGGATGCCCTGGGCCGCCGAGCTGCAACTCGGCGGCCCAGGTAGCGAAGAAGCATCACCTCGCCCGAGGGCGAGTTCTCGTCGAATACCCCTTCATGGAAAGGACAGCAGCTCATGCTGCGCATTGGCAAGTCGGCCGTGCCGGAGGCCGCCGGGCGAACTCCCGGCGGTCGCGGAGGCCCCGCTCCCGTGGTGGAGCGCGTCGCGGGATGGTCGGCACGGCACCGCGCCCTCGCCATCACGGGTTGGTTCGCCCTGGTCATCCTCGCCGTGCTCTCCAGCGCGCTGATTCCGGGCGAGGGCGCCGGCGGCATCGATCCGGGGGAGTCGGGCCGGGCCGAACGTGTCCTGGGCGCCCAGCACGCCTATGTGCCCGTCCTGGAGAACGTGCTCGTCCAGTCCCGTACGGACGGGCGGTTCGCCGACGACCCGGACCTGCGTCAGGCCGCGCGGGACCTGGAGGCGGCGCTCCAGCGGACGCCCGGCACCGTGACGGGCCTCCGCTCGCCCCTGGTGTCCGAGGACGGCCGCTCCGGGCTGGTCACCTTCCAGCTCGCCGGACCGGACGAGCGGGTGGACGCGCAGTACGACGCCGTCGTCCGGGCGGTCGCGCAGGTGGCGGCCCGCCATCCGGGGGCGCGCGTGGTGGAGGCCGGGGACCGGAGCCTGAGCTCCGCGGTCGACGAGGGCATCAAGGGCGACTTCCAGCGGGCCGAGCACTTCTCGATGCCGGTCACCGTGGTGATCCTGCTGGTGGTGTTCGGCTCGCTGATCGCGGCGGGGATTCCGCTGCTGCTCGCGCTCAGCACCGTCGTCGGCGCGTTCGGCCTGCTGCAGGTGGTCGATCACTGGACCCCGATCAACAGCGCGACCCATTCGATGGTGCTGCTGATCGGCGTCGCGGTCGGCATCGACTACTCGCTGTTCTACCTGCGGCGGGAACGCGAGGAGCGCGCCGCGGGGCGTACCGTGCGGGAGGCGCTGCGGATCACCGCGCGCACGTCGGGGCACGTCATCCTCGTCTCGGGCCTGACGGTGATGCTCTGCATGACCGGGCTGCTGTTCAGCGGGCTGGCCGAGCTGCGCGGGCTGACGATCGGCGCGGTGCTCGTGGTCGGCCTGGCGATGGTCGGCTCGGTGACCGTGCTGCCGGCGCTGCTGAGCCTGCTGGGCCGCTGGGTGGACCGGAGCCGCATCCCGTGGCTGGGCCGCCGGCGTACGGCGGCGGCGGAGTCACGGACGTGGACGGCCGTCGCGCGGGTGGTCGTGAGACGGCCGCTCGTCTGGGGCGGAGCGGCCGTGCTCGCGCTGGTGGTCATGGCGCTGCCCGTGTTCGGGATCCATCTTCAGGACGCGGCCGTGACCGACAGCCTGCCGCGCAGCGTGCCCGTCGTGGACGCCGCCGTCCGCATGCAGGAGGCGTTCCCGGGCACGCCGTCTCCGGCACGGGTGGTGGTGTGGGAGACGCGCGAAGGCGCGCTCGATTCTCCCGGCGTACGGCGGGCCGTCGACGACCTGCGCAGCGGCGGTGCGGAGCCGATCGCCCAGGCGAGGGTCGGCCGGGCGCTGCTCCTGCGGGTGCCCCTGGCCGACTTCGGCAACGGAGAGATGGCCGTCCGCGCGCTGGACACGCTGCGGCACAGGTCGCTGCCCGCGGCGTTCGGGCACGTGGACGGCGTCGAGTACGCGGTCGCCGGTAGGACCGCGCTGGCGTACGACTTCACCCGGCAGCTCTCCGGCCGTACGCCGCTGGTCTTCGGGTTCGTGCTCGTGCTGGCGTTCGTGCTGCTCGCCGTGGCGTTCCGCTCCGTCGCCGTGCCGCTCGTCTCGATCGCCCTGAACCTGCTGTCCATCGGTGCCGCGTGCGGTGTGCTCGGCTGGGTGTTCCAGGGCGGTCACGGGGGCTCGCTGCTCGGCTTCACCTCCTACGGAGGGATCGTCGACTGGCTGCCGGTGTTCATGTTCGTCATCCTGTTCGGCCTGAGCATGGACTACCACATCTTCATCCTCAGCCGGATCCGCGAACGCCGGTCGGGAGGGGCCGGTCCGCGCGAGGCGATCGTCGGTGGCATCGGCGCCAGCGCCGGCGTCGTGACCAGCGCCGCCGTCATCATGACCGCGGCGTTCAGCGTCTTCGTCGTGCTGACCGCGATCGAGTACAAGATGATGGGCGTCGGGCTGTCCGTGGCCATCCTGATCGACGCCACCCTCGTGCGCGGCGTGCTCCTCCCGGCCGCCCTGGCGCTGCTCGGCGACCGGGCGTGGGGCCGGGGCCCGGCCCGGCCGCAGACGAGCGAAGCCCTCGGCTGAGAGCGGCTGGGCCGCCCCGGCGGGTGGGTTGCGAACCCGCCGGGGCGACCGCCTCTCCCGGCGGAGGGCCGGTTGGTCGCCGTCGCCTAGTGGACGGTCAGGTCCGCGGACTTGCCGCCGGCGACGATCTTGTACTGGCCGGGGACGACCGACCGGGTGGACGACCCGTTGATGTCGCCCTGCGTCACGGCCAGGCGCGACAGCGGGAACGACAGCGAGACGGTCGTGGACTGGCCGGCCTTGAGCGGCACGCGGGTGTAGGCCACGAGACGGTTCGGCGGGACGAGGATGCGGCTGACCGGCTGCTGGGCGAAGACCGGCACCACCATGTCGCCGTCGCGGGATCCGGTGTTGGCGACCTTCACCGACACCTTCACCGTCCTGCCGCCCGAGACCGAGACGTCGTTCACCGTGTACGAGGTGTACGACAGGCCCGCCCCGAAGCCGAACAGCGGGTCGTAGGAGGAGCTCGTGCCGGAGTTGGTGCCCGCCAGCTGCTGGTAGAACATCGGCTCGTCGCCGGCGACCTTCGGCCACGACACCGGCAGGCGGCCGCTCGGGTTCGCCTTGCCGAACAGGACGTTCGCCACCGCCGTACCGCCCTCGCTGCCCGGCAGCCAGGACATCAGCAGCTGCTTGGCGTCGGCGGCACCGCCGAGCGCGAGCGGTCGCCCGGCCACGACCACCACGATCACCGGCTTGCCGGTGGCCTGCAGGTCGTCGACCAGCTTCTGCTGGTCGGCGGCCAGCTCGGGCGTCTCGTTGTCGTTGGTGCCCTCGGCACCGGGCTTCTCGCCGACCACGACGACGGCCGCGTCGGCGTCCTTGGTCTGGTCGACCGCGTCACCGGCGTCCTTGACCAGCTTGGCGTGGTCGCCGATGACGTTCTTGATGCCCTGGTAGATCGTGACGCCTGGATCGTTGACGCCGTCCGGGATGCCCTGCCAGCCGATCGTCCAGCCGCCGTCCTGGTTCGGGATGGAGTCGGCGCTGGGGCCGGTCACGACGACCTTGCCGAGGCCGGTCGACAGTGGCAGCACGTTCCCGTCGTTCTTCAGTAGCGTCTGGGACTCGGTGGCGGCCTGGACCGCAAGGTCCTTGTCGGCGCCGAGCACGATGCCGTCCGCCTGGGAGGCGTCGACGTACGGGTGGTCGAACAGGCCGAGCTTGAACTTCAGCGTGAGGATCCGCGAGACGGCCTCGTCGATCCGCCGCTTGGAGACCTTGCCGCTCTTGACGTCGGAGATCAGCCCGTTGACGAAGCCGTCGACGCTGCCCGGCTGGATCATCGCCATGTCCACGCCCGCATTGACCGCGATGGCCGCCGCGCCGGCGTACGAGTCGGTGAGGTGGTACGCCGTCTGCAGGTTCTCGACGTCCTGCCAGTCGCTGACGACGACGCCCTTGAAGCCCCACTGGTGGCGCAGCAGGTCGGTGAGCAGGTAGTGCGATGCGTGCGCCGGGATCCCGTTGATCGATCCGGAGTTCGCCATGAGGGTCAGCGCGCCGGCGTCGACGGCCGCCTTGTACGCCGGCAGGAACGTGTCCTGCAGCTCGCGCTGGTCGATGTGCGCCTCGGTGCGGTCGTGGCCGGAGAACGGCGCGGAGTAGCCGGCGAAGTGCTTCACCGTGCCCGCGACCTGCCCCGTCTTCTGCAGGCCCTGGATCGTGGCGGCGCCGAGCGAGCCCGCGAGGTACGGGTCCTCGGAGTAGGTCTCGTAGTAGCGGCCCCACCGCGTGTCACGGGAGATGTCCTCGACCGGGGCGAAGTCCCACTGCGGGCCGGTCGCCTTCACCGCGCGGGAGGTCGACTCGCCCATCTGCTCGGCGAGCTGTGCGTCCCAGGTCGCGCCGACGCCGACCTGCTGGGGGAACTTCGTCGCGCCGAGGACGTTGTTGTGCCCGTGCACGGCGTCGACGCCGTACACGATCGGGATGTGCAGGCGAGAGTGGTCGATCGCGTACTTCTGGACCGCGTTGACCATGTCGGCCCAGTCCTTGGGCGTGTTCTGCGGCGGTGTCTCACCGCCGCCGGACAGCACCGAGCCGGCCTTCAGGTCGGTCAGGATGTGCTTCTCGCAGGACTCGACCAGGGCGCCGCCGGACCACTGGCAGTCACCCTGCATGTTGAGCACCGCGGGCTGTGTCATCTGGCCCACCTTCTCCTCGAGCGTCATGCGCTTGAGGAGATCGGCCACCCGGGCGGGGATGGAGGCGTGCGGGTCCTGATAGCCGGACTGGGCGCTGGCGCCGGTCGCGCTGAGTGCCAGGCCGGAAAGGGTGACAGTGACGGCCAGCCCGATATGGGCGGCCCTGGACCTCAGTCTCATGCGCGTGTTCTCCAGGCGGGGGATCAAGAAGAGGTTCTGTGATCAAAGACCCAGCTGAAGATCAAATCAAGGCTTGAATTAAGGTTGGCCGAAGTCTGCCAGAATCGTTCAGGAGTTGAACGCGATCTGGAGAACGAGCGCGAGCGCGCCGAGCACCTCCGCGCGGTCGCCGAGGACCCCGGGCACGATCGAGACCAGCGAGGCCGCGCTGGCGATCGCCGACCGTCTCACCGCCTCGGCCATCGGATCCAGCAGCAGGTCGCCCGCCCGCCCCAGATCGCCGCCGACCACGACCCGTGTGGGGTTCAGCAGGTTGCACAGGCTGGCCACGCCGGCGCCGACGTACCGGCCGGCGTCGCTGACCGCGCGGCGGCAGGGCGCGTCGCCGGCCAGCGCCAGCTCGACGATGCGCGCGGTGGTCAGCCCGTCGCCGTGCGCGTGCCGCAGCAGCTCGGCGAGGTAACGGCCACCGGCGTAGGTCTCCAGGCAGCCGCGGTTGCCGCAGCGGCACATCGGCCCTCTCTCATCCAGCGTGAGGTGCCCGAGCTCGCCCGCGGTGCCGCCGGGCCCGTGGTAGAGCCGGCCGCCGATGACGATGCCGGCGCCGACGCCCGAGCTGATCTTGATGTACGCGGCGTCGGCGTGGCCGTGCGCCGCGCCCCACGTCATCTCGCCGAGCGCGCCGAGGTTGGCGTCGTTGTCGACGTGCACCGGGCGGCCGAGGCGCCGGGCGGCCTCGTCGGCGGCGTGGATGCCGGCCCAGCCGGGCAGGATGGTGCTCGACCCGATCGTGCCGGTCACCGCGTCGACCGGGCCGGGCACGCCGAGCCCGATCCCGACCACGTCATCGCGCGTCGCGCCGGCCAAGGACAGCAGCTCGTCCATCAGGCGCTCCGCCGCGAAGAGGCCGTCGGCCGCCGACGCGCCGACGTCGAGCGGCATGGCCCGCTCGGCGATCACCTCGCGGGCCAGGTTGCCGATCGCCACGCGCAGGTGCGAGTGACCGAAGTCGACACCCACGGCGAGTCCGGCGCCGGGCGCCAGCGACACCGCACGGGCACGCCGCCCGCCCGCGGACGTCGGCGTCACGACGAGCAGTCCGCCGGCGGTCAGCTCACGCACGATGTTGGAGACGGTGGCGCGCGAGAGCCCGGTGCTGCGCGCGATGTCGGCCTGGGTCGGCGCGCCGGACTCGCGGACGGCCTGGATCACACGCCGCTGGTTCGCCTCGTGGAGGGACGTCTGCGAGCCGGGCATCGCCATCAGTCCCCCAGCGGGTCGCCGCGTTCAACAAGTGAACTAAAGGTTACGCGCAACCCTGTCCGGAGTAACCCGCCTCGATGGATGCCCGGCTCCGCCCGGGGTCACCGGCCCGCTCGCGGTTCGGCCCGCGTGTCACGGGGCCGAACCGCCGGCTCGCCCTCACCGCGATCCGCGAGGACTCACTCTCACTCGTCCGGGCCGCACGACCACTTCTCTTCGAGGACCTCGATGATCTCCTCGCCGTACTGGTGCGGGCTCCACCCGTCCGCCAGGAACAGGTCCGTGACGACATCGGTGGTCACGGCCGCGGAGACCTCCGCGGAGTACTCCTGGGCCGCACCCCGCTCGGCCAGGTGACGCCGTGCGGCCTCGGCGTCGTTGACGCGCACGAGGTAGCTGGCCTCGACCTTCACCACGGACGGCGGAGCGCCGGAGTCATCCCCGGACTCCTCGCCGGAGTCGTCCGCCGCCGTCTCCTCCGCCTCCTCCTCGAGCTCGTCCTCGAGGTCGCTGAAGGGGTTTCCCCAGCCGGTGAGCTCGCCGGCGTTCACCACATAGGTGATCGCCGCGGTGCGCAGGCGGTTCACTGCCGCGATCACGGCCTTGGCATCATCGGGAGACTCGGCCAGTGCCCGCGCGTGTTGTTCGACGGCCGCTCCGATCTCCTCTGCGCCGCGCAGGAGATCATCTTTCGTGGCCATGGCCGTTCCCTTCCACTGGTATTGCTATTTCTTCTTGCGCCAGCCGAAGTGCCGTGTCTCGGACACCTCGCCGTGCTTGTTCAAGAACTCCGCGTGCACATGATCGCCTTTGGCGCATTCGTCACGGTAGCGGGCCCGGCCGCCATGGCTGACCGCTTCGCGGGCGGCCTTCTCCGCGTCCTTCTTGCTGCCAAAGATCCCTCCACCGGTGTTCTTCTTGCTGTTGGAGGAGGGCAAACGCTTAGCATAGGCGATGCCTTCTTCACGGCGCCCGGCGTCCTTCTGCCACTGGCGCATCTCCTGGCCGAACCGGCGGCTCGGCACCGAGCCGCCGCCGGGGAGGGCGAGCTCGGGACCGCCGAGGTGGAGGTCCTGGAAGGGGGTGCGGAGGTCTTCGGCGGTCTCTCTGAAGAACTTTCCGACCGCCGCGAAGACGCTTTTGGCTACTGCTCCTCCACCCGCGACCATGCTGCTCCTCGCCGTCGCCGTCATCACTCGGGTTGCGCACGGTTCCGTGAAGCGCGGATGACACGGAGCCGATAGGTTAGTGACTATAGGGGCGCGGATCACCCCAAGCGGGCACTTCTGGCGATAGCGTCAATCCTTCATGTAAGGCGCGATCGAACTGTACGATCAGGCCCATGGCGCAGTGGTCGGTAGAACGGTCGGACGCCGGCTCCGGGGAAGCCACCCGTGGGACCGGCGAGGCGGATGAGGGCCGCGTTCGGGTGACCGTGGTCGACGAGCGGCTGGAGACCGTACGTGTGGAGGCGAGGCTGCTCCGGTCGTCCCGGGAGGACCTGAGCCGGCTTCTCATCGAGGCGGTGAACGCCGCACTCGCGGACTTCCGCGCGCAACGTCCGGGCGGCGAGATCTCGGAGATCGATCTGCGCGAGGTCATCGCGGACCTGCAGAAGGCGAACGAGGAATTCCACCGCGGCACGAACCGGGACATGGAGTTCGCCGCGGACGTCATCGCGGATCTGCGCGAGGCCGGGGTGAAGATCGCCGACCTGCCGATCCTGAATACCGATGACATGCTCGATGAGCTGATCGGCGTCCTGCGGACGGTGGACGAGGCGCGGAACCTCGGTGAGGAGGATCTCACCGGTACCGGGGAGGCTCCCCGGGGCGCGGTGCGCGCGGTGTGCGTTCCCAGCGGCCGGCTCGCCTCACTGGTATTGGACGCCCGCGCGATGCGCGGCACTGTCGAGCTCGAACAGGGCGTCGTGGCGGCGGTGAACGCCGCACTGGACGACCTGGCGGCCAAGACGCGGGACCTGCAGGCGGAGGCCGACATCGATCCGGAGGCTGTAAAAAAACAGCTCGGTCAGTTGCGGGAACGAAATGTGGCCCGGCTGGAGTCCTACTTTCGGGCACTGAGTGACGTGATCAACGGCATCGAGCCGGAGCGTTGAGGGAGCAAGGATGACCGAGCAGCAGATCGAGTATGACCGGACGCGGCTGAAGCAGTCCGGCGAGGGCATTGTGACGGCTCATGAGAACGCCCGAACCGAGCTGAACAACACCCAGACGCAGATCGACGGGCTCGGCGAGTGGTGGAATCCCGACAAGGACCCGAACGACCTGATCGGTAGCCTGCTCGGCGGGTGCTTCACGGCCGTCCATCAGATGATGATGTCCACCGGCCACCAGAACCTCGACGTGCTGCACAGTCAGGGACAGGCGATACAGGCGATGTCCGGCAACATGACCGGAGCGGAGGAAGCGAACACCGGCCTGACCCAGTCGGTCTGAACGCGGTCCCACGTCGATCCGAATCGGCCGGACATGGCCGGAAAGGTGACAATCCAATGGCGATAGAGCTCCCGGACTGGATGGCCAAGCTGCTCAACCTCATGGGCTTGGCCGGGGGCGCGGGCTGGACGAACGCCAACGAGGACAAGGCACACGTCGCCGGCACCGTGTACCAGCAGCACGCGGCCAACCTGCAGCCCGCGGTGACCGACGCGAAGACCCACGGGCAGCGCGCGACCACCGCCGCGCAGGGAACGGCCGGGACGTCGATGACACAGACGGTCGACCATCCGCTGGGCGCGCTCAACAATCTCGTCGATCACCACAAGGGCGCACTCGTGACGGCGGCGATCGGCGGCGCGGCGGTGCCGATGATCCTGCGTTGCTACAAGATCTACAAGCTCGCGGACGGCGGCATCACTCTTGCGCAGATGCTCGCCTCCGCGCTCTTCCCCGGCGGCGAGGCCGCCTGGCCGGAGGAACTGCTGGAGGGCCGTGGCATGCAGAAGGCCATTGAGACCGGGGCGGTCAACACGATCGCGAATGGAGCCATGGCGGCCTGAGCCGTCGCCGGAACGCATGCCGGGGCGCCCGAGGCCGGTGCGCCGCATGCGATCTCGATCGGTGCCGCGCTCCCTGGGTGACCGCGGCTTGACGTGAAACTCCGTTGCCCCAGCGATGAGGCGGGGACCGCCGGGGCATTTCTCAGCGGTCCCGCTGGCGACGCCACAGGTGCCAGTGGGCCCACTCCCTGAGCGACCGCAGTTTGAGCCAGGTCGGCAGCCGGGCGAACGGAACGTACTGGAGCGTGTCGTCGAACGCGGTCTCGGCCGCCGGATCGTGCCGGGCGTCGCGAAGGGCACGGTCGAGTTCCGGCGGGAGCGCGCCGAACAGGCGCACGGCGTGGCCGAGCGCGACGAAGGCCATGCGCCGGGTCTCCGCGTCGCCTGACCGCGCCGCCCGTGCCACCCGTGGTGCGATCTCGGCCAGATCCTCGTGGTTGAGGGCCAGGCCGGCGACGGCGATGCCGGCGTGGCGCTCCCCGCGGTCGAGCGCGTCGTCGACGACCAGCGGATCGTCGACGCCCAGCAGGCCCTCTCCGGTCTCCCAGTCGAACGTCATGGCGGCGGCAGCACCCTGAACTTCTTGTCGATCATGCCCATGCGTTTGAGCTGCGTGAGGATCTTCGACGGAATCGTCGAGGGATCCGGCACGTGCCCGTGGTAGATCTCCTTGATGATCTTGTCGTCCTTGTCCGTGATGTACCGGTGGCGGTCCAGGACGACGATCTCCTGGTTCTCGTAGTCGACACCGTACCGGCGGAAGACCGCCTCGTTGTCGGGCGACGGGTCGAACGAGCGTTTGAGCGCCGCTTGCCCGTCCTTGGGCGCCGCGCTCGCGACACCACGTGAGGTGCTCCGCGCCTTGCTGCCGTGTTTGCCGTACTCCGAGTCGTCGTAGACGCGTTCGGGCTCGTACGGCGCGAGGCCGAGTGGGTCGATCCACCGCAGCGGGTTGCCGACGTAGGTGCGCGGGTTCGGCGCCGGTGCCAGCCCGAGCGGATCGGGCGTCCCGTAGCGGCCCGTGCTCGGGTCGTAGTAGCGGGAGAAGTTGTAGTGCAGTCCGTTCTCGGCGTCGTGGTACTGCCCGGGGAAACGCAGCGGGCAGTGGACGGCGCCCGGCGCGGGCGCGGGGTCGACGCCCCACAGGGTCGGCCGATGCCGCCAGGCGATGGCGCCGTCGGCGTCCACGAGCTCGGTGGGCGTCCCGACGATGTCGGTGACGATGCCGTAGAACCGCTCGTCGTACCAGCGTTGCCCGGCGTCGCCCGCGGAGGACGGTTCGTACGGAAGTGTGCGTTCGGTCTGGGACAGCGGCGTGAAGGTGCCCGGCCGGTAGTCCCAGGTGGTGGTGTGGGCGGCGGGACCGCGCACGTGGTGTGCCTGCTCTGCCAGGACGACGCCGTCCCAGGTGAAGTCGGTCTGCTCGAGTACCCCGTGCCCGTCCGGGGCCAGCAGCTGCTTGGCGATGCGACGGCCGAGCGGGTCGTAGCGGTAACGCCACACGCGGCCGTCGGGCGTGACCACCCTGGTCAGGCGGTCCTCGGCGTCCCAGGTGTATCGCCAGACCCGCTGCCCGCCGGAGAGGGTGCGGTGCCGGCGTGTCACCACCCGTCCCTGGCCGTCGTGCTCGAAGGTGACGCGCCCGGCTCTCCGGATGAGCGTGCCGGCGTACTCGCGCGGACCGGTGGCGTCGTGGTCCGCGGACGGCCAGGACGCGTCGGTGAGGTTGCCCGCGGAGTCGTAGGAGTACCGTTCGGCCCAGTCGTGGCCGTGTACCGCCGTGACGCGTCCGGCGCGATCGAGCTCGACGCGGCGTTCGCCCAGCCTCTGGTCGAGTACGCCCGCGATCTGGCCGTCCGGGCGGTGGGCGTACGCGCGGTGGTCGAGGATCCGTGCCGGGCCGCCGGGCGCGGGTGCCCCCCATAGCGTCTGCGTGCTCAGGCGGTGGTCGGCGTTCCAGGCACGCGACAGCACCGATCCGGCGCCGATCCGGCGCTGCACCTCACGGCCGACGGCGTCGTAGCCGAACCGCACGGTCTGCCCGCCGGTCCGTAGCGCGACGGGCCGGCCGGCGGCGTCGTACTGCCACACCGACTCGGCCCCGGACGGCGCCAGGCGATGGGTGCGCCGGCCCGCGGCGTCGTAGGCGGACCGCAACACCCGGCCGTTGACCGTCTCGGCCACGATCCGCCCCAGGGGGTCGCGCCGCAGCGACAGCTCGGCGTCGGCGTTGACGGCGTGCACCAGCCGGCCGACCCGGTCGTAGCCGAAGGTGGTCTCCTGGCTCGCGGAGCGGGCGCGGACGACGTTGCCGAGGACGTCGTGCTCCAGGTCGATCGCCTGGCCCGCGCCGTTGACCCGGCGCAGGAGCTGCCCGGCGGCGTCGTAGGAGTAGTGCAGCACTCTGCCGTCGAAGTCGGTCTCGGCCACGACCCGGCCGGCGCCGTCACGGTCGTACCGCCACCGCAGGCCCTGCGGGTTCGTCACGGCGTTCAGCC
Organism: Actinoallomurus oryzae; assembly: GCF_039541955.1. Lineage (NCBI taxonomy): Bacteria > Bacillati > Actinomycetota > Actinomycetes > Streptosporangiales > Thermomonosporaceae > Actinoallomurus > Actinoallomurus oryzae. The sequence goes on along the minus strand of NZ_BAABHF010000035.1, from coordinate 203,814 downwards.
GCAACTCGGTGTCGTAGGAGTACTCCAGCCGCACACCGTCGGGGCCGACACGCGCGGTGGGCGCGTCGAACGGGCCGTACTCCGTCCGCGTGACCTGGCCCATCGGATCGACATGCTCGACCGGGTTCCCCTCGGCGTCGTAGGTCCACCGGTCGATCGCCCCGGACGGCGACGTCCGCGCGGCCAGGTGGCCCTCCGTGGTCCAGGCGAGCTGTGTCGTCCCGCCGGCCGGGTCGACCATCTCGCGGATCCGGCCGAAGGCGTCCCTGCGGTAGTGCGTGGTCGCGCCGGCCGGGTCGGTCACCGCCACCGGCAGCCCCGCGGTGTCCGGCTCGATGAGCGTGCGGCCGCCGGTAGGGTCGACGACCGACGTGACGGCGCCGCGCTCGTCGTAGGAGAAGCGGGTGACGGCCCCGGCCGGGTCGGTCACGGCGGTGAGGTTGCCGTGCTCGTCGTAGGTGTTGTGCCAGGTCGAGCCGTCGGCCTCGGTCATCAGCACAGGGAGGTTCGCGGCGTCGTACTCAACGGCGCTCTGCGCGCCGTCCGGCCGGGTGACCCTTATGACGTTGCCGGCCTCGTCGTGGGCGTACCGCGTCGTACGCCCCAGCGGGTCGGTCTCGGCGAGCAGCCGCCCGTGACGGTCCCACTCACGCCGTGTCACGTTGCCCAGCGGGTCGGTCTCGGCCACCACCCGGCCCCGCTCGTCGAACCGGTAGGTCGTGGCGTGCCCGAGCGAGTCGGTCACCACCGTCATGCCGTCGCCGTAGACCAGCCGGGCGTCGAAGAACCCATCCGAGCCGTAGCCGCGGACGCCGCGGCCCAGCTCGTCGTAGTCGTACCGGTACCAGAAGCCGTTGCGGTCGGCCCAGCCGGTGAGCCGGCCGCGCTCGTCGTAGGTGAACCGCAGCGGCGCGCCCGACGCTCCGTACACCTCCGTGAGCCGGCCGTCCTCATCGTGACCGAAGCGGGCGAGGACCACGTCGTCCGGTGTCTCGCCACTCGGGCCCGACAGAAGCCGCAGACCGGTCACCCGGCCCCTCGCCGTGTCGACGGCGACACGGTAGCCGCCCGAGTGGCGTACCTCGGCCGGGGTCCCGTCATCGTCGTGGACGACGTCGATCCGGTTGCCGTTGTGGTCGGTCAGCGCCACGAGTGGCAGTTCGCGAGGCGACGCCGCGCGGCGGAAGTGCAGGGTCCGCCCGGTCAGCGGATCCTCCAGCGCGTACGAACCGTCGGCGAGGAGTGTGAGCGGGCGGCGCGGGCCCTCCTCCGGCATCAGCCGCACACCCGCCCGTGTCGCGGGCGGATAGGCGAGCACCATGCCGTCGGCGGCGGCGAAGTAGACGCCGTCCAGCGTCACCTCGAGGTGCTGGTCGAGAGTGGACGCCCAGGAGGCGCCGAACCAGCGGCCGGTGCGGTACGACGACAGGTGCGTCCGCTCGAGGAGGAGGGGCAGGACACCCGGGAACTCGACGTCGACCTGCCGCAGGATCACCTCGCCGGAGGCGACGTCGATCGGGTCCTTCGTCGTGGTGCGGGCCTCGGCCTCCAGCGCGCGGTTCTGCCCGTCGTGCGCGGCGGTCCGCGCCGTCTGCCGGCCCTCCTTGAGGGTGAGTTTCTCCGCCGCCTTGCCCGCGTCCGCGGTGACCACGCGGGCCGCGTCACCTTCGGCCAGCCGGAACAGCTCACCGGCGGCCTTGGCGAAGATGCCCCCTTCCACCCCGTATGCCCCTTCTCCGCCTGCGCTACGTGCGACCCCCACGATGTCGCGCCGTGCCGGTGGACGGCGACACTTGTGCCGCCGTCAGGAGTCGCTGTTGCGGTCGTCTCCGGGGCGGCCGCCGAAGCGGGAGAAGATCTTCTCGCCCACGTTGACCGCGCCCTCGGCCGCGTTCTTGACCACGCCGATGAACGGGTCCTCGCTGCGGTTCCACGACTCGCGGTACGCGCGGGCGGCGTTCTTGATCTCTTCGGAGATCGAGGCGTTCGGGTCGTCGGCCCGGCGGGGGTAGTCGCCGGCGAGGATGCGCTGGTATTCGCCCTCGGCGGCCCAGTGCTCCAGCTCCGCGAAGCGCACCACGGCGTACGGGTGGGAGCGGGTGAGCAGGTTGAGGAACTTCAGCAGCCCGTCGCGCACGTCGCCGGCCGCGTCGTACTCGCGGGCCTGCTCGCGGAACGCCTCGGAGCTCATCTCCGTCAGACGGCCGCCGCCGGCGAGCTTCATCAGGGCGCGCTTGCCCGCGTCGACGTCCTGGCCGGCGAGCAGCCCGGCACGGTCGGCGGACAGCTCGGACTTGCGCTGCCATTCGTTGAGGCCCATGAGGATCGCCGAGATGGCGATGTTGCCGAGCGGCAGCCAGGCGATCCGCGCGCCGAGGTTGGTCAGGATCAGCGCCATCGTCCGGTACACCGCGTGCCCGGAGAGCACGTGCCCGACCTCGTGGGCCACGACGAACCGCAGCTCCTCGTCGTCGAGCAGGTCGACCAGGCCGGTGTTGAGCACGATGAACGGGTGGTCGGTGCCGATCGTCATGGCGTTCGGCGCGGGGTCCTGCGTGACGTACAGCTCCGGCACCTCGGGCAGATCGAGGATGTAGGCGGCGTCGCGGACCATGTCGTTGATGTTGCGGAACTGCGTCTCACCCGCGCGTACGCTCCCGCCGAGGAACATCAACCGGATCGCGCGCTCGCTGAACAGGCCCGCCAGGCGCTTGAGCACGGTGTCGAAGCCGGTCAGCGATCGCAGCGCGACCAGCGCCGACCGATCCGCGGGATGTTCGTAAGCGCGGGAGCTGATCCCGGGGAAGCGCGTGCGTGAACGGTCGGGCGTATTGCTCGTCATGTCCGGCATGCTATGTCCGACGCTTGTCTCGCGCTCAGGGTTCCCCTTCCGCGTGTACCCGATCTATGGTCCGGTCATGGTGGAGGCGTACGGGCCCGGGCCCGAGGAGACGATGTCGCGCGACGAACGGGCCGCACTGCAGCGGACCCGGCTGCGCGAGCTGGTCGACCGGCTCGTACGGGCCGGTGGCGTTCAGGGCGAGCGGCTGCGCGAGGTCGGCGTCACGAGGGGAGAGGACATCGCGCTCGCCGACCTGCCCAAGCTGCCGTTCACCACCAAGCAGGACCTGTGGGACTCCTACCCCCACGGCATGCTGGCGGTGCCGATGCGCGACGTCGTCGCGGTGCACGGCTCCAGCGGCTCGCGCGGCCGGCCCACGCTCGTCCCGTACACGCGGGGCGACCTGGAGCTGTGGGCGGCGATGTGCGCGCGATCCCTGGTCTGCGCCGGCGCCGGCCCGGACAGTGTGGTGCACAACGCGTACGGCTACGGGCTGTTCACCGGCGGGCTCGGCATCCACCAGGGCGCGATCGCCCTCGGCGCGACCGTCGTGCCGATGTCCGGCGGCATGACCGAGCGGCAGGTCCGGCTGCTCGCCGACCTGCGGCCCGACATCCTGACCTGCACGCCGTCCTACGCGGTACGCCTGGGGGAGGCGGCGCGGGAGGCCGGGGTCGAGCTGAACCTCAAGGCGGGCCTGTTCGGCTCCGAGCCCTGGTCTGAGGAGATGCGCGCCACGATCGAGGACCTCCTCGGCCTGGCGGCGCTGGACATCTACGGCCTGTCGGAGGTCATCGGCCCGGGCGTGGCCACCGAGTGCCTCGAACGCGACGGCCTGCACGTCAACGAGGACCACTTCCTCGTCGAGACGGTCGGCGAGGACGGCTCGCCGGTGCCGGAGGGCACGCCGGGCGAGCTGGTGTTCACCACGACGCGCGAGGCGATGCCCCTGCTGCGCTACCGCACCGGGGACGTCGCGTCGCTCACGACCGCGCCGTGCCCGTGCGGGCGCACGCTCGTACGGATGAGCAAGGTGCTGGGCCGCCGCGACGACATGCTGGTCGTCCGCGGGGTGAACGTCTATCCGCGTGAGATCGAGGCGGTGCTGCTGCGGCACGCATCGCCGCACTACCAGGTCATCGTCGACCGGCGGGCGACCATGCCCCGGCTCATCGTGGCGTGCGAGGAGGCGGACGCCGGGCTGGAGCAGGTGCTGTCGGCCGAACTGGGCCTGTCGTGCGAGGTCCGGGTACTGCCCGCCGGCACGGTCCCGCGCGTGGAGATCGGCAAGGCGGTCCGCGTGGTGACCTGGGAGTCCGGAGAGGCGCCGCTTCCCGGTCTGTGAATTTCCTAATTGACCCCTATTTGCGGCATAACGCCATCGTTTCCTGGCTAATCTTTACCGACCATTGATCGGCAAAGGGTTTCCGGGACGGGGAACGCGTGAGCGGTGGAGAGGGTGGCTTCGTGCCGCCGGATGGCGGGCAGCGGACGGACGAGGGGCGGGACGGGACGCCGTACGAAGCCGGAGCACGGTTACCGTACGAGGGACGACCGGGCGCGTACGGCGCGCGGCCCGATTCCCACGGCGAACGGCCCGGGGCGTACGGGATCGAGCCGCAGGCGGAGCCGTCGGGCCCGCGCCGTACGGGGCTGATCGCCGGGCTGGCGATCGGCGCGGTCGTCGTGGTGGGCGGCGCCGCCACACTGGTCGGCGTGGCGTCGTCATCGAAGGTGGCCAGTACGCCGAGGTGTACGCCAAGTGGAAGATCGCGCTCTATACGAACGGCGGCCCCGTGGACCGTGGGCTGATGTTCATCGGCATGTCGGCCGAGGACAGCCCGAAGATCGCTGCGCTCGCGAGGATCACCCTGCGCCTGCGCAACGCCGCCGAACGCTGACGTTGCCCCCGATTCGCGGCAGACTTCGACAAAAGGTTTTCTAGCGACATCGAGGCGTCCATTAGGGATAATTCATCCACCATTCAGGGGGAGTGCGGGGGTGGGGACGCGTGAACGACGGGCAGGACGACGACGACAGATCGGGGTTCGTGCCGCCGGACGGCGAGCCCCGGCCCGATGAGGGGCCGTCGTTGCGGAGCGGCGCTCCGCACGGTGCCCCGGGAGACCACGAGTCCCCCGGCGGCCCGGGACCGTATGTCAACGCCTCACCTGGGCCGTACGGCGACGACACGCCGCCCGGGGGGTACGGCGCGCCGGGTCCGTGGCCGTACGGGCCGGGACCGCGGACGCCGCAGAAGAACCGCCGGGGCCTGATCGCCGGGCTCGTCATCACGGCCGCCGTCGTGCTCGCCGGCATGTCCGTGCTGCTCGGGAAGGCCTACTCTCCTGCCGGGGACACGGACGACGCCGGGTCTCCGGGCGCCACACACGAGGTGCACGCGATCGTCGTCCCCGAATCATTCGGCCACTACCGGCGGATGACCGGAAGCGACGCGCGGCGGATCGAGAAGGACCTGCGCCAGGAGATGGCACCGCAGGGCGGCGCGTTCGCGCAGGCGAAGACCGCCATATACGAGAAGCGCGGAAGCACCGAACCTCCCATCGTCTTCATCGGGCTCTCGGCGAAGGACGGTCCGGCGGCGGCGGAGCAGTTGCGCTCCGGCTCGCCGTCGGAGCAGGTCGACTGGGTGTTCGAGGGCGTGGGGCTGAAGGGCGGGACGAAGGACTACGCGGCCGGGCCGTTCGGCGGTGTGCTCCGCTGCGGGGCGGGCAGGGACGAGAGCGGACCGATGGCGGCCTGCGCCTGGGCGGACGCCTCGACCGTGGGCATGATGTTCCGATCGGGGAGCGGCAGCGTCGCGTCCCTGGCCGGCGCCGCGTTCGAACTGCGCAACGCCGCCGAGCGCTGAGTCTTGCGGCGAATCGAGGGGGCGTGCGAGTCGGACGTCGGTGTCGATGGTTAGGGTCGCGCCATGAAACGTCGACTCGGGGTCATGGGCGGCACCTTCGACCCCATCCACCACGGGCACCTCGTGGCCGCGAGCGAGGTGGCGCACCTGTTCGCGCTGGACGAGGTGGTCTTCGTGCCGACCGGCCAGCCGTGGATGAAGGAGGGGCGCAAGACGTCCCCGGCCGAGGACCGCTACCTGATGACGGTCATCGCGACCGCGTCCAACCCCAGGTTCTCGGTCAGCCGCGTCGACATCGACCGGCCAGGGAAGACCTACACCATCGACACGTTGCGGGAGATGCGCGAAATACACGGGCCGGACGTCGAGTTGTTCTTCATAACCGGCGCCGACGCTCTGGCCGAGATCTTGTCCTGGCGTGACGCGGATGAGCTCTTCAACCTCGCGCATTTCATAGGCTGTACGCGTCCCGGCCACAACCTCACCGACCCCGGGCTGCCCGGGGGCGGGGTGAGTCTCGTCGAGGTACCCGCTCTGGCGATCTCATCGACGGAGTGCCGCGAACGCGTACGCGCCGGTGAGCCCGTGTGGTACCTGGTGCCAGACGGAATCGTGCAGTACATCAATAAACGAGGGCTTTATCGTGGCGACTGACGACGAAGCCCCCGCAGGGAGGAACACGACAGCATCGTGACCGCATCCGACAGGGCCAACCAGCTGGTCCAGATCGCCGCCGAGGCCGCGGCGGAGAAGCTGGCCGAGAACATCATCGCCTATGACGTGAGCGAGCAGCTCGTCATCACGGACGCCTTCCTTCTCTGCTCGGCCGCCAACGACCGCCAGGTGCGCTCGATCGTCGACGAGGTCGAGAGGCGTCTGCGCGAGGACGCCGACGCCAAGCCGGTCCGCCGCGAGGGCGAGCGTGAGGGCCGCTGGGTGCTTCTCGACTACTCCGACATCATCGTGCACATCCAGCACGAAGAGGACCGCGTCTACTACGCGCTCGAGCGCCTGTGGAAGGACTGCCCGGAGATGGCCCTGCCCGAGGACGTGAACGCCCACGCGGCACAGCGTGTACGCGCGGGTGAGGGCCGGTGAGTCCCGAGATCCTGCCGGACGACGAAGGCGGGCGGCTCACCGCTCCGCATGCGGGGAAGCGCGGCGCCTGCGGAGCGCCTTCGCGGGAGGGCTCATGAGCGAGTCCCGCAAGATCGTGTTGTGGCGGCACGGTCAGACGACCTGGAACGTCGAACGCCGCTTCCAGGGCACGACCGACATCCCCCTGGACGAGACCGGCGTCCAGCAGGCGGCCCGCTCCGCCCGGCTTCTCGCCGCCCTCCGCCCGACCGCGATCGTCTCGTCCCCGCTGCAGCGGGCCAGCGCCACCGCCGGTGCGCTGAGCGAGGTCACCGGCCTGCCGGTCACCCACGACCCGGACCTGATCGAACGCGGCGGCGGGGCCTGGGAGGGCCTGACCAACCACGAGATCCGCACCCGCTATCCGAGCGAACACGCGATCTGGCAGCCGCCGGGCGGCGAGACCACCGAGCAGGTGGCCAAGCGCTTCAGCGCCGCCCTCGAACGCGCGCTGTCCCGCATCCCCGACGACGGCCTGCTCGTCGTGGTCTCCCACGGCGCGGCGGTCCGCATCGGCATGCTGCACTGGCTCGGCTTCCCCGAGGAGCTCTGGGCCCGCTTCGGAGGCCTGTCGAACTGCTCCTGGTCGGTGCTGGAGGAGGGCCGGCTCGGCTGGCGTCTGGTCGAGCACAACGCCGGTACGCTGCCGGAACCCGTCCTGAGCGACGACCGCGCCGCGAGTGACGGCTGATCGATTACAGGTATGGCCGTCAGGTCCGATACACTGACGGGGCGTCGCAGGGAGACCTGAAAGACGCGAGGGGCTATGGCGCAGTTGGTAGCGCGCCTCCATGGCATGGAGGAGGTCTGGGGTTCGAATCCCCATAGCTCCACGGGCTGGCTCATCGTGCTCACCGCCCCCTTCGGGGGCGGTTTCGCGGTGGGCCGCTATTTTTTTTGGGGGGCGACCCCCCCCATTCCCCCCGATGTGGGGGCTTTCGCCCCCACGCCCCCTTGTGGTGCTGTCCGGGGTTCGGTTGCTTCTTGGCGCGATGGGGACTGCCTCGGCGGTCCTGGGCGGAGATGGGCCTCGGCTTCGCCATCGCCCTGGAGGTTCCGCTCGGGTCTGCTTTCGATCTGTCCGGGTTGGATTGTCTTCTCGCGGGTTCGGTCGATGCGGGGTTGGGCCGCCCTTGGGGTCAGGGGTGGATCATGCAAGTTCTTGATTACGGGCCTCGGCCGTGCCGCTGCCGTCTCTGGCGGGGCCTCGGACGGCGGCGGCTACGGGCTGATCGGGCTGCGGGAACGCGCCTTTTTGGGTCGGTTCGCCGCCGGTCCACGCCCCGAGGGGGTTTCCGGTGGGCCGGCCGAGGGTCAGAGGTCGGTGTTCTGGCGTGCGGATGGTGAGGTGACCGTTACGGTCTCCATTACCGGGCGGGGCTTGGTCGGTGTGCATCCGGCCGTGAGCCGGCCGATGCGGGCGACCTTTGCGGTGAGGGCCACGTTGGCGCCGCGGAAGTGGTCCGTGCCGTGCGCTCGCGGCGTCCAGGAGCCGAACAGGTCACCGCTGATCGGCTGGCGTGGCGTCACCGGGCCACCGGTCCCCGTCATGCGGAACGACGTCGACTGCGCGCCGGTGACGTCGATCTCGGCGACCGCGGTCCACGAGTCGATCGCGACCGGCGTGCGCAGGTTCAGCCGGGAGATGTGCAGCTGGAAGCGGACCGGCCGGCCCGGCGTCGCGCGCTCGGGCGAGGCGGTCAGCCGACCGTTGATGGTGACCGGCCGGGAGCCCAGCACCGGAACGCTGCAGGTGTAGGTGGCCGAGAAGCTCGACGCCTCCGCGGGCCCGTACGGCGCGACGACCGCGGTGCCGCCGATGGCGATCACCGTGGCGGCGGTCACGGTGTTTCGTCGGATGGATTTGGTCATTTTCTGTTCCCCCGTCGAGTTCGGCCTGCCGGACACCGTGGCCGGCGTCCGCAGAAGGTCTCCCCGCGAGATCATCATGACCGTGACCCGCACCGGGGTCTTTTTACCGGCGGCGGCGAAGATCACTACCTGCGGCTGGCGATCGCGGTCTAATTCGATTGCCGGGACGGGCTGGGGGCTCCTACGGTGAGCGCATGACGTGCTTCATGAACATGGTGCGCCGTGGTCGCCTCCGGGCGGTCGCGGCGGGCGTGGGGCTGGCATCCGCTCGTTGACGAGTGGGCTCGCCGTGTGGTCGAGGACGCCCGCGTACGCCCGGGGCAGCTCGTGCTCGACATCGGCGCCGGCCGTGGCGCGCTGACCACTCATCTGGTCGCCGCCGGGGCCCGGGTCGTCGCCGTCGAGGCGCATCCCGGCCGGGCCGAGCGGCTGCGCGAGCGGTTCGACGGCGCGGACGTGACGGTCGTCGAGACCGACGCGCTGGCCGTGCAGCTGCCGCGCCGGCCCTTTCGCGTGGTCGCCAGCCCGCCGTACGCGATCTCCAGTGAGCTGCTTCGGCTTCTGCTCGCTCCGCGGTCGCGGCTGGTCGCCGCCGACCTGGTCCTCCAGCGGGCGGTGGTCCGGCGTTACACCGAGGGCCGTTCGCGGCCGGGCCGCTGGGACGTCCGCGCCGGCCGCGCGCTGCCACGCCGCGCCTTCCGCCCTCCGCCGAAGGTCGACTCCTCCGTCCTCGTCGTACGCCGACGGCGTTAGGCCGTGTTCCAGAAGTGAGGTGAGGCGTCGTGGCCATTCACCGATGGCGGCGATGGCCGCGACAGCGGTTCTCGCGCAGCCGGGCAGGCCTGAGCGGCGTCAGTCGCCGCCGCCGATGAAGCCGGCAATGGCGGCGGCGACGGCTTCGGGCTGCTCATCGGGGATGAAGTGCCCGGCGTCGGGCACGACGACTCCGGTGGTGTTGTCGGCCCATGGGCTGATGGAGGCTGCCATGTCCGGGATGGAGCCGTGGCTGCTGGATATTCCGAGGATGGGCACGGTCAGGTGCTGCCGGTTGAGCGCCTGGTGGTTCTTGCGCGCCGACTCGGCGGCGTCTCGGTAGTAGGCGAGGGAGGCGCGGAGGCCGCCCTCGGCGGCGAGGGCCGCTGCGTAGTGGTCGAGGTCGGCGTCGTCGAACGTGCCGGGAGCGAGGGCCTTCACCTTCAGGAACCAGCCGGCGTACTCCCGTTCGCGGCCGGCGAGCAGGGTCTCGGGCAGGTCGGGCACGAGGTGGAACGCGAAATGCCAGGTCTTCCACGCCCGGGCCGGGTCGGTGGGAATCGTTTCCGGGAGGGTGATGCCGGGGATTCCGGCGTCGAGCAGGGCGACCCCGCGCAGTTGGCTCTCGTGGTCGAGGGCGAGGGAGAAGGCGACCCAGGCGCCGATGTCGTGGGCGGCCAGCCAGTAGGCGGGCACTCCGAGTGCCTTGACGGCGGCGTGGACGTGGGCGGCGACCGTGTGGGTGTCGTAGCTGCCCTCCGGGCGTTCGGAGTGGCCCTGGCCCGGCAGGTCGATCGCGATGACGCGGAACCGGCCGGCGAGGCTGGGCATGACCTTTCGCCAGGCCCACCAGGTTTGCGGGAACCCGGCGAGCAGGACGACGGCCGGGCCGGCCGGCCGGCCGCCTTTGACGGCGTGCAGGCGGATGCCGTCTGCGTCGACCCAGCGGTGAGTGAATCCGGCCAGGTCGTACAGGGGCAGGTCGCGGACGGGGTTACTTCCGGAGACGGTCATGGGATCCTCCATCGGTGTCGGGGTGTGACGGTCCGGCGGTCCGCCCGAGGGCCAGGCCCGCGAGGGCGACGCAGATGACGAGGGCGGCCAGCGTGGTGCTCGAAATCCGGGTCCCGTCGGCCTGATCGATGAGGCCCAGCAGCAGGACGGGGACGGCGAGCCCGGAATAGATGAACAGGAAGTACGTCGCGCTGAGCTCAGCCCGGTTGCCGGGATCGCACAGTGCGTCCGTGACGCCGAGGCCGTGGCGGAACAAAGTCCCCACAGCCGCCCCGGCGAAGACGGTGCCGACGATGAAGACGGGCGCGGAGTGGATCCAGAGCGCCACCTCGATGACGGTCATCCCGATGGCCAGCAGGGCTGTCCCGGTGCCACGTCGCAGGATGGCCGGCGGTGCGATGACCTGAGCCAGCAGTGCGCTGATGAACAGGATCCCGATGCCCGCGCCGATGACGGCCCGGTTCGATATGCCCAGGTCGTCACGGAGGAACGCCGGGGCCAGAGACGAGAAGAAGCCGTTCACGCCGAAGGCGGCGGCGGCGAGCACGCCGCCGGCGAGAAACGAGCGGGCCCGGCCCGCGCCGCGAGGAAGTGCCGGCCGGCGAATCCGAGGCTGCCAGCGGGTCCTTCGACCTGAAGTCTCGGGGACCCTCAGCCAGCCGATGCCCGCCACGGCGCAGACGGCCAGGTAGCACCAGAACACGGTGCGGGTCGGTGCCGGGACGAACTGCGCGAGCAGGCCCGCGGTGATGGTGCCGAGACTCAGGCCGCCGACATTGGCGGCGGCGGCCAGCACGGATGCGGTCTTGCGGCCGGGCACGATTTCCGCGATCGAGGAGGTCGCCGCCGCGGTGATGAGGCCGGTCGCCGTGCCGCTGAGGACCCGTGAGATCAGCAGGACGGTCAGGCCGTCGGCGAGCGCGAATCCGAGAGTGCTGAGCGCTGCGAGCGCGAGCGCCAGCGCGAGGACGGGACGGCGCCCGATCGCATCGGACAGCGAGCCGGCCACGAGCAGTGTGCCGGCGACTCCCATCACGTAGGCGATGAAGACGAGGGCGGTGATGGCGGGCCCGAAGCCGAACTGTGACGCCCACAGGTCATAGAGCGGGACGGTCAGGTTCCCGCCGGCCATGACGACGGCGTAGATGAAGACGACGGCGGCGGCCGGGGTCGCGTGGTGCGTCTGCCGCGCCGTCTCGGGTTGCGGGGGACACCCGGTCACGATCATTGCCGAAGGCTAACACATCTTGAACTGATCAGTTCAAGATAGGATGATGGGCAGCATCCGGAACACCGACACACCGGCAAGGAAGTGCCACGTGGCAGGCAAGAAGCAGTTCGACATGGACACGGCGCTCGACGCCGCGATGATCCAGTTCTGGCGCGCCGGCTACGCCGACACCTCGGTAGACGACCTGTCCCGGGCGACCGGCCTGAACCGCAGCTCGATCTACTCCTCGCTCGGCGACAAGGACACGCTGTTCCTGCGCTGCCTGGATCGCTATGCCGCGCGCTACGGCGACAAGTACGACGCCGCCCTGTCGTGTGCGGTCTCCGAGCCGCTTGCGGCCGTCCGTGCGTTCTTCGACGTCACCCTCGAGCGCATCGCCGATCCCGAACTGCCCGATGGATGCCTGATCGCCCAGTCGGCCATGGCGATCCCAGTGCTGAGCCCGGCCGTCGCGGCGCACGCCAAGGAGGCGCTCGGCCTCCAGCGCCTGCGCCTGCGCGCCGCGCTGAAGGCCGGCCGAATGACCGACCAGGCCGCCGAGGCCTTCGCCGTACACGCGGCGGCCGTGAACCAGTCTCTCGCCGTCATGAGCAGAGCCGGGGCGAGCCCGGCGCAGCTCCTGGCCATCGTGGACGTGACCATTGACGCGCTCGCACAGGCGTTGCGTGCGCGCGACTAGGCCGTTCGCGAAAGCTGCCTGCGGGGCGGCCGCCGAAGCACAGCAGGCGGCGCCCGGAAGGAGCGGCGAGGCCTAGCGGTGCCGTCGGGGGCCCGCGCCTGAGCTCTCGCGGACGCGGAGCTCGTGGCTCACGGTCACCTCGCGGGGCGGGGAGTCGACGGCGGCGATGCGGTCCAGCAGCAGGCGCAGGGCCGAGCGGGCGATGCCGGCCTTGTCCGGGCTGATGGTCGTCAGGCTCGGCACGTTGTACCGGCCGTCATCGATGTCGTCGAAGCCCACCACCGCGACGTCCTCGGGGATGCGGTAGCCGCGGTCGTACAGCGTCCGCATCGCGCCCAGGGCCAGTGTGTCGTTGAAGCAGAACAACGCGTCCGGCGGGTTCTCCAGCTCGGTCAGGTACGCCGCGGCCTCCGCGCCGTCGCGGCGGTGGTACTGCCGGGCGGACACGATCAGCGACTCCTCCACCGGCAGCCCGGCGTCCTTCAGCGCGGCGCGGTAGCCGCTCTCGCGCATGCTCGACGTGCTCTGCTCGTACGACGGCTGCGTGCCGATCGCGGCGATGCGGCGACGGCCCTGACCCGCCAGGTGCGCGGTGGCGGTGCGGGCGGCGGAGACATTGTCGATCGCGACATGGTCGGCGGTGCCGGCCGATACCCGTTCGCCGAGCAGCACCAGCGGTGTCGTGTCCACGCGGCGGGCGATGTCGAGGTGGTCCATGGCGACCGGGCTGAAGACGATGCCGTCGACCAGCCGGGCGCCCATGCCGTCGATGACGTACTGCTCGCGTTTCGGGTCGCCGCCGGTCTGGTCGATCAAGATCGTGTAGCCGTGCTCCTCGGCGGTGTCGACGATGAGCCGGGCCAGTTCGGCGAAGTACGGGACGTCGACCTCGGAGACGGCGAGGGCCAGGATGCCCGTACGGCCGCGGCGCAGGTTGCGGGCGCTGATGTTGGGCCGGTAGCCGAGGTCGGCGATGGCGCGCTGGACGCGTTCGCGGGTCGCGGCGCCGACGTGCGCGCCGTTGATGACGTTCGAGACGGTCTTGACCGACACTCCGGCACGGGCGGCCACGTCCTTCATGCTCGCCGAGCGGCGTCCTGGCTGCGCGGACGTGCTGGTCATCCCCGACCCCCTCTTGTCGCCGGACGAGAGTATATCGATTACTACATCGATGGAAGTCCCACGAGGGGCGATGTGAACTACTTCGAGGTGAAGGGTGTACATCGTTTACCTTCCCGAGTATGGTCCCGATAACTCCGGCCCGGTGACGAGAAAACGGGCCGGCTCATCGGTGCCGATGAGGGAGGAGACGCCGTGGACCTACGCAGGAAGCTCACCGTGTTCGCCGCGCTGGCGACGCTCGGCGCCGCCGCCGCGTGCGGTGGGTCCGGCTCGTCGGGCGACAAGAGCGGTGGCACCGTCACGTTGTCGTTCTGGAACGGCTTCACCGGAGGCGACCGGCCCGGCGTCGAGCATCTTGTCGACGAGTTCAACAAGTCGCATCCGAAGATCCACGTGAACATGCAGATCATGCCGTGGGACGTCTTCTACCAGAAGCTGCTGCCCGCCTACGGCGCCGGCAAGGGTCCCGACATGACCGCGATGAGTTCCAACCAGGTGGCGCAGTACGCCGCCAAGCGCGTCTTCCAGCCGCTCGACGACGCCTTCTCCACCGGCCTCGACAAGTCGAAGATCGTGCCCGGCGCTCTGCAGGCGCGCCAGTACGCCGGCAAGCAGTACGGCCTGCCGGCCAACTTCACCCCGCTCCTCCTCTACTACAACAAGAAGCTGTTCAAGCAGGCCGGCATCGCGGCGCCGCCGGCGAACTGGGACGAGTGGATCGCCGACCTGAAGAAGCTCACCAAGGGCAAGGGGCCGGGCGGCAAGCCGGCGCAGTACGGGCTGACCATGGGCACGCACGAGACGGTCGAGGGCATCCCGATCCTGCTGGCCGGTCAGGGCGGCGGCGTCATCGCCGACGACGGCAAGACCGTCACCCTGGACGGCCCCCAGTCGATCCAGGCCATGACCACATGGACGAACCTGGTCCGCACGAACCACGTCATGCCGGTGGGCACGTCCGGCGCCGACGCCGACAAGCTCATGCAGTCCGGTGACGCGGCGATGGAGATCAACGGTCCCTGGCTGACGTCCTCGCTGGAACAGTCGAAGATCGACTACGGCCTCGCGATGGTGCCCGCCGGACCGGCCGCGCAGACGACGCTCAGCGACAGCGTGCAGTTCTCGCTCGGTAGCCGCGCGACCGGCGCGAAGAAGAAGGCGGCCGAGGAGTTCTTCTCCTACTGGAACTCCCGCGACTCCCAGATCTACTTCGCCAACACCACCGGATTCCCGCCCACCCGTACCGACATCGGCGCGTCGGACCTGAAGAACCCCAATGTCGCGGTGTTCGCCAAGTACGCGCCGAAGGCCGTGCCGTTCCTGCCCGGCCAGACCAAGTTCGCGCAGATGCAGAGCGAGGTCATCGACCCGGGGTTCGAGAAGATCCTGAACGGCCAGGGCGATCCGGCGACGGTCCTGAAACAGAGTGCGGGGCAGCTGCGGACCCTGCTGTCGGGGAGCTGACCGGTCCATGCGTCGATCCGGTGTCCGGGCGCGCGGCGGCCTCACGCTGCGCGCCCGGCGCAGCCTCAGCGCGTACGGTTTCATCGCCCCGTCCGTCATCATCCTCGGCGTCTTCCTCGCCTGGCCGATGATCTGGTCGCTGCGCACCTCCTTCTACGACGCCTCCCAGTTCGCCCCGCCCACGTTCGTCGGGCTGAGCAACTACCGGAAACTGTTCGCGGACGCCACATTCCGCGGCGATCTGGTCAACACGCTGGTGTACGCGGCGGTCG
The DNA here is from genome assembly GCF_039541955.1 of Actinoallomurus oryzae. Classification (NCBI taxonomy): domain Bacteria; kingdom Bacillati; phylum Actinomycetota; class Actinomycetes; order Streptosporangiales; family Thermomonosporaceae; genus Actinoallomurus; species Actinoallomurus oryzae. The sequence continues at coordinate 188,556 of NZ_BAABHF010000035.1, read as the reverse complement.
TCACCCCGATCGCGGTCGGGCTGGCGCTGGTGTTCGCGCTGATGCTGCACCGTCGCCTCCGCGGCCGGTCGTTCTTCCGCGCCGCGATCTTTTTGCCGGCCGTGCTGTCGTTCGGCGTCATGGGCATCGCGTGGGACTTCGTGCTCGACCCCAACATCGGCGTGCTGCCCCGCTGGCTCCAGCACGTCGGCCTGTCGCTCGGCAACGGCGTGAACGACCCGAGCTGGGCGATGGCGTACGTGATGTTCGTCGGGGTCTGGAAGAACGCCGGGTTCTACATGGTGATGTACCTGGCGGGCCTCAGCACGATCCCGAACGACTTCTACGAGGCCGCGGCGATCGACGGCGCCGGGCCGTGGGCGCGGTTCCGCCACATCACCTGGCCGCTGCTGTCCAACACGACGCTGTTCGTGTTCGTCATCGCGGCGATCGCCTCGCTTCAGGCGTTCGACCAGATCTTCGTGATGACGCACGGCGGCCCGTTCTTCAAGACCGAGACGCTGGTGTACCTCGTCTACCGCACGGGCTTCAAGGACTTCGAGTTCGGATACGCCTCGGCGGTCGCGTGGGTGCTCGTGCTCCTGGTCTTCGTGATCAGCCTCGTGCAGAACTTCTACTTCGGCCGGCGGCAGGTGAAGTACTGATGCTCCGTCGTATCGGCCTCTACGCCGGTCTCGTGGTGGCCGTGGCCGTGATCCTGCTGCCGGTCGTGTGGATGGTCTTCGCCTCCGTCAAGCCCGAGGCGGACATCACCGGCAACCCCGCACAACTGCTGCCCGAGCACGTCACCACGCAGAACTACCGGGAGGTGACCCGGCAGATCCCGTTCGCCCGCCAGTTCCTCAACTCGGTGATCTTCGCGGGCGGCGTGACCGTGTGCTCGCTGGTGTTCAACTCGATGACCGCGTTCGCGCTGGCCCGGCTGGACTTCCCCGGCAAGCGCGCGCTGTTCGTCGCGGTCATCCTCTTCCTGATGATCCCGTATCAGGTGACGCTGATCCCGATCTACCAGATCGTGGCCAAGCTCGGCCTGATGAACACCTTCCCGGGCTTGATCATCCCTCGTGCCACGAACGCCTTCGGGATCTTCTTCCTGCGCCAGTTCTTCCTCGGCATCCCGCGCTCGCTCGATGAGGCGGCCCGTATCGACGGGGCCGGCGACTGGCGGATCTACGCCCGGATCATCCTTCCCCTGTCCAAACCGGCCCTGCTGACGATCGCCCTGTTCGACTTCATGTTCAACTGGAACGACCTGCTGTGGCCGCTGATCTTCACCACGAGCACGAAGATGGAGACCCTGCCCGCGGGGCTGGCCCTGTTCATGGGACAGCACGTGTCGCAGTACGGCGTGGTGATGGCCGGAGCGACGCTCACCACCGTGCCGATCGTGATCGCGTTCCTCTTCGTGCAGCGCAAGTTCATCCAAGGCATCGCCACGACGGGACTGAAATGAAGACCGCGACTCTCATCCTCGACCCCGCGTTCCGCGTCGGGCCGGTACGGCCCCGTCTGTTCGGCTCGTTCGTCGAGCACATGGGGCGCTGCGTGTACACCGGCATCTACGAGCCCGGCCACCCGGCCGCCGACGCCGACGGCATGCGCGAGGACGTCCTGGCGCTCACCCGGGAGATGGGCGTCACCGTCGTCCGCTACCCGGGCGGCAACTTCGTCTCCGGCTACCGCTGGGAGGACGGCGTCGGGCCGGTCGAGGAACGCCCGGCCCGCCTGGACCTCGCGTGGCAGTCGCTGGAGACCAACGAGTTCGGGCTGCACGAGTTCATGACGTGGGCCGACCGCGCGGGCGTCGAGCCGATGATGGCGGTCAACCTCGGCACCCGCGGCGTCCAGGAGGCCGTCGACCTGCTGGAGTACTGCAACCATCCCGGCGGCACCGCCCTGTCGGACCGCCGGGTGAAGAACGGCCGGGCCGAGCCGTACGGCATCGGCCTGTGGTGTCTCGGCAACGAGATGGACGGGCCGTGGCAGATCGGGCACAAGACCGCGACAGAGTACGGCCGGCTCGCCCAGGAGACCGGCAAGGCGATGAAGCTCGTCGACCCGTCGATCGAACTGGTCGCCTGCGGCAGCTCGAACGGGCACATGCCGACGTTCGGGAGCTGGGAGGCGACGGTCCTGGAGCACTGCTACGACGAGGCCGACTACGTCTCCCTGCACGCCTACTACGGCCAGGACGGCGACCTGCCCAGCTTCCTCGCCTCGGCGGTGGACATGGACGCCTTCATCGAGGGCGTCATCGCCACCGCCGACCACGTACGGGCCAAGCTGCACAAGTCCAAGCGGATCCAGCTCTCCTTCGACGAGTGGAACGTCTGGTACACCGACTCCTTCGAGGGCGGCACCTGGGAGCGGGCGCCCCGGATGAGCGAGGACCTGTTCAACGTCGCCGACGCCGTCGTGGTCGGGAACCTGCTGATCTCGCTGCTCAAGCACGCCGACCGGGTCGGTGTCGCCTGCCAGGCACAGCTCGCGAACCTCCTCGCGCCGATCCGCACCGAGCCGGGCGGCCCCTCCTGGCGGCAGACCATCTTCCATCCCTTCGCGCACGCGGCGGCGTACGCGAAGGGCGACGCGCTGCGGGTCGTGCTGGACGCGCCGCGGGTCGAGACCGCCAAGTACGGCGACGTGCCGCTCGTGGACGCGGTGGCGACCCACGACGACGACGGCGTCACGGTCTTCGCCGTCAACCGCGACGCGGAGGAGTCCGTCGGCCTCACCCTCGACCTGCGCGCCCTGCCGGGCGTGCGCGGCGCCGAGCGGATCGTCCTCTCCGACCCGGACACGGGCGCGGCCAACACCGCGGCCGAGCCCGGCCGGGTGACGCCCCGGCGTGGCGAGGTCCCGGTGCGGGCCGGGGAGCCGCTGCTCGTGGAGCTGCCGCCGGTGTCCTGGAACGTCATCCGGCTCACCGTCTGAGCCCACCTTCCGAAGGAAAACGATGCATCTCACCCTGGACGGCACCTGGGACCTCATCGTCGGCGACCCGGGGATCGCCGGGCTGGCCGACGCCCCGTCGCGGCCCGTCACCGTGCCCGGGCTCTGGGAGGCCGAGGTCGATCCGGCCCTCGACGGGGTGGTGTGGTACCGGCGCGCGTTCGACTGCGCGGACCCGTCCGGCCGGTGGACCCTGAGGTTCGGCGCGGTCATGGACGTCGCCGAGGTGTACCTCAACGGCGTCGCCCTGGGCGGCCACGTCGGCGCGTTCACGCCGTTCGAGATCGATCCCGGCGGCGCGCTGGTCGCCGGGGAGAACGTCCTCGCCGTCCGCGTCACCGACCACGCCCTGGACGACCCGGAGCACCCGCGTACCGCGCACGGCAAGCAGGGCTGGGCCAACCACGCCTTCCCCAGCCCGCCCAGCCTCTACCTGACCTACGGCGGCATCTGGCAGCCGGTCACCCTGCGCCGCCACGGGCCGGTCGCCATCGACGACGTGTTCGTGAACGGCGACCCGGCGGACCTGACCGTCGCCGTCGAGCTGTCCAACCGGTCGGCGGACACCGTGACCGCACGCGTACGCGCCGGTGTGCCCCGCGACGCGCGGGAGGCGGAGGTCCTGCTGCCGCCGGGCGGCCACGGCCGCGCGGTGCTCGCCTTCGGTACGTCGGGCGCGGCACTCTGGGCGCCCGAGTCGCCGGTGCTGCACGAGGCGGAGGTCACGGTCGCCGTCGGCGAGGAGGTCAGCGACACGCGCACGACGCGGTTCGGACTGCGGACGATCGCGGTGGAGGGCGACCGGCTCCTGCTGAACGGGGAGCCGTACCGGATGCGCAGCGCGCTGGTCCAGGGCTTCTACGCCGGCACCCTGTACGCCGAGCCCGGCCGCGACGCGATCGTGGCCGAGGTCGCCGCGGCCAAGCACCTCGGCCTGAACACGCTGCGGCTGCACATCAAGGCGTTCGACCCGGTCTACCTCGACGTGTGCGACGAGCTGGGCATGCTGGTGCACTGCGACATCCCGGTCGCCGAGCCGATCGCCCACGCCGAGCTCGGCACGGCCGGCGAGGTCGCCGACCGTTGCGCCGCGGCGGCCACCGAGCAGGTCCGCCGCGACCGGAACCACCCGAGCGTCGTGCTCTGGTCGGCGATGAACGAGCTCGGCCTCGAACACGGACCCTCGCGGGCGAGCGAGGGGTACGAGGGGTTCGCGCGGCGCATGTACGCGGCGGTCACGGCGGCCGACCCCACGCGGCCGGTGATCGAGAACGACTGGGTCGACCCCGACCCCGACCGGGTGTTCGCCAGCCCAATCCTGACCGCGCACTGGTACGGGCGGCTGTCGACGGCGTACCTGACCGAGCTGGCGGCCAAGACCGCCCCGTGGGCGGCCTCGCCGCGCCCGTTCCTGATGAGCGAGTTCGGCGACTGGGGGCTGCCGTCGCTGGAGCCGCGTGAGAACGCGCCGTTCTGGTGGTACGGCGACGTGCTCGGGGCGGCGATCGAGCGGACGCCCTGGCCGCGTACGGTCGCGGCGTTCGTCGAGGGCACCCAGCGGTACCAGGGGCTCGCCGACCGGCTGCAGATCGAGTTGTTCCGCCGCCAGGACGGCATCGCGGGCTGGTGCGTCACCGAGCTGACCGACGTGCCGCACGAGTTCAACGGCCTGTGGAGCCTGGAGCGGGACGCCAAGCCCGCCGCCCTCGCCGAGCTCGCCCTGGCCTGCGCGGACGTGCTCCCGATCGTCGCGCGGACCTCCTGGACGGTGGCCGCGGGCGAGGCGGTGGAGCTGCCGGTGTCCATCGCCAACGACGGCCCGGCGCTGACCGGGGTGACGATCGAGGCCGGCCTGCGCGGCCGCACGGTCCGGTACGGACCGGTGGACGTGCCCGCCCACACCGCGTCGGAGCTGGCGACGGTCCGCGTGCCGGCCCCGGAGGTGACCGGGACGCACGAGCTGACCGTACGGCTGACCGGCGACGGCGTCACCGCGGTCAACCGCTATCCGCTGCACGTGGTGTCGGCCGAACCCGCGCGGGTGGCGGTCCGGCTCGCCGGTTCCGCCGACGGCCTGGCCGGTGCGGAGATCGTCACGGACGACACGGCACCGCTCGTCGTCGCGGAGGGCGCGTTGGACGCCGACAGCGGCGCCCTGGTCGTGGAGTCCCTGTCGGCCGGGCGGCCGGTTCTCGTGCTGGCCCAGGACGCGGACCGGGCGCGGCACCTGCCCGTCCCCGCCGAGCTGACCGAGGTGGCCACCGCCTGGGGATCGACGCCGTTCCTGTTCACGACCGGAGAACTGGCCGTACCGGCGCTTCCGCCGGCCACCGTCCTGTCCACCGAGCCGATGACGATCGTGCCGGACGCGGTGTGGACCCGGCTCGGCGACGGTCCCTTCCCCGAACACCTGATCGCCGGGATGTGGAAACCGTTCCCGGACGAGATCGCCGGCACGGTCGTCGGGGAGACGCATGTCGGGCCGGGCCGGCTGCTCGTCTGCCAGTTCCCGCTGCTCGCGGCCGCGCGGGAGGGCGACCCGATGGCCAGGGCGGTGCTCGCGGACCTGCTGCGCCATCTCGTCGGGCCCGTACCCGGGCTGCGGGCCGAGCACGACCGGCTCGCCGACGGCCGTGCCATCACCTACTACGCGACGAAGGAGGTTTCATGACGGAGCGGAGATACGACCCGACCCGCGGCGAGTGGGTCACCTTCGCCACCCATCGGCAGAACCGCACGTTCCTCCCGCCCGCCGACCAGTGCCCGCTGTGCCCGACCACGCCCGGCGGGCCACCGACCGAGATCCCGGCCGCCTCGTACGACCTGGTCACCTTCGACAACCGGTTCCCGTCGTTCACCGCCGACCCGCCGGAGCCGTCGGTGGCCGGTGACGCGCTGACCCCGGTCGCGCCCGCCGTGGGCCGGGCGGAGGTCGTGGTGTTCACCGGTGATCACGACGCCACGCTGACCGAGCTGCCGGTCGCCCGGCTGCGCTCCCTCGTGGACGTCTGGGCCGACCGGACGACCGTGCTCGGCCGGCGCCCCGAGATCGGTTATGTCTTCCCGTTCGAGAACAAGGGCGAGGAGATCGGCGTCACCCTCAACCATCCGCACGGCCAGATCTACGGCTACCCGGACATTCCGCCGATCCCGGCGCAGGAGATCGCCGCCGCCCGGCGGTACCGGGCCGAGCACGGCTCGTGCGTGTGGTGCGACCTGGTGATACGCGAGGAGACGAGCGAACGGCTCGTCGTCTGTGGTGACGCGTTCGCGGCGTATGTGCCGTTCTGGGCGCGGTTCCCGTACCAGGTGTACATCAGCGCCCGCCGCCACGCGCCGGCCCTGCCCTCGCTCACCGCGCCGGAACGCGACGACCTGGCACACGTGCTCAAGCGGGTGCTGGTCGCCTACGACGGCCTGTTCGGCTTCTCCATGCCGTACGTCATGGCGGTGCACCAGGAGCCCGCGACCGGCGGCCACGGCGACCTCACGCACCTCCACCTGGAGTTGTCACCGCCATACCGAACCGCGACGAAGCGCAAGTATTTGGCCGGCAGCGAACTCGCCGCAGGCGCCTACGTCACCGACCTGCCGCCAGAGGGCACCGCCGCAGCCTTGCGCGAAGCCCTCTCCCGCGAGCGCGCCGACCCGGGCGAGGCCGCCGCCTAACGCGCCCTGTGAGGGGGCCCCTCACCATGCCAGGCCCCGGTGAGGGTGCCGCTCACAGCAACCGCCGCACTCTGGGCGCAGCGGGTGCGCGGGGATCATGGGCTCATGCCTACTCAGGATTTTCATTTCGTCGTCGAGCGGGCGTTCGTGATTTCCGGGCGCGGCGCCGTTGCCGTGGGGACGCTCGTCTCTGGCCAGGTCACCAGTGGCGACACCGTCTGCCTGCACACCGACGCGGGGATCGTGCGGGTGGACGACGTCTGGGTCGAGCTCACCGGGGCCGGCACCGACCGGCTCGCACTGCTGTTCCGGGGCTTGACGAAGGAGGACCTGCTGCCCGGCACGATCGCGCGATCGTGCCGGGACTGAGGCGGCGAACGCCGCTCAGGCGTTCTGCGCCGCGAGGTCGGCCAAATCCTCTTCGGTCAGGGTGAGACTGGAGGCGGCGATGTTCTCCTCCAGATGTGCGGGTGAGCCGGTCCCGGGGATGGCGAGCATCACCGGGGACAGCGCGAGCAGCCAGGCCAGCGCGACCTGGGCCGCGGTGGCGTCGTGTCGGGCGGCGACCTTCGCCAGGCGTTCGGCGTCCAGGGGACGGTCGCCTCCGCCCAGCGGGAAGTACGGCACGTACGCCACGCCCAGTTCCTCGCACTGGTGGAGCAGCTCGAGGTCGTCGGCGTGGTGCACGTGGAAGTGGTTCTGCACCGCCGCGACCGGGGCGATGGACCGCGCCTCCGCGAGCTGCTCGGCGCCCACGTTGCTGATGCCCAAGTGCCGGATCAGGCCCTCCTCGCGCAGCTCGGCGAGTACGGCGAACCGCTCGCCGAGCGACTCCTCCGGGTCCCGCGACATGCCGCCGATCCGCAGGTACACCAGGTCGAACCGGTCCAGGCCCAGCGCGCGCAGGTCCTCCTCGACCAGTTCGCGGAGCCGATCCGGCCCGGCCTGGCCGGACGGCAGGCCGTCGGGACCGCGCAGCGGCCCGACCTTGGTGGCGATCACGAGGTCGTCGGCGTACGGGGACAGCGCCCGGCGGATCAGGTCGTTGGCCTCGATGCCGTCCCACGCGTAGAAGCCGGCCGTGTCGATGTGGTTCACGCCCAGCTCGACCGCGCGGCGCAGCACGGCGATACCGGTCTCCGGGTCGCGCGGCGGACCGCCGAACGTGCCGAGAGGAAGGCGCATGGCGCCGAAGCCCATCCGGCGCACCGGCCGGTCGCCGCCCAGGGTGAACTCGCCGCTCGCGGCGGCCGTGATGTTCGTCGTCATGTGATTCACCCTGCTGCGGAATCCGGACGGGGGCCATTCGCTGACAGCAAACTGCCATTGCCTCGTGCTCGCGGCCGCCGTCAGACTGGGGCCATGCCGAACGACCAGGTCATCACCGTCCGCGGCGAGGAGGACCTCGCCACGCGTGCCGGGCATCTGTTCACCGGGGTGAACAAGGAGTTCCTGTGCGCCGCGACGGACATGGACACCTGGTCCCGGCCCTCGACGCGGGCCGCCATCGTCGCCCGGATGCGGCCGGCCGTCCAGGATCGCGCCCTCACCGTGCGCAAGCTCTACACCTCGGCCGCGCTGGCCGACGCCGAACAGCGCGAGCAGCTGCTCCAGGTCGCGGCCGTCGGCGCCCAGGTGCGCATCTGCGAGTCCGGCCTCCCGCACGAGACCATCATCATCGACCGCCGGGTGATGATCCTGGCGGGCCCGCGGACGCACGGCGACCGGGAGTTCACCGTGACGACGTCACCCGGGCTGATCGACCCGGTGCACGGGCTGTTCGACGCCACCTGGGAGGCGGCCGTGCCCCTGGCCGACCGGCTGGAGCTGCCGATGATCGGCCCGGACGGCCGGGAGATCCTGCGAACCCTCGGCGCGGGCCTGACCGACGAGGTCGCCGCCCGGCGCATGGGCATCTCGCTACGCACCTACCGCCGCCGGGTGGCCGAACTGTTGCGCGCCCTGGACTCGGACTCCCGCTTCCAGGCCGGCCTCCGCGCAGGCGAACTCGGCCTGAGCCCCTGACGCCGCGCAGTCGTCGCGGCCCATCGGCCCTCCCGGTGCCACGGTCGGCGGCGGTGAGCCGTGGGTGTCACGTCATCGTCGTGCCCCCGTCCACGGGTTTCACCAGGAAGCGGCTCGGATCGGCGGCCTGATGACGGGCCCCGTCCGCGTCGAGGTAGTCGTAGCGGTCCAGGTAGTGGCATCCGGTCTCCTGGTAGCCCAGGCGTAGATAGAGCGCCGCAGCGGCGGGGTTGTCATCGTTGACGCCCAGCCCGATCAGCGCATCGCCGTGTTCCCGGACTCGTTGCTCCGCAGCGCGTAGCAGCGCTGTCCCGATGCCCTGCGAGCGCAGCTCGGGGGGCCACACGCTCAGGCCGTTCACCTCGGGGCAGCCCGGATAGGCCGCCTGGACCTCGGCGGCGGCGCAACCGCCCCATCGAATCTCGCCAGACCCGACCGGGACATCATTCAGCCAGGCCACCAGGTAGGTGCTCAAGCCCTCCTGCTGGCGCCCGAAGCGGCGGGCATGGAGGCGGTTCTCGCCCGGAGACGGTATCCGCAGCTCCAGCCGGTCGACATCCTCCTCGCGGCAAACGATGATCCGTACCTGCGTGTTCACGGTGGTGGTCCTCCCCGTCGGGTCGCGGCGCGCTGCCGGCGAGCCGGGCGTCTCAGGCATGGGCGCCGGTTCAAAAACGAAAGCCCTGGTCAAGCGACTATCGAGGGCAGAGAGGTTACGGGTGCCATTTCCCGGAATACGGCCTGTCCGCGCCGCGCTCGCCGCGCTCGCCGCGCCGCGTTTGCCGCGCCGCGCTCGCCGCGCCGGGGTCGTCAGCCGCGTGGCGCATGGCACGGCCCCGGCGAGGGACGGCCGGCGCCGCCACGCCATGGTGGGGCGCAACGCCCGGGGCCGCAGGCGGCCCCTGACCCGGTCAGGGGCCGCCCTTCAGACGCGGGAAGTGGCATCGGCCGTCCGGCCAACGTCTACCTGTCGGCTGGTTGTTGAGCCTGGAGCTTGGCATGTCGGGTGCGTGGCCGGGTTGTGTCCTGCGGTCGTGGATTACGCGGTGGGTGATGTGACCTGGCGTCCGGACGTCTACCTGTCGGTTGGCTGTTGAGCCTGGAGCTTGGCATGCCGCGTCCGTGGCCGCGTCGCATCCTCCGGCCCTGGACCACGCGGCGGGGCATGAGACCTGGCGCCCGCCGGGAGATCGGCCGGCTGTGCTCCGCGGCGGTGGTGGGCCGAGGGTCAGGTGTCCGGCTGCTCGGCGAGCGTGTCGAGGATCTGCTGGCCGTACTTTGCCAGCTTGCTCTCGCCGACGCCGTTGACCGTGCTCAGCTCCTCCAGGGAGGACGGGCGTACGGTGGCGATCTCGCGGAGGGTCTTGTCGTGGAACACGACGTACGGTGGGACGCCCTGTTCTTTCGCGCTGGCCGCGCGCCAGGTGCGGAGTTTCTCGAAGAGGGCCGCGGCCTCCTCCGTCAGCTCGGCGGGGGCGGTGGCGGACTTCGCGGCCTTGGCGAGTTTCGTCTTCGCGGCGCGTTCGGGCTCGCGGCGCATCGGGACCTCGCGTTCGCGGCGTAGCACCGAGGCGCTCGCCTCGGTGAGCGCCAGCGTGCCGTGATTCGCCTCGACGGCCAGCAGGCCGCGGGCCAGCAGTTGCCGGACGACGCCGCGCCATTCGCTCGCCGACAGGTCGGCGCCGACGCCGAACACGGTCAGCGCGTCGTGGTCGAACTGGATCACCTTGGGCGTCTTCTTGCCCATGAGGATGTCGATGACGTGGCCCGCTCCGAACCGCTGCCGTCGCTCACGGTCGAGCCGGTACACCGCCGACAGCACCTTCTGGGCGGCGATCGTGCCGTCCCAGGACTCGGGCGGCGTCAGGCACGTGTCGCAGTTGCCGCACGGCTTGCCCTCCTGGCCGAAGTAGGCGAGCAGCTGCACCCGCCGGCACTCCACCGTCTCGCACAGGGCCAGCATGGAGTCCAGGTGACCGCTCTGCCGGCGGCGATGCGCGTCGTCCCCCTCGGAACCATCGATCAGTTTGCGGAGCTGGACGACGTCCTGCAGGCCGTACGCCAGCCACGCCGTCGACGGTAGCCCGTCACGCCCGGCGCGACCGGTCTCCTGGTAGTAGCCCTCGACGGACTTGGGCAGGTCGAGGTGGGCGACGAAACGCACGTCCGGCTTGTCGATGCCCATGCCGAACGCGATCGTCGCCACGATCACGACGCCGTCCTCGCGCAGGAACCGTGCCTGGTTGGCCGCGCGTGTGCCGGCGTCGAGGCCCGCGTGGTAGGGGAGCGCCGTGATGCCGTTCGCCATCAGGAACTCGGCGATCTTCTCTACGGAGCTGCGCGACAGGCAGTAGACGATGCCCGCGTCGCCGGCGTGCTCGGTGCGCAGCAGCTCCAGGAGCTGGCGCTTCGGGTCGTTCTTCGGCGTGATGCGGTATTGGATGTTGGGCCGGTCGAAGCTCGCCACGAAGTGACGGGCGTCTTCCAGCCGCAGGCGGGTGGCGATCTCCTGGTGGGTGGCCGGGGTGGCGGTCGCGGTGAGAGCGATCCGCGGCACGTCGGGCCAGCGCTCGTGCAGGGCGGACAGCGCGAGGTAGTCGGGCCGGAAGTCGTGGCCCCACTGGGAGACGCAGTGCGCCTCGTCGATCGCGAACAGCGCGATGTCGCCGCCGTCGAGCATCTTTTGCGTCGACTCCAGCCGCAGCCGCTCCGGCGCGAGGTAGAGCAGGTCGAGCTCCCCGGCGCGGAACGTCGCCTCCACCACGCGCTGCTGGTCGTAGTCGAGCGAGGAGTTGAGGAAGTCGGCCCGCACGCCGAGGGCGCGCAGCGCGTCGACCTGGTCCTGCATGAGCGCGATGAGCGGGGAGATGACCACGCCGGTGCCGCGCCGTACGAGGGCGGGGATCTGGTAGCACAGGGACTTGCCGCCGCCCGTCGGCATCAGCACGAGGGCGTCGCCCCCGGCCACGACGTGCTCGATGATCTCGCGCTGCCCCTCGCGGAACTCGTCGTAGCCGAAGACCCGTCGCAGCACCTGCGAGGCGTCGCTGTCGTGAAGATCGAGAGCCGGGGCGGTCATGCGGCCACTTTAGAAGGCGCCCGGGCCGTCCGTGGGTCGAAGGGGCGGGTTGTGGATAACTCCGCGCCCCCGGTGATGCCCCAGCCGCGTCCCCGGTGAGGTCCCCTCGTCCGGCGTACGGAGCGGGCGGCCACGGGCTGGGCCGATCAGGTGGGAGACAACCGTACGGATCCGTACGACAATGGCCCCGCACGTACCACGCGCGAGCGCGGACCGCGCGGCAGAGGCTCGCCGCACCGCCGATACGGTTGGGGCCGGAGTGGCGGAATGCCTCGACCGCGTGGAGGAGTTCGCGGGTGAACCAGACGCAGATGGTCGACCAGTTGGTGGAACAGGTGGCCAAGGTACGGAACCGCGCACGGCCATGGCGGTCGATCTTCGCGCTGCTCCTGGCCGTGTTCGCCATGATCGGGTCGATCCTCGCCCGGCAGCACTCGCGAGACGTGCACGGCAGCCTTCCCCTCGAACTGGCCGCGGCGGGCTGCGCCGCGGCGTTCTTCGTGTTCGGGTTCGGCGCCACGCTGGGGCTCTCCGGGCGGGCGCGTGACATCCTGCTGCCGCGCATCGGCACCACGCACGCGACGATGGTGCGGCTGCTGATCGTGCTCATCTGCGGGCTCGCCACCCTCGTGCTCACCCTGCAACTGCTCAGCCTGCCCGTCGGGCAGCTCGTGCTCGGCGGCGCCCTGACCGGTGTACTCGTCGGCATCGCGGCCCAGCAGACGCTCGCGAACCTGTTCGCCGGCATCGTCCTGCTGCTGTCCAAGCCGTTCATGGTCGGCGACGACGTGCACCTGTGGTCCGGGCCGCTCGGCGGGGAGTTCGACGGCACGGTCCTGGAGATCGGCCTGACGTACGTGCGGATCGAGGCGTCGAACGGGGAGTTCCGGCTGCCCAATGCCCAGGTGCTGTCCGCCGCCGTGGGCCCGCGCGCCACGGCGTCGCCGACCGCCACCGCGACGGCCACCGGCGTGGTGGCGACGGCGCAGGCGCTGCCGGCCGAGGCCGACCCGGCTCAGACCGGCTCCACACCCCAGACCGTGCACATCGCGGCCCAGACGAACGACGGCGACGCCCCCGAGGAGCCCGGTCCGCGTTGAGGCACTCTGAGTGCCGGCGGCGAGGGAGCCGAGGGCTCGGCGACGCCCCCTCCGCCGAGTGCGAGCACTCCGAGACGCGGACCACGTCGCCGCGCGCGGCGAAGACCGCTGCGGCGTGCGCGTTCGTCGAATGGACCAGAGGGCAGTAAAGTCGGAGGGCGCGAGCCGGGGGCTCGCGACGGGTCAAGCAGCGGCCTGGGATTTCTTCGATCCCGGAGGCCGACGATGTCCGCCCGCGTTCCCGACCTGACGGTCGAACGCTTCACCCGCACCGAGCGCCGTCTTCCCGTCGGCGTACGCCCCGGGCGGCCGCTCGACCACGCCCTGCGGATCGCGTCCACGCGGTCATGAGCGCCCCGGCCACCGCCCCGCCGACGCGCGGGGAGTTCGTCACGACCGATCCGGAGTCGGCCCGGGAGTATCTGGCCGACGCGTACGGGACGGGCCTGCGCATGGCTCCCACCGCCGTACGCCCCCGGTTCCGGTTCGTCCGGATCGACGCCGGGCCGTTCACGGTCGACGAGCTCCGCATGCCCGCCGACCTCGACTTCGACGCGGACGCCGTGGGCAAGCTGATCGTCACCCGGATCGACGCCGGTGCGATCGAGCGTCGCTCCGCGGGCTCGCGCGAGCGGTTCGCCGCCGGTGAGATCTACGTCAACGTCCGCCCCGACCTGCCGTACTCGCTCCGGACGCTCGGCCTGGAGGCGCAGACGGTGACGCTCGACCTGTCCCTTCTCCGGAGCGTCGCCGGCGCGCCGGACGGCGAGGCGCCGGGGCCTCTGCGCTTCGACGGCTTCCGGCCGGCCACGCCCGCGGCCGCCGAGAACTGGAAGCGCACGGCGGCATACGTCACCGAACGCCTGCTCACCAACGCCGAGGCCGCCGCGCAGCCGCTCATCATCGGCAACGCCGCCCGGCTCCTGGCCGCCTCGGCCCTGACCGCCTTCCCGAACACGATCGTGCCCGCCCCCGAGCCGCGCGACCGGGGCGACGGCGCACCCGCGATGCTGCGCCGCGCCATCGCGTTCATCGACGCGAACGCCCACCGCGACATCGGTGTCGCCGACATCGCCGAGGCGGCCCGCGTCACGCCCCGTGCGCTGCAGTACGCCTTCCGGCGCCACCGCGGCACCACGCCGACCGCCTATCTGCGGCGGGTACGCCTGGCGCGCGCGCACGAGGACCTCCGGCGCGCGGACCCCACGCGCGGCGACACGGTCACCGCCATCGCGGCACGCTGGGGGTTCCTCCACTTCGGGCGCTTCGCCGCCGAGTACCGGCGGGCGTACGGCCAGACGCCCCGGACGACGCTGCACAGCTGATCAGGCGGCGACGTGGGCCGCCGATTCCCGCAGCGAGGCCAGGATCGCGGGCACGTCATGGTGGAGCAGCCGCCCGTCGCGCTTGACCACGCGGCCCGCCACCAGGACGGTGTCGACGCAACCGGCGTCGGCGGACAGGACCAGCGCGCCGACCGGGTCGTGCGTCGGCGCCGTCGCGAGGGTGTCGGCGCGGACGAGCACCAGGTCGGCCTGCTTGCCGGCGCGCAGCGACCCGGTCACCTCGCCAAGGCCCGCCACCTCGGCCCCCTCGATGGTGGCCATCCGCAGGACGTCGCGGGTGGTGACGTCCGAACCGCGGGCGCGTTCGAGCGTGTACGCCGCCCGCATCAGGCCGAACATGTCGCCCGGCCCGCTCGTCACCGTGTCCGCGCCCAGGCCGGTCGGCACGCCGGCGGCGCGCGCCCGGCCCGTCGCCGGGTGGCCGATCCCGAGTTCGGCCTCGACCAGCGGTGACACCGACGCCGTACCGCCGCTGTCGGCGATCCGTCGCAGTTCGTCGTCGGTGTAGTGGTTCGGGTGGACGTAGGTGATCCCCGGGCCGAAGAGGCCGTTCTCGCGCAGGAACGCCAGGCCGCGCTCGGCGCTCTCCCGGCCGTGGCCGCCCATGTGCACGGTCACCGGCAGCCCGAGGTCGCGGGCGAGCCGCCACTCGTGCACGGCGACCGTCTCTCCGGCGATCTCCGGGCCGAGGGCCGCCACGGCCAGGGTCAGCAGCGGGTCGGCGCCGGCGTACGCGCGGTGGACGCGGCGGCCCTCCGCCGCCAGCCCCTCCGGACCGTCCGGTCCTCCGTAGCAGTAGCCGAAGACGGCCCGGATGCCGGAGGCGCGCAGCGCCGCGACCGTCGCCTCCGTGTGCGCGGGGCCGAACTGGATGTGCGACCAGTCGAGCAGGGTCGTGATCCCCGCGTTCAGGCATTCGAGCGCGCCGGCCAGGTTGCCCGCGTACACGTCCTCGGGCCGGTGACGCGGCGCGAGGCCGCGGAGGACGCGCTCCAGGTAGCCGGGGAAGGAGATGTCCGGCGCGATGGCACGGATCGTCGCCTGCCAGGTGTGCCGGTGGGTGTCCACGAACCCCGGCAGCACGATGCGCCCGGTCGCGTCGATGACCTCCGTGCCCGGTGGCGAGGGCAGGCCGGTGCCGACGGCGGAGATCAGGCCGTCTTCGACGAGCACGTCCGTGTGGCCGGTGACGGAGGGGAGCGGGTCGGTGTCGAGCACGGCGGAAGCGCCGCGCAGCAGGATGTTCATGAGCGGTACATTAAAGGAAAGCTTTTTAGAAAGCTATATTGAAAAACAGTATCGTGGACCCGTGCGAGACGACGGCATCCGCGACGAGGTCGACGCCCTCGTGCCGGGATGGGCGGCCGAGCTGCCACCCCGGCTCGTCGCGGCTCTGGAGCTGAGCAAGCGCCTGTCCCGCGTCGGCGGCCTGTTCGAGCAGGCCGTACGTGCCGAACTGAGCGAGCTGGGGCTGACCTACGCCGAGTTCGACGTGCTCGCCGCGCTCAACCGCGTCGGCCCGCCGTACCGCCTCAAGCCGAGCGAGCTGTCCCGGTCGCTGTTCCTGACCTCGGGCGGGATCAGCAACGTCCTGCAGCGCCTGGAGGCGGGCGGCCACGTCGAGCGCGGGGCGAGCCCGGGCGACGGCCGCAGCCGCTGGGTCGGTCTGACCGACGGGGGCCGTGAACTCGTCGCGAAGGCGCTCGGCGCCTCGGGCCGTGCCCACCTGGAGGTTCTCACCGGCGTCTCGGACGAGGCCGTACGGGACGCGGCCGACGCCCTGCGCGAGGTGCTCGCGATCGTCGGCCGGCGGCCCGTCCGCTGAGAGGCCGCCCGGAACCGGCGCGCGGGCCGGTGAGACGCCGCCGCCTCGCCGAAGCGGATCCTGAGAGTTCTCTCCGGGCGTGAACCCGCGGAGCGCGACGGCCGTTGTTCCCAGTGGAAGGCCGCCGACGGATCGGAGGACGTCGTGCGCCAGATGGTGGTCACGGAAGCGCTGAACGCACTCTCGCGGGCGCACCGCGAGGTCCTGACCGAGACGGTCATGCGGAAGCGTACGGTCGACGAGGCCGCGGATGCGTTAGGCATCCCGGTGAGCACAGTGAAGAGCCGGATCTACTACGCGCTCCGGGCACTGCACGTCCTGCTCGAAGAGCGCGGGATGGCGACCTGAGCGTCGAGCACACCGCCGCCGGAGGCGCGGCACGCCGGTGATCGGTCCGGCGACCGCCCGTGTGGCGGTCGCGCCGTGTCGTCCGGTGGCCGGATCCGGTGATTACGGTGCTCTTCCCGGCGGTTCGCCGCGATCATCGAGGGGTGAAGAGCGCTGGGCACGCCGACCGTGAGCGTCCGGATGCGCCACGCTGGATCGTGTGCGCCTTCCTGTTCGCCGTGGTCTTCACGTTCTACGTGGCCCTGAGCGCCACCGGTGTCGCCGGGCCGTACCACCCGTGGTCGGCCAGATCACTGGTCACGGAGGCTGCGGCCGCGTTGGTCATGGCCGTCCTCGGGGCGTACGTCGGCCCGCGCATGGCCGCCATCGACGAGCGGGCCGCGCTCGGGATCGTCCGGATGGAGGACTGGCGGGTGCTGGACCGCGCGGCGCGCCGGGGTGAGGCGCCCGCCGACGTCACACTCGACGGGCCGCTGCTGGCGATGGTCCGGCGTCGCCGCCGGAGCCTGCGCCGGGCCCGGGTCGCCCTCGTGGTGGTGCTGCCGATCGTCGCCGGTCTGCTGCTGCGTCCCGATGCGTCCGCCGTCGTGATCACGTGTCTGTTCGCCGTCCTGATCGTGAGCGTCCTGGTGCATAACCGCGCCCTCTCCCGCAGGCTCGACCGGCTGGAGCTGGTCCTTAACGAGCGGGGGCCGGATGACACCGGCGTCGGGCGTTGATCAGGAAGCGTCACGGGCGAGGAGGGCCCGGCCGAGCGCGTACGCGCCGGCCAGGTCGTTGCCGCGGTAACTGACGGCGGCCAGCTCGGCGAGGTGATGATCGGCGTTCACCGCGACCGTCTTGGTCAGGTGGCGGAACAGCGGAGCATCCGACATCGAGTCGCCGTAGGCCACGCACCGCGAGCGGCCGAGGCCGTACCGCTCGCACATCTCCTCCACGATGCGGGCCTTGTCGGCCGGGGTGAGGATCTTCGCCGGGTCGAGCGGTTCCAGGAAGGGAAGCGCCGGGAACCGCGAGGCCGCCACCTCGTCGAAGCCCAGGTCGAGAAGGTGCCGCGCGAAGAAGTCGGGCGACATGGTGATCACCACGCATCGCTCACCGCGCTCCCGGATGTCCGCGCAGACCTCGCGGATACCGGTCAGCCAGGGACTGGCGGCGAACACCTCGGCGACGGCCGACGGCGTCAGCTCTCGCCACAGCTCGTGGATGGCGGCCGCGAAGCCTCGGGTGTCGATCTCGCCGGCCGCGAACCGCGCCTCCAGCTCGACCAGCTCCTCCGTGGATCCGAGGTGCCGGGCGATCTGCAGGCTGGCCGTCGTTCCCTCGAGCAGCGTGCCGTCCATGTCGAAGACGTGCAGAGTCACCACGGCAGGTAAGTGTGGGCGATCGGCGGCTCGGACACCAGCGGATAAACGCCCGGAGGTCGTGCACAGGATAGTTTGCACAATTCCTTGTGCACAGAATATTGTGCACGTATGCCCGAACCGCAGGAGATCAACGACCTCGAGGCGCTGAAGGCGCTCGCGCATCCCCGGCGGCAGAAGATGCTCGAGCACCTCGCCCTGCACGGCCCGGCCACGTCGGCGTCGCTGGCCCGTGCGCTGGGGCTCAACACCGGAGCCACGAGCTACCACCTGCGCGAGCTGGCCAAGCACGGCTTCGTCGAGGAGCTCGCGGACAAGGCGCATGGGCGGGAGCGCTGGTGGCGCGCCGTGCCGGGCGACCGCCGGTTCCCGCCGCGCAGCCGCCAGAGCCCGCAGGTGCGTGCCGCGCTCGACCAGATGAACCGCATGACGTTCGACGCCGACGTCGAGGCGTTCTCGCGCTTCCTCTCCCGGCGCGAGTCGCTCGGCGAATGGGCGGACGCCGCGCCGTACTCCCGCTCGCTCCTGCACCTCACGCTCGACGAGGTCCGCGAGTTCTTCGAGGAGTACATCCGGCTCGTCAACCGCTTCAAGCGCGACGCCGGAGACGTCCCGGAGGACGCCCGGCCCGTCTACGCCCGCTTCCTCGCCTTCCCCGCGATCGACCCCGACCCCGATCCCGACCTCGACGACGAGTGAGCCGGCCCCCCGCCGCTCACCGAACACACTCCCGAAAGGAAGGCGCCGATGCCGCGCCGAGACAGATCCGCGACGCCGGACGCCGCCGCGGTCCAGATGACGTCGGTCCGCAAGGTGTACGGAAAGGGCGCCGGCGCCGTCACCGCTCTCGACGGCGTGACGATCACCATCCCCCGAGGCACGTTCACCGCGGTCATGGGCCCGTCGGGCTCCGGAAAGTCGACCTTCCTCCACTGCGCCGCGGGCCTGGACACTCCCACCTCCGGCACCGTGTTGCTGGGCGGCACCGACCTGTCCGGCATGAGCGAGGTGCGGCTCACCGAGCTGCGCCGCAGCCGCGTCGGCTTCGTCTTCCAGGCCTTCAACCTCGTTCCCTCGCTCGACGTCCTGCGCAACATCGAGCTGCCGCTGCGGCTCTCCGGCACCCGTACCGACCGGGCGCGGCTGGAGGAGATCATCGCTCGCGTGGGCCTGACCGGCCGCACCCGCCATCGCCCCGCGCAGCTGTCCGGCGGGCAGCAGCAGCGGGTCGCACTCGCCCGTGCGCTCGTCACCCGGCCCGAGGTGATCTTCGGCGACGAGCCGACCGGCGCGCTGGACACCGCCACCGGGCGCGACGTCCTCACGCTGCTCCGCGAGGCCGTCGACGCTCTCGGGCAGACCGTCGTGGTCGTCACCCACGACCCCGTCGCCGCCGGGTACGCGGATCGCGTCCTGTTCCTGGCCGACGGGCGGATCGCCGGCACGCTGGACGCGCCGTCGGCCGACCTCGTCGCCGAGCACATGGCCGGATTGGGAGGGCGGGTCTGATGCTGTCCCTCGCCTGGCACACGCTGCGCAGCCGCAAGGGCGCCTTCGCCGGGGCGTTCGTCGCCCTCATGTGCGCGGCCGCGCTCATCACCGCCTGCGGGGTGCTGCTGGAGACCGGCCTGCGCGGCCACATCGCCCCCGAACGCTACGCCGGCGCGCCGATCGTGGTCGGCGCCGACCAGCAGGTCCACTGGACCAAGCACAAGAAGCACAAGGTCAAGACCAAGTCCAAGCCGCTCACCGAACGCGCGTGGCTGTCCGCGGACGTCGCGGACCGGATCGCACGGGTGCCCGGCGTGACCAAGGTGGTCCCGGAGGTGACCTTCCCGGCCCGGACCGCGCACGGCACGGCCCAGGGCCACGCCTGGGAGTCCGCGGCGCTCACGCCGTTCACGCTCGCCGCCGGCCGGGCACCGCGCACCGCCGCGGAGGTCGTGGCCGACGCGCGCGCCGGCGTACGGCCGGGGGACACGATCGGCGTCCTGGCCACCGAGGCCCCGAGGACCTACCGCGTCGTCGGGGTCACCGCCCAGGCGGCGCCCCGGCAGGAGAACCTGTTCTTCACCGGGCAGGAGGCCCGGCGGCTGGCCGGGCGGCCGGGCCAGGTCTCGGCGATCGGCGTGTTCCCCGCCTCCGCGGTCTCCGCCGTACGCGCGGCCCTGCGCGGCACCCCGGCCGAGGTCCACACCGGGGAGTCTCGCGGGGCGCTGGAGTTCGCCGACGCGTCGAAGGCACGCGTGACGCTGGTCAGCATGGGCGGTGCGCTCGGCGGCACGTCGCTGCTGGTGGCGATCCTCGTCGTGGTCGGCACGTTCACGCTGACGATCGAGCAGCGGCGGCGTGAGCTGGCGCTGCTGCGGGCGATCGCCGCCACGCCCCGGCAGGTGCGCAAGATGATCGGCCGGGAGGCCCTGCTGGTCGGGACCGGTGCGGGTTTGGCCGGCGCGGCCGGCGGCCTGTTCGTGGCCCGGTGGCTGCGGTCGTTGTTCGTGGGGCACGGCGTGATGCCGCCGAACCTCGGGCTGGTGCTCAGCCCGTTCCCGATGGCCGCCGGCCTGGCCGCCACCGTGCTCGCGGCCTGGGCCGCCGCGCGGCTGTCCGCCCGCGGCACCGTACGGCTCCGGCCCGCCGAGGCACTGGCCGAGGCGGCGGTCGAACGCCGCCGGCCTCCGGTGGCGCGCACCCTGGCCGGCCTGGCCGTCCTCGCCGGGCACGTCACGCTGCTGGTCGTGCTCCGCGCGCTCGACGTCGAGGCCGCCGCGACCCCGGTGACCTTCCTCGCGGTCGTGCTCGGCGCGTTCGCGGTCGCGCTGCTCGGCCCGGTGCTCGCCCGCGCCGCGACGGCCCTGCTGGCCGTACCGCTCCGGCTGTCGCGGGTCAGCGGTCACCTGGCCGCCGCCAACGGCCGGGCCGGCACGCGCCGGCTCGCCTCGGTCATCACGCCGCTCACCCTCGCGGTCGGCATGACCTGCACGATCCTGTTCGCCCCCGCCACCGTCGCCGACGCGGCCACCCGGCAGGCGAGCGCGGGGGTCAGGGCCGGGCACGTCCTCACGGGCCGGGTCCCCGGCGCCGGGGAGCTGAGCAGACTGCCCGGCGTACGCGCGGTCACCGCGATGGTGCCCACCTCGATCCGCGTCGGTCAGGGCAAGTACGCGGCGCAGGGCGTCACGCCGGCCGGACTGACCGAGACGATCGATCCGGGAGTGCGCGCCGGCTCGCTCGACGGACTGGCCCACGGCGGTGTGGCGGTCAGCGCGAACGCGGCGGGGCACATGCACGCCCGGCTCGGTACCGAGCTGAACGTCACGCTCGGCGACGGCACACCGCTGCGCGCGCGGGTGGCCGCGGTCTACGGTCGCGGGCTGGGCTTCGGCGACGTGCTGCTCCCGTACGACGTCGTCGCGGCGCACGTCGACGACCCGCTGCCACGGCAGGTGCTCGTCGCGGGAGGCTCGGCGGACGCGCTGCGGCGGGCGGTCGCGCGCTACCCCGGGGTGCGGACCGCGCCGGCGGCCCAGGCGGCCGGACAGCGGCCCGATACCGAGGTCAACCTGGTGATCATGGGTCTGATCATCGCCTTCACCGCGATCGCGGTCGTCAACACGCTGGCGATGGCCACCGCCGAACGGTCCCGGGAGTTCGCGCTGCTCCGCATGGTCGGCACGACCAAGCGGCAGATCCACCGCATGCTCCGTCTGGAGACGCTGAGCGTGACCCTCACCGGCGTCGTGCTGGGCACCGCCATCGCGCTCGCCACGCTGTCGGCGTACGGCGCCGGGATGACCGGATCGGCGCGGCCGGCGTTCCCGCCGCCGGCCTACCTGGGAGTCGTCGCGGCCCTGACGGTGCTGGCCCTGCTCGCCACGGCGATACCCGGTCGGCTCGCCCTGACCGTCCACCCACCGGAGGCGCTGGGCGCGCGGGAGACCTGACCGGCGGGACGGCCCGGTGGTGCGGCGGCGGGGCGTGGTGAGAGGCTGGAACCGAACGCCGCCGCCCGCCCGGGCGGCCCGAGTATGAGGACGGTCCGCGATGTCCGAGACCTGCCCGCACGTGGTCACCCTGCCCTCCGGCGTGACCCCGTCCACCACGGCCGGCTGCGAGGACTGCCTGCGGACCGGATCCCGCTGGGTGCACCTGCGCGAGTGCCTGAGTTGCGGGCACATCGGCTGCTGCGACTCCTCGCCCAACCGGCACGCGCGGGCGCACGCCGGTACGGCCGGTCACCCGGTCGTCCGCTCCTTCGAGCCGGGCGAGGACTGGCGCTGGTGTTTCGTGGACGAGACCTTCGTCTGACCGGCGCGGTCCGTCAGAACGTCACCGGCACGCACGGATCACGCGAAACCGGAGGCGCCTGGGACGGATAGGGCGTCCGGGATTGGGGATTGCTAGGTCGTGTCCACGACGAAGCCATCATCCGCGTCCCGGAAGCCCGCGTCGAAGACGGACTCGTCCCAGAGAGCCAGACCCCCGGCGAAAAAGACGGCCATGCCGTCCACAGGAAGGCGCCGTGGCGACTCCTCGGCGAAGAAGGGGTCGTCCGCGAAGAAGCCCGGAAAGAAGCCCGGGAAGAAGAACGCCCGATCCTTCTCGTCGTACCTGGTGCGCGGTCTGTGGATCCTCATGGGCCTCGCCGGCGTCGTGGCCTTCGCCTGGGTGATCACCCGGCTCACGCTCCGGCCGGAGCCGGGCGCCGGCAAGTACGTGCACGACAACACCCATCCCGGGCAGACGCTCCGGCTCTATCTCGACCAGCCGAGCGTCAAGGCCGCGCTGCTGGAGATCGGGGGCAACATCGTGCTGCTCGCGCCGCTCGGCGTGCTGCTGCCGGTCCTGTCCAACCGCTTCCGCGGCCCGCTGCGGATCCTCCTCACGGTCGCGTTCGTCTCACTCTGCATCGAGACCGTGCAGGGCACGGTGATCGCCGGACGCGCGTTCGACGCCGACGACGTCATCCTCAACACGTTGGGCGCGGTCGTGGCCTACCTTCTGATCGGCCGCCGCGTCGCGCGCTGGGCGCACCGCGCGACCTGACGCGCGTTGTAGGTGGCGATTCGATACGATTGTCGCTTGGCAAGCTTTTGCGTGACCCCGGATGCGGGGCGGCCGTTCCGGGCGCGGTCGGCGGGTGACGCCGCCGGTCCGGTGCGGCCGGGCCAGGCGGGCGCGGGGGCGCCGGCTCCGTCGGTTCGATCAGGTAACCAGGGAGAATACGGGTGACTTCGGTGGATTCAGACGGCTCTGGGGCCGCGACGGTCGCGCAGGTTCTGGAGACGCGCGGCGAGCAGGTGGCACAGCAGTGGGCGGACCTCCCGCTCTTCCGCAACGTCTACACGACCGGCCGTGACGCGGCCGTGGCGGCGGCGCACCGGCTCGTGCAGGTTCTGGCCGAGGTCGCCCGCCACGAGCGCCTCGACGACACCTCCGCGCCCGGCTTCGAACGCGTCCGGCCGCACCTGGCGCAGATGGTCACGGGGCGCACCCGGTCCGGCGCCACACTCCAGCAGATCACCGCCGAGGTCGCCGACCTCAAGCGTCCCGTGCTCGAGATCGTCGCCCGCGAGCCGGGCGGTGCCGACGGCGCGGTGCCGCTGGCGACGGTGGAGCTCATGGGCACCCTGCGGGTCGTGGTCATGGAGATCGCGCTGAGCGAGGGCGCCGAGATCATCGACCGGCAGCGCCAGCAGCTCCTCGAGCTCTCCACCCCGGTCATCAAGCTGTGGGACCGGGTGGTCGCCGTGCCGCTGATCGGCACCCTCGACAGCGCCCGCACGCAGGTGGTGATGGAGACGCTGCTGCAGGCGATCGTCGACCAGAACGCCGACATGGCGATCCTCGACATCACGGGCGTGCCGATGGTCGACACCGTCGTCGCGCAGTACCTGCTCAAGACCGCGATGGCGGTGCGCCTCATGGGCGCCGAGTGCGTCATCAGCGGCATCCGGCCCCAGATCGCGCAGACCATCGTGCAGCTGGGCATCGACCTGGGCGACATCTCCACGCGGGCGACGCTGGCCGACGCCCTGGGGTGGGCGCTGGAGAAGGCGGGCGTCTCCGTCGTCGTGGGGCAGGGGTGACCGCGGATGCGGGCGCGGGGCGCGTCTCGGTCCTGCGCATGGGCGAGATCCTCATCGCCGCCATCCAGCAGGAGCTGACCGACGAGTCCGCGCTCGCGCTCCAGAGCGACCTCACCGAGATGGCCGCCGCCGGCGCCCGCGGTGTGGTCATCGAGATCTCCGGCGTGGAGATCGTCGACTCCTTCCTCGCACGTGTCCTGTCGGAGATCGCGGCGGCGACGAACATGCTCGCGGGCCGTACGGTGGTGGCGGGGATGCGTCCCTCCGTGGCCATTACGCTGGTGGAGATGGGGCTCAGCCTGCGCGGGCTGGAGACCGCGCGCTCGCTGGAAGACGCGATGGCGCTGTTCCAGGGACAGGCCGGTCGATGAGCCTGGACGAGGTGACACGGCTGGAGATCGGCAGTGACGTGCAGATCGCCGGGGCACGTCAGGCCGTACGCGAGGCGGCGGTCGCCGCGGGCTTCAGCCTGGTCGAACAGACGAAGATCGTCACGGCCGCGAGCGAGCTCGCCCGCAACACGCTCGTACACGGCGGTGGCGGCCACATGGAGCTCGCCGTGGTGGAGAACTCCGGCGGCCGTGCCATCCGGCTGACCTTCACCGACGACGGACCGGGCATTCCCGACGTGGACGCCGCGCTGTCCGACGGCTACAGCACCGGCAACGGCCTGGGCCTGGGCCTCGGCGGCGCGCGCCGCCTGGTACAGGAGTTCACGATCGACAGCAGGCCCGGCGGGGGGACGACCGTGACCGCGGTCGCCTGGTCGCGTACGGCCCAGAGGGTGCCGCGATGAGCGAACGCAGTGAGCGAATCGGCAACACGGCGCCCCTGTGGTCACACCTTCCGACGCAGGAGGACTCATGACCGGCCGGGTGATGGTCACCGAGGCGTGGAACGTCGCCGTGACCGACGACAGCCAGGTGCACGGCGCCGCCGCCGCGGCCTCGGCCGCCGCGCTGGCCGCCGGCCTGGACCCGAACGACCTCGCCACCTGCGAACTGCTCGCCACCGAGCTGGCCACCAACCTCGTGCGCCACGCCGTGGACGGACGGCTGCTCGTCAACGTCTTCGGCCGGGGCGCGGTGCAGCTCGTTTCCGTCGACCGCGGCCCCGGCATCCCCGACGTGGCCGCCTCGCTGACCGACGGCTTCACCACGAGCTCGTCGCTGGGAGCCGGGCTCGGAGCGTGCCGGCGCGGGGCGGCGCAGTTCGACCTCTACAGCCGGGTCGGGCAGGGCACCGTCGCGCTGGCGCGCGTCGGCCCGGCCGCGGCGCAACCCGCCGGATCGGTCGAGGTCGGCGGCCTCATCTCTCCGCATCCGGACGAGTCGGCGGTCGGCGACGGCTTCGGGCTGGCCTGGGACGGCGACCGCATGACCGTCGGCGTCGTCGACGGCCTGGGCCACGGCGTCAAGGCGGCAGAGGCGCGGAGCGCGGCGCTGGACCTGCTCGAACGGCAACCCGCCCTCGACTCCGCCGGCCTGCTCAGCGAGATCGACCTCGGCCTGCGGGTCACCCGTGGCGCCGCCGCGGCGATCGCCCAGATCGACGGCTGGTCGCGCCGGCTGAGCTTCGCCGGCATGGGAAACGTCACGGGCCGGCTGTTCCGGCCCGGCACCGACCAGGCGCTCGTCTCACGGCCCGGCATCCTCGGCGCCGGCCACGGTCCCCAGGTCGCCACCCGCACCCGGTCGCACAGCGTCGTCTCGGCGGACTGGCGGGCGCCCGCCGTTCTCATCCTGCACACCGACGGCATCACGAGCCGGTGGAACCTCGCCGACTATCCGCGTGCCGACCACCATCATCCGGCGATCCTCGCGGCCCTGATCTGGCGTGACGCCCTGCGCGGCAACGACGACGCCGCCGTTGTCGTCGTCCGCACGGCACCGGAGAATGGGTCTCGATGAGCCAGCGGATCCACCATGGGCCGGTCACCGACCCGGCGGCCGCCCTGACGGCCGTCGCGGAGGCGATGAGCCGGTTCGGCGTCGCCGCCGACGAGAGGCCCGGGTTCCTCGCGACGGTCGCGCGGGCGGTGCGCGACCATCACCCCGGCGGCCGGCTGACGCTGACCGTCGGTGAGTCGTACCTGCGGGCGACGGTGGGCGGCGGCGGGGGAGCCGACCGTACGGCCACGGCGCCGATCAACGCCGACGGCGGGGCCGGAGACGACGACGCCGGGAGGTCGGTCGGGGTCGGTTGGTCGGGCAAAGGTGGCGGCACCGCGCTGCTCGACCTCATCATCGAACAGCACGAGGCCCTCGGCTGGCACCGGCAGGAGCTGGAGCAGACCAACCAGGGCGTGCTCGCGCTCCACGCCGAGCTGGCCGAGACCACCGAACGGCTCCGCCACGCCGGCGAACAGCAGCGCCGGCTGCTCGACGCCGAGCGCGCGGCCCACGCCGCGGCCGAGGCCTCGCGCGCCCGGCTGGCGTTCCTCGCCCACGCCGGCGCGGTCCTGTCCGAGTCGCTCGACCACGAGCAGATCCTCGGCCGGCTGCGCGGCATCGTCGTCCCGCGCCACGCGTCCGCGATGACCGCGTGGCTGGCCCGCGAGCCCGGACTGCTGGAGCCGCTCCCGCCCACGGCCGGGGCCGAGCGCCCCCCACCGCTGGTGGAGAAGGCCTTCGCCAGCGGCCGGGCGCAGCACGCCACCCGCGCGCCGGGCGACGAGCCGGCCGCCGCGGGTGTCGACACCACCTTCGACCGGCAGCAGCTCCTCGCCATCCCGCTGATCTCGCGCGGCACGACGCTCGGCGTGCTGGCCGCCGAGCCCCCGGAGGACTCCTTCGGCGCCGAAGACGTCGTGGTCTTCGGCGAGCTGGCCCGGCTCGCCGCCGCCGCCACCGACAACGCCCTGCGCTACGAACGCGAGCGTGACGTCGCCGAGATCCTCCAGCGCGCCATGCTCACCGACCTGCCGGCGGCCGGGCGGCTCCGGTTCACCGCCCGCTACCTGCCCGCGGAGGCGGGTCTGAACGTCGGCGGGGACTGGTACGACGCCTTCGAGCGCCCGGACGGCGACATCGTCGCCGGGGTCGGCGACGTCACGGGCCACGGCCTGCAGGCCGCCGCCCTCATGGGGCAGCTGCGCACCACGCTGCGCGCGTACGCCGTCGACGCCGGCGGGCCCGGTGAGGTGCTCACCCGCATGCACCGCATGCTGTCGCACCTGCAACCGGACGACCTGGCCACCGCGGTGCTCGTCCAGGTGTCGCCCGACGGCCTGCTGCGCTGGTCCAACGCCGGGCACCCGCCGCCCCTGGTCCGCGCGCCCGACGGCACGGTCACCGTGCTGGAGGGCCACGACTTCCTGCTCGGCATGCCGCTGGAGGGCGCCGACCTGCGGGAGTTCGGCATCCGGCCCGAGCCCGGCTCGATCGTGCTGTTCTACACCGACGGCCTCATCGAGCGGCGTGGCGTGCCCCTCGGCGACGGCATCGACCGGCTTGCGCGCGCCCTCGGCCGGGCGAAGGGCGATCTGGACGCGGTCGCCGACAGCGTCCTGTCCGAGATGCTGCACGACAGCGCGCGCGAGGACGACACCTGCCTGCTGATGTTCCGGATCGGACCGCGGCCGGAGGACCCCCGCCGCGAGACGGAGAACGAGGACGCGGTGACCGACGATCCTTGAGGGACGGTGCCCGAGGCGGTCGGTCGGGCCGGCGCGGTCAGGCCGGCGCGGTCAGGCGGGCATCGAGAAGGACTGCTCCGAGCCGGGCGTGCCGGGCCGCGACTGCGCGCCGGCGGCGTTCTGGAACTCGGTGAGGCCGGTGAGCAGCGCCTGGCGGGCGCCCACGGGCATCTGCGCGAGGACCTTGGTGATCTGCTCCTGCCGCTCGCGGCGTACGCGATCGAGGAGCGCCTCGCCGTCGGGGCTCAGCCGGATCGCGATCTCCCGCCGGGACTGCTGGCCGGACTCACGTACAATCAGCCCGGCGGCCTCCAGGCGGTCACACAGCCTGCTGGCCGACGACAGGAGCGCGCCGAGCTCGTTCGCCAGGCCACTGAGATTGATGGCCCCGCTCTGCTCCACGACGAAGAGAACACGCAGCTGGGTCGCTGGCACCGGCACCCCGGGCGCGTTCTGCGGACCGGTCCAGATCCGGACGAGCGCCTCGGCCGCAAGATCGATCGCAGCAGCGCTTTGTGACAGCTGCGATGAATCACCCACATCCGCCACCATACCCCGCCTGTCACCCATCGCGCGTGTGCAGTCACTCCTCATGCGCCGCACGAGACACCTGCCCCCGCGCGCGTGCGCCCGACCGACCGAGACGAGATCATGTCCAAAGACCAGCTGAGCACCGTCGAACGCGCCATCTGGGAGGCGCAGCCACACGCCTTGGCGGGGACCGTGGCGACCGTGATCGAACAGGCCTACGGAGCGGCCTCCGTGGACCTGCTCCTCGCGGACTACCGGCTCGACTTCCTCGTCCCCGTGGTCTCCGGGCGGCCGGCGTTCCCCATGGACGGCACGTCCGCCGGGCGCGCGTTCGCCGCGCAGGAGCCGGTGACGGCCAAGTCCGAGGACGGCGGCGCCTGGGACCTCCACCTGCCGCTCGCGGTGTGGGGCGACCGCAGCGGCGTCCTCACGGTCGCCCTGCCGGGCGAACCGGACACCGCGACGCGCGAGGAGCTGTGCGCGGTCGCCGGCGTGGTGGCCCGCGCGCTGAAGATCGCCGACGCGGGCACCGACGTCTTCCGGCGTGCCCGGCGGCGCACCCGGCTCACCCTCGCCGCGGAGATCCAGTGGGAGCTGCTGCCCGGACGTTCGTGCGTCACCGACGAGTACCACCTCGCCGGGCAGCTCGAGCCCGCCTACGCGATCTGGGGCGACAACTTCGACTGGTCGACCGCGGCCGAGCACCTGACCGTGTCCGTGACCAACGGCATGGGACGGGGCGCGGAGGCGGCGCTGCTGACGCAGCTGGCCGTCGGCGCCCTGCGCAACGCCCGCCGGTCCGGGGCCGACCTCGTCGACCAGGCGACGCTCGCCAACGAGACGATCTTCAACCAGCACCACGGGCGGTGGCACGTCTCCACGCTCCTGCTGCGGTTCGACGTGGCGACGGGCCGGGTCGGCGCCGTCGACGCCGGGTCACCGAAGATCTTCCGGATGCGGAACGGCACGGTCGAGCCGGTCGGGCTGGAGGCGCAGCTTCCCCTCGGCATGTTCGACGACACGCGCTACACCGAGCAGGAGTTCGCCGTCGAGAGCGGCGACCGCCTCGTCATCTTCAGCGACGGCTTCCACACCGCCCGCTCGCCGCGCGGTGAGGCGTACGGGGCCTCGGCGCTGGCCGCCGCGCTGCGCCAGACACAGCTGCAGAGCCCGTCGGAGGCGGTGCGCACGCTCACCCGCGGCCTGCTCGACTACCATCGCGGGGCCGAACTCGCCGACGACGCGGTCGTGCTCTGCCTCGACTGGAAGGGCCGGGCCGCCGGCCGGTGACCGCGTTCGCCGGCGTCCGCGATTCCGTCAGCTCTCCGGCTTGATCCAGTCGAAGGTGCGTTCCACGGCCCGGTGCCAGTTGTCGTACTCCACCTCGCGCCGCGCGGGGTCCATCGCCGGGAGCCACTGGGCGGCACGGTGCCAGTTGCGTCGCAGCCCCTCCAGGTCGGGCCAGTAGCCGACCGCGAGCCCGGCGGCGTACGCGGCGCCGAGCGAGACGGTCTCGGCGGCCATCGGCCGGATCACCGGCACGTTGAGGACGTCGGAGATGAACTGCATGAGCAGGTTGTCGGCGGTCATGCCGCCGTCCACCTTGAGCGCCTTGAGCGCCAGGCCGGAGTCGGCGTTCATCGCGTCGACCACCTCGCGGGTCTGCCAGCCGGTGGCCTCCAGCACCGCCCGGGCCAGGTGCCCCTTGGTGATGTAGGAGGTCAGGCCGACGATGATGCCGCGGGCCTCGCTGCGCCAGTACGGCGTGAACAGCCCGGAGAAGGCGGGCACGATGTAGCAGCCGCCGTTGTCGTCCACCGTGCGCGCCAGCGTCTCGATCTCCGGGGCGCTGCCGATGATGCCGAGCCCGTCGCGGAACCACTGCACGAGCGCGCCGGTGATCGCGATGGACCCCTCGAGCGCGTAGACGGCCGGCTCCGAGCCGATCTGGTACCCCACCGTCGTGAGCAGGCCGTGCGCCGAGCGGACCGGCTCGTTGCCGGTGTTGAGCAGCAGGAACGCGCCCGTGCCGTACGTGCACTTGGCCTCGCCGGGGGCGAAGCAGGTCTGCCCGAACAGCGCCGCCTGCTGGTCGCCGAGCGCGGCGGCGATGCGCACGCCGGGCAGCACGCGCCGCGCCGGGCCGTACGTCTCGGTCGAGGGCCGGATCCGCGGCAGCATCGCCCGCGGCACGCCGAAGAAGTCCAGCAGCTCGTCGTCCCAGTCGAGCGTCGTGAGGTTCATCAGGAGCGTGCGGCTCGCGTTGGTGACGTCGGTGACGTGCAGGCCGCCGTCGGGACCGCCGGTGAGGTTCCAGATCAGCCAGCTCTCCATCGTCCCGAAGAGCACGTCGCCGCGTTCGGCGCGTTCGCGCAGGCCGGGCCGGTTGTCGAGCATCCAGCGGATGCGCGGGGCGGAGAAGTAGGTCGCCAGGGGCAGCCCGCAGCGCTCGCGGACGATGTCGGCCCGCGGGTGCGCGGCCAGCTCGTCGACGAGGCGGTCGGTGCGCGTGTCCTGCCACACGATCGCATGGCCGATCGGCCGGCCGGTGTGCCGGTCCCACATCACCGTGGTCTCGCGCTGGTTGGCGATGCCCAGGGCGGCGACCTGGTCGGGGGTCGCCCCCGCCTGCGCGACCGCCTCCGGGGCGATCCGTTCGAGGTTGCGCCAGATCTCCATCGCGTCGTGCTCGACCCAGCCGGGCCGGGGAAAGTGCTGCTTGTGCTCGCGCTGCGTCACCGACACCAGGCGCCCGCCGTGGTCGAAGAGGATGCATCGCGTGGACGTCGTACCCTGGTCGACCGCCATCACGTAGCGCTCTACCATCGCGTCCCCACCTCCACGGGCCTCACCAGCGGGAGGCCCCGAGATCTCGGGAGACCGCGCGCGCGGCGTCGCGTACGCCGGTCACCAGCGTCGGTTTCGGCCGTCCCCCGGGGCCACAGATCCGTTCGACCGCGCCGGTGATGCCCATGGCGCCGACGACCAGGCCTCCCTGACCTCGGATGGGAGCGGCGACGCCCGCCTCCCCGACCGTCATCTCCTCCACTTCGGCGGCCCATCCCATGTCACGGACCTCGGCCAGCATGCGGGCGAGCTCGCGGGGAACGGTCGTGGTACGCCGGGTGAACGGTTCGAGCTCGCCGTGCAGTGTGGCAGCCGCCCCGTAGGCCAGCAGCACCTTGCCCAGCGCCGTCGCGTGGGCGGGCAGGAGCGCGCCGACGTCGAGGGTCTGCAGGGTGTCGTCGGGCCGGAAGACGTGGTGGACGACGAGCACCTTGCCGTCGAGCGGCGTGCCGATACGCACGGCCTCGCCGCTGCGCGCCGCGAGCGCGTCCGCCCAGTTGATCGCGCGGGACCGCAGCTCGTTCACATCGAGGTAGCTCGTGCCCAGGTGCAGCAGCGCGGCGCCGAGCCGGTACTTGCCGGTCTCCTCGTCCTGCTCGACGAAGCCGACGCCCTGGAGGGTGCGCAGGATGCCGTGAGCGGTGCCGCGGGCCAGGCCGAGCGAGCCCGCGATCTCACTCACCCCGAGCCGGCCGGAGCCGCGCGCGAGCAGGCGCAGGATCGCCGCCGCGCGCTCTATCGACTGAACCGGACCGGGCACGAGGCGGATGATACGCCATGTCGTCACATATTCGACAATGTCGACATTGTCCAGGCTCTGTAATCGCTCGAACGCCCCTCGTAGTGACCCACGTCACCTCGAAACACCCTCGGAGACCGACCGGAGCTGGCAACGCAGGGTGCCGTTCGACAATGTCGGCACGTGTCTGTTGACCCTCCGCCCGCGCCGACCTACCGTCCGGTCAGCCGTGAGAGGCGTGGTCCCGGCCGGGAGCCCCGTCCTTCACGCACGGTGCCTCGTGACGCCCGGACCGGGTGTCGTATTCAAGGAGGAGACGTGGCAGAGCGACTGAAGAATCATGGGCTGGCCGGTGAGCTGGCCGCGGAATTCGCGGGGACGCTGATCCTCATCTTGTTCGGGGTCGGCGTCGTCGCGCAGGTCGTGGCCACCACCGGCCTGGGCGATCACAACAGCATCGCGTGGGCGTGGGGGCTCGGCGTCACGTTCGGCGTGTACGTCGCGGCGCGGATCAGCGGCGCCCACCTGAATCCCGCCGTCACCGTCGCGCTGGCCGTGTTCCAGGGCTTCTCCTGGCGCAAGGTGGTGCCCTACTCGATCGCCCAGTTCCTGGGGGCCTTCCTGGCCGCGCTGATCGTGCGGTGGAACTACACCGAGGTGCTCGCCAAGTTCGACCCGGGGCACACGATCAAGAGCCAGTTCGTCTTCTCCACCCTGCCGGGCAACGGCGCGCTTCCCGTGCACACCTGGGGCGCCTTCCGCGACCAGGTGATCGGCACCGCGATCCTGCTGTTCCTGATCCTCGCCGTGACCGACCTGCGCAACACCGCGCCCGCCGCCAACCTGGCACCGTTCATCATCGGCCTGATCGTGGTGGCGATCGGCATGGCCTTCGGCACGGACGCGGGCTACGCGATCAACCCGGCGCGTGACTTCGGACCGCGGCTGGCCTCGTTCTTCACCGGGTACGGCGGCGCGTTCCGCGACCAGTACGGCGACCTGTACTTCTGGGTGCCCATCGTCGGCCCGATCATCGGCGCCGTGGTCGGCGCGGGCCTGTACAAGGTGCTGGTCGGGCGGTTCCTTCCCGTCGAGGGTCCGGAGGAGCCCGGGCGTACCCCGAACGACCCGGAACTCGAGCACGCCTGAGTTCCCCCAGCAGAAGAAAGGCGACCTTCCATGGCCGACTTCGTCGGAGCCGTTGACCAGGGCACCACGAGCACGCGTTTCATGATCTTCGATCACTCGGGCAACGAGGTGGGCAAGCACCAGCTCGAGCACGAGCAGATCCTGCCCCAGCCGGGCTGGGTGGAGCACAACCCCGTCGAGATCTGGGAGCGCACCCGCTCGGTGATCGAGACCGCGCTCCACAAGACCGACCTCACCGCCGCGGACCTGGCCGCGGTCGGCATCACCAACCAGCGCGAGACCGCCGTCGTGTGGAACCGCCGCACCGGGCGTCCCTACTACAACGCGATCGTCTGGCAGGACACCCGTACGGACCGCATCGCCTCCGCGCTCGACCGCGACGGCCGGGGCGACGTCATCCGCAACAAGGCCGGGCTCCCGCCGGCCACGTACTTCTCCGGCGGCAAGATCCAGTGGATCCTGGAGAACGTCGACGGCGTACGCGAGGCGGCCGAGGCCGGCGACGCGATCTTCGGCAACACCGACACGTGGCTGCTGTGGAACCTCACCGGCGGGGTGAACGGCGGCGTGCACGTCACCGACCCGACCAACGCCAGCCGCACGATGCTGATGAACCTGGAGACGCTCGACTGGGACGACGAACTCCTGTCGTTCTTCGGCGTCCCGCGCTCGATGCTGCCGGAGATCAAGCCGTCGTCCAACCCGGATTTCTACGGCAAGACCCTGGCGAACGGCCCGTTCGGCGGCGAGGTGCCGCTGTCCGGCGACCTGGGCGACCAGCAGGCGGCGACGGTCGGGCAGGTCTGCTTCGGCGTCGGCGAGGCCAAGAACACCTACGGCACCGGCAACTTCCTGCTGCTCAACACCGGCAACGAGCTGGTGCGCTCCAAGAGCGGGCTGCTGACCACGGTCTGCTACCAGTTCGGCTCGGACGCCCCGGTCTACGCCCTGGAGGGCTCGATCGCGGTGACCGGGTCGGCGGTGCAGTGGCTGCGCGACCAGCTCGGCATCATCTCCGGCGCGTCGCAGAGCGAGACGCTCGCCCGGCAGGTCGAGGACAACGGCGGCGTCTACTTCGTGCCCGCGTTCTCCGGCCTGTTCGCCCCGTACTGGCGGTCCGACGCCCGCGGCGCCATCGTCGGCCTGTCCCGCTACAACACCAACGCGCACCTGGCGCGGGCCACGCTCGAGTCGATCTGCTACCAGACCCGCGACGTCGTCGAGGCGATGCGGCAGGACTCCGGCGTCGCCCTCGACGTGCTGCGCGTCGACGGCGGCGTGACCGCGAACGAGCTGTGCATGGAGCTGCAGGCCGACATCCTCGGCGTGCCGGTGTCCAAGCCGGTGGTCGCCGAGACCACGGCGCTCGGCGCGGCGTACGCGGCGGGCCTGGCGACCGGGTTCTGGCGCGACACCGAAGAGCTCAAGCAGAACTGGAACGAGGACAGGCGCTGGGAGCCGCGGTGGAGCGACGACCAGCGCGCCACCGGCTACGCCGGCTGGAAGAAGGCGGTCGACCGCACCCTCGACTGGGTCGACGTGGACTGAACCGTTCGGGGCGGGGCGTCGCGTGGCGCCCCGCTTTTCACAACGACTTCGAGGAGCCCGACGATGAAACCCGCATCCCTGGGACCGGCGGATCGCGCACGCGCCGTGCGCGAGCTGGCGGACCAAGAGTTCGACGTGCTGGTCGTGGGCGGCGGCGTGGTGGGCGCGGGCGCAGCGCTCGACGCCGTGTCGCGCGGCCTGTCCGTGGCGCTGGTCGAGGCCGCGGACTGGGCGGCCGGCACCTCCAGCCGCTCCAGCAAACTGATCCACGGTGGCCTGCGCTACCTGGAGCAGCGCGACTTCCATCTCGTACGCGAGGCGCTTCGGGAGCGCGCCCTGCTGCTGACGAGGATCGCGCCCCACCTCGTCCACCCCGTGCCGTTCCTGTACCCGCTCAAGCACCGGATGTGGGAGCGGTTCTACGTCGGCGCGGGCATCGGCCTGTACGACACGATGGGCGGCGCCGGGGCGGTGCCCCGCCACCGCCACCTGAGCCACCGCCACGCCCTGCGGGTGGCGCCGGCGCTGCGCGGCGACGCGTTCGTCGGCGCGATCCAGTACTTCGACGCCCAGGTCGACGACGCGCGCTTCACCATGACCCTGGCGCGTACGGCCGCCGGCTACGGCGCCACCGTGGTGACCCGGGCCAAGGCCGTCGGCTTCCTGCGGGAGGCGGACCGCGTCGTCGGCGCGCGAGTCCACGACCTGGAGAACGACCAGGAGATCCAGGTCCGGGCCCGGCACGTCATCAACGCGACCGGCGTCTGGACCGACGAGGCGGGCCGGCTGGCGAACGCCCGCGGAGGCCCCGCGGTGAAGGCCTCCAAGGGCGTCCACTTCCTGGTGCCACGCGACCGGATCCGGCTGGACACCGGCCTGATCCTGCGCACCGAGAAGAGCGTGCTGTTCGTGATCCCGTGGGGCCGCCACTGGATCATCGGGACCACCGACACTGCCTGGGACCTGGACAAGGACGAGCCGGCCGCGAGCCAGGCCGACGTCGACTACCTGCTCGACCACGTCAACGCCGTGCTGCGGACCCCGCTGAGCCCCGACGACATCGAGGCGGTGTACGCCGGGTTGCGCCCGCTGCTGTCCGGCGGCGCGGACGACACGGCCAAGCTGTCCCGCGAGCACAGCGTCGCCCAGCCGGTGCCCGGGCTCACCGTGATCGCCGGCGGCAAGTTCACCACCTACCGGGTGATGGCCGAGGACGCGGTCGACGCCGCGGCCGCGGATCTGCCCACCACCGTGCCCTCCTCCGTGACGGGCCGCGTGCCGCTCACCGGCGCGGTCGGGTACGAGGTGCTGTGGAACGAACGCCACCGGCTCGCCCGGCGCAGCGGCCTGCACGTCGCCCGCATCGAGCACCTGCTGAACCGGTATGGCTCATGCGTTCACGAGATTCTGGAGCTGATCGAGCGGGATCCGTCGCTCGGCGAGCCGATCACCGCCGCCCGGGACTATCTGAAGGCCGAGGCCGTGTACGCGGCGTCGCACGAGGGAGCCCTGCACCTGGAGGACGTGCTCCGGCGGCGGACCCGGGCCGCGATCGAGGAGTGGGACCAGGGCACCGCCGCCGCGCCGGAGATCGCCGGGCTCATCGCGCCGGTCCTCGGCTGGGACGACGAGACGGTGAAACGCGAGACGGACCACTACTTGCGGCAGGTCGAGGCGGAGCGACGCGCCCGCCGGGAGGCGGACGACGCCGCCGCGGCGGCCGCCCGCCGCGAGGTTCCCGGCCTGTTCACCGAGCGAGCCGCCTCCTGATCAAGACGGAGAGCCGTACCGCATGAAGTCGGCGCCTTCCGACTCGAAGGGCGCCTGCCCCGGGACCGCCGGGGCGATCGGACGGCGCTCCGCACATGGCCGTCCCGGGGCCGGTGATCCGGCCCCGGGACGGCGGACCGGAGCGTGAGGGCCGTGGTCCGAGGTGAGGCGGCGGTCGTGGATCGGTACCGGTGGGGGGTTGGGGGCCTCGCGCTGGTCGGGGCGAGGCCCCTCCGGTCGGTCACCGGGCGGGTGCGGTCAGACCGTCAGCACCAGTCCCAGCAGTCCCAGTCGCAGTCGTCGCAGCAGTCCCAGCCGCAACCCCATCCCCACGCGGCGAGGCTGCCGAGATGCTGAGCGGTCGCCGGGGCGCTCATCGTGGCCGCGCCGGCGGGGGTCGCCGCACCCATCGTCAGTGCGGCCGCGCCCGCGAAGGCCGCACCGGAGATGGCTACCGCGAGTCGCTTCGAAATCGCCATGGAAACTACCTCCCTGGTTGGTACCGACGGCATGACGGGTCATTGTCACACCAGGCAATTTGTGCCATTTGTGGCTCCATCGCCTAATTCAACATCACATGTCCGGTTCGTCAGGGGCAATACTGACTGGGGGTTGTATGCCACAACTTGACCACTATTGGAGTGGTATGTCGGGGCCGCTTTAAGCGCGGAAACGCCCTGGTGGCGGCGGGTCACCGGGCCGGCGGCGGTGATCGGCGGTCACCGGATCCGAACCGCCGGGATGACGCGGGTGTTGGCCTCGCATGGTCCTTTCATGGCCGGCCGGAGAAGTGGCCGCGATGGACGGTCGAGGACGCCGCCCCAAGGGACCATCGGCGCGTGCGTGGGACCTTACGGCCCTGAGTACGACGGCGATGCCGCGCCTGAGATGGAGATGTGAGGGGGCCGGGCCGTCAGAGGCCGGGAGGGACGCTCATGCATCCGATCATCGTGGGCGCGGACGGCTCGCGGGACAGCCTGCGGGCGGTCGGCTGGGCCGCCGGCGAGGCGGCCCTGCGCGGAGCACCGCTGCGGATCGTGCACGCCGTAGCGCCCTGGCTGTACGACCGGAACGTGGACTCGCGCCTGGTGTCCGTGCGCGAGTGGCTCCTCGCCGGGGGTCAGGAGGTCGTCGGGGCGGCGGTCGAGGCCGCGCGGGCACGTGCGCCGGACCTCGACGTCGACGGCGAGATGGTCCCGGCGGGAGCGTCCCGCGCCCTGATCGAACGGGCGCGCGACGCCTCGCTCGTCGTGATCGGCGGCCGCGGCGCGGGCTCGGTCGCCGGCCTGCTGCTCGGATCGACCGCGCTGCAGGTGGTCACGCACGCGCCCGTACCGACCGTCGTCGTACGCCACGTCGAGCCCGTCGACCGCGGGGAGATCGCCGTCGGCGTCGACGGGCCGCTGGGGGATCCGGCGCTGGCCTTCGCGTTCGAGGAGGCCGGCCTCCGCGGGACGCGCCTGCGAGCCGTCCACGTCTGGTCCGACCCCGGCGCGGTCGGCCTCGGCGGGATGACTCCGCTGGTCTACGACATCGACATGATCGGCGCCGAGCACAAGCGCCGGCTGAACGACGCGCTCGCGGTCTGGCGGGACAAGTTCCCCGACGTGGAGGTGGTCACCGAGGTCGTCCACGGGCGCCCGGTGCGGATCCTGTCCGGAGTGTCCGCGCGCTGCGACCTTCTCGTGGTGGGCACGCGGGGGCGCGGCGGGTTCGCCGGCCTCATCCTCGGCTCGGTCAGCCACGGTCTGCTGCACCACGCCCACTGCCCACTGGCCGTCGTGCCGTCCGGCGGTGGCCGGACCACCCGGTGACCCCGGGGTGACGCCTGAGCGTGCCGCAGGTCCCCGTTCACCGGGACCTTCGTCTCTGCACGGGCCGGGTGTCCGGATGGTGCGCTGAAGACCTACGGAGGGACCAGGAGCGTACATGGATACCGTCGAGACGCCGCGCGCCGACGAGATCGCGCACC
This sequence comes from Actinoallomurus oryzae, assembly GCF_039541955.1. Lineage (NCBI taxonomy): Bacteria > Bacillati > Actinomycetota > Actinomycetes > Streptosporangiales > Thermomonosporaceae > Actinoallomurus > Actinoallomurus oryzae. The sequence continues at coordinate 150,566 of NZ_BAABHF010000035.1, read as the reverse complement.
ATCTCGTCGACGCTGCGGTGTGGGCACCGTCGGTGTACGACACCCGGCCGTGGCGGTTCGGCACCCGCGGTTCGACCGTCACCGTGCACACCGACCCCGAACGCCGGCTGGAGGTGGCCGATCCGGACGGCCGCGAGACGATGATCAGCTGTGGCGCGGCGCTCTACACCCTGCGCCTGGCCATGCGGGATCTCGGCCGGATACCCCAGGTGCGCATACTGCCCGACCCGGACCGGCCCGACCTGATCGCCGAGGTCGGCGTCGGCGGCGAGCGGCCCGCCACCGCCGAGGAGCGCCAGATGTACGCCCAGATCCGGCACCGGCACACGCACACCGGCGGGTTCCGGCCGGGCGGGCTGCCCATCGGCCTGCTCCAGGCCCTGCGCACCCACGCCTACTGCGAGCAGGTGTCGCTGCGCATCGTCGCCGATCCCCGCGCGCGGATCGCGCTCGCCGCGCTGACCGAGGCCGCCGAGCAGGTGCAGCGGCAGAACCCGGCGTACGCCGCGGAGGTGGCCCGCCTGGCCCCGCCGCCCGGCGGGGCGCCCGAGGAGACCTGCCCGAGTGAGTCGGCCCACCTGGAGGCGGACTTCGCCGGCCGTGACTTCGCCCGCGGCCAGGGATGGGGCGGCGCCGCCAGCGAGAACCGGGACGCGACGGGCGTCGTGGCGGTCCTGCTGACGGACGGCGACACGCGCGTCGACCGGCTGCGCGCCGGGCAGGCGCTCCAGCGGATCCTGCTCTGCGCCGCCGAGTACGAGGTGTCGGCCGCCTTCCACGGCCAGGCGCTGGAGTTGCCGGAGTTGCGGGAGTTCATCCGCACCCGGTTCTGCGACCAGGCCTACCCGCAGATGATCCTGCGGCTGGGGATCGCCCACGCGAACGTGGTGCGCCGGTCCGTCACCGAGCTGACGCGGGGCGAGCTGTGATCGTGCGTCCCCCGGCGATCATTCGTCCCGCGACCGGTCGCCCGCGGCCTTGAGCTGGGCGACGAACGCCGCGGCCTGGGTACGGCGGCGCATGTCGAGCTTGGTGAACAGGTTCGAGACGTAGTTCTTCACGGTCTTCTCGGCCAGGAAGAGCCGCTCGCCGATCTGGCGGTTCGTCAGCCCCTCGCCGATGAGCTCGAGGATCTGGCGCTCCTGGTCGGACAGGGTGGACAGCGGGTCCTTGCGGGTCTGGCGCTCGCGCAGGCGGTGCAGCATCTGCGCGGTGCTGTGCGGGTCGAGCAGCGACTGCCCGGAGGCGACCGTACGGACCGCCGCGACCAGGTCCGACCCGTGGATCTGCTTCAGGACGTACCCGGCGGCCCCGGCCATGACCGCGTCGAACAGGGCCTCCTCGTCGGAGAACGACGTCAGCATCAGGCACGCCAGGCCCGGCAGCCGGGAGCGGATCTCCCGGCACACACTCACCCCGTCGCCGTCGGGCAGCCGTACGTCCAGGACGGCGACGTCGGGCCGTACGGCGGGGATCCGGGCGATGGCGTGCGCGGCGGTGGCCGCCTCTCCGACGATCTCGATGTCGGATTCGGACTCGAGCAGCGCGGCGACACCGCGCCGGACCACTTCGTGGTCGTCGAGCAGGAAAACCCGGATCGTCATGGCCTGGCCTCGCCATCCGTGCGGGCCGGCGGACGCCGGCCTGTGTCCTCACGTTAGGAGGCGTTCCTCGGATCACCGTGATACGAACGTCGGAGATCCTGCGGACCAAGGTCCCTTGCGAACACGCCGCGCCGTGCTCCCCGTGCGGGGCGGCGGGTCAGGGCAGGCCCGTCCAGCGCGGTGCCACGGCGGCCCACTCGCGCTCCCACAGCTCGAGCCGGCGGCGGTCCAGGCGGTGCTCGATGAGCATGCGGGCGGCGGAGAACAGCAGCGCGAGCAGCGTGAGGGCGGTCGTCGCCGCCATGATGCTGTCGGCGACCGTCTGGGAGTGCTTGCGCGGATGAGTGGTCAGCCGTCCGGTGTGATCGATCCAGATCGTGCGATGGATGCCGATCGCCTCGCCGCCCGTCGCCGGGACGACGGCGGTGTGGTAGGTGCCCGCCGGGTCGTGCCAGCCGATGCGGACGGTCTCGTCCAGCACTCCGCGGGAGCCGGTCGGGGACGTGTCGACGACCACGGCCTCCACCCGGTGCCGGGTCTGCGCCTGCACCCGCTCGGCGCGCAGGCCCGCGCCGCCGGCCAGCCGGGCGGTCACGATCACCGAGAGCGGCGCGAGAATGACGAAGAGAAGGCCGAGAATGATCATTGCCCGGACGTGCGTGCGGTCGACCGGACGGCGCAACGGGTTGCCGTCGGGGCGCACGTAACGGATCACGCCCAGCAGCTTGATCGTGAAGGTTCGCATAGACACCTCCGTTACGGCCTTTATTCCGCAGACTAGGCGGTTCGACCCCTTCTCGGGAGGGGCGCTGGTCCCCGTGGACTCGGCCGAGGGTCCCGCAGGTCGCGGGCTTTGGCCTCTGACCTGCTTCTACCGGGTGCGATGGTATCGGTGCGGCGCGTGAGGGCGGGACAGGGCCGGGCGGGCCGGTCGCGGGGGACTTTCGGCCTCTTCTGGCGTGTCGCGGCCATCGCCACGCTGAAGAGGGGAGGGGACATGGACCGGTTCGACGGATCGTACGTGCTGGTCGGCTTCGACGGGTCCGCGGTGAGCGAGCGGGCCCTGCGCTGGGCCGTCGACGAGGCGCGCCTGCGTCGCATGCCGCTGATCGTGTGCCACGCGTGGCACTGGCCGTACCCCGTCCCGCCCTCCGGTCCCCAGGCGGTGGAGACGGTGCGCAGGATGGCGCAGCACACCCTGGACCGGGGGGTCTTCATCGCCCAGGAGGCGTCCCCGCGTACGCCGGTACGCGGCCGGCTCGCCGACGGGCCGGCGCCGGCGATGCTGGTCAACCAGTCCAAGAACGCCTCACTCGCGGTGATCGGCACTCACGGCGCGGGCGCCTTCGCCGGGCTGGAGGCGGGTTCGTCCGCGGTCCAGCTGCCCTCGTACGCGCACTGCCCTGTCGTGGTCGTGCGGGGCACGCTCGACCGCAGCCGCCCGGTCGTCGTGGGCGTGGACGGCTCGGCCGCCTCGGACGCGGCGCTCGCGTTCGGCTTCGAGGAGGCGGCGCTGCGGGGTCTGGCGCTGCGCGCGGTGTTCGGCTGCTGGGAGCCCGAGGCGATCGCCTCGGCCGAGATGTCGATGATCACCGACCCGGACGAGCTGCGGATGATGGCCGCGGGCCGCCTCGAACGGACCGTGTCGCCCTGGCGGGAGAAGTACCCGTACGTCGACGCGGACACGGTGCTGTCGCTGCGGACCCCGCGGCACGCACTCCTGGAGGCGGCGGACTGCGCGGCGCTGATCGTGGTGGGCGGACGGGGGCTCGGCGGGGTCGCCGGCCTGCGCCTCGGCGCGGTCGCGGCGGCCGTGCTGCAGCACGCCCCGTGCTCGGTGGCGGTCGTGCGGCCGCGGAGCTGACCTTCGGCGGTCCCGGACGGGCCCGGGGTCCCGCCGGGCGGGGACCTTCGCCGGTCACATCGCCGTCGCCGTACGGCGATGCTCGAAAAAGGGAGTAAGACAGGGGGCGCATCACCAATGACCGCGGATGCCGGAATGTGGCCGTCGGGAACACTCGGGCGGCTGCCGGGCGCCAAGTGCGTCCTGGCCGTCGTGGCACGGCCGGGCGACGAGGCCTGTTACCTCGGCGCGGTGCTCGACGCCTTCCGCCGCAACGGCAGCCAGGTGAGCGTGCTCGCGATCAGCCGCGGGGACGCGTCACCGTACAACGACTCCATGGAGCGGCTCACCGCCGTCCGGCCGTACGAGTTCGACGCCGCCGCGAGCGCGCTGCGGGCGTCGCACTGCATGCTGGCCGACTATCCGGAGGCCGAGCTGCGCCGGCTGCCGGTCGCCCGCCTCGCCGAACGCGTGATCCGCATGGTGCGTGAGTGGCGCGTCGACCTGCTTCTCACGGTCGACGGACGCCTCGGCGACCGCATCGCCGCGTGCGTGGCCTGCCACGCGGGCCGTGAGCTCAACGTTCCCGTGCTCGGCTGGACGCTGCCGCACGACGTGGCCAAGGTCGTACGGGAGACGACGGGGCTGTCGGTGACCGGCGACGCGGATTTGCGGATCGACTTCGAGCTGCGGGTCCCCCGCAACGCCCAGCAGTACGCGATGCGCGCGCACGGCAGCCAGGCGCGCGGCGACGGCACGCATCTCGCCCGGCTGGCCGTCCAGGGCGACCGCGAATGGCTGCGCTGGCTGGTGCCCTGCGGGGACGTGGCGGAGAAGGAGAAAGGGCGAGCCTGATCGACCGCCGGATGCCCCGGCACCGGCCCGGCCGCCACACGCCACGCTTCGACCGTCAGCACAGGCATGCCCCGGCCGTCAGCCCGCATCCGGCCGTCAGCCGTCAGCCGTCACCAGCACCGGTACCACCGGTATGTCGCGGCCGTCAGCCGCATGCCCCGGCCGTCAGCAGCGTGATCCGGCGTTCAACGCGGGCACGCCGGATCACCGGCCCGGCCGGGCCGCGTTCCTCCTCCGCTCAGGCGTAGGCGGCGTGGCGGCGGGGGCCGACGCTCAGCTCGGACAGGTCCGTCACGACGACGTCCGCGCCGTGTTCCCTCAGCCTTCCGCCGCCCAGGCGGTCGACGCCGACGACCAGGCCGAACCCGCCGCGCTTGGCCGCCGCCAGGGCCGCCGGCGACTCCTCGACGACCGCCGTGTGACGCGGCTCGGCGCCCAGCCGCAGCGCGGCCCGTACGAACAGGGCGGTGTCCGGGCAGAACGGAAGCCGCGTGCCCGGCGCGCGCAGGCCGTCCAGGACGATGTCGAACATGTCCACCACGCCGGCGTTTCTCAGGATCTCGGTGCCGTGCCGCTGCGTGCACACCGCCGCCGTGCGGATGCCGCGCCGGTGGGACTCCCGGATCAGCGTGACCGTGGAGGCGAACGGACTCACCCCGTGCCGGTGGACCTCGCCGAGGAAGAACTCCTCGTGCCGGATCATCAGCCCCCGCAGGTCGTCGTAGGGCAGGTAGATGCCACGGGAGGCCAGGAAGTCCCGTGCCCCCGCCAGCCGTGGCTTGCCGTGCGTGTAACGCAGAAAGTCGGTCCGGACGTCGAACGGTACGAAGTCGGTCTCGTGGCTCGCCGCGTACGTGCGCAGGAAGGGGTCGAACACCGTCTTCCACGCTCCGGCCGATGTACGCGCGCTGTCGATCACCACGCCGTCCACTCCGAAGATCACCGCTGTTATGTCGCCGCTGAGTTCACACTCCCCGGATCTCATGTGCATGGCCCGCTCACCTCATTCCCCCGCTGGGCCTGTCTCCTAGTCTTCCCGCCGCGCCGGGGCGGCGACCGCGCGGGGGCCCGGAATCTGGCCTGCTCACGGCGGCATCACCGCCGTGAGCGGCCACGACGCCGTCCGGCCGGCCAGGGTCCGTGCCGCGCGCGAGGTCAGCACTACGACGGCGACGTCATCGCCCAGCGACCGCCAGGCGGCGAGTACGGCCTCGGGCTCCTCGGCGGGAATGACGATCGCCCCCGCGAGACCGAACTCAAGGACTTTTCCGCGTTCCCCGATAATCGCGATCTTCGCCATTTCCCGCCTTTCCGAACGAGAACTGCCGGAGGAGGAGAGCGCCGGCGGCGACACGCCGATCGCGACGGGCCCAGCGCATGTGAACCATGGTCGGTGGTGAGGGCCGGTTCGGGGCAGGGCCGCACGGAAGTCGGCTAGAGGACCTTCGCCCCGGTTCGCCCCGGCGGCCCCGCGCGGCCCGCCTCATCCTGCGGCCGGTGAGCCGCCGTGGCCGCGGGACCTTCGCCCCGACTCCGGCATACCGGTAAGGGGCGACCGGAATGGTGGTGACGTCCCGCATATATCCCGTCGGCGCGCGGAGTTCATCGATGATCCTTTAGTGTGCGTGCGTGCGCATTCCCCCCAGACGACGGCTTTACATCACCACGACCGTCGGCGTCGCGTCCGTGGCCCTGGTGGCGATCTCCGGGGCCGAGGCGGGCGACGCCGGCCCGTGGAAGCCCTGGTGGATCGCGCTCGGCGTGGTGATGAGCGTCGTCGGCGCGGCGGTGCCCGGCTACGAGCAGATCCGCAAGGAACGCCAGCGCAAGACCGCCGAGCAGGCGTCCATCGACGCCGCCGTCGAGATGCGTGTCACGATCAACGACGCGCTCGACCCGATCGTGCGCCAGCTGGGACGCATCGCGACCACCACCAACCGCCAGGAGCGGGGGAACCTGCGGGAGGCGACCGTCCCCATGGTCCTCGGCTCGGCGGCGCAGCTGATCAAGGGCCGCCGCGTACGGGCCTGCCTGTTCCGCCTGGAGGACGGCAGCCCGAAGAAGCTCGTGCCCGCCCAGTACGCCGGGCGCGCGGACGCGCCCGTGACGGTCTTCACCGAGGGCACGGCCGAGGGCGACTCCGTCTTCGCGATGATCCAGCGCAACGAGCACGCGCACTCCGACGACGTCGACCGCGATCCGCCGGAGGGCTGGCACGGGTCGGCCGAACACGGCTACCGGTCCTTCCTCGCCGTACCGGTCGTGGCCGGGCAGACGCCGTACGGCATGCTCACCGTGGACGCCATGAACGTCGGGGGAGTGAGCCGGTCCGACGTCCCGTTCGTCCGCCTGCTGGCGGGCCTGCTCGCCGACGCCCTCGCGTACGGGACGAACGACGAGGGGCTCCTGCGGCTCGTACGCTGAATCGGTTGACCTTTCGTCCGGCGTTCCGGACACTGACGGAAGAAAGGGGAGTGGGGGCTATGCCGGGCGACATCGTGGTGCAGGACTCCGACGATCGGTCGGAGCGGATGATCAAGGATCCGGGCCGCTACTTCGCCGAGGCGCGCGAGCGTGCCGAACGCGAGATCCGGCGCGAGGCCGAGGTGCGCAAAGACGCTTCCGGCCACGACGAGCCGGGCGAGTAACCGCTCGGGGGCCGTCCGCGGCCGGGCGGCGAGGCCGGAAGACACCGCCGAGGTGCGAAGGGCCCGTTTCGGGGGAAGGTCGTTGTCAGTCACACACGGTTGACCGCTGGTGGCGACGACCCAGGGGGAACGCATGCGGCCCGACACAGACGTGCTCATCGTGGGCGGCGGGCCCACCGGCCTGATGCTGGCCGGCGACCTTGCCGCCGCCGGTGTCTCGTGCGTCATCCTCGAACGCCGCGACCAGGAGTCCAACCTCACGCGTGCCTTCGGCGTGCACGCGCGCACCCTCGAACTGCTCGACGCCCGCGGGCTGGCCGACGACCTCGTCGCGACGGGCGTGCCGGTGTCCAGCCTCGGCCCGTTCGGCCTGCGGTTCCTCTCCCTGCCGACCCGCTTCCCGTACGTGCTGATGACGCCGCAGTACGAGACCGAGCGCGTGCTCGCCGACCGCGCGCTCGCGGCCGGGGCGATGATCGTGCCGGGCGCCGAGGTGGTGGCGCTGCGCCAGGACGCCGAGGGCGTCGACGTGACCGTGCGCGAGGCCGGCGGCGCGACGCGCACGCTGCGGGCCCGCTACGCCGTGGGCACCGACGGCGTGCGCAGCACCGTACGCCGCGAGCTCGGCCTGCCGTTCCCCGGCCGGTCGGCGGTGCGCTCGGTGATGATCTGCGACGTCCGGCTCCTCGAGCCCCCGCCGGAGACGGTGACGGCGCGGGCCACCGGCGCGGGGTTCGTCTTCATCGCGCCGTTCAGCGACGGCTGGCACCGCGTCATCGCCTGGAACCGCCGCAACCAGCTCCCCGACACCGCACCGGTCGACTTCGAGGAGGTCCGCCGGGTCACCCGCGCGGTCCTCGGCAGCGACCTCGGCATGCACGACCCGCGCTGGATCTCGCGGTTCCACAGCGACGAACGCCAGGTGCCGCACTACCGCGACCGCCGGATCTTCCTCGCCGGAGACGCCGCCCACGTGCACTCACCTGCCGGGGGCATGGGCATGAACACCGGTCTGCAGGACGCCGTCAACCTCGCCTGGAAGCTCGCCGCCGTGATCCAGGGCTGGGCGCCGGAGGGGTTGCTCGACACGTATCACGACGAGCGGTACCCGGTCGGCCGGCGTGTCCTGCGCACGAGCGGCACGATCCTGCGCGCGGCCCTCCTGCGCCCGCGCGTGCTGCTCCGGCTCCGCGACACCGCCCTGCGGGTCGCGTCGAGCCTGCCCCCGATCGCGCGGCGCATGGCGGGCGCGATCTCGATGATCGACCTCGCCTATCCGGCGCCGCGCGGCTCGCATCCCCTCGCCGGCCACCGCGCGCCGGACATCCCGCTGGCGGGCGACGCCCCCCGCAGGCTGTACCGCGCGCTGCGTCCCGGCCGCTTCCTGCTGGTCGTCCCTCCCGGCACCGACGGCTCGGCGATCGCCGCCTGGCGCGATCGGGTCGACCTGGCCACCGCGGGCGGCCCGACCCGCACGACCGTCCTCGTACGCCCCGACGGCTACATCGCCTGGGCCGCGGACGGGCCCGGCGCACGGACCGGCGTACGCACGGCGCTACGCCAGTGGTGCGGCCCCGCCACGGGCCGCGTCGCGCACTGACGGCCCGGGCCTCCTACGGGCTGGAGATCTGGAAAGCGGGACTGAACGTGAATGTGGCCTGGGCCGTGATCCAGTCGCCGGCCAGGAAAAGGCCGAGGCAGCCGGAGCCCGTACCGGTGGGAATGGTCAACTTCGGGGTGGCGTCGGTGTCGATGGTGAGTGCGCCGCTGTTGTCATAGGTCACATTGTCGAGCTCGCCGCGCATTCTTGTCGTGCATGCGCCGGCTATGTTGACGACGAGATCGGTGCCGGTCAGCGTGCCCGTGGTGAAACCGTTGCCGGGCCACGAGGCGTTGAAGAACCCGAGGGTGCCGCTCACGCTCGCCGTGAGGTTGAGCGCGGTGGTGCAACTGAGGGCCAAGCCCGTGGTGGCGAAGAGGTCCGTGCCCGGCCCGGTCCCGTCGGGGGCGTCGACGGACCAGGTCCCATGGCACATGATCCGAGCGCCCGTGTCGACGTCGGTCAAGGTGAGATTCGAGGTCGTGCCGGTGCTGTCTCCGCCGTTCGTCACGGTGAAGGTGGTGGCGGCGGCCGGGGAGGAGCCGAGCGCCACCGCGGTCGCGGCGATGCCCGCGAATAAGGTTCCGGCGAAAATCTTGCGCATGACGCTTTCGCCCTTCGGATAATGGGCCGAGCTTGATTTCGCACATTACCCGCAGGGAGTGCGGCCTTCAATGGCTGAATGCGCGAGAAGAAGCCGTCTCTCCTTGATCAATTAAATTATTGTCATGCGCCCACCATGAAGAACGCGGTTTTTGTAGCGGAATCACATTCTGAGTGCGTCAGTCGGCGGGGTCCTCGTCGTCGCCCTGCGTCTCGTGGTGAGTCTCCTTGGTGGCGTCGTAGCGCCGGCCGACCGACTCGGCGGCGCGGTCGGACAGCTCCGACGCCGTGCCACGGTCGTCCCGGTCTTTCCGCTCCTCGGACGCCTGGTCGTCGCGTCGGCCCTCGGCCTCCATCGGACTGCCTCCTTGTGGGTCGTCGTCGTTCCTTGCGCCCGGCCCTACCCGGAATCAGCGCGTTCGATCACCGGCTGAGCGGTCGTGGACCGCCCGGGACGCCACCGGCCACCGTTGCCAAGAGCGGCGCTCTCGTTTCGTTGCGATGCTCTGTTATGGTCGAGGCATGAACGCGAGCCGTACGGCACGGGAACGGGTGCGCGCCGAGCTCATGGCGGAGATCACCGACATCGCCCGCAGGCACCTGGCCAAGGACGGCGCGGCCGGGCTGTCACTGCGGGCCGTCGCCCGGGAGATGGGGATGGTCTCCTCGGCGATCTACCGCTACTACCCGAGCCGAGACGATCTGCTGACCGCACTGATCATCGACGGTTACAACGCCGCGGGCAGGGCGGTGAAGGAGGCCGAGGCCGCCCGCGACCGCACGGACTTCCTGGGGCGCTGGCTCGCGCTCTGCCACGGCCTGCGCGACTGGGCCCTCGCGCATCCCCACGAGTACGCGCTGCTCTACGGCTCGCCCGTACCCGGCTACCGCGCGCCGGAGGACACCATCGCCCCGGCGTCGACGTCCGCGGAGGTCTTCGGGCGGCTGGTCGGCGACGCCTTCCGCGCGGGCGTGCTGGACCCGCCGGGCGGCTACCCGCCGGCGCCGGCCTCGTTCGCCGCCGACGCCGCCAGGATCAGAGACGCGATCATGCCCGGCGTGCCCGACGACGTCGTCGCCCGCGCGGCCACCGCCTGGCCGGGGCTGTTCGGCGCGGTGAGCTTCGAGCTGTTCGGGCAGTACAACAACGTCCTCTCCGACCTGACCGCGACCTTCGACTACGCGATGCGGGGCCTCGGCCGCTTCATCGGCCTGCCGGAGTGACACCGCGAGAAAAGGCGCGAACGAAAAGGCGCGGGGCCGGATGCGACAGGTCGTCGCACCCGGCCCCGCGCCGTTCGATGGAACGGGCCGTTCCCTACCGGAAGGACCGCATGTACGCGGCGGTCGGGCTGCCCACACCGGTGCCTCGGTCATAGCCCCGGACGGCGTTCAGGGCGTCCTGCGCCGGAATGCCCTTGTTCCCGGAGGTGACGAGGATGTACTGCAGCGGACCGGTCGCCGCGTACGGGTCGGTGTAGTTCGTACGGACGTACGCGACCGGGCTGTTCTTGCCGAGCGGCGTGTCGGTCACGTCGTGGTACGCCTTCGTGCCCGCCCGGAGGTAGATCGCCGGGTTGGCGAACCCGATCGGCTGACGGCCCTGGGCCTGCTGGGCCAGCGCCTGCAGACCGGCGATGATCGGGCAGGACAGGCTCGTGCCGCCGACGCGGCTCTCGGTGTAGCCGAACGAACCGTCCGGACGCTGGTTCCACTCCGGGTACCGGATGCCGGTGCCGGAGTCGCCCACCGCGGAGATGTCCGGGATGGTGCGCATCGGCTGCTTGGCCGTCGTACCGTCCGGCAGGTTGGTGCTCTGCGACCGGGGCACGACGCCGCGCTGGTAGCCCGGCTGGGCGAACAGGTCGCTCGTACCGCCACCGCCGCCGGCCGAGTAGGTCGTCGGGTAGCTGCCGGGCGGCGGGTAGCTCCAGCTCTTGCCGTTCGCCGCGAGGCTGTCGTACTGGACGTTCCAGTGCGTCTCGAACTCGTAGTTGTTGTGCTTGCCGACCGCGAGGGTCGTGCCGCCGACCGCGGTCACCCACGGGTCGGAGACGGGCAGGTCGGCCTGACGCCTCGTCGAGGCCGCGTCGCCGTACCGGGCCTGGCACGGGGTGCCGGGCACCTCGTAGCCGCAGTCACCGGTGGAGAAGTAGAAGCCGATGCCCTCGATCGCGCCCTGCTTGAAGATCGACTCTTCCGCGTCGATCATCGCCTGGGTGTAGTGCTCGGCCAGGTCGCCCCACGAGTTGCTGACGATGTCGGCCAGGTGGTTGTCGACGATGTTCGTGAGCGCGTCGTCCAGGCCGTCGGCGCAGTTCTGGCCGCCGACGTAGACGACGTTGGCCTTGGGCGCCATGGCGTGCACGGCGGTGACGTCCAGCGCCTCCTCGCCGTACCAGCCGGCCGCGCCGCACTCGTCGACGAGGTCGAAGGTCGACGGCAGCACCTCACGGTACTGGCCCTTGGCGAACGCCGGGCTGCCGTACTTCTTGGAGAACTGGTTGGAGACCTCCTCCATCTTCGGCGCGGCGTAGGCGTCGACGATCGCGACCGTCACGCCCTTGCCGGTCAGCCCGCTCGCGGTCGAGCCGTACGCGCCGCGCAGCTGCTGGGGGAGGAGGCCGCACATCGCCCGCGACTGGTGCTTGCCGTACGCGGTCGGCTTGTCCGTCGCGACCTTCTGGTTCCAGTACTGAGCGCAGGGCTCGGCGACGTTGTAGTTCGGCTCCGGCGGGGGCAGCGTGTCGCTGTGCGTGCGCAGGTGCTTGCCGGTGTCCAGACCGGTCACCGTGAGAACCGAGGACGCCACCGAGTCGGGGACGGTGGCGTTGCTCTCCGGCGCGCGGGCGACCGTGCCCTGGGCCGCGTAGTTGCGGAACTCGGTGCCGAACGCCTTCGTCGCCTTGTCCACGTGACCGGTCACGTGGAGGTAGTGGCTGTTGGAGCCGGCGAGGTCGACGTACAGGCCCGAGCTGCGGATCCACGAGGTGACAGCGTTGATCTGTTGCCGGCTCGCCCCGAAGCGCTGGTTGAACTGCTGCGGGGTGAGGTATTTGCCGTACAGCGCGTTACCCGGCGTGGAGACGGCCTGAGCGTAGGCGTCGAGTCCCTTGGGGTCGCGGCCGGTCAGCCAGACCTTCACGTCGACCCGCTGCTTGCTGTCGGTCTTGCCGCGGTCAACGGAAGAGGCAGCCCACGTGGGCTTGGTCCCCGCCACCGTATGCCGGTCGCTCGCCTGCGCTGTGCCGGTAGCCGAGAGGGTCGCTGCCACGAGCGGCAGTGCCACGGCTGCGGCTGTCAGAGCGCGACGGCGTCGTCCGTCTCGTGACATCCACCAGTCCTTTCGTCAGCGGCGCATAAGGCCGCGACGAGAGGATTTCGGTGCTCTTAACGTGAAGCAATAGTCGTTATGAAAAAGATGCAAAAATCGGGAACTGGGGGCCAGAAGTGGACATCTCGGTGTGAGCTTGAGCACGGAGAGAGCGGGTCATTTTTTCGCCATATCGATTGACGGAACGGAACCGATGGTTCCTCGTCCGTGACTTCTCGCCCGGCCGCGCCGATCTGCCGGATGCGGCTACGCCGCCGCGGCCCCGGCGACGCGACGGCGTGAACCAGGTGGCAGAAGGACGCGGGTCGTCGGTCAGTGACTCTGCGTGCCGTTGCCCGCCGGGCCGAGGCGGCCGATGCTGCGGCCCGCGATCCGCACGGCGCCTTCGGGTGACATGCGGACACCGCGCCAGGCGGCGCGGGCCGAGGCCGGGGCGACGATCAGCGCCTGGTTCTTCTCCACGCCGCGCAGCACGTCGCGGGCCAGCGCCTCGGGGGTGTACAGGCGCCGCTGCACCTTCAGCGCCGCCTCGCGTGCGTGGGTTCCCGCCTCGGTGGCCGGCAGGTCCGGGTTGGCGTTGTCGAGCAGGGGGGTGTCCACGAAGCCGGGGCAGATCACGCTCACCCGTACGCCCGCGGCCGCCGCCTCGGCGCGCAGGGCGAGGCTCAGGCCGACCACCGCGTGCTTGGTCGTGGTGTACGGCAGCATCAGCGGCGCCGGTACGAGGCCCGCGAGCGAGGCGGTGTTGACGATGTGCCCGTGCCCCTGCTTCAGCAGGATCGGGTACGCCGCGTGCACCCCGTGGATGACGCCGCGCAGGTTCACGTCCAGGGTCTTGTTCCAGTGGTCGAGGGTGAGCTCGTCGGTACGGCCGCCGACCGCGATGCCGGCGTTGTTGAAGACCAGGTCGAGCCGTCCGTGCCGCTCGGCGACGTCGCCGTACAGCGCGGCGACCTGCTCGGCGTCGGTCACGTCGAGCGCGGCGGCCTCGGCCTCGCCCCGTTCGGACAGGCGCGCGGCGACCTTCTCCGCGCGTTCCTTGTCGAGGTCGGCGACGACGACGCTGTCACCCCGTAGGACGAGAGCGGTCGCGATGGCGCGGCCGATGCCGGAGGCGCCACCCGTGATGACGGCGATGCGGGTCACTTCGCCGCCTTTCCGGTCTTACGGGTCTTCTGCTGGGGCTCGTCCCAGAGGCCGACGGCCTGCCAGAGCCGGCGGCTGACGCCGTCGACCATGCCGATCTCGGCGGCGAGCTCGCGGACCTTGGCGACGCAGTTCTTCATCTCGCCCTTCCAGGCGTCGTTCTTGCCGTACGCCTCGCGGATGACGTCCTTGGGAATGCCGAAGTGGCGCACCATCGTGCCGGGCGGCGCGAGCATGATGCGCGCCATGAGGCCGAGGATCAGCGGGGACATCACGCCGAGCGCCTTGCGGCGTACCGGGTTGATGCGCGGCACCCGGTGCTTGAGGTAGTGCCGGGCGAAGGAGATGTGCCGCGCCTCCTCCGCGATGTGGATGCGCAGGATCTTGTCCTGCAGCGGGTGCCTGATGTGACCGCCCTTGATGCTCTGCCGCTGGAAGTAGTCGATCGGATCCTCACCGCCGAGCACGAACACGAAGAACAGCTCGGTGGAGATCCGCGGGATGTGCGGCGCGACCTGCGCGAGGATGTCGAGGCTGCGCGGCATGCCCTTGATGGGCATTCCCGTACGGTTGACGAACTCCTGGAACATCATCGCGTGATGGCATTCCTCGGTCGTCTCGTGCAGGACGTACCGGAACTCGGGGGAGCCGTTCGGCAGCTTGTACGCGTAGGCGAGCAGGCCGCGCTTGAGCAGGTTCTCGAACTGCAGGCCGATCTTCATCATCGTCGCGACGCGCCACAGCCCGATCTGGGCCTGGACGTGCTCCGGCTGGCCGCGGTACCACTCGGTGGCGCCGAGCCGGTCGATCGGCGGCAGGATCCAGCGGGGGTCGTTCGGGTCGACCTTGAAGTCGGGGTCCTCCCACGGGATGTCGGCGTACGCCTCCCAGTGCTTGTCCACGGAGGCCTTCGACAGGCGCTGGATGACGCCGACATAGGCCTTGCGGTCCTGGACCTTCTCGCGGACTTCCTCGTCCAGCGTCGTGCTCGTCGGATTGGGCATTGTCACTCCCCTGAGTCGGCCGGGATGAGCAGACGGGCGAAGCTCTTGAGCTGTGTCAGTACCGCCGCCTGGTGTCCGTGGGCGTCGTCGTCCAGGGAGTTCTGCAGCGTCAGGCCGATCATCGTGGCGAACAGCGTGCGGATCACCGTGTTCGCGGCCTGTGCGTCCAGCGACGTGGGGAACAGCCGGTTGAACGTCTCGAGGATCACCTGCACCACGCGCTCGTTGATGTCGAGGCTGAGCTCCCGCAGGGTCTCGTCGGTCCGCGCGGCCATGGCGAGTTCCATGAGCGCGAGCGAGGGCGCCTGCCGGAAGGTGTCCCAGAGCAGGTCGAGCGCCCCTTCGACGTTGCGCCGGCCGTCGGGCAACTCGGCGAACGCGCGCTCGTACGCGAGGCGCTGACGTTCGAGGAGATGCTCGAGGGAGGCGGCGACCAGCAGCATCTTGGTGGGGTAGTGGTGCTGCTGCGCCCCGCGCGACACACCCGCGCGCCGGGCGACCTCGGTGGTCGACGTGCCCGACCAGCCCAGCTCGGCGAGACACTCCATGGTGGCGTCGAGCAACCGCCCCTGGGTCTCGGCGCGCCGCTCCTCCTGCGTACGGGAAGCCGCGTGCCGGTGCTGGCCGTGACGTCGGCGACTGCTTACTGACACGCCTCCGACGGTAGGCGCGACAAAACATGCAATCAAGCCTGCTTGTATGTTGCCCGGATCACAATTGGACACGGAGTCCAGGAGCCGTGCCCGTCAGCCGCTGCGGCGGCGTGGCGATCATCGTGGGTGTCGCGGTGACTCTCCGTTACGCGGAGAGAGCGCGAGGCGATCGGCTCTCCGAGCGGCCCGTGACGGCCGCCGTCGAGCCGAGGCCGTCTTACCGGTCGTTTCGGGGGACGCCTTTTCCGGGCGGGGCGGGTTGGTCGCTGATCGGATGCGTGTGCAGCTCCTCGGTGGATAAATCGTCAGTATTCGCATTCGGTGAATCATCTGTGGTGAGAAAGGCGATTAGAGCTGCCGATTTCTCCCTCAAGAACGAATTTTTCGGGCTAGATTCGGTCGCGGCAAAAGCGATTGATGACGATGGGGGCTGCCATGCAGATCGGCAAAGACCTTGTGAATCCAAAACTCTCACTCTGGCACTTCTTGGCCTGGCAGCTACGGTACGAGCGTCAGCGACGCGGTCTCTCGCTCAACCAGATGGGGAAAATCATCAGCGCCGCCCCGTCGACCGTCTCCAACATCGAGGCCGGTCGCCGGAAGATCGACGACAGGCAGGCCTACACCCTCGACCGTACGTGGGAATCCGGCTATCTCTTCCAGCTCCTGCTCTGGTACGCCCGCACGGCCCACAACCCCGACTGGTTCCGTCAATACAGCAACTACGAAGCCGAGGCTCTCGCGATCAAGATCTACCACGGCCAGGCGATCCCCGGGCCGCTACAGACAGACGAGTACATCCGCGCGCTGCTGGCGATGATTGACCCGAAGAACTTCGACACGGCGGTGGCCGAGCGGATCGCTCGTAAGGAGGGCATCTTCGGTCGTGAGGATCCACCGTATGTCTGGGCGCTGATGGACGAGAGCGTCTTGGCCCTTCCCGTAGGCGGAGCGAAGGTAATGAAGGCGCAACTGGAGCACCTCCTCCAGCTTTCCCGCTTGCCTTGCGTGAGCGTGCGGGTCATCCCCACGTCATCCGGGCCGCACCTCGGCATCGACGGCCCGTTCCAGGTCATCAGCTTGGAAGCACGGGACGTGGCCTATTCCGGAGCTCAGAACGGTGGACGCCTGATCGAGGGGACCGGCGAGGTCAAGGAGTTCGCAGTAAAGTTCGACTGTATCGGCGCGAAAGCCGCATCTGAGGATGGTTCGCGCGCCATCATCGAGCAGTATCTGGAGAGATACACATGATCCCCCAATGGCGTAAGAGTTCCCGTAGCGGCGGCATCAGTGACCAGGCATGCGTCGAGGTGGCGCGGGTGTCCGACACGATGCGGCCCGGTCGCGACGACTGCGCTCCCTCGGGGCGTCGGTCGGGTCCCTCCCCTTCTGACTCGCCCGCTACGGCGCGCGGATGACCAGGCTGACCGGGCGGCAGATCGCCGACGAGGAGCTTGCCGGGTGGGCCTACCTGCTCGGTGGCCTGCAGGCACGCATTCACACCGGTGACTTCGCGACCGGGCTGGCGGTGGTCGACGCCATCGGTGCGGCGGCCGAGGAGATGAACCATCACCCCGACCTCGACCTGCGCTACAGCCACGTCGACGTCCGCCTGACGAGCCACGACGAGCGTGGGGTCACCGACCGCGACGTTCGGCTGGCCCGTACGATCTCCTCGATCGCGGCCGGCGCGGGCGCGCGAGTGGAGTCCGCGGACGTCTCGCGGCTCGAACTCGCCCTCGACACCCCGGCCCGCGAGAAGGTCCTCCCGTTCTGGGCGGCGGTGCTGGCGATGGAGCACCTGTCCGGGCCCGGCTTCGGCGACGAGCTTCGCGATCCGTCCGATGGCCTGCCGACCGTCTGGTTCCAGGGGTCCGGCAGCGAGGAGCCCCGCCAGCGCTGGCATCCGGACGTGTGGGTGGATCCCGCGCAGGCCCGGCCGCGCATCGACGCGGCGCTCGCCGCCGGCGGCACGCTCGTCAGCGACGCGGAGGCGCCGAGCTACTGGGTACTCGCCGACCCCGAAGGCAACCGGGTCTGCCTGTGCACCTGGCAGGAGCGCGACTGAGACAGAACGTCCGCGGCGACCGCCCGGTTCAAGCGCCGTCGTCCAGCAGGGCGTCGTCCAGCGACACGACGCCCTGCTGGAGACCGAAGATCGCCGCCTGGGTGCGGTCCTGGAGGCGGAGCTTGGTCAGCACGGCCGAGACGTAGGACTTCACCGTCTCCTCGCTGATCGACATGCTGCGGGCGATCTCCCGGTTGGACCGCCCGCGCGCCAGCTTCGCGAGCACCTCGCGCTCCCGGCGGGACAACACGCCCAGCGGCCCGTCGTCCGGGACTTCGCGGACGCGCTGCACCAGCGAGGCCGCGACTCCCGGGTCCAGCACGCTCCCGCCCGTCGCGGCGGCCCGTACCGCCTCCACCACCTGGCCGGTCGCCGCGGTCTTGGACAGATAGGACAGCGCCCCGGCCCGTACCGCCTCCAGCGCCCTGTCCTCCGCCAGGAACGAGGTGAGTACGATCACCGCGGCGCGCACCGGCGGCTCTCGCAGTGCGCGCAGCACGCCCAGGCCGTCCAGGCCCGGCATGACCAGGTCGAGCAGCACCACGTCCGGGTCGAGGCGCCGGACCGCGGTGACCGCGGAACGACCGTCGGCGCACTCCCCGACGACTTCGATGTCCGGTTTCTGGTCGAGCACGAAGCGCAGTCCCTGCCGGACAACCTCGTGGTCGTCCACGATGAGCACCCGGATCACGCCGCCACCTCCGGTATCCGCGCCCGTACCACCGTGCCCTGCCCCGGTGCGCTCACCACCTGGAACGTGCCGCCGAGCTCGGTCACCCGGTCGCGCATCAGCCCGAGTCCCATGCCGTGCCGCTCGCCGGCCCGCGCCGGGTCGAAGCCGCGGCCGTCATCGCGAACCACGACCTCCACCCGTCCGCCGTCGCCGGTCAGGCTCAGCTCGATCGTCTCGGCGTCGCCGTGCCGGGTGGCGTTGCCGAGGGCCTCCTGCACCAGCCGCAGGACCGCGTGCTCGGCCTCCGGCCGCAGCTGGACCAGCCCGACGTCGGTGGTGATGCGGACGCCGAGCCGCGCCTCGTACGCCCGGCAGAGCTGGTCGAGCGCGAGTGCGAGCCCGGCGTCCTCCAGGTCGATCGGCCGCAGTTCGAGGAGCATGGCCCGCATCTCCCGCATGGTGCGCCCGACGGTGCGCTCCAGTGACTCCGCCTGGGAGCGCAGCTCGCCGTCGGTGATCGCCTCGCGCAGTCCGCCCGCCAGCAGGTTGACCGAGAACAGGTCCTGTGACACCGAGTCGTGCAGCTCACGCGCGATCCGGGTGCGTTCGGCCTGCCGGGCCGCGGCCCGCTCCGCGCGTACGGCCGCGGTCAGCCGCTCGGCCATCCGGTTGAACCCGTCCTCCAGCCGGCCGACCTCGTCGCCACCGGACACCGGGATCCGGGCCGACAGGTCGCCGTCGGCCATCGACGTGATCCCGGCCACGAGCCGCCGGACCCGCTGGATCAGCCGCCCGGTGCTCAGCAGCCCGAACAGCGCACCCATCGGCACGAGCAACCCCAGAATGATCAAACCCGGCAACAGCACGCCGCCCGCGCCGCCGAACGTGGTGTCGATCGCGGCCACCGGATCACGCCCGCTCTTGACGACGGTGCCGGAGAGCGGCCGCTGGAGGTAGACGACGCCGATGACCTGGGCGCCGACGTGCTGCGACCCGCCGGCACGGTATGCCGTGATCGGTGCGATGGCCCAGTCGACGGGCCGGTGCGGGTCCTTGGTGGTGCCCGAGCGGGACGTCGCTCCGGCGATGCTCACCGGCAACGTGGAGCCGGGGCGAGGCGACGTCGAGCCGCCCACGACCTCGCCCCGCGGCGTGGCCACGAGTTCCGTCTCGCCCGCTACGTCGGCGCGGGAGGAGGCGAACCGCTGCCGCGCCACCATGACGAGCAGTTTCTGATCGCCGAGCCGGGACCGGCCGGCGAGCCGCTCCGCCGCCGCGCTCAGCTTCGCTCCCTCGGTCTCGGCCCGCTGCATGACCGCGTCGGTCGCCGACTGGCCGACGACGAACTTCACCTTCTGGTCCGCCGACCGCAGCCGGGGCACGAAGATCGCGAGGAGAACCGCCTCGACCGCGACCACGACCACTGTGGACAGGGCCACGTACGAGACGGCCATCCGGAAGCGCAGACCTGACCGAGAGAACATCTCCACCGCCTGAACGTCCGCCACGGACGACCGGGGCCGGACCGAACCATGAAACCACTCGACCGGTCGGAATGCTCTCAGGCCGGGACGGGGTCACGGTGCCCTCGAAAGTGGTGGTGCGAGTCGCCACATTCGGGGGGAGCCCGGAGCAGGCCGTCCGCCCGACCATCAACGGCATGACACTTAGGATGGCTCTCGCCGGTCTGGCGCTGGCGTCGTTGCTCACCGGATGCGGCGGCGGCCACGGTCACTCCGCCTCATCCACCCCGGCCACGTCCGGTGCCCGGCAGGGGGCCGCACGCGGGAACGACGCGGCGCTCTGGCGGCAGCTCGCCGCCTGCCTGCGCCGGCACGGTGTACCCAACTTTCCCGACCCGGTCCAGGATCCCAGCGGCAGCTGGGGCCCGCCGGCGAACACCAGCAAACCGCCCCAGTCGGCGATGACCGCCTGCAAGTCGATCGCGAACCAGTTGCCGGGCCGCCGCCCCGCGGCCTCCGCGGGGGACATGGCGAAGTTGCGGCGGTTCGCCCAGTGCATGCGCGCGCACGGCGTGTCCGACTGGCCCGACCCGAAGGCGGACGGCAGCTTCGACCTGCCGCAGCGGCTGCGGGCGGGCAAGCAGGTCTTCAAGACACAGCTGGCGGCCTGCCGGCAGTACATGACCGGCGGGCAGATCCTCGTCTCGGGCGGCTGAGGTGAAGCGGAGACGCCAGGCGGCGGTCGCCGGGGGGCTCGTGCTGATCGGCGTGGCGGCCGTGTCGGGCTGGGCGCTGTTCGACGGGTCCGCCGCGGGCCCGGAGCCGGCGGCGACCGCCCCGGCCACGGCCACCGCCCCGGTCACCCGTACCGATGTTGCCCAGCGCAGTCCGGCCAACGGCACGCTGGGCCACGCGGGCGGCTACGACCTGGTCGCGGCCGGGCAGGGCACGATCACCCGGCTACCGGCGGTCGGCCAGGTGGTCAAGCGGGGCGACGCCGCGTACGAGGTCGACGGGCGACGGGTACCGCTGCTGTACGGAACGCGGGCCGTGTGGCGGACCTTCCGGCTGGGGATGAGCGACGGTTCGGACGTCCGGCAGCTGGAGACCAACCTGACGGCCCTCGGTTACGGAGACGCGCTGACCGTGGACGGACACTTCTCGTACGCGACGTACTGGGCCGTACGCCGTTGGCAGGACGACGCGCACCTGCCGGTGACCGGGACCGTGCCGCTCGGCCGGATCGTGTTCGCGCCCGGCGCCGTGCGGATCACCGGGCGGGACGTCAAGGCCGGGACTCCGGTGCATCCCGGGCTGCTCGTCGTCCACGGCAGCAGCGACCGCCGGGTGGTGACCGTCCAGCTGTCACCCGCCGACACCCCCAAGGTCCACGTCGGCGACGACGCCATCGTCACGCTTCCGGACGGCACCTCACGCCGGGGCACGGTCACCGCCGTCAGCGCGGTCGCGTCCTCGTCTAACGGCGACTCCGGGGCGTCCGGCGGTTCGCCGGGCGGCGGTTCGTCCGGCGGTTCGTCCGGCGGTGGCTCACCGTCGGTGGTGCCGGCGACGGTCACCGTCGACGGCGCGTTGCACGGGTACCTCGACCAGGCGCAGGTGCAGGTGCAGATCACCTCGGACGAGCACAAGAACGTCCTGGCGGTGCCGATCGTCGCGCTGCGCGCGCTGCCCGGCGGCCGGTACGAGGTCGTCGTGGTGGACGGCGCGACGCGTCGCCACGTGCCGGTCGAGACCGGGCTGTTCGACGAGACGAACGGAGTGGCCGAGGTCTCCGGCGCGGGGCTGACCGAGGGCGCGCACGTGGAGGTGCCCGGTGCCGGTTCTTGAGCTGCGCGAGGTGCGCAAGACCTACCCGGGCGAGCCGCCCGTCGAATCCGTGAAGGGCATCGACCTGACCGTCGAGCCGGGGGAGATGCTCGCGGTACGGGGCGCGTCCGGCTCGGGAAAGTCGACGCTCCTGCACCTGATGGCCGGGCTGGACCGGCCGACCAGCGGCTCGGTGCGCATCGACGGACGCCCGGTCGAGGGCCTGGGCGACCGGCGGCTCGCCGGGCTGCGGGCGCACCGGGTCGGCGTGGTGTTCCAGCAGTTCTTCCTGCTGGAAGCGCTGACCGCGCTGGACAACGTCGCCGCCGGACTGCTGTACCGGGGCGTCCCGGTCGCCCGCAGGAGGCGGGCCGCGGCCGAGGCGCTCGCCCGGGTCGGCCTGGCGCACCGGATGCGGCACCGCGTCACCAGGATGTCCGGCGGGGAACGCCAGCGCGTCGCCATCGCCCGCGCCGTCGTCGGGCGTCCCGCGATCGTGTTCGCCGACGAGCCGACCGGCAACCTCGATTCGGGCACCGAGAAGGAGATCATGGAGTTGTTGCGCGAGCTGAACGACGACGG
This sequence comes from Actinoallomurus oryzae, assembly GCF_039541955.1. Classification (NCBI taxonomy): domain Bacteria; kingdom Bacillati; phylum Actinomycetota; class Actinomycetes; order Streptosporangiales; family Thermomonosporaceae; genus Actinoallomurus; species Actinoallomurus oryzae. The sequence continues at coordinate 128,663 of NZ_BAABHF010000035.1, read as the reverse complement.
CACCACCCTCGTCGTGGTCACGCACGACGAGGAGGTCGCCGCGGCGTGCCGCCGCTCGATCGAGATCCGCGACGGCCGGGTGGTGCGGTGAACCGCGCACGCACAGGCGGCGCCGCGACGGCCGACCGGAGCGTCCTGCGCCCACGGGACCTGCTGCCGACCAGCACGCTGGGGCTGCGATCCCGGCGGATGCGGGCGGTCCTGTCCGCGCTCGGCATCGCGATCGGCATCGCCTCCCTGGTCGCCGTGCTCGGCGTCACCCGCTCCAGCCAGTCCGCCCTGCTGGCCCAGATCGACCGGCTCGGCACCAACCTGCTCACCGTGGCGAACGGGCAGGGCCTGAGCGGCGGTGAGGCGGCGCTGCCGGCCACCGCGTCCCCCATGATCCGGCAGATCCGGTATGTGGAGAGCGTCGCGCCCACCGCCCAGCTCACCGGCGCCGACGTGTTCCGTAACGACCACGTGCCGGCCGGGCAGACCGGCGGCCTCGCGGTACGCGCCTGCGACCGGACCCTGCCGGTCACGCTCGGCGGCACCGTGCCGGCCGGGCGGTTCCTGGACGGCGGCCCCTATCCGGTCACCGTCCTGGGCCACGACGCCGCCGCCACTCTGGGCGTCACGGACGTCGGCCCCGGCAGCCGGGTCTGGCTGGGCGGCCACTGGTTCACCGTCGCCGGAATCCTGCGGCCCCTCCCGCTCGCCCCGGAGATCGACCGGTCGGCGCTGGTGTCGTTCGCGGCGGCCGCCCGGCTGCTCGGCTACGACGGCCACCCGAGCCGGATCTACGTGCGGACGGACCCGGAGCACGTGCCCGAGGTGGCGGGCCTGCTCGCCGCCACCGCCGACCCGGCGCAGCCGTACCAGGTGAACGTCTCCCGGCCGTCCGACGCGCTCACCGCCCGGCTCGCCGTCAAGCAGGCCGACAACTCCCTGTTCCTCGGCCTCGGCGGGATCGCCCTGCTCGTCGGTGCGATCGGCATCGCGAACGTGATGGTGATCGCGGTGCTGGAGCGGCGTTCGGAGATCGGCCTGCGCCGGGCGCTCGGGGCGACGCGGGCGCACATCGCCGCGCAGTTCCTCGCCGAGTCGCTGGTGCTGTCCACACTGGGCGGCCTCGCCGGCCTGGCCATCGGCGTCGGCGTGACCGCCGGGATGGCGTACGCGCACGGCTGGGACATGGCCGTCCCGGCACAGGCGCTGTGGGGCGGCGCGGGGATCGCACTGGTGGTCGGCGCGATCGCCGGACTCTACCCCGCCCGGCGCGCGGCCCGCCTGTCACCCACGGACGCCTTGCGCACCGCCTGAACCGCCGCACAGCGGCCCGATGGTGAGGGCGGGGTAGGGACGGTCCGCCCACCCGTACGGATCGCGTGGTGGCCGGGCGGTGACGGCAGGATGCGGGCGGGTCCGCCGTCCCGTACGGCCCACCCGTGCGGAACGCGTAGTGGGTGACGGCAGGATGCGGGCGGGTCCGCCGTTTCGTACGGCTCATCCGTACCGGCCACCGCCTCGACTGTGGCGGCGCGCCGACCGGCGGATCCCTCTGTGGAGGGCCGGCGGTAATTCGCTGCCGCCTGCCGGCGGGAGCCCGTTAGGGTGGTCGCCATGCAGGTCAGCCAGTCGGACAAGCTCGCCAACGTCCTTTACGACATCCGTGGACCGGTGCTCAAGCGTGCCATGCAGATGGAGGCCGAGGGGCACCAGATTCTCAAGCTGCACATCGGGAACCCGGCTCCGTTCGGGTTCGAGGCTCCGGACGAGATCCTTCAGGATGTCATCCGCAACCTGCCGGTGGCCCACGGGTACAGCGACTCGAAGGGGATCCTGCCCGCCCGGCGAGCCGTCGTACAGCACTACGAGCAGCAGGGGTTCGCCGGCCTCGACGTCGAGGACGTCTACCTCGGCAACGGCGTGTCCGAGCTGATCGTGATGGCGATGCAGGCCCTGCTCAACAACGGCGACCAGGTGCTCATCCCGGCGCCGGACTACCCACTGTGGACGGCGGCCGTGTCGCTCAGCGGCGGTACGCCCGTCCACTACCTCTGCGACGAGGGCAACGGCTGGATGCCCGACCTCGCCGACATCGAAGCCAAGATCACCCCGGCCACCAAGGCCATCGTCATCATCAACCCGAACAACCCGACCGGCGCCGTCTACTCGCGTGAGCTGCTCGAAGGAGTCGCCGAACTCGCGCGCCGCGAAGGGCTGCTGATCCTCGCCGACGAGATCTACGACCGCATCCTGTTCGACGACGCCGAGCACGTCTCGATCGCGCCCCTCGCACCCGACCTGCCGTCGCTGACCTTCTCCGGTCTGTCCAAGGCGTACCGGGTCTGCGGCTTCCGCTCCGGCTGGATGGTGGTCTCGGGCCCCAAGGAGCATGCCGAGTCCTACATCGAGGGCCTCAACATGCTGGCCAACATGCGCCTGTGCCCGAACGTCCCGGGCCAGCACGCGATCCAGGCGGCCCTCGGCGGCTACCAGAGCATCAACGATCTGGTCCTGCCCGGCGGACGCCTCCGCGAACAGCGCGACCGCGCCTGCCGCCTGCTCAACGAGATCCCGGGCGTGAGCTGCGTGAAGCCGGCCGGCGCCCTGTACGTCTTCCCCCGCCTCGACCCGGACGTCTACCCGATCGAGGACGACGAGCGCTTCGTCCTCGACCTGCTGGAGAGCCAGCAGATCCTCGTCGTCCAGGGAACCGGCTTCAACTGGCCCACCCCCGACCACCTCCGCGTCGTCACGCTGCAACACGCCGACGACCTGGAGGAGGCCATCGGCCGCCTGGGGGAGTTCCTGCAGACCCGGCGTGCCTGACGGCGTACGCGGGTGCCGTGGTAGGGCCGCCGAAGTCCGCGTGGTGGGTGCGTCGGGGGGAGCGACCACCGACCACCTGCGCATCGTCACGCTGCGACACGCCGACGGTCTGGAGGAGACGATCCGCCAGGCTGGGAGCGTTCCTGGCCACCCGCCGCGCGTGAAGTGCCTTCAAACGATCGGGTGCGCGAGCTGCCCAACGTTCATCTCGAACGGATTCCCGATCACCTTGCCGTCTTTGTAGAAGGTGATTTTGGACCAGGTCTCGGGATGCATGCTGATCTGATAAAGCTCCCAGTCCGTGAACCCGGCGCCGCTGCCGATGTTCCCCCGGTTCTTCGCCACCCGCAAGAACGCCTCATAGGGGTTGTCCACCCCGGTCATGTTGAACGACAGCTTCGTGTCGGGGTGTTTCAATAGGTGAAGAATGGTCTCCTGATTGCTGCCGTGCAGCCAGTCGCGCGGCATATCGAAGAACGTGTGCGCACCGATCTGCTGGGCGAACGGCTCCAACAGCGGCCTACCGCCGCCAAGCGAGTACTTGAGCCCCAGGGCCAGGTGAGGGCCGGGGGCGCAGGGCGCGAGGCCGAGGGGGTCGATCTGGACCGTGGGGTTGACGGTGTAGCCGTACGGATCGGGTGCTGGAGCGAGGCCCAGCGGGTCGGGGCTCTGGTAGCGGCCTGCCGCCGGGTCGTAATAGCGCTGGAAGTTGTAGTGAAGCCCGGTCTCCCGATCGTGGTACTGCCCGGGAAAGCGGAGCGGGCAGTCGACGGTGCCCGGGCCGGCGAGGGGAGCACCCCACAGCGTGGTCCGGAGCCACCCGGAGACGGTTCCGTCGGCGGTGATGAACTCGGTGGGGGTGCCGATCAAGTCGGTGACGATCGCATAGAACCGCTGGTCGATCCGCCGTCGCCCGTCGTCGGCCGCGACGCCCTCGGTCTGGGTCAGGGGGCGGAATGTATCAGGCTCATAGTCCCAGGTGGTGACGCGCCCGCTCTGGACCTGTTCGGTGAGGACAGGGCCGTCCCAGACGAAGTCGGCCTGATCTTCGACGGCCTGTCCGTCGCGGGTGAGGAGTTGTTTGGCGACTCGCCGGCCGAGGGCGTCGTAGCGGTACCGCCATCGCCGCCCGTCCGGGGTGGTGAGGGCGCGCAGGCGGTCGTCGGCGTCCCAGGTGTACTCCCAGGTGAGTGACTTGCCCGAAGGTGTCACCTGCCGTCGTGCGACGACACGCCCCTGCTCGTCGTGGGAGTAATGAGTCCGTCCGGCGCGTCGGACGCGGACGCCGGCGTGCTCTCGTGGACCCGCCGTGCCATGGTCGGCGCCGGTGCCGGCCTCGGTGATGTTCCCGGCCGGATCGTACGCGTAGCGCTCGCGTCGGTCGCCGGCGTGAACGTCCGTCACCCGGCCGGCGAGGTCGAGATCGAAGCTCGTGGGTCCACCGAACTGGTCGGTCATGCCGACGAGTGCCCCGTCCGTACGGTAGCGGTAGGCGCGGTGCTGCGACGGCCGGTCCGCGCCGGCGTTCCAGAGCGTCTGGGAACTCAGCCGGCGGTCGGCGTTCCATTTCCGGGTGAGTACGGCACCGCCGCCGATCCGGCGTTCGACCTCGCGGCCCGCCGGGTCGTAGATGAAACGGATCGTCTGGCCCGCGGTCTCCAGGGCGGCGGGCGGGCCGTCGCCGTCGTATCGCCAGGTCGTCTCGGTGCCGGACGGGGTGCGGCGCCGGATCCGGCGTCCCATGGGGTCATAGACGCTGGTCAGCGTACGGCCGTTGCAGGTCTCCCGAATGATCCGGCCCAGGGGGTCCCGGTCGAACCGTACGTCCGCGTCGGGGTTGACGGCCCGGATGAGCCGTCCGGCGGGGTCGTAGGTGAAGGTGGCGACGGTGTCCCCGCTGCGCTGCTCGACGACGTTGTCGAACAGGTCGTATGTGTAGTGGGTGACCTGCCCGGCACCGTTGACGCGTGTGGTGTGCCGGCCGCCGGCGTCATGGGCGTAGGAGACGGTGCGTCCGTCGAAGTCGGTCTCGCGTACCAGGTCACCGGAGGCGTTGTACTGATAGCGCCAGACCAGGCCGACGGGGTTCGTGACCGCGATCAGCCGGAGTTCGGTGTCGTAGGAGAACTCTGTGCGGGCGCCGTCGGGGCCGATGCGGGCCACCGGCTTGTCGAACGGGCCGTAGACGGTGCGGGTGATGTGGCCTGCGGGGTCCTGGTACTCGACGCAGTTGCCTTCGGCGTCGTAGCGCCAGCGTTCCGTCGCACCGCCGGGCAGCGTGCGCCATGCGGGTCTGCCCTCGATAGTCCAGCCGAACCGCGTCACTCCACCGGCCGCGTCTCTGATCGCCGTCACGCGCCCGAAGGCGTCCCGGTCCATCCGTGTCGTCGCGCCGCCGGGCTTGGTGGTCGCTACCGGGAGGCCGGCGTCATCGAGAGCCACTCGCGTGGTGAGGCCGAGAGCGTCCCTGATCGCCGTCAGGTGACCACGCTCGTCGTAGGAACAGCGGGTGACGGCATCGCGGGGATCGGTGATGGCGATCACGTTGCCCCGGGAGTCGAACTCCTGCCGCCAGACCGCCCCGTCCGCCTCGACGAACTCCACGGGCAGACCAAGCTCGTTGTACCGCGCGGAGAGCCGCCGCTCGCCCGGTCCGGTGATCGAGGTCAGGTTGCCCCGGCCGTCGTAGGCGTACCTGGTGGTGCGGCCCAGCGGGTCCGTACGGGCCAGCAGCCGGTCCTGGGCGTCCCATTTGGACACCGTCCGGCGGCCGAGCGGATCGACCTGGGCGACGACCTGACGCGACGCGTTGAAATGGAACGTCGTCCGGTGCCCGAGCGAGTCGGTCACGGTCGTGGCCGAGCCGTCCTCGGCGTAGCTGAGACTGACGTTCAGCATGCCGTCCGAGCCCTCGGCCCGGACGGCTCGTCCCTTGTCGTCGTAGACGTAGCGGTACCAGAAGCCGTTGCGGTCCACCCAGCCGGTGAGACGGCCCACGCCGTCATAGGTGAAACGCAGGGGCACGCCGGAGGAATTGATCACCTCGCTGAGCCGGCCGGTGTCGTCATAGCGATACCGGACGAGCACCTGCCCGCCCGCCTCACCCGTGACCAGCCGCAACGCGGCGACCCGGTCACCGTCCATGGCGACCGCGATCCGATACCCGCCCGAATGCCGTATCTCCGACAGCGCATCGTCGTCGTAGACGAGGTCGATGCGATGCCCGTTCCGATCCACGATCGAGGTGAGGGGAAGAACCGCGCTAGATGGGCCTTCGAGGGGAAGGGCCGTGCCCGATCGTCCTTCGAAGCGCCACTCCCGGCCGGCCCGCGGATCGGTGATCGTGTACGTGCCGTCAATGGTCTTCCGCAGTGGCCAGCGGGGTCCCGACTCCGGCAGGACCCGCGCCCCCGTCACCGGCGTGGCGTAGGCCAGCACCATCCCGTCGGCCGATGCGAAACACACGCCCTCGGCATCGATCTCCAGCCGCTGGTCGAGCGTCGATGCCCACGACATTCCGAAAAAGCCGTTAACGAGCGATGAGGACAGATATGTCCGTTCGAGTACGAGCGGCAGCGCGCCCGCCAGTTCGACATCGACCTGGCGCAGCACGACCTCTCCGCCGGCCACGTCGATGGGTTCCTTCGTCAGAACGCGAGAGGCGTAGGTCCGTGCCTTTCCCACCCTGCCGAGGCCGGCACGAAGCGACCGCCATGCCGGCCCGCCTTGTGCCGCGTGGGTTATCAGCCGCGAGACCGGACTTTTGAAGAGACGCGCCAGGCCCGCGAACAGCCCCATCCGCTCACCGGCCCCGACGACTCCGGATCCGGCACTCAACCTTCGATCACCGACCTCGACTGGAAAATGATGGCTGGCAGGCTTCATCGCCGGAAACGATCGCGGATGAAACGCCTCCTTTGGCCCGCCCATCCGTGCCGTGTTGAATGCCGGGCCGAGGTGGGAGAATCACGTCATATTACCAAGAGCATCACTCGGCGGACAACGCGGCGTTCCCGCGACGGAATGGCTTACGCGTCGTCGCTGCGGGCGTCTCGTGCCGTGGGGGCTGACCCGTCGGTCGCGACGCCGCCGGGGGCCGCCGCACAAAGCGCGGGTGCGCGGGACCGGGTGTGTCCGGCGCATGTCGGTGGCTGCCGCACGGCGCTGGGTTTGCGGAGCCGGGGCGCCTCCGATGCGGCGCGTCGCCGCGCCCGCGCCGCATCGGTGCGCCGATGGCGCGGCGCTGCCGCCGGCCGGCGCTCGCCGGGGCCGGGACCGCCGCCGGCTTACCGCGCAGGCACGCGAGCCCGTCCGAAGCGCCGGAGCAGCCGGTCGCCCGGACGAACGCGAGACTTGAACGACGCGGACGGGCGCTCGGCGAGTACCTGAGCAAAGGCCACCTACAGCCCGTTCAGTAGCGCACGGTGATCCGGTGGGCGTGGCCATCGACGCGGGCCCAGCCGCCGACCGGGATGATGACCTGTGGGTCGGTGTGGCCGAAGTCGACGTCGAAGACGATCAGCGCCTCGGGGTTGTACTCGGCCGCCGCGCGCAGGATCGCCTCGCGCTGCTCCTTGGCGTACACGGCCTTCTCGTCGGGCGTGTTCGGGCGTTCGAAGGACCATGCCTTCGCGCGTCCGACGAGGACACCGGCGAACCGGCCGAGGATGCCGCGCTCACCCATGTTGCGCAAAATCCGGTACACCTCGGCGGCGGACGGGAGCTCCTCGCTCGTCTCGATCAGCAGGATCATGCCGTCGTACGCCTCGGGCGGTCTGATCCCGCGGTCGGCCATCATCAGCCAGGACAGGATCTCCAGGTTGCCGCCCCAGGTCAGCCCCTCGACGACCTGGTCGGCGTTGTGCCACCGCCAGCCGTCGCAGGCCTGCATCACCGGGGGCGACTCGAACGTCGCCGGGTCCGCCCAGTCGCGCTGGACGTCGCCGTACACCGTACTCTCGCGCAGTTCGTACTCGCCGGAGGTGAACAGCGCCGCCTGCAGCGAGACCGTCGTCAGCGAGTGCATCGCTCCGGGCCGCCCGAACTCGCACATGACGGAACCGCCGTGGTAGGCGACGATGCCGAGATCGGCGATGTAGGTGAGGAGGTTCGTGTTGTCGCTGTAGCCGAAGAACGGCTTCGGGTTCGCCCTGATCAGGTCGGCGTCGAGGTGCGGCAGGACGGTGATCTGGTCGTCGCCGCCGATGCTGGCGATGACGGCCTTGATGTCCGGATCGACGAAGGCCGCGTGCAGGTCGGCGGCCCGCTCCACCGGCGAGGCGCCCATCCGCCGGGTGGTCGGGTACTCGACCGGCTCGAGCCGGAAGTCCTCCCGCAGCCGCCGAAGCCCCAGCTCGTACGGCATCGGAAGGATCTCCGGCAGACCCGCCGACGGCGACACGATCGCCACCCTGTCGCCGGGCCGCGGCTTGGGCGGGTAGATCGGTACGGTCATGGGGCCAGTGTCGGCGCCGACCGAGTCTCGAATCAAAGGCTTTTCCGGCTCCAGCCCGAGTCTTCAATCACGTCCGGGACATACCGGACGCGGCCGATGAAACGCCGCTCCGCCGACCGGGCGGCTGTGGGCGTGTGCGGTCCAGACGAAGAAGGCGTTCATGCCGGGAATGTCTGACAATAGGTCCCTATGTCGACGATCTTGCCGTCGCGCAGGCGGCAGACTGTGGACAGGTACTCATCCAGCACCGCGTCGTCGCGGCCGACCATCTGAAGCTGATGAGCCGCTTCGCCGGCCTGAGATGCGGTCGAGCGCACCGTCGGGCATCAGGCGAGCATCGGCCGCCGCCGGGCGGTGTTGTGCAGAGACAGCGCCACGTTCTCGCGGCTGACCAGGACGTGCGCACGGCCGTGCACCGACCCGCGGCCGAGCTGGTCGCTCAGCGCGGTGCCGACCAGGTGGCCATCCCCGCGGTGGCCGAGCGCGCCGGCGTCAATCCGAGCACGATCTACCGGTGCTGGGGCACACTCCCCGCGCTGCCGGCCGACATGGCCGCACAGCGGACGGCGCCGTCCCTGAACCCGCCGGTGACCTGCGCGAGGACCTGGCGAACCCTGCGGCGTGGACGCTGGTGGACCAACTCCCGCCCTTGGGGAGTCGCGTTCTTCCGGGTCGAGGTGGCGCGCGACGTCGGTGAGCGCCGCGCCGGCCCAAGGCCCGACGTTAGCGAGTGTAAGATCACCCGCCATGGCCGGGGAGGCGGGAATCTTCGATGTTGTCAAGCAACTCTTGCGTGCCCCCAAGCTTGACGAAGAAGAATTGATGCGTAATGCGGCGCATGTGTTCACCGGTCCTCGCGGACGAAAGATCGTCTTCTTGAAACCTGAGTACCGCCGAGATTCGGCTGGTTCTACCTCCATGTCCTCTGGAAACGTTTTCATTTCCGGGGAAATCAACGGAGATCCGAAGTTGCTCCATGAGGTTGTGCGACATGAGGTCTTCCATTCGGTGATGACTCCTCGTTCCAGAGCGCTGAATTACGTGCACTCCAACGTTCTCAGTAGGTCTGGTCTGTACATCTATGTGCGTGAAGCGAGCGCACAGGCCTATGGTGCCCGCAGCTTGTGGCAGGGAATGAAGTTTCCGTTCAACCGCGGATACATCACTCCGGGCTGGCTTGCAACCGAACTCGGCCTGCTGGGCATGGCCGGCTTGGTGGCCACAGGTCTCGTGCAAGACGAGACCCACTGACCGCCGCCCGGTGAGGTGCGATCACCAGAGGCCGGCATAGCAAGACTCCTTTCATGATTCCGTGTCGGCCGGCTCGGAGCCCGTCAGCGGGCACGGCCGGGCCGGTTTCGGCGGGTACGGCTCGGCGGTGGAGCCCGCTTCCGGGTCGGCGTGCCGGAGACACGCCGACCCGGGGCATCGTCAGGTGGGGTCGTCGAGGTCGTCCGGGGTGAGGTTCAGGGGGACGGACGACGGGGGCAGGCCGCTGAGGAACAGCTCCCGCAGGAGCAGGGCCATGGAGTACGCCGGGTCGGCCGACAGGGCGCGGTCGAGGGCGATGTTGGCCAGGGCTCCCTCGCCGGCGCGCCAGGCGGCGAAGGACAGCAGGCTCGCCGGGGCGGCGGCGTAGGGCTCGGCGACCCTCGTCAGGACATGCCGCCAGAGCATCATGTGGGTCTGCAGGTGCGGCTCGGTCATCCGGACCCACGCCTCGTCGCGGACGCGCGTGCCGGCCAGGAGCAGACCCAGCCAGGCCGTCTCTTCGTCGCCCGGCATCCTCCCGTCCGCGCAGGCTCGGTCGATGACGTCGCGGACCAGGGGCACGCCCTCGCGGGCCATGCGGGCCGCGACCCGCTCGGCGTCGCGCTCGAACTCGGCCCAGCCCTTCAGCCGCTGCTCGGCGCGCACCGTGGCCGCGCGCGTGGCGGGACGGCCCACCGGGGCCAGCATGCGCTCCAGCTCGCCCCGGTCGGGCAGGGCGACCAGGCCGCCCGCGATGGCGGCCGCGGCGACCGGGCTCGCCGTCACGTCCACGAACGTGCCCTCCGGCGGGCAGCACCGGGTGTCGGTGCACAGGTAGGACCAGAACCTGCCGTCCTCCACGCGCAGCGCGTCGCGCACCCGGACGCCCTGGTCGTGCAGGCGGTCGCGGACGCGCTCGACCATCGGCGTCACCCGGCCGGGCGGGCCGTAGCCGGCCAGGATCGCGCCGTCGGGCCCCCGGCGGGCGATGAGGCCGGCGACGTGCTCGAGTAACTCATCGGCCGCGGTCAGGTCGAGCCGCACGGCGCACGCGCCGGCGGTGCCGTCGCACGCCAGCACCACCACGCTGTCGGACGGGTGGAAGCCCACGAGATAGGGGATCGCGCAGACGACGTCGGCGGGGGAGCGGAGACGGAGGGTGTTCGGGTTCATGGGAACGAGCGTGCCGTGGCGGGAAGCGAACGGACAGCCCCGAGGTACCCCTGTGGATAACTTCGAGAAAGCCCAGGTCAGAGCCATGGGCCGCGCCTCGGCGACGGACCCGGCGTGCGAAATGACCCGTATGCGTGGTCGGGCAATGACTGTGCATGAGAGTGTGCTTAGTGCCAAGGTAACGGGAATGTTTCGCCTGTCCCCGGGAGTAATGGTCGACGAATGAGCACTCCCTACGATGAACGGCCGTGGCTTCGGTTCTACGCCGAGGGCGTGCCGGCGAACGTCCAGGTGCCGGACGTCCCGCTGACGTACCTGCTCGACGCGTCGGCCGAGCGGTTCCCGAACCGCAAGGCACTCATGTTCTTCGGGCGCGGCATGACGTACGCCAAGCTGCTGGACGCGGTCAACCGGCTCGCCGGAGCGCTGCGGCGGATCGGGCTCCGCAAGGGTGAGCGCGTCGCGGTGATCCTCCCGAACTGCCCTCAGGAGGTCATCGCGTTCTACGCGATCCTGAGAATCGGTGCCATCGTCGTCCCCACCAACCCCCTCTACACGGCGTCCGAGCTGCGCCACCAGCTCGCCGACTCCGGGGCACGCGTCGTGATCGTCTTCGACAAGGCGTACGAGACGCTGGTCGAGGCCATGCCCGGCACCAGCGTCCAGCAGGTCGTCGTCACCTCGCTCACCGACTACCTGCCGTTCGTCAAGCGTGAGCTGCTGAAGCTGCCCATCGCCAAGGCGCGCAGGCTCCTCGCCGAGCTGAGCACCGAGGTGCCGGAGAACGCCGAGGTCCTCAGGTTCGACGACCTGCTGAGCGAGGGGCCGGACAACCCCCAGCAGACACCGGTCGACCCGATCCGCGACCTGGCGGTCCTGCAGTACACCGGCGGCACCACCGGCCGCCCCAAGGGCGCGATGCTCACCCACCGCAACCTCGTCGCCAACGCCCACCAGACCGTCTCGTGGGATCCGGCGATCCGTCCCGGCCACGACGTGAACCTCGCGGTCATTCCGCTGTTCCACGTCTTCGGCCTGACGTTCTGCCTGACCTGCACGATGCTCATCGGCGGCATGGTCGTGCTGATCCCCAGGTTCGACCTGGACCTGGTGCTGGACGCCGTACGCAAGCACAAGCCCACGCTCTTCCCGGGCGTTCCGCCGATCTACCAGCAGCTCGCCGCCGCGCCCGAGTCGAAGAAGGCGGGCGTCGGCAACATCCGCACGTGTGTGTCCGGCGCCATGGCGCTCGCCCGTACGACCGTCGACGCGTTCCGCACCGGGACGGGCGGCCAGGTCGTCCAGGGCTACGGAATGACCGAGACGTCCCCGGTCGTCATGGCCAACCCGCTCGACGGGAACGCCCGCCACATATCCGTCGGGGCGCCGCTCCCCGGCACCGAGGCGCGCATCGTGGACGAGCGCGACCCGCAGCGCGTGCTGCCCGTCGGCTACCCGGGCGAGCTGATCGTACGTGGCCCGCAGATCTTCGCCGGTTACTGGAACCAGCCCGCCGAGACCGCCGAGACCCTCTCCCGCGACGGCTGGTTCCGTACGGGCGACATCGCCGTGATGAGCCCGGACGGCTACTTCACCCTCATCGACCGCAAGCGCGACGTCGTCATCGTCGACGGCTTCAACGTCTACCCGTCCGAGATCGAGAAGGTCCTGACCGCCCACCCGGGCGTCGCCGAGGCCGCCGTCGTCGGCGTGCCCGACTCCGCGCACGGCGAGGTGGTCACGGCGTACATCATCCCGCGCGAGCCCGCGCCGAGCCCGGAGGAGATCCGGGCGTACGCCGCCCGGCACCTCGCCGGCTACAAGGTGCCCGCGTTCATCGAGCTGCGCCCCACCCTGCCGCGCAACATGCTCGGCAAGGTCCTGCGCCGCGTCCTCCGCGAGGAGCACGCGGTGCCCTGACGGGCGGCCGGTGCCGAACGACCACAACCGGTCATGCTCCGTGTAAAGGTGCATGCGATACGTAGCGGACCGGTGCAATGGTGGCATGCGGAAGGTCTGGGAGGTTATAGCCCGTCTTGTACCCCGGCGGTCCCGCCTGTGGCGCGTCGTACGGCCAGGGCTGGTCATCGCGGCGGTGGTGGTCGTGGCGGTCGTGGCGACCCGGTGGGTGGCGCTGCGGCTGGACGTCACGGACCACTGGGTGGCGCGTTCGGAACTCATCGTCGGTGTCGGTATGACCGTCGTGCTGGTGTCCGCGGTGCTGCTGCTCGGACCCGTGTCGCGCTGGCTCGCGAACGAGCGCTTCCTCCTGCCCGACGGGGAAGAAGAGGTGCTGTCCGCCAGGGACCGTGTGAGAGCGGTGAGCTCGGCGCGTGAGACGCTGATGCGGTCCGCGGCCGGCGTCGTCGTGATCGCCGGCGTGGTCTTCACCGCGGCCGGCCTGGTGTACACGTCGCGCACTCTCCGGGTCACCGAGCAAGGCCAGATCACCGACCGCTACACCAAGACCATCGAGCAGCTGGGATCCGACAAGCCCGAGGTCAGGCTGGGTGGCATCTATGCGCTGGAGCGGCTGATGACCGACTCGTCGCGCGACCGTCGCACCATCATCGACGTGCTGGCCGCGTACGTGCGCACCCACGCCCAGGACCACCCGCCCGCGGGGTCGCCCTCGCTGCGCCTGGCCGTCGACGTCCAGGCCGCCCTCACCGTGATCGGCCGTAACCGCTTCCCCGGGCTGACCGAGACGGTGGACCTGACCTCCGTCGACCTGCACGCCAAGAACCTCGACCGGATGAGCCTGCCCCGGGTGAACCTGCATGACGCGAACCTGACCCGTGCCCACCTGATCGGCGCGGACCTGACGGGCGCGAGCCTGACGGACGCCGATCTCACGGACGCTCTCCTGAACGACGCGGATCTGACGGGCGCCAAGTTCACGTCGGGCGCCCTCCAGCCGTCGGGCGCGAACCTCAAAGGAGCGCACCTGAACGGCGCCGACCTGCGCGGTGCCGACCTGACCGGTGCGGACCTGCGCGGCGCCGATCTGACCGGCGCGGACCTGGGAACGAACACCCCCGAGCTGATCAGGCGAACGGCCAAGACCGACAAGCACACACGGTTCTGACCGAAAGCCTCGCGCCGGCGCCGGGGGAGCCCGCCCTACGAGGCGTCGAGGCGCCGCAGGGCGGCCTTCACCGTCGCCGAGTCGTACGTCGTCCAGAACGGCGGGAGGGACGCGCGCAGAAAGCCGCCGTACCGCGCGGTCGCCAGGCGTGGGTCGAGGATCGCGACCACGCCGCGGTCGTCCATGCTGCGCAGCAGGCGCCCGGCGCCCTGGGCGAGCAGCAGCGCGGCGTTCGTCGCGGCGACCGCCATGAAGCCGTTTCCGCCGCGCGCCGCGATGGCCCGCTGCCGCGCCGAGGACAGCGGGTCGTCCGGGCGTGGGAACGGGATCCGGTCGATCACCACGAGACGCAGCGACGGGCCCGGAACGTCCACGCCCTGCCACAGCGACAGCGTGCCGAACAGGCACGTGGCGTCGTCGTCCGCGAAGCGCTTGACCAGCTGCGACGTCGCGTCCTCGCCCTGGCACAGCAGCGGCTGCGCGATGCGGCCCTTCAACTCCTCGGCGGCCTGCTTGGCCGCGCGCATCGAGGAGAACAGGCCGAGCGTGCGGCCGCCGGCCGCCTCGATCAGCTCGCTCAGCTCCGTGAGGTACGCCTCCGGCAGGCCGTCGCGGCCCGGCGAGGGCAGCCCGCGGGCGATGTAGAGGATGCCGCTGCGGGCGTGGTCGAACGGCGAGCCGACGTCGAGGCCGGACCAGACGATCGGCTTCTCCTCACCGGTGGTCTCCTCCGGCGTGGCCGGCAGCCCCCACTGGCGGGCGAGCGGCTCGAACGACCCGCCGAGCGACAGCGTCGCCGAGGTCAGCACCGTCGTACGCCGGCGGAAGAGCCGCTCGCGCAGCAGCGCGCCGACGCCGAGCGGCGCGACGCGCAGGGCGACCGGCCGCCGGGAGTCGTCGGTGAACGGCTTGTCGAGCCAGACAACGTCGTGCCGCGAGGCGATGTCGCCCGCGAACGACTCCAGGAGGCGCACGGCCGTGTCGTGGATCTCCTCCAGCGAGCTCAGCGCGGCGCGGCCCGCACCGATCCGCTCGGCGTCGTCGCCGGCGCCCTGCAGCGTCGTACGGAGCGCCGTGGCGCAGGCGTGGGCCGCGTCGCGGACCGCCGCGAGCGACAGGCCGGCCGCCTGCGGCAGCACGTCCATGCGGCCGGGGTGCAGGTCGGCCAGCACCGGCGCCAGCGCCTCGCCGGTCTCCTTGAGCCGGTCGGCGAGATCCTCCTCGATGAGCCGCCCGCAGCGGCGCGCGGTGATCTCCACGGCCTGCGCGGACAGCTCCGCGGTGGCCACCGACGTGACCCGGTCGACCAGCTCGTGCGCCTCGTCGACGATGACGACGTCGTGCTCGGGCAGCACCTGGAAGTCCTCCAGGGCGTCGATGGCGAGCAGCGCGTGGTTGGTGACCACGATGTCGGCGTCGCCGGCCCGGTCGCGGGCCTGCTCGGCGTAGCACTCGGTGCCGAACGGGCACCGCTGCGCGCCGAGGCACTCGCGGGCGCTCACCGAGACCTGCCGCCACGCGTGCTCGTTCACGCCCGGCACCAGCTCGTCGCGGTCGCCGGTGTCGGTGGTCTCGGCCCACTCGTGGATGCGCTGCACCTGCCGCCCGGCCGCCGACACGGTCTGCGGGTCGAACAGGATCTCCTCCGGGTCGTCCGGCGCGTCGACCTGCAGCCGGTGCCGGCACAGGTAGTTGCGGCGACCCTTGAGGATGGCGAAGACCGGCTCGCGGCCGAGCAGCGGTTTCAGCGACTCGGCGAGCCGGGGCAGGTCACGGTCGATGAGCTGGCGCTGGAGGGCGATCGTCGCGGTGGACACGACCACGCACGCGTTGCCGGCGACCGCGTGGCGCACCGCCGGCACGAGGTAGGCGAGGGACTTGCCCGTTCCCGTGCCCGCCTGGACGGCGAGATGCTCGCCGGACTCGATCGCGTGCGCGACCGCGTCGGCCATCTTCACCTGGCCGGGCCGTTCGGCGCCGCCGACGCCGGAGACCGCGGCGGCCAGCAGGGCGGAGACATCGGGCAGATCAGGCAGGTCGGTCTCGCCGGAAGCGGAGTCGAGGAGGTCGTCGGGCACGACGACAGACGCTACCGCTGCCGCGGACCCCGGACGCCCATTACCGCCGCACGTCCCCGTTGCGTCTCACCGTCACAGTGACGCGCCGCCCTGGCGACGGCGGCGTTCGTTGAAGTCGCGCATCCGCTGCGGATAGCCGGTGATCTGCACGTCGTAGACCGGCAGGCGCAGATCGCGGGCGACCTTCTGGATCACGCTCGGCGAGCCCACGCGGCGGCGGGTCCATTCGCCGTCGGCCGCGATCGCCATCGCCGTCGTGTCGGTCGCGAACGTCTCCGGCTCGACGTAGAACTCCACCCCCGTACGGCTGCGGGCGAAGGCGATCAGCGACTCGATGTCCGCGTCGGTCGCCTCACGGTCGAGGGTGGTCACCCTGTCAGCACCTCGCCGGCGGCGAATCCCGAAGCGATCGCCCCACTTCATCGAGGCCCTCCTCAAAAGCCATTGCCCCCGTACCCGTCATCGGTCACGTCTTCAACGTCGCTGCCGCCTTCGCGGTTCCCGGCGACATAAATCATGAGACCGGCACAACTCGACACTTATCAGCGTTCTGCACCGCTAGCCTGTGCGTTGTCGTGACAAAGGCAAATACGGGGGCCTTGATGCGGTTCGCCATTCCCGCAGGCCGTGCGCGGGTCGTCGCCGGCATGGTCGCCGGGGTGCTCTTCCTCGGTTGGCTCAGCGGCCTCGGTCCCGCCCGCGCGAACGAGACGCGGGTCCCCGCCGCGGCGAGCGGTCCTCCGCCGGGCGCGCGCCGTCCCGCCGTACGGCGCCGGCGGCCCGCGCCGAGCCGGCCGCCCGTCGACTGCCGCAAGGTGAAGTGCGTCGCCCTCACGTTCGACGACGGGCCGGGCCCGTACACCGCCCGGCTGCTGCGCATGCTCGCCGCCCGTCACGCCAAGGCCACGTTCTTCCTCATCGGCGGGAACATCCACGGCCGGGAGGCGGTCGTACGCCAGGAACTGGCCGAGGGCCACGCCATCGGCGACCACACGTGGAGCCACCCCGACCTCGACCACCTCTCGGAGAAGCAGATCCGCGAGCAGCTCATCCGGACGCTCACCGCGATCACCCGGGTGACCGGCCGGCCGGTCCACCTGATGCGCCCGCCGTACGGGGCGACCGACCGGCACGTCGGCAAGGTCGCCCGGCGCCTCGGGCTGGCGCAGGTCATCTGGAACGTCGACACCGACGACTGGCTCGACCGGAACTCGGCGATCGTCGCCCACCGCGCCATCACGCGAGCGCACCGGGGGGACATCATCCTCATGCACGACATCCACCCGACGACCGTGCGCGCCGTGCCGAAGATCCTCCGCGGCCTCGCCAAGCGCGGATTCACGTTCGTCACCGTGCCCGAACTCCTCGCGGCGCACCCGCTCAAGCCGGGCCGGGTCTACTTCCACGGAGGCTGACGAGCCGACGTGGTCAGATCCCAGGGTGAATCCTCTTGATCGCCACCTGGATGCCGTTGCGTTCGAACGCGTCGGTTCCGACGTCGATGAACTGCTGGGCGAGACCTCGCGGCGGCAAGAAATGTCCGGTCTCATTTGTGAGTTCGTGAACGGTTAGGATTGGTTCTCCGGTCATAAGATGGTAACCCGGCCCGATCTCGGCCATTCCAGCGCCTCGCACCGGCCCTCCGCCGGTCATCACCGCATGGCTTGTGCTTGGGCCGGGAAACGTGAGTTTCAGCACTCCGTGTTCGTCGACCGCCCACCTGTAGTGCCGGGTCTGCCCGCGAGGAATACTTTCCAGTATATGGCGAAACACGTAGGTGCCTTCCGTCATCACGGGTACATTATCCGCCATCTCCTCGGCAAGCTTCTCGGGCACTCGATTTCGTTGCATTTTTATCAGGTAGGGACTGAGGCCCAGAGGGTCGGCCCATCGGGTGGGATTGTGGACATAAGCGTAGGGGTTGGCGTGGGAGATTAGGCCGAGTGGGTCAGGACTCTGGTAGCGGGCGGTTACGGGATCGTAGTAGCGATGAACGTTGTAGTTCAGTCCGGTTTCCGGGTCGTGATACTGGCCTGGAAAACGCAACGGGCAATAGGCGTTGTTTTTCTCGGCCGGAATGTGGTTTCCCCACAGCGTGGCGCGAAAACGCCAGACGACCTCGCCGTCCGCGTCCACCATCTCCACGGGAGCGCCTGCGGAGTCGGTGGCGATCGCGTAGACCCGTTGATCGATCCACCGGTGTGGCGCGTCCAGCGTGGACGTCCGTACGGTCTGGACGATGGCCTCGATTCCGCCAGGCCGGTAGTCCCAGGTGGTGGAGACGAGGCCGGCCTCGTCGCGGTCGATCTGCTCGGAGAGGGAGAACCCGTCCCAGGTGAAGTCGACACGCCCGGCGACCGTGCCATCCGGGCGAAGGCATTCTTTCGCGGTACGCCGTCCGAACGGGTCGTAGGAGTAGCGCCACCGCCGGCCGTCCGGTGTCGCCACGGAGGTCAGGCGGTCATCCGCGTTCCAGGTGAACCGCCACTCGCGTGACTCTCCGGAAGGGGTCCGGTACCGCCGCGCCACCACACGGCCTCGGGAATCGTGTTCGTAGCGCATGCCACCGGCCCGGCGGACCAGCATCCGCGCGTATTCGCGTCCGCCGTCGGCTTGCATGTCCTGAGGCCGGGTGGGCCACGTGGCCTCGGTGAGATTGCCGGCCGGGTCATAGCGGTACCGCTCGATCCAGTCGTGTCCGTCGACCTCGGTGACGCGGCCGATCGCGTCCAACGTGAAATTCCTGGGTCCGGACTGACGATCCGCGACGGCGATGAGTTCTCCGTTGGGGCGGTAGTCATAGGTCCGGTGCTGGATCGGCTGCTCTGGGTCGGCGATCGGCGTCGATGACACTTTCCGGAGTGTTTGCGCCGTGACCCGATGGTCGGCGTCCCAGCGCTGGAGAAAGGCGACGCCGGAGTAGGCGCCGGTGCTCATGCCGCGTTCGATCTCCCGGCCGGCGGGGTCATAGGCGAAGCGGATGTTCCGGTCCGCGGTCACCAGCTCGACCGGACGCCCGCCCGAGTCGTATTCCCAGGCGGTTTCGGCGCTCACCGGGGTGCGCCGGCCGACGCGCCGCCCCGCCGCGTCGTAGATGGAGGCGAGCGTGCGGCCGTTCACGGTCTCCGCGATCACCCGGCCGAGGGCATCGCGGGTGAGGTGCACGTCGGCCGCGTCGTTCGCCGCGCGGACCAGGCGTCCGGCCAAGTCGTAGGCGAACACGGTGACACCGTCGCCGGTGTGTTTCTCGACCACGCCGCCGAGCGTGTTCCGGATGAGGCGCGTCGTGTTCCCCGCGTCGTCCGTGCGCGAGGACACCTGTCCCGCGGCGTCATAGTCGTAGGTCACCTGCCGGCCGTCGAAATCGACCTCGTTGACCAGACGGCCGGCCGCGTCGTACGTATATCGCCACACCAGGCCCTGCGGGTTCCGTACGCTCGTCAGCCGTAGCTGTGTGTCGTACTCGAAGTCCAGCCGGGTGCCGTCGGCGGCGATTCGGGCGGCGGGCAGGTCGAAGTGGGTGTATTCGGTCCGGGTGATCCGCCCGACCGCGTCGACGTGCTCGGTCGGATTGCCCTCGGCGTCGTATCGCCACCGTTCCGTCGCTCCGCTGGGCAGAGTCCGCCAGGCCAGGTTGCCCTCGGTGGTCCAGCCGAATCGGGTGATGCCGCCGACCGCGTCGGTGACCGCCGTGACCCGTCCCAGCGCGTCGCGCTCGCAATGAATGACGTTGCCGAGCGGGTCGGTCACCTCGATCGGCAGGCCGACGGAGTTCGGGCGGACACGTGTCGTGTTGCCGAGCGGGTCGGTGACCGCGGCGAGATGCCCGTGCCCGTCGTAGGAGAACCGGGTCGTGCCCTCCAGGGGATCCGTCACCGTGAGCAGGTTGCCCCGCTCGTCGAAGCGCTGCCGCCAGACCGCCCCGTCGGGCGCCGTGACCTGGATCGGCAGGCCGAGTTCATTGCGAGCGATCGTGGTCACCGAACCGCCGGGCAACGCGACCGTGGTCAGGCCGCCCGCTTCGTCGTAGCCGTAGCGAGCGATACGACCGAGCTGGTCGGTTCTGCTCAGCAGCCGGTCGAAGCGGTCCCACTCCGATCGCGTCAGATGGCCCATCGAGTCGACCTGGGCGACCATCTGGCCCAGCTCGTTGAAATGGTACGTGGTGGAATTTCCCAGCGAGTCAGTGGCGACGGTGATCTGATCCGCATAGGAAAGGCTCACGCCGAGGGCGCCACCCGACCCGGTACCGCTGACGCAACGGCCCGAGTCGTCGTATGTGTAGCGATACCACTCATCGTTCCGGTCGATCCACTCGGTGAGCCGCCCTTCTTCGTCGTACCGGAACCGCAGCGCCTTTCCTGAAGAATTGATGACCTCGGTCAGATTTCCGGTGCCGTCGTAACCGTAGCGAATCAAAACCTGGTCATCCGCGTCGCCATCGGCCGGACCGCTGAGCAGTCGCAGTGCGACGACTCGGTTTCCTTCGATGTCGACACCGACCCGATAACCACCTCGGTGGTATACCTCGCTGAGTGTTCCCTCTTCGGTACGGAGGAAATCTATCCGGTTCGCGTTGCGATCCGAAATCGTCGTCAGGCGCCACAGCCGCCCATCGCGTTCGGCCGGCATCGGACTGTGGAAATGCAGGGTCCGGCCGAGCGCTGGATCCGTTATCGCATACCCCTCGCCGGTACGGGTCAGCGGCCAGCGCGGTCCCTCGTACGGCAGGACCGCCATCCCGGTGGAGGCCGGTGGCGGATACACCAGGACCATGCCATCGTCAGAGGCGAAACACACTCCGCGCTCATCGATCTCCAGGCGCTGATCCAGCGTGGACGCCCAGGAGATTCCGAAAAGACCTCCCTGCCGATATGACGAGACGTGCGTGCGCTCCAGCACCAATGGCAGTACCCCGGCCAGTGCGACGTCGGTCTGGTGCATCAGCACCTCACCGCTGGCCACGTCGACCGGATCGCCCGTCACACGGCGAAGTGCGCGCGGCACCGATCGGGCGCGGATCTTTCCGGACCAGCGGCGGAGCGGCACTTTGAGCCTGTCGGCCGCCTTTACCGTGGCGTCCGCGACCGAGCGCATGCCCGAAGCCACGGCGGGGCGGCGGAGCAACGATGCTACGACCGCGAAAAGTCCGGCTGCGTCAGCCACAGAACCTCACATTCATCAGGCGGCATAACTGTCCCGAAAGGTCGGTTCATCTGCTCCGTCCGTGGCGAACGAAGGCGGCACGGCGGGGCGCCGAGGCGCTGTCCCCGCGTCGAGTCGGCCATCGATTACGTGCATCGATGCGCTTTTGGGCTCTGGAGGTAAAGGATGTGTGTCACCATGCCTCGACGGCGCCGGGGACGAAATCGTTGAGCGTGAGTCGTACCGAGCGGTCACGTGTGGGTTGCGCTCGTCCAGGATCGTTCTTCGGCGACGTGCTCACTGTCAGATCTCTTTGGCGGTGGGTTTACCAGTATTGGTCTAGGCAACATAGCGAGTGTTGGTGTGGCCCACAACTGTCAGGCTGGGTGCGTGCCCATGCCTCACCACGGCACCGGCGCCGATCTCACCCGGCTCGAAGGACGCGCAACCTGGCTGGTCAGTCGGGCGCACACACGCTCCTCGCGGCTGCTCAGCGCCGGTCTGGAGGCCCATGGCGGCGGACTGCGCGGTTACCACTACCGACTCCTCGCCGCGCTGGAGGAGTGGGGCCCGCGAGTCAGAGTTCCTGGCGCCTCTGACGGCCGCCCAGCGGCGTCAGTTCATCACCCTGGTGTCGCGACTTGCCGACGCACGGCGCTGATCCGACAAAGGGCGTAGCTCGTTCTCGGCGAGTGTTCGAACCGGCTTTCGTGGTCGTGGTGTCATTGCCGGGCCGGCGTCACGCGCCCACGGTGCCGTCGATCGCCTCGCGGACGAGGTCGGCGTGGCCGTTGTGCCGCGCGTACTCGTGGATCAGGTGCAGCATGACGAAGCGCAGCGAGACGTCCTCGTCCCAGCGGGGCTGGTGGACGACCAGGTCCAGCGACGGGGCCGCGCGCTCGATGCGGCGGGCGTGCTCCACCTCGGCCCGCCAGGCCGCGAAGGCCTCCTCGCGGGTGCAGCCGGACGGGTCATAGGCGGTCTGGTAGTCGTCGGCGTGCGACCAGACGTTGGGCAGGTCGTGCTCGCCGTTCACGGTCTTGCGGAACCAGGTGCGCTCCACCTCGGCCATGTGGCGGACCAGCCCGAGCAGCGAGAGCGCCGAGGGCTTCGACGCCCGCGCGCGCAGCCCGTCGTCGTCCAGGCCGTCGCACTTCCAGGCGAGGGTGGCCCGGTGGTAGTCGAGGTGGGCGCGCAGCATCGTGCGCTCGTCGGCGATCAGCGGCACGTCGGGACGTTCGGTGGTCACCGGCGCCAGCCTAAGGGGAGCTGGGGGTGGCCTCAGGGGCGAGTCGGGGGAATCCCCGATGGTCTTCCCGCCGCGGGTGCGCGCAGGATCGGGGACATGACCACTCCCGTGCACCCCGGAGCGCTGCGCGTCTCCCACGCCGAACGCGATCCGGTCGTCGAACGGCTCCAGCAGGCGTACGCCGAGGGGCGGCTCGACAACGCCGAGCTGGACCTGCGGCTACATCTCGCCATGACGGCCAAGACCCGAGACGACCTCGCCGCGGTGCTGTCGGACCTGGCGCCGCCGCCCGCGCCGGTGCCGGCGCCGGACGACCTGGCCGACCCGACCGCGGAGCAGCGCCTGCTCGCCGCGCTCGCCCACGTGCTGGGCACCGTGACGCTGTTCGTCGGCCCGCTGGTGATGATGTGCACGCGAGCCCGGCGCTCGCCGTACGTGCGGCACCACATCGCCGCGGCGCTGAACTTCCAGCTCACCCTCCTGGCGGTCACCGTGGTGACGCTGGGCATCGGTGCGGTCGCCTACGCCGTCGCCTGGGCGGTCGGCCTGGTCGCGGCGTTCCTGGCGCTCGCCGGCACGCCGTTCCGCTACCCGTTCACGCTCCGCATCGTGCGCTGACCGGGGTCCGGGTGGTCGGGTTCGAGCGCGGGCAGCCCGTCGATGCTCTCGGCGTTGCGCCGCACGCGGAGCGGCCACTGCTCGGCCGGGCGGCGCCGGTGCTGGTCGTCGAGGAGGGGCCGTTCGCCGACGAGCTCCATGAACGGCACGGAGTATCCGCAGGAGTCGGCCACGCGCTCGACGTCGATGACCACGATCGCCCGGGTGCCCGCGTGACCGTCGCCGAAGCGGCCGATGAGGGCGTCCCACCCGTCGGCGTCCGGCCGGACCACGCGCCCCGTGCCGTACAGCCGCAGGATCTTCGGCTGCCGGGCGAACGAGCAGAACATCACGGTGACGCGCCCGTCGTCGCGCAGGTGGGCGATGGTCTCCGCGCCGCTGCCATACAGGTCGAGGTAGGCCACGGTCCGCTCGTCGATCACCGCGAAGGTGTCCTGGTAGCCCTTTGGAGAGACGTTGACGTGGCCGCCGTCGCGAGGCGCGGTCGCGACGAAGAACATCGGCTGAGCTTCGATGAAGTCTCGTAGTCGTTGGTCGATGGCGTCGTAGAGCTTTGCCACTGCCACACCCCCATGCGTGCCGATGATCCGGACATTACACGCGAACCGGGGACATCACACGCGGCCGGTCTTCGACCGCGGCGCGCGGGATGAGACGATCGTCCGGTGAATGGTCACCGTGCGGCAACCGAAAAACTCCTGGGGTCCTACCGGTCGATTCCCGAAGGAACCCCGGTACGCCTGGCGAAACGCACCTCCAACCTGTTCCGCTTCCGCGACGACGCGGGCGCGCCAGGGCTCGACGTCAGCGGGTTCAACCGGGTGCTGAGCGTTGACCCGGAGCGCCGCACCGCCGACGTCCAGGGCATGACGACGTACGAGGACCTGGTCGACGCGACGCTGCCGTACGGGCTCATGCCGCTCGTCGTCCCGCAGTTGAAGACCATCACCCTGGGCGGCGCGGTCACCGGGCTCGGCATCGAGTCCTCCTCGTACCACCACGGCCTGCCGCACGAGTCGGTCCTGGAGATGGAGGTCATCACCGGCGCGGGGGAGATCGTCACCGCGACGCGCGACAACGAGCACCGCGACCTGTTCTACGGCTTCCCCAACTCCTACGGCACGCTCGGCTACACCCTGCGCCTGACGATCCGGCTCCAGCCGGTGAAGCCGTTCGTCGAGCTGTGGCACGTGCGGTTCGGCTCGGCGCGGGAGCTGACGGACGCCATCGACAAGCTGGCGCCGGACTACGACTTCGTCGACGGCGTCGTCTTCGGCGGCGACGAGCTCTACCTGACGCTGGGCCGGTTCGCCGACACGGCGCGCCACGTCTCCGACTACACGGGGCAGAAGATCTACTACCGGTCGATCCAGGACCGCAGCATCACGCCCCGCTGGCTGAACGCCACCACCGCGCCCACCGACGTGCTCACCACCCACGGCTACCTGTGGCGCTGGGACACCGACTGGTTCTGGTGCTCGCGGGCGCTGGGCGTGCAGAACCCGCTCGTGCGCCGCGCCTGGCCCGCCGCCAAGAAGCGCTCCGACGTCTACCGCCGCATCGTCGCCCTCGACAAGCGCACACAGATGTCGGCCCGGGTGGACCGCTGGCTCGGCCGGCCTCCGCGCGAGGACGTCATCCAGGACGTCGAGGTGCCGGCCGAGCGGCTCCCGGAGTTCCTGGACTTCTTCGGCCGGGAGATCCGCATGAGCCCGGTGTGGCTCTGCCCGCTGCGGGCACAGGAGTCATGGCCGCTGTATCCGCTCGAACCGGGACGAACGTACGTGAACGCTGGCTTCTGGGGCACGGTGCCGATCCCGCCCGGCCGCCTGCCCGAGCACCACAACCGCCTGATCGAGCGCGAGGTCGCCCGTCTCGAGGGGCACAAGTCGCTGTACTCCACCGCGTACTACACGCGGGATGACTTCTGGCGCCACTACGACGGGGACACCTACCGACGGCTGAAGGAGACTTACGACCCCGGCGGGCGGTTGCTCGACCTTTACGACAAAACGGTACGAGGCAGGTGAACATGAGGCTCGCGGAGGTATTCGAGCGCGTCGTGGGCCGCGACGCGCAGGTACGGTTCCTGGCCTATGACGACAGCAGCGCCGGACCGGCCGACGCCGACGTGACGGTGACCGTCGCGTCGCCGTACGCGGTCTCCTATCTGACCCACGCCCCCGGCGCGATCGGGCTGGCACGCGCGTACGTCTCCGGCTACCTGGACGTCGACGGCGACATGTACACGGCGCTGTCCCGGATGCAGTCGGCGATGGGCGATATGACCTGGGCGGACAAGCGCACACTGCTGCGCGGCATCCTCGGCGACCCGCTGCTGCGCGCCGCCGCCCTGAAGCGCCTGGAGCCGCCGCCGCAGGAGGTGCGCGTCGAGCGGCTGCCGTTCCTCGCGGGGCTGCGGCACTCCAAGCGCCGCGACGCGAAGGCCATCTCCCACCACTACGACGTGTCCAACACCTTCTACGAATGGGTGCTCGGACCCTCGATGGCCTACACCTGCGCCTGCTTCCCGGCCGAGGACGCGACGCTCGAACAGGCGCAGTTCCACAAGTTCGACCTGGTCGCCCGCAAGCTGGACCTCAAGAAGGGCATGCGCCTGCTCGACGTCGGCTGCGGCTGGGGCGGCATGGTCATGCACGCCGCACGCGAGTACGGCGTCAAGGGGCTCGGCGTCACGCTGTCCAAGCAGCAGGCCGAATGGGCGCAGAAGGCGATCGCCGAGGCCGGGCTGTCCGAGCTCGCCGAGGTCCGCCACCTGGACTACCGCGACGTGACCGAGACCGGCTTCGACGCGGTCAGCTCGATCGGCCTCACCGAGCACATCGGCAAGGACAACCTGGAGTCCTACTTCTCCTTCCTGTACGGCAAGCTCGAGCCCGGCGGCCGGCTGCTGAACCACTGCATCACCCGGCCCGACGACACGGGCCCGGCGATGAAGAAGGACGGCTTCATCAACCGGTACGTCTTCCCCGACGGAGAGCTGGAGGGCCCGGGCCACCTGGTCTCGCGGATGCACGACGCCGGCTTCGAGGTACGCCACGAGGAGAACCTCCGCGAGCACTACGCCAAGACCCTCACCGGCTGGTGCCGCAACCTCGACGACCACTGGGACGAGGCGGTCGCCGAGGTCGGCGAGGGCACGGCACGGGTCTGGCGGCTCTACATGGCCGGTTCGCGGCTCGGGTTCGACCTGAACTGGATCCAGCTCCACCAGGTGCTCGGCGTGAAGCTCCACGAGGACGGGCGCTCGGGCATGCCGCTGCGCCCCTCCTTCGAGCCGCCCTTCCCCCGCTGATCCGCACGGCCGCCGGCCCACGGGCCGGCGGCCGTGGACAGCGTCTCGCGCCCCGCCTAACGTCGCGGTCATGACGGTGATCCAGACGATCGAGGCCAACGGCCTGACGTTCGGGTACCTCGAGGCCGGCCACGGCCCGCTCGCCCTGTGCCTGCACGGCTTCCCCGACTCCGCCCACACCTGGCGCCACCTGCTGCCCGCGCTCGCGGACGCGGGGTACCACGCGGTGGCGCCGTTCCAGCGCGGCTACGCCCCGACGAGCGTCCCGGCGGACGGCGCGTACCAGACCGGAGCGCTCGCCGCCGACGCGAACGCCCTGCACGCGGCGCTCGGCGGGGGTGCGGACGCCGTGCTCATCGGCCACGACTGGGGCGCGGCCGCGACGTACGCGGCGGCCGCGCACGCGCCCGGGCGCTGGCGCCGCGCCGTCGCCATGGCGGTGCCGCCGATCTCCGCCCTCGCCTCGGGGTTCTTCGACTACGACCAGCTCCGGCGCTCGTTCTACATGTTCCTGGTGCAGACGCCGCTGGGCGCGCCCGCCGTCGCGGCGAACGACATGGCGTTCCTCGACCGGCTCTGGGCCGACTGGTCGCCCGGCTACGACGCCGCCGAGGACCTGGCGCACGCCAAGGCGTGCCTGCGCGAGCCCGCCAACCTCTCCGCCGCGATGGGCTACTACGCGGCGATGTTCGACGCGTCCCGGCACAAGCCCGCCTACGCCGCCGAGCAGGAGTCCGCCGGCGCCCGCGGCGAACGGCCGACCCTGTACCTGCACGGCCGCGACGACGGCTGTCTCGACGTCTCCCTGGCCGGCGACGTCGCGGCGCACCTCCCGCCGGGCTCGCGTACGGAGATCATCCCCAGGGCGGGCCACTTCCTGCACCTGGAACGGCCCGACGCCGTCAACGCGCTCATCCTGGAGTGGCTGGCCGCATGATCGGCGGATTTGCCCAAGTCACTTGTCCTCGGTCGTTCCGGCTTGGCAGGATGAGACCCGAACGCGATTCTAGTTGGGGGAGTTGACCAGGCCGTGACCACAGGCGCGCTCGAACCGTCGGAGATCGACCTCACCGACTGGGCCTTCTGGGCCCGTCCGCTGAGCGAGCGGCACGAGGCCTTCCGCGCGTTGCGGCAGCTGCCGCACCCGGCGTTCTTCCGCGAGCCGGAGCAGACGATCATGCCGACGGGCCCGGGCTACTACGCGCTCGTGAGGCACGCGGACATCGTGGAGGCCTCCCGGCGCCCGCAGGACTTCTGCTCGGGCAAGGGCGCCATCAACATCACGGACATGCCGCCGGACCTCAACGAGTACTTCGGCTCCATGATCAACATGGACGACCCGCGGCACGCCAAGATCCGCCGGATCGTCTCCCGCGCCTTCTCGCCGCGCATGATCCAGCGCTTCGAGGACCAGGTGCAGGCGGTCGCGGACCAGATCATCGAGGAGATCGTCGCGAAGGGCTCCGGCGACTTCGTCGCCGACGTTGCCGCGCGGCTCCCCCTCAAGATCATCTGCGACATGATGGGGATCCCCGAGAGCGGCTACAAGACCGTCTTCGACAACTCCAACATCATCCTCGGTGGCGGCGACGCCGAGTTCCTGCCCGAGAACGACGAGGAGTACGCCCTCAAGCTGCTCCAGGCCGGCCAGACGCTGAAGGACCTGGTCGAGGACCTCGGCCGGCAGCGGCGCGAGAACCCCTCCGACGACCTCGTGTCCGCGCTCGTCAACGCCAACATCGACGGCGAGTCGCTGACCGACCAGGAGCTCGGCTCCTTCTTCATCCTGCTCGTCGTGGCGGGCAACGAGACGACCCGCAACGCGATCGCGCACGGGCTCAAGCTGTTCACCGTCCACCCGGACCAGCGGGAGCTGCTGCTGGCCGACTTCGAGACGCGCCTGCCCGGCGCGGTCGAGGAGATCGTCCGCTACGCCTCTCCGGTGATCTGGATGCGCCGTACGGCGACGCGCGACACCGAGCTGAACGGGCACGAGTTCAAGGCGGGCGACAAGCTCCTGCTGTACTACTGGTCCGGCAACCGCGACGAGGCGGTGTTCACCGACCCCGAGGTGTTCGACATCACCCGCGACCCGAACCCCCACATCGGCTTCGGCGGGCCCGGCCCGCACTTCTGCCTGGGCGCCCACCTGGCCCGCCGCGAGATCGGCGTGATGTTCCGCGAGCTGTTCCGTCACGTGCCGGGCATCCGCTCGACCGCACCGCCGGACCGCCTGCTGTCGAGCTTCATCAACGGCATCAAGCGCCTGCCGTACGAGCTGTAGGACTCGGCCGGCAGGAGACTCAGCGCACCACGTGGAGGGAGCGCACCACGTGGTTGATGTCGGGCAGCAGGTTCGGCTGGTTGCTCGGGATGGTGATCTCCACGATCGCGGGCATCCGGCGGCCGGTATCGACCGCGACGACGACCTCGGTCTGGCCCTTCTCCACGCGGTCACCGGCCGCCGTGTGGGTCATCCGGAACGCGCTGACCCAGGCGGCCCGGTGGTCGACCGTCATCGCGGCGCCGGCCAGCTCCTGCCGCCGGCCGTCGTCGCTGTACAGCTCGTCGACGAATTCCTTCCCGGTGAGCTCGGCGGCGGCGCGCAGCCGCTGCGAACCGGCGACGGCGAGCTTCGGGTCGAGCGGGCCGACGTAGACGGCGGCGTACCAGAAGTGCTTGGAGTCCTTGCGCCTGCTGTCGACCTCCTCACCGGAGGTGTGGGCCGAGCTCAGCCGGGAGGTGAGCCGCTTCCAGGGCGACCCCAGCAGGGCGTAGGAGATCCCGCTCTGCCGGTCGGTGATCGTCCCGGTCACCGGTGATCCGGAGCCGCGGAAGGTCGGCAGGGGGCCCGCCGGCGTGCCGGTGGGCCGCCAGGACAGCGCGGGCACACCGGTCGGGTCGGCGGTGACCAGCGGGTAGGCCCCGGCGAAGACGTCCGGGCCGCTGTCGGTGTGGCGGTTCAACAGGAAGACGGTCGCCGCCGCCGCCACTAGGACGAACGCGGCAGCGGCGGCAATCAAGGTCTTCACGGGTCGTAAGCGTACGGAATTAGCGAAGCTCGCGCTTGAGGATCTTCCCGGTCGCGGTCATCGGCAGCTCGTCGCGGAACTCCACGACGCGCGGGTACTTGTAGTTCGCGAGGTTCTCTTTGGCCCACGCGACCAGCGCCTCCTCGCTGATCGTGGCGCCGTGCACCGGGATGACGTACGCCTTGACCTCCTCGCCGTGGGTGTCGTGCGGGATTCCGACGACGGCGGCGAGCGAGACGTCGGGATGCGTCATCAGCACCTCTTCGATCTCCCGCGGATACACGTTGAACCCGCCGCGGATGATCATGTCCTTCGAGCGGTCGATGATGTAGTAGTAGCCGTCCTCGTCGCGCCGGGCGATGTCGCCGGTACGGAACCAGCCGTCGTGCAGCACCTCGGCGGTGGCCTCCGGGCGCCGGTGGTACCCCTTCATGACGCAGTGCCCGCGGATGGCGATCTCGCCCGGCCCGTCGCCCACGTCCTTCCAGTCCTCGTCGACGAGCTTCATCTCCACGCCCCAGATCGGCCGTCCGATCGAGCCCGCGCGCGCCGGGCGGTCGGGCCGGTTGAAGGAGGCGACGGGCGAGGTCTCCGACAGGCCGTAGCCCTCGAGAATGTTCACCCCGAAGCGCTCGGCGAACCGGTTCAGGACCTCCAGCGGCAGGGCGGCACCGCCGCTCGACGCCGTCGAGAGGGACGCGGCGATCCGCTCGAGGTCCTCCTGCGTGTGCCCGCCCTCGTGCGTGAGCAGCCCCCAGTACATCGTGGGGACCCCGGCGAAGAACGTGACCTTCTCCGCGAGCATGAGGTCGAGCGCGGCGCCCGCCTCGAAGCGCGGCATCAGCACGATCGTGGCGTGCCGCAGGAAGCCCGTATTAAGGACCACAGACTGGCCGAACGCGTGGAAAAGGGGGAGCGCGGCCAGGAAGACGTCGTCGCCGGTCGTCTCGAACATGCTGTCGCAGACCATCGCGTTGAGCAGCATGTTCTGGTGGGTGAGCTCGGCGCCCTTGGGCCGGCCGGTCGTGCCGCTCGTATAGAGGATCACCGCCGTGTCGTTGGCGTCCGTCCGCGCGGTCTCGAACTCCTGCGGCTGCCCGGCGAGCGCGGCCCAGATCGACTCGCCGTACGGCACCTCGGTCGCCAGGGGAGTGGCGGGCAGCACGAAGAAGTGCTCGCAGCCCGGCACGTCGCCGAACGCCCCCCAGCCCGCCTCGCCCAGCGGCAGCTCCGGCGTGCCCTCGAAGCAGAACAGGGCCTTCGCCTCGGAGTCCTCCAGGTGGTAGGCGATCTCCCGGCGCTTCAGCAGGACGTTGAGCGGCACGACCACGGCGCCGGCCTTGAGGGCCCCGAAGTAGACCATCGGGAAGTACGGCAGGTTGGGGCAGGCGAGCGCGATCTTGTCGCCCGGCCGCACACCGCGGGCGCGCAGGAGGTTCGCCACCTGGTTCGCGATCTGGTTCACGAACGCGTACGACAGGCGCATGTCGCCGAAGACCAGTGCCTCGTGGTCGGGATTGTCGCGTGCGGCGTCGTCCAGAACGACCGAGAGGTTGAGCATCGGCGCCTCCTGCTGCGATATCAATGGGGAGGTTCCCATTGATATCGCAGCGGAGCGGTCAGCTGAAGACGACGTCGGCGCAGGAGTAGAAGGCGTTTCCGGTGTCGGCGATGTCCCAGACGGCGAGGATGAGCTGGCGGCCGTGCCGGGTCGGCAGCGCGCCGGTGTGGGTGACCGGGTTCGGCGGCCGCTGACCGCCGTAGTTCACCTGCAGGAACGGCGTGGACTCCAGGGCGGCCCGGGTCAGCGGCTTGGTCGGGTCGTAGGTGGTCTTGGTGATGAAGTAGCGGAACGACGTGGTCGCGTGGATGGCGGTGAAGGTCCACGAGAAGCCGTACGAGGCGCCGCTCGTCATCGAGGCGGCCGGCCAGGCGCCGCCGCGCGGGTCGTCGAGCTGGGCGAACTCCGTGTGGTTCGCGCTGCAGATCTGGCCGTCCGCCGGGCCGGCCTGGGGGAATCCCTTCGGGCCCTCGACGCTCTGCGGCTCGTACTGGATCGGACCACAGTCGGTGACCTGGTGCTGGGCGCAGCGGTAACTGCGGCTGGGCGGTGAGGTGGTGTAGCCGTGGGCGAAGGCGGGGGTGGCGGTGAGCAGGGGTACCGCCACGGCCGCGGCGCCGGCGACGGCCAGGGCGAGCTTTCCGTGCATGGGTGACCTCCTCGGATGGGGAGTCCTGGCGGGGACCCTGCTCGGGAATTTACTGGAAACCTTCCTAAAAGTAAGCTGACCCGTGAGGGAGGGCGGCGTCACCCGTGGCGTTGAAGCCCGACGGTTCTTGCTTGCGTCTGCGCTAGTCTTGGGATATGCGCTCTCGGCTGCTCCTTAGCCGGCCGCGTTGACGTAACCGATCGGTCGACGCGGCAGCCCCTCCTGTGCGAGGGGCCTTCTCATGCGGAGAGACCTTCTAAGGGGCACAGTTTCGTGGAGCCGAAGCCGTGCGAATCAGACGAGGAACGATGACTGGCGCCGACGAGAACTTTGACCCACGGGCGATTCAGGAGAAATGGCAGGGCCGGTGGGAGGAGCTGAAACCCTTCACCGCCGGTGAGGACCCCGGTGATGAGCGGCCTCGCAAGTATGCGCTGGACATGTTCCCCTACCCCTCCGGCGACCTCCACATGGGCCACGCCGAGGCGTACGCCATCGGCGACGTGAGCGCCCGCTACTGGAACCAGCACGGCTTCAACGTCCTGCACCCCATCGGCTGGGACTCCTTCGGCCTGCCCGCCGAGAACGCCGCGATCAAGCGCGACTCCCACCCGGCGGAGTGGACGTACGCCAACATCGACACGCAGGCCGAGTCGTTCCACCGCTACGGGATCTCCTTCGACTGGTCGCGCCGGCTGCACACCTCCGACCCGGAGTACTACCGCTGGAACCAGTGGCTGTTCCTGCGCTTCTACGAGCGCGGGCTGGCCTACCGCCGGGGCGGCCGGGTCAACTGGTGTCCCAACGACCAGACCGTGCTGGCCAACGAGCAGGTCATCGCCGGCCACTGCGAGCGCTGTGGCGCCCTGGTGGAAAAGCGCCTGCTGACCCAGTGGTACTTCAAGATCACTGAGTACGCCGACCGGCTGCTGGCCGACATGGACGGCCTCGACTGGCCCGAGCGCGTGCTGACGATGCAGCGCAACTGGATCGGCCGGTCCGAGGGCGCCGACGTCGTGTTCGAGATCGAGGGCCGCGACGAGCCGGTCACCGTCTACACGACCCGGCCCGACACGCTGTACGGCGCGACGTTCTTCGTGGTCGCCGCCGACGCCCCGCTGGCCGACGAGATCTGCGCGCCCGCGCAGCGGGCCGAGTTCGAGGCGTACCGCCAGACGGTGGCGCGCGAGTCGGAGGTCGAGCGGCTGGCCGCCGACCGCGAGAAGACCGGCGTCTTCCTGGGCCGCTACGCGATCAACCCGGTCAACGGCGAGCGCATGCCCGTGTGGGCCTCGGACTACGTCCTGGCGGAGTACGGCCACGGCGCGATCATGGCGGTGCCCGCGCACGACCAGCGCGACCTGGACTTCGCGCGCAAGTTCGACCTGCCGGTGCGGGTCGTCGTGCACACCGGCGAGGCCGACCCCGCCGAGTCCGGCGTCGCGACCCCCGGCGAGGGCGAGCTGGTCAACTCCGGCCCGCTGGACGGCCTGACCAAGTCCGCCGCGATCCCGCGGATCACCGAGATCCTGGAGGAGCGCGGGCTGGGCAAGGCGGCCGTCAACTACCGCCTGCGCGACTGGCTGATCTCCCGGCAGCGCTTCTGGGGCACGCCGATCCCGATCATCCACTGCGAGGCGTGCGGCGAGGTCCCGGTCCCCGACGAGCAGCTGCCCGTACGCCTGCCGGACAACCTGCGCGGCGCGGACCTGGCGCCGCGCGGCGTCTCGCCGCTGGCGGCCGCCACCGACTGGGTCAACGTCGCGTGCCCCAAGTGCGGCGGCGCGGCCAAGCGCGACACCGACACGATGGACACCTTCGTCGACTCCTCGTGGTACTTCCTGCGCTACTGCTCGCCGGACTACACCGAGGGCCCGTTCGACGTCGAGAAGGCCCGCCGGTGGATGCCGGTCGACCAGTACACCGGTGGGGTCGAGCACGCGATCCTGCACCTGCTGTACAGCCGGTTCTTCACCAAGGTGCTGTACGACATGGGCATGCTGGACTGCGTCGAGCCGTTCACCCGGCTGGTCAACCAGGGCCAGGTGATCCTCAACGGCTCCGCGATGTCCAAGACGACCGGCAACCTGGTCGACCTGGGCGAGCAGATCGCCGAGTACGGCGTCGACGCGGTGCGCCTGACGATGATCTTCTCCGGGCCGCCGGAGGACGACATCGACTGGGCCGACGTGTCGCCGTCCGGTGCGGTGAAGTTCCTGGCCCGCGCGCACCGGGTGGCCGCCGACGTCGCTTCGGCGCCCGGCGCCGACCCGGCCTCGGGCGACGTCGAGCTGCGCAAGGTCACCCACCGCACGATCGATGAGGTCACCCGGCTGGTCGAGGCGCACCGCTACAACGTCGCGGTGGCCCGCATGATGGAGCTGACCTCGGCCTCGCGGAGGGCGATCGACTCCGGCGTGGGCCCGGCCGATCCCGCCGTACGCGAGGCGGCCGAGACGCTGGCGGTGATGCTGTCGCTGGTGGCGCCCTACACCGCCGAGGAGATGTGGGAGCGCCTGGGCCGCGACGGGTCCGTGGCCAAGGCCGGCTGGCCGACGGCGGAGCCGGCCCTGCTGGTCCAGGAGTCGGTGACCTGTGTGGTCCAGGTGGCGGGCAAGGTCCGCGACCGGCTCGAGGTCTCTCCGGAGATCGGCGAGACGGAGCTGGAGCGGCTGGCGCTGGCGTCGGAGAAGATCCAGGCCGCCCTCGGCGACCGCGGCATCCGCAAGGTCGTCGTCCGCGCTCCCAAGATCGTCAACATCGTCCCGGCGTAGTGCCCGTCTCGAGGCCCCGTCGCCTGCCGGCGGGGCCCTCGAGACCGGCCCCGGACGCACGCCGTAGCGGGGTGAATGCCCGCAAAGACGACATCAAAATGCGGTGAGGGCACCCCATGGCGGGGCGCCCTCACCGTGCACAGTCCGGAGACGCGTCGATCACATCTTGCGCAGCACCGCGACGACCCGGCCGAGGATCGTCGCGTCATCGCCCGGAATCGGGTCGTACGCCGGGTTGTGCGGCATCAGCCACACCTTGCCGTCGCGGCGCTTCAGCGTCTTGACCGTCGCCTCGCCGTCGATCATGGCGGCGACGATGTCGCCGTTCTCGGCCACCGGCTGCTGGCGGACGACCACCCAGTCGCCGTCGGCGATCGCGGCCTCGATCATCGAGTCACCGGTGACGTTGAGCAGGAAGTGCGTGCCCTCGCCCACGAGTTGCTTGGGCAGCGCGAAGACGTCCTCCACGGCCTCTTCGGCCAGGATCGGGCCACCGGCGGCGATACGGCCCACGAGAGGCACGTACGCGGGCGCGGGACGGGTCGCCGTCTCCTGCCCCGAGGCCGTCTCGTACGACTCCGGCTCGCTCCGTACGGCGGCCGAGCCGGGCATGCGGACCACGACGGCGCGCGGGCGGTTGGGGTCGCGCAGCAGGAAGCCCTTGCGCTGCAGCGCGCGCAGCTGGTGCGACACGCTGGAGGTGCTCGTCAGCCCGACCGACTCGCCGATCTCGCGCATCGACGGAGGGTAACCGCGGCGCTGGACGGAGTCGCGGATCACCTCCAGAACCTTGCGCTGGCGTGCCGTCAGCCCCGACTCGTCGCGCGGGCCGTCGGGCATTTCCCGAACCTTGCTCATCTATGTCTCCGCTGGATGACTGTGCTCCGGTGACGCGCTGTCGCCGGTATTTCGTTCCTGTACACGGACGTTAGCGCCTTCGCGCTAAATGATCAAACACCTGTTCGAAGATGTCCTGGAAATTCGTCGGCTCTCGCGGTACAACTCGTACTGATGTTCGATCGAAATCTCTTTCGACTCGGCGAGGGGAGATCGACATGAGCGAGCGAATCGACGAACACGTGTGCCGGGTCTCCCCTTCGATGAAGGAGGAGGCGTGAACTCATCTGCTCGGCCTCGTCCCGCCGCGCCCGTGCGGCTCACCCGGCGCGGCCGGGTCGTCGTGGTCTGTGCCGTGGCCCTGGTGCTCCTCGCCGGCTTCTGGATGGGGGCGCGGCACGGCGCCCGCGCCACGTCCGGCAGGGAGAGAGGGCCGGCGGTCGCCCGTGAGTCGGTGGTCGTGGGGCCGCACGACACGCTGTGGGGCATCGCCGTACGCGCCCGGCCGGAGGTCGACCCCCGCGTCACGGTGCAGCGCATCATCGACCTCAACGCCTTGTCCAGCGCCGTCGTCAATCCGGGCCAGAAGGTCTACATCCCCGCGCGCTGACGGCCTCGCCGCTCGCCGGTTCCCCCACCGGGCGAGGGCGCGACACGCCGACGTCGCCGTGACGTGAGCGGGCTCTTCGTGCTCCTGTTGCCGACGAGGTTGCGGAGGCCTCCGCGGAGCCGTACGGTAGACCACAACATCTAGTAGTTACACGGGTGTAGTTCACCACAGGTTGTGGTTACGCAGTGAAGCCGCTGTAATCGAGACGTAACGCCGGGGGAGGGGGGTCGACCGTGCACTGCCCGTTCTGCCGCAACCCCGACAGCAGGGTGATCGACAGTCGCTCCACCGACGACGGCGCGGCGATCCGGCGGCGCCGGTCGTGCTCCGAGTGCGGTCGTCGTTTCACGACCCAGGAGACCGTACTCCTGATGGTCGCCAAACGCAGCGGAGTCACCGAGCCGTTCTCCCGCGACAAGATCGTCGCCGGGGTGCGCCGGGCCTGCCAGGGGCGCCCGGTGACGGAGGACGCACTGGCTCAGCTCGGACAGCGTGTCGAGGAGGCCGTCCGGGCCACCGGCACCGCCGAGATGCGCTCGCACGACGTGGGGCTGGCCATCCTGGGGCCGCTGCGCGAGCTGGACGAGGTCGCCTATCTACGGTTCGCCTCCGTCTACCGGGGGTTCGAGTCGATCGACGACTTCGAGAAGGAAATCGAGACTCTTCGCGCGGCGGAGCGCGACCGGTAACACCGGCGCCCGATCGCGTGTTGTACGAGGTAATCCTTGGAATGGGCCGGTTCGGCCTGAGAAGGGGGAGGTCATGACGGAGACGGTGAGCGGCCAGGCACGGCGCGGGAGGGGCGGCCGCAAGGGGTTGAAGATGCGCCGCATCTTCACCCGGCCGGGCATTCACCCGTACGACGAGGTCCGGTGGGAGCGCCGCGACGTCGTCATGACCAACTGGCGCGACGGCTCGGTCAACTTCGAGCAGCGCGGTGTGGAGTTCCCCGAGTTCTGGTCGGTCAACGCGACCAACATCGTCACCTCGAAGTACTTCCGGGGCGCCGTCGGCACGCCGCAGCGGGAGTGGAGCCTGAAGCAGCTGGTCGACCGGGTCGTTGGGGTGTACGCCGAGACCGGCCGCAAGCACGGCTACTTCGCGAGCGACGAAGACGCCGAGATCTTCGAGCACGAGCTGACGCACGCGCTGGTCCACCAGGTGTTCAGCTTCAACTCGCCGGTGTGGTTCAACGTCGGCACCTCGTCGCCGCAGCAGGTGAGCGCGTGCTTCATCTTGTCGGTGGACGACACGATGGAGTCCATCCTGGACTGGTACAAGGAAGAAGGTGTCATCTTCAAGGGCGGTTCCGGCTCGGGTGTCAACCTCTCCCGCATCCGGTCCAGCAAGGAGCTGCTCTCCTCCGGTGGCACCGCGAGCGGCCCGGTCTCGTTCATGCGCGGCGCCGACGCCTCGGCGGGCACGATCAAGTCCGGTGGCGCCACCCGGCGGGCGGCCAAGATGGTGGTGCTCGACGTCGACCACCCCGACGTCGAGGAGTTCATCGAGACGAAGGCGCGCGAGGAGGACAAGATCCGCGCGCTCCGCGACGCCGGCTACGACATGGACCTCGGCGGCAAGGACATCGTCAGCGTCCAGTACCAGAACGCCAACAACTCCGTCCGGGTCAGCGACGAGTTCATGCGCGCCGTCGAGTCCGGCTCCTCCTTCGGCCTGCGGGCCCGCCTGACCGGCGAGGTGATCGACACCGTCGACGCGAAGGGCCTCTTCAACAAGATCGCCAAGGCGGCCTGGGAGTGCGCCGACCCCGGCATCCAGTACGACGACACGATCAACGACTGGCACACCAACCCGGAAACCGGGCGCATCACCGCAAGTAACCCTTGTTCCGAATACATGAGCCTTGATAACTCGTCGTGCAATCTGGCGAGTATCAACTTGTTGAAGTTCCTGAACGACGACAACACCTTCGACGTCGACAACTTCGTCAAGCTCACCGAGCTGATCATCACGGCGATGGACATCTCCATCACCTTCGCCGACTTCCCGACCGAGAAGATCGCTGAGACGACGAGGGCGTACCGCCAGCTCGGCATCGGCTACGCCAACCTCGGCGCGCTGCTGATGGCGACCGGCCACGCGTACGACTCCGAGGGCGGCCGTGCGCTCGCCGCGGCCATCACCTCGCTGATGACCGGCGTCGCCTACCGGCGCTCCGCCGAAATCGCCGGCGTCGTCGGCACGTACGACGGCTACGGGCGCAACGCCGAGGCCCACAAGCGGGTCATGCGCAAGCACGCCGCGGCCAACGACCAGGTCCGCACGCTCGACGAGATCGACAAGGCCATCCACACCGAGGCGACCCGGCAGTGGCAGGAGTGCCTCAAGGTCGGCGAGAGGAACGGCTACCGCAACGCCCAGGCCTCGCTGCTGGCGCCGACCGGCACGATCGGCCTGATGATGGACTGCGACACGACGGGCATCGAGCCCGACCTCGCGCTGGTGAAGTTCAAGAAGCTCGTCGGCGGCGGGTCGATGCAGATCGTGAACAACACCGTGCCGCGGGCGCTGAAGAAGCTCGGCTACCA
Organism: Actinoallomurus oryzae; assembly: GCF_039541955.1. Lineage (NCBI taxonomy): Bacteria > Bacillati > Actinomycetota > Actinomycetes > Streptosporangiales > Thermomonosporaceae > Actinoallomurus > Actinoallomurus oryzae. The sequence continues at coordinate 90,461 of NZ_BAABHF010000035.1, read as the reverse complement.
GCCCGAGCAGGTCGAGGCGATCGTGGAGTACATCGCCGAGCACGGCCACGTCGTCGACGCCCCAGGTCTGCGGCCGGAGCACTACGAGGTGTTCGACTGCGCGATGGGCGAGCGCGCGATCAGCCCGATGGGCCACGTCCGGATGATGGCCGCGACGCAGCCGTTCCTGTCCGGCGCCATCAGCAAGACGGTCAACGTCCCCGAGAGCGCGACGGTCGAGGACATCGAGGAGGTCTACCTCCAGGGCTGGAAGCTCGGCCTCAAGGCGCTCGCGATCTACCGCGACAACTGCAAGGTCGGCCAGCCGCTGTCGGTGGCGAAGAAGAAGGCCGAGGAGAAGGCGGAGCCGGCCGCGGCCCCCGTCGAGGTCGGCCCGGTGCGCACGCGGCTGCCCAAGCGGCGCCCGGCCACGGTGACCCGCTTCTCCGTCGGTGGCGCCGAGGGCTACATGACCGCCTCGACGTACCCGGACAACGGCCTCGGCGAGGTGTTCCTCAAGCTCGGCAAGCAGGGCTCCACCCTGGCCGGGGTCATGGACGCCTTCTCCATGGCGATCTCCATCAGCCTCCAGTACGGCGTGCCGCTGGAGACCTGGGTGGAGAAGTTCACCAACATGCGGTTCGAGCCGGCGGGCATGACCGACGACCCGGACATCCGCATGGCGAACTCCATGATGGACTACATCTTCCGCCGTCTCGCCCTGGACCACCTGCCGTACGAGACGCGGGCCGAGCTGGGCATCTTCTCCGCCGAGGAGCGCGCCGCCCAGGCGGCCGGCCAGGACCCGGCGTCGCTGCACACCGACGACGACGTCGACCCGGAGACGCTGGCCCAGTCGGCCCCGGTCGAGCGCCCGAAGCCGGAGAAGTCCTCCCAGGCCGGCGCCGGCGCCCACTCCTCGACCGAGCTGATCGAGAGCCACCAGGGCCGCACCGCCGACGCCCCGCTGTGCCTGACGTGCGGCACGAAGATGCGCCCGGCGGGCAGCTGCTACGTCTGCGAGGGCTGCGGCTCCACCAGCGGCTGCAGCTGATATCGAGCGAACCTTCATCCGCTGAACCAGCTCAGTCTGATCGACTCCGGCTGAGCCGCCGGATCGAAAAGGGGAACCGACTGTGGTCGGTTCCCCTTCGGCGTATCAGAGTGATGCGCCGATGTCGATGTCTCGGAAAGACGGCTGTCGTTCATCGATGGTGTCTTGCCGGTTCGCTGAGCATGCGCAATGACCCGCGACGGACGTCTGGTGCGGTGGCGGGCGGTCGACGAGGCCGTTCGTCGGCATGGCGCATCCGTTCGGGTAGACGGCGTTCGATGCTCTCTAAGCCGCGTGGGCGCGGGCCTGCAGGGACCGGATGACTCCGATGTCGATCCCGATCTGCTCCGCGAAGCTCCCGGTGTCCCAGTAGGAGCGGATCTCGTCGATGAGGCCTTCGTCGTCGAAGTGAAAGAAAGAGGCCATGTTCATCGAATAGGGCCGGCCGCCCGGAGCGAGGCCCAACGGATCGGTCACCTCGGACGGGATGGTGAGCGTTCCGGTTTCGACGAACTCGCAGGCCGCGAACTGTCCGTGTGTCACTGTCGAGAGCATCTCCTGGCGAATGTCGGGGATGACGGTCGTGAACACCATCGACCAGACCGGCCGGATTTTCTGCTTGCCGCGAATGGGGTGCGGACTGGTCGGGAACTGGATGGTCACGTCTTCGGCCAGGTAGGCCAGCACCCCGTCGATGTCGTGGTCGCTGTAGGCCTGGTGGAACTGGTTGATCGCGTCGGTGAATCGCATGGCCCGGGACGATAGTGACACGTCTGCCATTTGGCAACTCTGACATTTGGCGTGAGTGTCAGTGGATCGCTACGCTGAGGCCGTGACGGCCAGCAGCGAGGACACCGGCCTGCGTGCACGCAAGAGGAAGCGCACCCAGGAAGCGATCATCGATGTCGCTCTACGCCTGTTCGAGGACAAGGGGTATGAGGCGGTGTCGGTGGAGGAGATCGCTGCTGCGGCCGACGTCTCGCCGCGGACGTTCTATCGCTACTTCCCCGCCAAGGAGGACGTCCTTCTCGGCGGACAGGGTGTCGAGGAGGCGACCCGCGAGGCGCTGGCCGAGCGTCGCCCGGGGGAGACCGACGTCGACTTCGTGGCGCGTGCGATGCTCGCCGGTCTGAGCGTCGGCGATCCGGCTCGCACCCTGCGCGGATACCGTCTTGTCCAGACGGTGCCCGCTCTCCAGGCGAGGATGTTCCAGCTCGTCTGGCGGGGAGGCCAGGAGCATTTCGTGACGGCTCTGCTCGCTGACGGCCCCAGGACCTACGACGCCGAACTGCGTGCCCACGTGCTCACGCACGCCGTCACGGACGCGATGCGTGTCGCCGTCACGTTCTGGCTGGAATCAGGCACGCGTGGCCCTCTCCAAGAGGAGTGCGAGAAGGCCCTGTCGTTCCTCTGCGAGGCGTTCACCCGGCCCGAGTGACCCTGGTACGGGCTCCGCTGCGGCCGGGCGGCGGAGAACACCGCACCCTCCGAACAAGTGCTCTGCCCCGGTGTTCTCGGCACCACTTAGGGCGCTAGATGGCAGGTCAGAGCGGGGAGTCGACGAGACGCCGGCTCCCCGCTCCGCGCTTTCACGACCCGGCCGTTGCGTTAGGGCGGCCAGCCTCACGGCTCGATCGGTGACGGACCCATCGAAGCGGATCGAGGCCGCGGGTCGGGCTCGGCCGTGATGAGGTGCTCGAGCAGCGTCTCGCTGATGGCGCCGAGCTGCTGGACCTGTTCGGGTGAGAGCAGGTCGATCAGGTGGGCTCGGACGCTCTCGACATGACGCGGCGCGGCGGCGCGGAGTGCGGCCAGGCCGTCATCGGTGAGCACGGCGAGCCAGCCGCGCCGATCGGACGTCAGGTGCTCACGCCGCACCCAGCCGGCCTGCTCCAGTTTGCCGACGGCGTGGGTGATGCGGCTCGGCTTGGAATGGGTCCAGTGCGCCAGTTCGCTCATGCGCATCGTGCGGCCGGGCGCCTCCGACAGCAGGACGAGCAACTCGTAGTAGGTCGGGGGCATCCCAGCGGCTTCCTGCAGGTCCCGTTCCAGCCGATCGGTCAGCAGCCGCGTGGCGAGGCCGAAAGCCCGCCAACACCGCTGCTCGTCGTCGTTGAGCCACGGGGTCTCGGTCATGCCAGAAAAGCTACCACGCTGGAAATTTGCGTACTGAAGGAACTTGAGTATCATCCAAAGTATTCCAGCGCTGAATTATTTGCCGCTGGACTATCGAGGAGGTCGGCATCCGTCCATGGACTGGTACGGGCCCCAACTGGTCGGCGAAGGGCTTCGCCGACGACCCCCTGCGCCAGGTGATCCCGGGGGCTCGGCGGGCCGGCCGCGGGTATCGGCGGTAACCGGCTGCCCAGCGACTCACCTGTGGACGCGTCGACTTCGACCGTGTCGTCGACGACCGCGGGCCCGGGCCCGTGCCGCCTACGACAGCGGACACCACGTCCACCTCGACAACACGGCTACCGCGCCATCGCCGACGCGGTCGACCTCCACACCGTTGAGCCCTGACACCGCTAGAAGAAAGTGGTCACCATGGAGCAAGTCAACATCGCCGTCGTCTACTACTCCGCCACCGGAACGATCGCCGAGATGGCCCGGGAAATGACCGTGGCCGCCGAGAAGGCCGGCGCCGATGTCCGGCTGCGCAAGGTCCCCGAACTCGCACCGGCGTCCGCGATCGACACCAACCCCGCATGGGCGGAGAATGCCGAGGCGACCGCCGACGTCCCCCTGGCCACCGCCGACGACCTGGTCTGGGCCGACGGGGTGCTGCTCGGCTCGCCGACCCGTTTCGGCAACATCTCCGCGCAGTTGAAGCAGTTCCTTGACACGCTCGGGCCGGTGTGGCACCAGGGGCTGTTGGCCGACAAGGTCTACAGCGGTTTCACCTCGACCGGCACGGCGCACGGTGGCCAGGAGTCCACCCTGCTCGCCCTGTCCAACACCTTCCATCACTTCGGCGGCATCATCGTCCCGCCCGGCTACACCGACCCGGCCAAGTTCGGCGACGGCAACCCGTACGGAACCTCACACTTCGATCAGGGCGGTACCGCCCCGGTCGGCGACGTCACCCGTGCCGCCGCCCGCGTCCAGGCCGAACGCGTCGTGAGGTTCACCCGCGCCATCAAGGACGCCTGACCGGCCACGGCCGTCATGCCCGGTGACGAAGGGGACCCGGGGATGTTCCGGGTCCCCTTCGACCTGTTTCCGCCGGTACGGCGGCAGGGGCTGCTCAGGGCAGCAGTGCCAGCTTGCCCACGGTGGCCCGCGCTTCGAGCTCCGCGAGTGCCTTGGGCCCCTCGGCCAGCTCGTACGCGGTGGGCCGGCCGGGGCCGAGCACCCCGGCCGCGAGGAGCTCGAACAACCGGCCCATGACCTCGCCGAAGATCTGCGGTGCGGCCTGGATCAGGGTGCCGATGTTCAGGCCGATGAGGTGGATCTGGTGCTGGTAGACCAGCTCCCAGTTGGTGATGGCGGCCTCGCCGGCGGCCATGCCGTAGACGACGACCCGGCCGGTGACCCGTTTGGCCGCGGCGAGGCTGGCGTCGAGGGTGGCGCCACCGACCGACTCCAGCACCAGGTCGGCGCCCGCACCGCCGGTCAGCCGCAGGACGTCGGCGGCGATGTCGTCGCCGCGGGAGTCGATGACGTGGTCGGCGCCCAGCGCGCGCACCGCCTCGTGCTTGCCCGGTGAGGCCGTGGCGATCACCGTCGCGCCGAAGTGTTTGGCCATGGTGACCGCGGCCTGGCCGGTCCCGCCGGCCGCGGCGTGGATCAGCACGGTCTGCCCGGCGGTGACGCCGCCCAGCGGCTTGAGCGCCGCCAGCGCGGTCGGCCAGTTCACGACCAGGCCCAGCGCCTGCTCGTCGGCCCAGCCTTCCGGCACCGGCAGCGCGGCGGCCGCGGGGAGCACCATGCACTCGGCGAACGCGCCGCCGCCGACGTCGACGCCGACGACGTGGGCCCCGGGTTCGAGGCCGGTCACCCCCTCGCCGACGGCCGTGATCTCACCGGCGCCCTCGATGCCCGCGACGTACGGCGGCCGCGGGCCGCCGGCGAACGTGCCGCGGGCCTGGGAGATGTCGACGAAGTTGACCCCGGCGGCGGTGACCCGGATCAGGACCTCGCCCGGGCCTGGGCTCGGCACCGGCGCGTCGGTGACCAGGCGCAGGTCCCGGGGGCCGTTCAGGGATGTCTGCCGCAGGGCGCGCATGGTCGCGGGAGTGCTCATGGTGATCGGCTTCCTATTTGTTTGTCGAACGACCAACAAATCGTGGCACGGCCGTGCGGCGCAGGTCAAGGTAAATTGATCGAACGACAAACAAGTACGGAGACGGGATGGCTACTCGCGGCAGGCCACGCACCTTCGACCCGGACACCGCGCTGCGCCAAGCGCTGGACCTGTTCTGGGAGCGGGGCTACGAGGGCACCTCGCTGAGCGATCTGGCCCAGGCCATGGGCATCGCCTCGGCCAGCATCTACGCCTGCTTCGGCAGCAAGGAGGAGCTGTTCCGCAAGGTCATGGCGCTCTACGGCACGACCTCGGGCGAGCCGCCCAGGCGCGCGCTGCACGAGCGGCCGACCACGCGCGCCGCGATCCACGCCATGCTGCGCGCCACCGCCGACGAGATCACCCGTCCCGACACCCCGCACTACTGCATGCTCGTCCTCGCCGCGCCCACCGGAGCCGTGGAGAACCACGCGGTCCGGGAGTTCCTGGCCGACCTGCGGCGCGACGTGCTCGCCACCATCAAGGACCGGCTCGCTCGCGGCGTCACCGACGGCGACCTCACCGTGCCGCCCGCCGACCTCGACGCCATCGCCCGCTACTACGCCACCGTGGTGCAGGGCCTTTCCGTACAGGCCCGCGACGGCGCCACCCGCGCCGAGTTGGAGGCGGTCATCACCTGCGCGATGGCCGCATGGGACACGCTCACGTCCGCGCCGTCGCACGTCGGCGGGTGAGCCTCCGACACGCCGAGGGCGGTCGTGTCAGGATCTCCCCGTGGCCGAGGAACGACTCGATGGCGGGAACACCGGCGGTGCCGTCCGGCTGGGCGACACCGTCCGCCGCGTCGCCGGTCCCTGGACGCCCGCGGTGCACGCGCTGCTCACCCACCTGGCGAGCAGACGGTTCACCGCCGCTCCACGCCCGCTCGGCTTCGACGAGCAGGGCCGGGAGGTCCTCACCTTCCTCGAAGGCCGGACCGTCGGCACGCGCAGACCCTGGCCGGCCTGGGTGCACGCCGAGGAGGCGCTCGACCAGGTGGCGCGCTGGGCGCGCGCCTACCACGAGGCGGTCGCCGACTTCGTCCCGGCACCCGACGCCGTCTGGCGCGGCGGCGGCCGTTGGTCGCCGGGCCTGATCATCGGCCACAACGACGCAGCCCCCTACAACGCCGCCTGGCACGATGGCCGGCTGGCCGGATTCTTCGACTGGGACCTCGCCGGCCCCGTAACGCCCGAATGGGACCTGGCCTTCACCGCCTTCAGCTGGGTGCCACTGCACGCCCGCCACGTCGCCGCCGCCGAAGGGTTCACCGACTTCGCGGCCCGGCCACAACGGCTCCACCGGTTCCTCGGCACGTACGGCTGGCCGGGCGGCACCGCGGACTTCCTCACGGTGGTGCGGGAACGCATCGAAGCCCACGCCGACGGCGTCCGCGAACTCGCCGCGACCGGAGACCCGGTGTTCACGCGTCTGCTCCGTCAAGGCGTCTGCGACGACCTGGACCAGGCGCTCACCGAACTGGCCACCTTCCCTCGCCGCTGAAACAGCAGGCAGGCGGCACCGGGTCGACCGCCGCACCGATTGATAGCATCCACCGACATGTCAGGGCATCGCACGCTCCGCTGTCGCCGTACGGTCGGGCTGCTGCTCTTCGGAGTCGCCGCATTCGCCGGGATGTCCGCCAAGACGGCCTGGCTCCTCATCACCGACGATCTGCCGGACCATTCGGCCGTCCGGCGCGTTGGCGCATTCCTCATCGTGCTGCTGCTCCTCGGCCTGACCGTGTTGATGGCCGCCGCGCTCCGCAGCCGCGTGGTCATGGATGACTCCGGTGTGGAGCTGGTGACCTCGTTCAAGCGGCACCGCATTCCCTGGAAGAACATCGAACGCGTGACCGTCCATCCCGGATTCCGGGTCTGGCGGGTGCGCGTCTGGGCCGACGGGGTGGGCCGTCTGGCACTCCTGTGCCCGACCAACGCCGTCAACTCCGGCGTGGCCGTCGGCCCCCGTCCGCCGTCCAGCCTTTCCGGCTACGACGTGGCGCCGCCCAACACGCCCCGCTCGTTGCGCAGACCGCACGAGGAACTGCGCGCCGAGTGGCTCCGGCGCCGTGCAGCCGCCCAGAACCATTAGTGCGCGGTCTGTCCCGAGGAGGCCATCTCCCGACGGCTCAGGCGGCGTGCCATCGAACGGGGACCGGCATGAGGCGGCCACGCCTGTCGAGCGTCGTCGAGCGCCGCCTCCTGGTGAACTACCGCGTCGCCCCAACGGTCATCGCCGGGCTGTTACCGGCCCCGCTGCGACCCCAGCAGGTCGACGGCCACGCGGTCGCCGGGATCTGCCTCATCCGCCTGGGTCAGGTCCGCCCGCGCTCGGTGCCGTACGGACCCGGTCTGCGCAGCGAGAACGCCGCGCATCGCATCGCGGTCGAATGGGACGGTCCGGAAGGGCTCCGGACCGGGGTCTACATCCCGCGCCGGGACAGCGGATCGATCGTCAACGTCCTGGTGGGCGGGCGGCTGTTCCCCGGGAGGCATCACCGCGCCTCGTTCGACGTAGGGGAGACGTCGCGGGACCTCCATGTCGGCTACACCAGCCGTGACGGCACAACCCGCGTGAGTGTCGACGTCGGTGTGGCCGAGAGGTTCCAGGGCAGCGCCCTGTTCACCGACCTGACGGAGGCGTCGGAGTTCTTCCGCAGCGGGTCGGTGGGCTTCTCCACCGGCCGGGACGGGAGCCGTCTGGACGGAATGGAACTGGACACCGGCTCCTGGCGTGTGGACCCCGTCGAAATCCACGCCGCGCGTTCCACGTTCTTCGATGAGCAGGACCGGTTTCCGCCGGGCAGTGCCACGCTCGACTGCGCCCTGCTGATGCGTGGCATCTCGGCGACCTGGAACCCGCTCCCGCCGATGCCGCTGTCCCTGGTGCCGGGCGCCCTCCGGACGGGGAACACCCGGTAATGCCCACCGCCATGTCAGGGCATCGCCAGGGCCCATGGCAGTGTCGCCGCTCCTTCCGGCGCAGCACCAGGTGATCACCCGTCTGGGGAGAGGGCCGCGGAGATGTCCCCGCCGGCGGGATCCGCGTGCGGACGGCCGCCGGAAGGATCGCCTTGATCGGCTGCTGATCGCCGCCCTCGGCTTGAGGTTCCAGCGGGTGGAAGGTGCACAGTCGTCTCCATGAGTACGAGCGCGGGGCTGTTCACCATCGGACAGCTGGCCGAGAGGTGCGGACTGCCGGCGCGGACGATCCGGTTCTGGTCCGACGCGGGGCTGGTGCCACCCGTCGGCCGGTCCGCGGGTGGTTATCGCCTCTATGACGCCGAGTCGGTGGCCCGGCTGGAGCTGGTCCGCACCCTCAGGGACCTGGGTCTCGGGCTGGACGTGGTGGAGGCGGTCCTGTCCAAGGCCGTCACCGTGGGGGAGGTGGCGTCGGCGCATGTCGCCGCGCTCGACGTGGAGATCCGGACGCTGCGGTTGCGCCGGGCGGTGCTCAGCACCGTCGCCGAGCGCGCGAGCACGATCGAGGAGACGTTGCTGATGCACAAGCTGGCCCAGATGTCCGCCCAGGAGCGGCAGCAGATCATCGATGAGTTCGTCCAGTACGTCGTGGCGGACCTCGACCCCGACGCCCCCGCCATGGGGATCGCCGACAGCATGCGGCGGCTGCCCGCGTTGCCCGACGACCCGGCGCCCGAGCAGGTGGACGCCTGGATCGAGCTCGGTGAACTCGTCGCGGACGAGGACTTCCGGCGCCGGGTGCGCGCCATGGCGGTCGCCGGACGGGGGGCCGACGAGCTGGAGTTCGGCCCGGACTACCACGCGGTCGTGGAACACGCCGGAGGAGCGCTGGCGGAGGGAGTCGAGCCCGGCTCCGCCCAGGGCAGAGCCGTGCTCGACCGCATCGTCGCCCCGGAGACCCCGGCCGTACGGCGGGCCCGGATACTCGAGCAGCTCGAGACGTTCACCGACGCCCGGGTGGAGCGGTACTGGCAGCTGCTGGCGATCATCGACGGCCAGGCGCCACCGCCGTCAGCCGTTCCCTGCTTCCAGTGGCTGATCGCCGCCCTCCGTTCCACCGCCTCCTCCGGACAGGATCTCTGAACCTCGCCGGTCAGGGCGGTGGGGCCGGCGGGAGGGCGACGGTGACGACCAGGCCACCGCCCTGGTGGGGCTCGGCGTCGGCCGTGCCGCCGTGGGCGGTGGCGATCGCCCGCACGATGGACAGGCCCAGTCCGAAGCCGCGGTCGGCGCCCGGGCGCGCCGCGGCCCGCCGGTCCCGCAGGCGGCGGAACGGCTGGAAGAGAGTCTCCGTCTCGTAGTCCCGTATCACCGGCCCGGAGTTGGCGACCCGCAGCAGCGCGCGGCCGTCGGCCTGCCAGGTGCGTACGGACAGCCAGCCGCCCTCCGGGTGGTTGTGCCGGATGGCGTTCTCCACGAGGTTGTGGACGAGCCTTTCGACGAGGTACGGGTCGCCGGTGGTGGGCGCGGAGGCCAGGTCCGGCGGCCGGAGGTCCACCCGCGCCTTGCCCGCGGGCGTCGCCGCGTCCTCGATCACGCCGGCGGCCACGTCGGACAGGTCGACCGGGCGGACCTCGGCCGGGCGGTTCTCGCTGTCGGCGAGCGTGAGCAGGCCATCGACGAGGCGCTCGTGGCGCGCGTTGATCTCGAGCAGGCTCTCGCCCAGCTCACGGGCGTCGCGCGAGGCGCCGGGGCGGGTGATCGCCACCTCGATGAGCGCCCGTTTGATCGCCAGCGGAGTGCGCATCTCGTGCGATGCGCTGGCGACGAACCGGCGCTGCCCGTCGAAGGAGCCGTCCAGCCGCTCCAGCATCACGTCGAACGTGTCGGCGAGCTCCTTGACCTCGTCGGCCGGCCCACGCAGCGCGATGCGTTCGTGCAGCCCGCGTCCGGCCCCGTCCGCTCCGGCGATCCGCCGCGCCGTGTCGGTGATCCTGTGTACGGGACGCAGCGCGCGTCCGGCGAGCATCCAGCCGAGCGCGGCGGCGATGATCCCGACACCGCCCAGCGCCATGGCGCCGCGCGTGAGGAAGGACTCCAGCAGGTGCTCGTGCTGCCGGTGCTGCTCGGCCTCGACCTCCCCGACGAACTGCTGCGGGTTCACCCACCGGCCGTCCTGGAGCTCCACGCGAAGGTCGGCGGGCAGGGACGCGGCCTTGATCATCGACGTTCGCCGGCTGAGGAGGCCGTCGCGGTGGTCCAGGCTCTGCTGCACGAGCAGGTAGGTCACGCCGAGCAGCAAGGTGCCGGCGACGAGGAAGAGGGCCGCGTGGAGTGCGGTCAGCCGGACCCGTACGGTCCAGCGGGCCCGGATCAGCGTCTTCATGGGATGTAGTACCCCGCTCCCGGCAAGGTCCGTACGACGGGAGGGTCACCGAGCTTGCGCCGCAGCTTCATGACGGTGACCCGGACGATGTTGGTGAACGGGTCGATGTGCTCGTCCCAGGCGCGTTCGAGGAGCTGTTCGGCGGAGACGACGGCTCCGTCGGCGCGCAACAGCTCGGCCAGGACGGCGAACTCCCGGTTGCCGAGCGCGATGGGGCGGCCGTCGCGGTGGACCTCCCGCCGCGCCGGGTCCAGGCGGAGGCCGGCCCGGCGGAGCACCGGCGGAGCGACCGGGCGGGCCCGCCGGACGAGTGCGTGCACCCGGGCCGACAGCTCGGCGAACGCGAACGGCTTGGGGAGGTAGTCGTCGGCGCCCAGGCCGAGCCCCTCCACGCGGTCCCGTAGCGTCCCGGCGGCGGTGAGCATCAGGATCCGCGTCCGCGCGCCCGACTCGATCACCGCCGTGCACACCTCGTCGCCGTGGACGACGGGAATGTCGCGGTCCAGGACGACGACGTCGTAGTCGTTCACCCCGAGGCGCTCCAGGGCGGTCTCCCCGTCGTAGGTCACGTCCACGGCCAGCGCCTCGCGGCGCAGCCACTCGGCGATGGCGTCCGCCATCAGCTTCTCGTCCTCGACGACCAGAATCCGCACGTCATCGGCCCCTTTCCGCCGCTTCGCCCCCATCGTGTCAGGCGCCGTGTGACCTCGGCGTTAATCCGGATCGGGTAACGCCCTGGTTACCTCGCGACCGCTCTACTCCTCCTCGTACGACCCGCGAACGAGGGAGGAAGACATGGTCCCGGGATTCCGTTCGACGCCGATGGCCGCCGCCGTGCTGTGCGTGGCCGCGACCGTGGCCCTGTCGGGCTGCGGCGGTGGTTCGAGTGGCGGCGTTGACCGGCCCGCGAGCGGCGGTGCCTCGGCGGGCGCCGACACGGACCAGCTGGTGGAGTTCGCCAAGTGCCTGCGCGGCCAGGGAGTCGACGTCGCCGATCCCAAGGCGGGGCAGGGCCTCGCGGAGTGGATCGAGAGCACGGGCGTCGACGCGTCCCAACTGCGCAAGTCCGGCGCCATGGCCAAGTGTCAGGACAAGCTGCCGCCCGGCATCAAGGCCTATGCCACCGACCCCGCGAAGAAGGACGACCTGCTCTTGAAATTCGCCCAGTGCATGCGGAAGAACGGCGTGGACATGCCGGACCCCAAGAACGGCCGGCCCGACTTCGGAGACGTTGACCGCGATTCGCCCGCGTACAAGACGGCCTCGGAGAAGTGCCGCAAGGAGCTCCCCGGGTTGGCGCGGTGAAACGCCGGAAGACGGCCGTGGCGGCCGTCACGCTGGTGGCCGTCGGGTGCGGCGGCGCCGCGATGGCGACCGCGATGACCGGCGGCGACGGCGGCGCGCCCGGCGCGCGGAACCTGCCCGCGGCCACCGGAACCGTCACCCGCGGCGACCTCATCGACACCGAGACGGTCGACGGCACGCTCGGGTACGGCGACGAGCGGGCGCTCGTCGGTGCCGCGTCCGGGACGGTCACCTGGATCGCCGGTGTCGGCGCCACGGTCAAGCGCGGGGGACGGCTGTACGACCTGAACAACGAACCGGTCACGCTGATGTACGGCGACGAGCCGATGTACCGGACGCTGTCGGAGGGGACGAGCGACGGCCCCGACGTGAAACAGCTCGAACGCAACCTGGACGCCCTCGGCTACGGCGCGGGCGTCACGGTCGACGACCACTTCACCGCGGCCACCGCGAGCGCGGTCGAGAAGTGGCAACAGGACCGCGGGCTGGAGCAGACCGGCGCGGTCGACGGGGCACAGGTGATCTTCGCACCCGGAGCGGTGCGGATCACCGAACGCAAGGCGGAGCTCGGCGGCCGTACCGTGGCGGGCAAGCCGGTGTTCGAGGTCACCGGCACCGAGCGTCAGATCAGGGTCGACCTGGACACCGACGACCAGCAACTGGCGCGCAAGGGCGCGGCGGTCACCGTCGAACTGCCGGGCGGCAAGACGGCGTCCGGCAGGATCACCAAGGTCGGCACGGTCGCGGTGACGAAGAAGCCGGGCTCCTCCTCGTCCTCCACGGAGTCGACGATCGAGGTGGACATCGCCCTCGACGACCCCAAGGACGCCGGGCGGCTCGACAAGGCGCCGGTCAGCGTCGAGCTGCAGAGCGAGCGTCACGAGAACGTGCTGTCCGTACCGGTCGAGGCGCTGCTCGCCCTCAGGGAGGGCGGCTACGGCGTGCAGGTCGTCCGGGACGGCCGGGTCGACGTGGTACCGGTGCGCACCGGCCTGTACGCGCAGGGGCGCGTCGAGGTCGGCGGGCCGGGACTGGCGCCCGGCGTGAAGGTGGGGGTGCCGGGCAAATGACCGCCGCGGTCGAACTGGAAGGCGTCGGCAAGGACTACCCCGGAGGGGTCACCGCGCTCGAAGACGTGTCGCTGTCCATCGGCGACGGGGAGCTGACGGCCATCGTCGGACCGTCCGGGTCGGGCAAGTCGACCCTCCTGCACCTGATGGGCACGCTCGACCGGCCCTCGCGCGGCACCGTGCGCGTCGTCGGCCACGACGTGGGCCGGCTCGGCGACCGGGAGCTGTCCGCCCTGCGGGCGCGGTTCATCGGCTTCGTGTTCCAGCGGTTCCACCTGGCCGACGGCGTGAGCGCGCTGGACAACGTCGCCGACGGCCTGCTGTACGCCGGGCCGGACCTGCGCGTACGCCGCGAGCGGGCCGCCGAGGCCCTGGAGCGGGTCGGCCTCGGCCACCGGCTTCGGCACCGGCCCGGCCAGTTGTCCGGCGGTGAGCGGCAACGCGTGGCCGTCGCCCGCGCGGTCGTCGGCGAGCCGCGGCTGCTGCTCGCCGACGAGCCCACCGGCAACCTCGACACCGCCTCGGGCACCGAGGTGCTGCGCCTGCTGACCGAGCTCAACGCCGCGGGAACCACCGTCGTGATCATCACCCACGACCTGGAGGTCGCCGGCGCCGTGCCCCGGCGGGTGCGGATGCGCGACGGCGCGGTGGTGGCCGACGACCGCGCCATGACCGCCGGCGGTGAGCCGCGATGAGACTCACCCCGGCCCGGCTACGGCCCCGCGACGCCCTGCGGGTGGGCGCGACCGGCCTGCGCACCCGGCCGACGCGCGTGCTGCTGTCCGCGCTCGGCATCGCGATCGGCATCGCGACCATGGTGGCCGTGCTCGGCATCTCCGAGTCGGGCCGCGCCGACCTGCTGGAGCAGCTGGACCGGTTGGGCACCAACCTGCTCACCGCCTCGCCCGGCGACGCCCTGACCGGGGAGAAGGCCACGCTGCCGGACACCGCCACCGAGATGACCGGGCGGATCCCCGGCGTCCGGGCCGTCGCGGCCACCGGCGACACCGACGCCGCGATCCGGCGTACCGACAAGATCCCCAAAGAGGAGACCGGCGGGCTCGTGGTGACCGCGGCAACGCCCGACCTGCCGCGCACGTTGCGGGTGACGGTCGCCCGGGGCACGTGGCTGAACGGGGCGACGTCCCGCTATCCCGCGATCGTCCTGGGCTCGGTCGCGGCGCGGCGGCTCGGCGTCGACGAACCGGGCGCGCCCGTGTGGGTGGCGAACCGGTGGTTCACCGTCATCGGCGTCCTCGGCCCGGCCCCGCTGGCTCCGGACGTCGAACGTTCCGCCCTCGTCGGCTGGGACACCGCCCGGGCGTATCTCGACTTCGACGGCCATCCCACGACGATCTACGAGCGTTCCGACCCCGGCCAGGTGACGACCGTGCAGTCGCTGCTCGCCCGCACCATCGACCCGGAGAACCCCGAAGAGGTCGACGTGAGCCGCCCGTCGGACGCGCTGGCCGCACGTGCCGCCGCCAACGCGGCGTTCACCGACACGCTGCTCGGGCTCGGTGCGGTGGCCCTCCTCGTCGGCGGGGTCGGCGTCGCGAACACCATGGTCATCTCGGTGCTCGAACGCCGCCACGAGATCGGCCTGCGCCGCTCGCTCGGCGCCACCCGAGGGCACGTCCGTACCCAGTTCCTCACCGAGTCGCTCCTGCTGTCCGCCCTGGGCGGGGTCGCCGGAGGGCTGCTCGGCGCCATCGTCACGATCGCGTACGCGCTGGCGCGCGGCCTGCCGGTCGCACTGCAGTGGCAGGTGTTCGCCGGAGCGTTCGCCGCGACCCTGCTCGTCGGGACGGTCGCCGGCCTCTATCCCGCCGTCCGCGCCGCCCGCGTCTCGCCCACGGTCGCGCTCAGCACGACCTGACCCGCGCCGTGCCCGGCGGGCCCGTCCCACCGGGCACGGCGCCGGCCTCGTCACGGCCCGCGGGTTCGACCTCGAGGGTCCACGTGGCGCCGTGTCCGGTCAGGAAGTCCAGGAAGCCGGTCGGGTCATAGGCCTGGGCCGGGGCCGGTACGCCGGGCTCGGCTCCGTCGACGACGAGCCGCCGCGCGCTCTCGACCGCGATGACGGCGGTGGAGCCGTACGTGTCCGGGGCCGACACCACGCCACGGGCCGACCGCCCGTCGCGGCCGGTGGCCTCGGCCACGACGGTCCACCGCCCGCCGAGGCGCGCGTCCTCGGACGGCCCGTCGGGCAGGCCGTCCACCAGCTCGGGAGTGACCGCGGAGAAGGCGGCCACCAGGTCCGCTCCGACCACCCCCTCCACGTACCGGGCGGGCACGTGCCGGGGAACGGTGACGACACCGGGCAGGGGGAACCGGGCGGCCGGAACCGGTTCCGGACCGCACGGGAAGACGACCGACGTTCTCCGGACCGGGACGTCGGGAAGCCAGTCGCCGTCGCGGAAGGTGAGGCCGCCGCCGGTCAGCGTGCCGAGGTTCGCGAGCGCGGAGCGCAGCGTGCCGCGAGACGGCGCGGCGCCGCCGCGGGTGAGGTCCAGGGCGATGACGAGCTCGGTGACCGGCGCGACCCGCCGGGCGGCCAGGTGTGCGATGAGGTCACTGGGCAGGCCGTCGTCGTTCACGCCGGGCACCACGGTCACCCCGGCGTTCGCGGCCTCCGCCGCGAACGTGTCGTGGATCCGCTTCAGGTAGAGCTGTTCGCCCGCGATGTCCACGTAGTGACAGCCGGCCCTGATCGCGGCGCGCACCACCGCCTCACCGGAAGCGACGAACGGGCCCGCGC
The DNA here is from genome assembly GCF_039541955.1 of Actinoallomurus oryzae. NCBI lineage: Bacteria > Bacillati > Actinomycetota > Actinomycetes > Streptosporangiales > Thermomonosporaceae > Actinoallomurus > Actinoallomurus oryzae. The sequence continues at coordinate 74,697 of NZ_BAABHF010000035.1, read as the reverse complement.
AGTTGATCACCGCGTCGCAGCCGCGAAAGGCGCCGGCGAGCGCGGCGGTGTCGTCGACCCCGGCGACGCGCGTCTCGGCCTCCGCCGCCGCGGCCTCGGCCGCCGCCTCGCGGAGGCGGGCGAGGCCGCGCCCCACCAGCACGGTGCCGATGCCCCGCCGGGACAGCTCGGCGACGACGAGCCTTCCGGTATAACCGTTCGCCCCATAAACGGCGATCTTCATGTGGCTCTCTCCTCGCGTTCGGATGGGTCAACGCTAGGAACCAGCCTTGAGACGATCAATGCGCGAGAATGCTCGATGAATACTCCAGCGTCTCGATCATCGGCGTTACGGTGACTTTCATGGACGTGCTCAGTGACGCGATCACCGCGATGCGGTCGGGAAGGCCGCACTCGGCGCGCACCGGAAGGCGCGGCCGGTGGGCCGTACGCCACTCGTCGTTCGCGGGAGCGGGCTTCCACGTGGTCCTGCGGGGAGCGTGCCGGCTGACCTCCGGCGTGGGCCCGCCGATCATGCTCGGTACGGGCGACGCGGTGCTGCTGCCGCACGGGAGCGCCCACGAGCTCGCCGACGGCTTCACCGATCCTCCGGCCGATCCTCCGGTCACCTCGCTGGCCGACGTCGAGGACCAGGTCTCGCTGGACGGCCACGGCGACTCCGTCGTGCTGCTCTGCGGCGCCTACCTGGTCGACGGGACCCGCCGGCACCCTCTGCTGGACGAGCTTCCGCAGATCATCCACCTGCCGGCCCGCGTCGGGTGCCATCCGTCGTTGCGCGCCGCGATCGACCTGCTCGGCACCGAACTCGAACGGCGCCGTCCGGGAGCGGACGCCGTCCTGCCGTCGCTGCTCGACGCGCTACTGGTCTACATGGTGCGCGGCTGGCTCGACGAGCAGCCGGAGGAACACGCGGCCGGCTGGACCGCGGCGCTACGCGATCCACGCATCGTGGCGGCCCTGAACGCGCTCCACGACGATCCGGCCCGGCCGTGGACGGTCGAGGAGCTCGGGGCCCGGGCGGGGATGTCCCGCGCGGCCTTCTCCCGGCGGTTCACCGCGCTGGTCGGCAGGCCGCCGCTGGGCTACCTGACCTGGTGGCGGATGACTCTCGCCGCCGGGTTGCTGCGCGACTCCGACCTGCCGCTGAGCGCCGTGGCGGCACGGGTCGGCTACGGCTCGGAGTACGCGTTCGCCGGCGCCTTCAAACGAGCGTTCGGCCTCGCCCCCGGCCGCTACCGGAAGCAGCGGCCCTGAGGCCCGTCGCAGAGCAGGGCGCGTGGCACGACGGCTTCTCCGCGGGCGGGCCCTCGCCGAGGCCGGAAAATGGCGTGCGCCGGTGAGAGCCGCGGCTTGATACTTGGGCGCTGGTACGACCGGTCGTCGTTCACCCATCGAGCGCAGAAAGGATCGAAGCCCATGGCCGCCACGACTCGTCTGGATCTGGCCGCGGTCCGCAACATCGGGATCATGGCCCACATCGATGCGGGCAAGACGACGACCACCGAGCGGATTCTGTACTACACCGGCGTCTCGTACCGGATCGGCGAGGTCCACGACGGCGACACGCTGATGGACCACACCGAACAGGAGCGCGAACACGGCATCACGATCACGTCCGCCGCGACCACCTGTCACTGGACGGTCGACGGCGCCGAGCACGCCGTCACCATCATCGACACTCCGGGCCACGTCGACTTCACCGTCGAGGTGGAGCGCTGCCTGCGGGTGCTCGACGGCGCCGTGGCGGTGTTCGACGGGGTCGCGGGCGTGGAGCCGCAGTCCGAGACCGTCTGGCGCCAGGCCGACCGGTACGGCGTCCCGCGGATCTGCTTCGTCAACAAGCTCGACCGCGCGGGAGCCGACTTCCCGGCCTGTGTCGACATGATCGCCGACCGGCTCGGGGCGGTGCCGCTGGTCGTGCAGTTGCCGATCGGGGCCGAGGCCGGCTTCACCGGTGTCGTCGACCTGGTCCGCATGAAGGCATGCGTCTGGCACGCCGAGGCCCGCCTCGGTGAGGCGTACGAGGTCATCGACATCCCGGCCGCGTACGCCGGGGCCGCCGGAGAGTGGCGCGACCGGCTGCTGGAGACGGTCGCCGAGCACGACGAGGAGATGATGCGGCTGTACGCCGAAGGGCGGGAGCCGTCCGAGGAGCGCCTGCACGCGGCGATCCGGCGGGTCACCATCGCCTCCGGCACGTCGGCGGACGTCACGGTCACGCCGGTGCTGTGCGGCACCGCGTTCAAGAACAAGGGCGTCCAGCCCCTGCTCGACGCGGTCGTGCGCTACCTGCCGTCACCGCTCGACGTCGAGGTCCTCGACGACGAGCGAGGCGGCCGGATCGCACCGTCCGACGACGAGCCGCTGGCCGCGCTGGCGTTCAAGATCGTGACCGACCGGCACCTCGGTGCGCTGGCGTTCGCCCGGATCTACTCCGGCCGGCTGGAGCCGGGCGCGACGGTGCTCAACTCCGTGAGCGGCCGGAAGGAACGGATCGGCCGGATCTTCCGGATGTACGGGGCCAGACGGCAGGAGCTGGACTCGGCGGGCGCCGGCGACATCGTCGTCCTCATGGGGCTGAAGGCCACCACGACCGGCGACACGCTGTGCGACGACCGGCGCCCGGTGGTCCTGGAGTCCATGGACCTGCCGGAACCCGTCATCGAGGCGGCCGTGCGCCCCACGTCCAGGGCGGACGAGGAGCGGCTGCTGCCGGCGCTCCAGCGGCTCGCCGCGGAGGACCCGTCCTTCGCGGTGCGCACCGACCGGGAGACCGGCCAGACCGTCATCGGCGGGATGGGCGAGTTGCACCTGTCGATCCTCGTCGACCGGATGGCACGGGACCTCGGGGTACGGGCCGAGCTCGGCCGCCCCCGGGTCGCCTACCGGGAGACCATCCGCAGACCGGTCGCGCAGGTCGGCCACACGCATCGGAAACAGACAGGAGGCAGGGGACAGTTCGCCAAGGTGCAGATCTCGATCGAACCGATCGCGGACGGCTATGAGTTCGTGAACAAGGTCACCGGGGGCCGCATCCCGAAGGAGTTCATCCCGTCGGTGGACGCCGGCTGCCAGGACGCGATGCAGGCCGGCATCGTGGCCGGGCATGAGATGACGGGCGTACGCGTCACGCTTCTCGACGGCGCCTTCCACGAGCAGGACTCCTCCGAGCTCGCGTTCCGGCAGGCCGGGTACCACGCGTTCCGCGAGGCCGCCCGCCAGGCGGCACCCGTGCTCCTGGAACCGGTGATGGCGGTCGAGGTCATCACGCCCGACAGCGCGATGGGCGAGGTCATCGGCGACCTGAACGCACGCCGCGGCCACATCCAGACCATGGACGAGCGGGCCGGCGCCCGCCTCATCCGGGCACTGGTGCCGCTGTCGGAGATGTTCGGTTACGTCAGTGATCTGCGCAGCCGGACCTCGGGCCGGGGGAGCCACTCGATGCAGTTCGACTCCTACGCCGAGGTCCCGCGCGGCCTGACCGAGGCGATCATCGCGAAGGCGTGAGCGGGTGCGTTCCGCCGCGAGCGGCGGAACGCACCCGGCGGGCGTCGGCACCATGCCGGCGCCCGCCGGGCCCGGCTTCACCACCGGTCACGCGGAGGCGCGGCGTGGCCGGAGCAGGACGAAGACGACGACGGCGCACAGGGCGGTGACCAGGGCGACGCCGCTGAGGGCGGAGTGCCAGGCGTCGGTGAAGGCGGCGCGTTCCGCGGGGGCGACCTCGCCCGCCGCGATCCGCGCCGCCGCGGCCGACGATCCGGTCTCGTTCTGGATGAGGCTGACCAGCACCGCCCCGAACACCGCGATGACCAGGGCCTCGGCCGCGCCGCGCACGGTGTTGAGGAAGCCCGCCGCCGTCCCGGCGCGGGCGGATTCGACGATGTTCATGGCCTGGCCGTCGGTGATTCCGAACGACAGGCCCATCCCGACACCGATCAGCGACAGCGGGCCGAGCAGCCCGGCCGCGCCGATGCCGGGATGCAGCACGGTCAGCCAGGCGTTGCCCGCCGCGACCAGGCCCAGCGCCACCGTGATCAGAGCCCGGCCGGGCACGCCGCGGGTCACCAGCCAGCCGCCCAGCGGCGGAACGACCAGGACCGGCGCGGTCAGCATGAGCATCGTCACGCCCGCCTCGCTCGCCGGCACTCCATCCACGCCTTGCAAGTAGGTGGGCAGGAAGACCAGCACACCGACGAATCCGATCGAGGTCGCCAGAGTGCCCAGGCACCAGCCCATGAACGGGAGGTTCCGGACCAGCGTCAGGTCCAGCACCGGGTGGCCGCCGCGGCCTTCCACCACACCGAAGGCCACCAGAAGGACGGCTCCCGCGACCAGCGCGACCAGCACCGGCGCGGCGCTCCAGCCCTGCTCCGGGCCTCGCATGACGCCGAACATGAGTGCGGCGAGCCCACCGACGAACGTGCTGATCCCTGCACTGTCCACGTGGGGGCGCTCGCCGGCCCGCGACTCGGGAGCGAACCGGCTGCCCGCCAGGACCAGCAGGCCGACGACCACATAGGCGCCGAACGTGCCGCGCCAGCCGAACCCGCCGATCATCCAGCCGGACAGGCTCGGGCCGATCGCGATGCCGACGCCCGCCATGGTGCCCATTCCGGCGAACGCACGGGTGCGCGCGGCGCCGTCGAACGTCGCGGCCAGGATCGCGCCGCCCGCGGCCATCATCCCCGCGGCCCCCGCGCCGGCCAGCAGCCGTGCCGCGTCCAGCAGCCAGATGCCGTTCGCGACCGCGCCGGCCAGCGCGGCCACCGTGAACAGCGCCGCGCCGAGCGTGAAGACGCGGCGGCGGCCGAACAGGTCGGCCAGCGAGCCGCACACGAGCGTGCACGCGGCGAACGTCAGGTTGTATCCGGCGACCACCCACTGCAGGGCCGGCCCCGACACTTCCAGGTCGTCGCCGATGCGGGGGACCGCCACGGCGGTGCCCGCGATCGACATGGCCAGCGCGAGGACGCCGAGCAGCACCGTGACCGCCGTCACCGGCGGGCTCACCCGCCTCGCGGGCCGCGCGCCGACGCTGATGGTGCTCACAGATTCCTCCCCGTCGTCGATGAGGCCACCATCCTGAAACCTCAACCAATATTGAGGTCAAGCCGTCAAGTACGGCGGTGCTGTGGACGCCCGGCTCCGGCACCAGTAATCTTTGGCGCTCCCCGCGATATTCGAGAAAGGGCCGAAACGTGGCCATCCGTGACAAGCTCCGGGACAACGCGGCGCATCTGCTGCAGCCCGGTGAGACCATCCAGTCGATATTCTGTGCCCAGACGACCAGCCAGTACTTGGCCCTGATCTCTTACTGGATCATCCTTTTCGCCAACGCCTACCGCGTCGTCGTGGTGACCGACCGGCGCATCCTGATCTGCTCTTCCGGGCGGTTGCGGATGACTCCGGTGAAACAGATCCTGCGCGAGCTCCCGCGCAATATCCGCATCGGCCCGCCGTCCGGCCTGTGGTGGCGCTGTGAGTCGCTCGGCGAGCGGCTCTACATTCACAAGCGATTCCACAAGGATGTCAATGCCGCGGACGGCGTTCCCGCGGCCTGAAACGACGGTGACCATCGGCCGGAGAACCGGGTAAAAAGTCCGGGCGCATTTCTCAGTAGCGCCTCCGGTGCTCTTCCTGCTCGACGACGGCCTCGCGGTCGGCGAGGCGGCGCAGCCCGCTCAGCGGCCGGGACATGCGGCGGTTCCCCGCCAGCCGGGTCGCGTTGCGGTCCAGCCAGGCCCAGTAACCCGCGGTGAAGGGGCAGGCGTCCGGCCCGAGCCGGATCCGCGGGTCGTACCGGCAGTCCCGGCAGTAGTCGCTCATCGCGTTGATGTACGCGCCCCCGGCGGCGTACGGCTTGGTCGCCGCGACGCCGCCGTCCGCGTACTGGCTCATGCCGATGACGTTCGCCGGCATGACCCACGGGTGGCCGTCGACGAAGGCGGTGGCGAACCACTCGGTGAGCGCGCGCGGCGCGAAGCCGCGCTGCAGGGCGAAGTTGCCCAGCACCATCAGCCGCTGGATGTGATGGGCGTACGCGCGGTCGCGTACCCCGGCCAGCGCCGTGCGCAGGCAGCGGGCGCTCACCCGGGACGGGTCCAGCCGCCGCCACCAGTCCGGCAGCGGGGTGCGCGCGTCCAGCGCGTTGCGGCCGAGGTAGGACGGCCCCAGGTACCAGTACAGGTGCCAGATCCACTCCCGCCAGCCCAGGATCTGCCGGACGAACCCCTCCACGCTGTTCAACGGCGCCTCGCCGCTCCGCAGGCAGGTCTCGGCCTCGCGGACGACCGCGAGCGGGTCGAGCAGGCCGAGGTTCAGCGGCGCCGAGAGGAGGGCGTGCGACATCGTCCAGTCTCCGGCGAGCATCGCGTCCTGGTGCGGTCCGAACGAGGCGAGCCGCGTCGTGAGGAACCTCCGCAGCGCCCGCCGCGCCTCGTCGTGGGTGGCGGCGAACAGCCGTGGCCCGTCCACGCCGACCGGGCCGATCCGCCCGGTCCGCAGCAGCCGGTCCAGGTCGTCTCGTACGCCCCGGTCGACCTCGTCCTCGCGTGGCCGGTAGGCCCTCGGCACGCCGAGGACGGCCCGGTGCGGCGGCGGCTCACGGTTGTCGCGGTCGAGGTTCCACCTCCCGCCGACCGGGTCGCCGTCGGGCTCCACCAGAATCGCGAACCGGCGTCGCTGGTCCCGGTAGAAGTCCTCCATCACCAGGCGTCCCCGCCCGTCCGCCCAGGCGGCGAAGTCCCTCCTCGACCGGATGAATCCCGGCGTGGGCAGTTCGGCCTCGACCCGCCCCTCCTCGATCAGGCCCGCGACCAGCCGTTCCGCGGCGTGGGAGCCGGGTTCGTGCACGACGACCGGCCGCCCGAACCGCGCCAGGCCCTCGCGGTACGTGCGCGCCCGCACCAGCGTCGCCCGGTCGCCGAGCTCCCCGGCGAGGTGCCGCATCGCCGACAGGACCAGGTGCAGCTTCTGCCGGTGGAAGGGCCGCCGCGCCAGCGCGGCCTCCGACTCGATCAGCAGCACCTCCCGGCCCCGGTTCTCCGGCGTCGCGTGGAAGTGCCGGCCGAGCTGGTCCCCGAACAGCCACAGTGGCGTTTCGTCCCTCATGACCTGGAGTGTTACCGCTCAGGCGCGCCCGGACGCCTGCGCTACGCCTCCCGCGTGTCGCAGGCCGTGCGGGCGCGCTCGATCTGCCCGCGCGCGCCGCCGGATCGGACGTCGATGTCGGATTTTCGCCGGATATCGCTGATGTGCGGCTGGTGGACTGCCCTCATGACATCTGACATCAAGGCCAGGGCCGAGCTGTTCCACGCGCTGCACGACGGTCTCCTGGTCCTGCCCAACGCCTGGGACGCCGTCAGCGCCCGCCTCGTGGTGGACGCCGGCGCCCGGGCGGTCGCCACCACGAGCGCCGGGGTCGCCTGGAGCCTGGGCACCCCCGACGGCGACGCTCTGGGGCGGGACCGGGCCGTCGACCTCATCGCCCGGGTCGCCGCCGCCGTCGACGTCCCGGTGAGCGCCGATATCGAGGGCGGCTACTCCGACACGCCCGACGGAGTGGCGAAGACGGTCGAGGGGGTGCTCGCGGCCGGGGCCGTGGGAGTCAACCTCGAGGACGCCGCCGGTCCCGCGACGCTGCGCGAACTCGCCGACCAGGCCGAACGCATCGCGGCCGCCCGCCGGGCCGCCGACGCAGCGGACGTTCCGCTCTTCCTCAACGCCCGCATCGACACCTATCTCCGGGGCGTCGGCGACCCGGACACCCGCCTGCGCGACACCCTGACCCGCGCGGCGGCCTACGCCGACGCGGGCGCGAGCGGGATCTTCGTCCCGGCCGTGACCGACGCCGGGACCGTGGCCGCGCTCGCCGAGGGCACGACGCTGCCCCTGAACGTGATGGCCGGGCCGGGCGCGCCCGACGTCGCGACGCTGGCGGAGCTCGGCGTCTCGCGGATCAGCCTGGGATCCTCGATCGCCCAGGCGGCCTACGCCGTCGTGCGGCGAGCCGCCCGCCAGGTGCTGTCGAGCGGCACGTACGACGAACTCACCGGCGCTCTGGACTATGGCGAGTTGAACGCCCTGTCCGGATGAGCGCTCACCGCGAAACCGGCGCGGAACCGTCCGGAGGCCTGGCCCGCCGCGCGGCAGGCCAGGCCTCCGGACGGTCTCTCAGGCGGCGGGGGAGGGCGCCGGCGCCTCTTCGGGCCGCGCCTGCTCCTGCGCGACCGGGACCCGGGGCCGCCGCAGGACCGCGGCCGTGAGGACGAGCGCGGCGACCAGCAGACCGGCGCCGATGCCGAACGCCACGTGGAAGCCGCCGGTCAGCGCCGTGGCGCGGTCGTGCCCGGCGCCGGTCAGCCCTCGCGTGCGCGCCGCCGCGAACGTGGACAGCACCGCCACGCCGAGCGCCCCGCCGACCTGCTGGGAGGTGTTGAACAGCCCCGAGACGAGCCCCGCGTCGCCGGCGCCCGCGCCGGACATGCCCAGGGTCGTGAGCGCGGAGGTCGCCAGGCCGAAGCCGCCTGCCAGCAGCATCGTGGGCAGCAGGTCCACGGCGTAGCCGGCGTGGACCGGCAGGCGGGTGAGCAGCCCGATACCGACGACCAGCAGGGCGATCCCGGCGAGCAGCACGCGGCGCTCGCCGAAGCGCGCGTTGAGCCGCGCGGACAGGACCAGCGAGACGGTGGCGATCGCCAGGGCGGCCGGCAGCATGGCCAGCCCGGTCCCCGCCGCCCCGTAGCCGCGCACCTGCTGCAGGTAGAGGGCGATGAGGATCTGGAACCCGAACAGCGCCGAGACCATCAGGACCTGGACGGCGTTGGCGCCCGCGACGGTCCGCGACCGGAAGATCTTGAGGGGCAGGAGCGGCGCCGCGGCCGTGGCCTGCCGTACGACGAACCCGGCGAGCAGCATGAGCGCGAGCGCGCCGTAGCCGAGGGTGTGCGCGGAGCCCCAGCCGTACCGGCTCGTCTCCACGATCGTGTAGACGCCGAGCATCAGTCCGGCGGTCACCAGGAGGGCGCCGGGCAGGTCGGCTCCCGCGCGGAGGCCGAGGCCCTGGTCGGGCTCCAGCACCCGTACGGCCAGGAGTGCGGCGGCGGCGCCGATCGGCAGGTTGATGAAGAAGATCCAGTGCCAGCTCACGGCCTCGGTGAGGACCCCGCCGAGCACCTGGCCGATCGACGCGCCCGCGGCGCCGACGAAGGCGTAGGCGCCGATCGCCCGGCCCCTTTCACGCGGCTCGGGGAAGTGCGTCACGATCATGCCGAGGCTGACCGCCGAGGTCATCGCCCCGCCCACGCCCTGGACGAACCGGGCAGCGATGAGCATGTCCTGGCCGGTGGACACGCCGCAGAGCAGGGACGCGACGGTGAAGACCGCCAGGCCCGCGACGAACATCCGCTTGCGCCCGACGAGGTCGCCGAGGCGTCCCGCCAGCAGCAGGAGACCGCCGAAGGCGATCATGTACGAGTTGACGGTCCAGGTGAGGTTCGAGGCAGAGAAGCGCAGGTCACTCTGGATCGCGGGGAGAGCGACGGTGACGATGCTGCCGTCGAGAACGATCATCAGCATCGCGGCGCAGAGCGCGACGAGCGCGGCGGTACGGGAAGGGCGAGACATCGAGAACAGCTCCTGTTCGCATGGGCGACAGGAGAGACCGTAACAGATAGTTTTGAAGTAGACGATCCCGAGCGGATCTAAATCTTCTTCTGGCGCGTCCGCCGTACCGGCTGCTCGCCCTCCCAGGGCGTGGACAGATGGCCCGCGACCAGCCCGGTCAGCGCGCTCAGGAACACCTCGCGCTGCTCGTCGGGGATCGCGTCGAGCACCTCGCGGTGCACCCGGTCGGCGATCTTCATCCCGGCGGCGACGGCGCGTTCGCCCGCCTCGGTCACCGCGATGATCCGCGCCCGCCGGTCGGTGCTCGACGGCCGGCGCTCGGCGAGCCCGGCCTTCTCCAGCTCGTCGACGGTCACCACCATCGTGGTCTTGTCCAGGTCGGAGATCTTGGCGAGCTGGATCTGGGTGCGCTCGGCCTCCTGGGCGTGGAACAGCACGCAGTACTCGCGCGGTGTGATGCCGATCTCGGTGAAGGCCGCCGCCATCTGCGTTTCCAGCACGTGGCTGGCCTGGGAGAACAGGAAGGACAGGTCGACGACGGTCCGGCTCGGGGCGCTCGCGGTCATGCTCGGAGTCTATGCGGTCCGATCGGAGCCGGATTATCCGCGACGGACCGATCCATGGAATCGCGGACGCGCCGGCGGGGTTGAGGTGATCGCGTCACGGGGACGCCAGCACACGGAGCGGGGAAACCGACATGCACGGTGAGTACAAGGTGCCCGGGGGCAAGCTCGTGGTCGTCGACTTCGATCTCGAGGACGGCCGGCTGCGGCACGCGCTGGTCAGCGGCGACTTCTTCCTCGAACCCGACCACGCCCTGGAGCGGATCACCACGGCGCTGAACGGCCTGCCCGCCCACCTGGAGGCCCGCGACATCGCCGCCCGCATCGACGCGCAGCTGCCGCCGGGCACGATGATGCTCGGGTTCTCCGCCGAGGCCGTGGGCATCGCCGTACGCCGGGCGCTGACCGACGCGAGCGACTGGCGCGACTACGACTGGCGGCTCGTCCACGAACCCCCGCAGGACCCCGCGCTGCACATGGCGCTCGACGAGGTCCTCACCGAGGAGGTCGGCGCCGGACGCCGGCCGCCGACGCTGCGCGTGTGGGAGTGGGCCGCGCCCGCGGTGGTGATCGGCAGCTTCCAGTCGCTGCGCAACGAGGTGGACGCCGAGGCCGCGCGCCGGCACGGGGTCACGGTGGTCCGGCGGATCAGCGGCGGCGGCGCGATGTTCATCGAGCCGGGCAACACGATCACCTACTCGGTGTACGCCCCGGCCACCCTCGTCCAGGGCATGAGCTTCGCCGACAGCTACGCGTTCCTCGACGACTGGGTGCTGGGCGCCCTCGGCGAGCTCGGCATCCGCGCCTGGTACCAGCCGCTCAACGACATCACCTCCGACCAGGGCAAGATCGCCGGAGCCGCGCAGAAGCGGCTCAGCTCGGGCGCCGTCCTGCACCACGTGACCATGTCGTACGACATCGACGCGGACAAGATGCTCGACGTGCTGCGGATCGGCCGGGAGAAGCTGTCGGACAAGGGAATCAAGAGCGCGCGCAAGCGCGTCGACCCCCTGCGGCGCCAGACCGGCCTGCCGCGGTCGGAGATCATCGACCGGATGATCGGTCATTTCCGCGGCCGGTACGGGCTGACCGGCGACCGGCTCACCGCAGAGGAGCTGAGCGCCGCCGAGAAGAGAGTGGCCGGCAAGTTCGGCACCGACGAGTGGACCGCCCGGGTGCCCTGAACGAGGGTTCGATGCGCGCGGGCGCCGCGCGTTCGATTGGATGGCCGGGTAGCCAGATGAGACGGAGGCAAAGGGATGTCCGACAGCGTGCGGCTGGACCAGACCGACGAGTGGCGGGCGCTGCGGCGGCACTACGAGGAGACGCACGAGCTGCAGCTGCGCGAGTTGTTCGCCGCCGACCCCGAGCGGGGGAGCCGGTACTCACTGGAGGCCGGCGACCTGTACGTCGACTACTCGCGCAACCGGATCAACGATGAGACGCTGCGGCTGCTGCGTGAGCTCCTCGCCGCCCGCAAGGTGACCGAGCTGCGCGACGCGATGTTCTCGGGCGAAAAGATCAACTTCACCGAGAAGCGCGCGGTGCTCCACGTCGCCCTGCGCGCGCCGCGCGACGCGGTCATCGAGGTGGACGGGGAGAACATCGTGCCCGCCGTGCACGAGGTCCTCGACCGGATGGCCGCCTTCTCCGCGCAGGTGCGGTCGGGGGAGTGGACCGGGGCGACCGGCAGGCCGATCCGCAACGTCGTCAACATCGGCATCGGCGGCTCCGACCTCGGCCCGAAGATGGCGTACGAGGCGCTGCGCCCGTACACCGACCGGACGCGCGTGTTCCGGTTCGTGTCCAACGTCGACGGCGCCGACCTGCACGAGGCCGTCCGCGACCTCGACCCGGCCGAGACGCTGTTCATCATCTCCTCCAAGACGTTCACCACGGTCGAGACGATCACCAACGCGACCTCGGCGCGGCAGTGGCTGGTGTCGGCCCTCGGCGAGGACGCCGTGGCCAAACACTTCGTCGCGGTCTCCACGAACGCCGACCAGGTGGCCAAGTTCGGCATCGACACCGCCAACATGTTCGGCTTCTGGGACTGGGTCGGCGGCCGGTACTCCTTCGACTCGGCCATCGGCCTGTCGCTGATGGTCGCGATCGGCCCGGAGCGCTTCCGCGAGATGCTCGACGGTTTCCACCTGATGGACGAGCACTTCCGTACGGCGCCGCCGGAGCGGAACCTGCCGATGCTGCTCGGCCTGCTCGGCATCTGGTACGACGACTTCTACGACGCCCAGACCTACGCCGTGCTGCCCTACAGCCACTACCTGTCGCGGTTCACCGACTACCTCCAGCAGCTCGACATGGAGTCCGACGGCAAGTCGGTCGACCGTTCGGGCCGGCCGGTGACCTGGCAGACCGGTCCGGTCGTGTGGGGCACGCCGGGCACCAACGGCCAGCACGCCTACTACCAGCTGCTCCACCAGGGCACCAAGCTCGTGCCGGCCGACCTCATCGGCTTCGCCCGGCCCATCGACGAGCTGGACGAGCTGAAGGGGCAGCACGACCTGCTGATGGCCAACCTCTTCGCGCAGGGACAGGCGCTGGCGTTCGGCAAGACCGCCGAGGAGGTCGCCGCCGAGGGCGTGCCGGCCGAGCAGGTGCCGCACCGCACGTTCCCCGGCAACCGGCCGACCAACACGATCCTGGCCACCGAGCTGACGCCGTCGGTGCTCGGCCAGCTGATCGCCCTGTACGAGCACAAGGTGTTCGTCCAGGGGGCGATCTGGGGGATCAACTCCTTCGACCAGTGGGGCGTCGAGCTGGGCAAGGTGCTCGCCAAGAACCTCGAGCCCCGGCTGACCGGCGCGGCCGACACCGGCGACCTGGACGGCTCGACCGCGACCCTGGTGGAGCGCTACCGGAGGCTGCGCGGCCGCTGAGCGCCGCGGCGGACGCCCGGCCCGCCGGCCGGGCGTCCGCACGTCACGAGTCGGACGGTTTGGGCTGCCGCTTGCGGGTCCGCGTGGGAGCGGTGTCGTCGCCGGACGGCCCGGCCTGCTTCTTGCGGGTCCGCGCGGACGTCGTGTCGGCGGACGCCTCGGGCGGCTTCTTGCGGGTTCGCAGCGGAGCCGTGTCGTCCGCGGACGGCTCGGGCTTCTTCCCTCCGGCGACGATCACGTCGCGGGAGGTGTCGGTCACGATCTCGGCGGCCGTCCGGGGCCGGGCCGCGGGCTTGTCCTCGCTCGCCGGCGGCTCGGGGTACGCGCCCGCCGCGATGGCGCGCTCGGCGCGCGGCGCGACGGGCGTCTCCTCCGCCGTGCCGGGAACCGGACGCCAGGGAGGCGGCGCCTCGTCGTCCTCGTCCGCCGCGCGGCTCCGCCCGCCGAACAGCCGCTGGTCCAGCGTGATGCGCCCGCCGGCGCCGGCCGCGAACACCAGCGACGCCAGGCCGAGGACGAGGACCAGCTCGAAACCGTTCTGGACCTTCCCGTTGTCCACCAGGAAGACGCCGTGCTCGGCGTGCACGAAGATCAGCGCACCCGCCATGTCGAGGAAGAGCAGCGTCCCGGCGACCGGCAGCGCGATGCCGAGGATCAGCGCCGCGCCGCCCAGCAGCTCGACGAACGTCGAGTAGACCGCTGCGGCGGTGGGCAACGGGGTGCCCATCGCGTCGAGGTTCCGCCCGGTGGCGGTCACCCCGACCTGGATCTTCTGCCACCCATGGGCCAGGAACACCGTGCCGACACCACATCGGGCGAGCAGCGCGACGACGTCGTATATCGGCCGATTACGCATGACAATCCTTCCTGCGGACGTATCCGTCAGATCATCCGCTCCGGACCGATTCGGCGTCCACTCGGTCAGGTCCGCCGTTGCTCGATCGTGAAATTGCACGCCCGGATCCGCGGAGCCCATGACGGGCGAGGCGACGCGCTGTGCCGAGACAGGCGAACGCGACCCGTGAACCTGCCATCATGACCGAGCGAAGCGAGGGAATCGAAGGCACGGCCCTGTGGTCACTCCCTCCGACGAAGGAGGTTTCATGACCGCCACGCGAACCGAGGACACGCCTGCCCCGAGCGGCCCCGGCTATGCCGTCGAGGAGCAGTTGATCGCCGCCGGGGCCGCATGCGTCGCGGGCGTCGACGAGGTCGGCCGGGGAGCCTGGGCCGGGCCGGTCGTGGTCTGCGCGGCCGTCACCCGCATGGACGCCCCGCCGGAGGGCCTCACCGACTCCAAGATGCTCACGCCGCGCCGCCGCGCCGCGATCGCCGAGGTCCTCGAGGACTGGCTCGCCGCGTACGCGTTGGGCGCCGCGAGCCCGGAGGAGATCGACGACGTGGGCATGACCGAGGCGCTGCGCCGGGCGGCCGTACGCGCGCTGGAGGCGCTGCCCGAACGCCCGGACGCGGTGATCCTCGACGGCGCCCACAACTTCCTCGGCGACCGGGCGGCCTCCGACGGGCGGCCGTGGCCGGTCCGCACTGAGATCAAGGCCGACCTGCGGTCGGTGTCGGTGGCGGCGGCGTCCGTGCTGGCCAAGGTGCACCGCGACACACTGATGGCCGGGCTGGGACACGAGGAGTACGGCTTCGCGGCCAACGCCGGCTATCCCTCGCCCGTGCACCAGGACACGCTCCGGCGGCTCGGGCCCACGCCGCACCACCGGCTTTCCTGGTCCTACCTCGACGACCTGCCCGAGTGGCGGCACCTGCGCAAGCACCGGCCCGAGATCGAGGGACAGCTGTCCCTGATCTGACGCCGGTCCCCGGAGCCGGGTGCGCAGGTTCGAATCCTGCAGGGGGCGTCTTCCGCAGCCGGCGCGATCTAGCCGCTGACCTGCACAGACACGCAAAGGACGGGCCGGGCCCAGGTGTCACTGACTACCCTTGGGGTATTGCCATCACTCGCCCTCCTTACTCATCTGGGCGGACAACGGTGGTGCGAGTAGCGAGGCTGCTGAGTGGCGACCAATCGCCATCGAGGATCTCGGTACCCCTGAGCCGCACGTCGCGAAGTGCCGGGAGATCCAGAAGCGGCCGCAACGAACGAACCGCGCCGGCGTAGACCAGGTGCAGCTCTTCAAGCCCTTGCAGCCTGGTGAGATCAGAGAGATCGAGGCAGGCTTCCCCCTTCGTCGGACCCGGAAGAACACGCACGCTCCGGAGCGCGGTCAGGCCGCTCAACGGCTCCAGACTCTCGATCCGCGCTTCCCGCACTTCGACCTCCGCCAGCTCGCGGCAACCGGAGAGCCCCTCGAGTGTCGCGACCTGCTTCTTACCCTCAAGGCGAAGCTTCCTCAGCGGCAGTTCGGCATCGTCGAGGAAAGCGAGGTTCTGACCTTTCCAGAGCCAGATCGCCAGCTCCTGAAGGTAAAGCTGATGTTCAAGCCATTGAATCCACCTTAGTAAATCTCTGCTGTAGTCGGGGCAGGTACCATGGCCCGTCTGCCTGGTCATGGGACAGCACCGTGAAGTCATTTCGCACAGAGTTTCCTGTTGCTAGCCGAACTTGTTTCTACGGTTGGGCTCCAGACGACTGATCTCCAAATGCCGCACTGAGATCGTTGGCCAGATCATCAAGGATCCATCCGCCTCGACGGACATGTCCAGCCACACCTGAAAGGATATATCCGAAGAAATTGACCTTACGAATAGCCCAGGATGTCCATCCGGCCGCTGCTCCCAGCTCGACTTCACAAGACGCGCTTCGAGGGCGGCGAGCGATTCTTGCTCTATAAATTTCATACTGGACAACTCCGAATATCCAACTGGACTTCCATCTTGACGACGGTGCCCCTCAAGAGGCCATATCAGCAAAGCTTGTTAGAAAGGGTCCAATTGCGGCGGTGTGAAGCACCGCGAGAGATCTACGGGAGAACTCCTCGACCAGAGCGAGCGTGGCCGGGTATCGCCGCAGGTCAGCGGTGCTCTACGGCACTGCTTAACCCATGGCCTCCGGAGCCGTGGCCGCGGGACGGCGGGTCATCGGTGGTGGTACCAGGTGGCCGCCTCCCAGTCTCTCCGGTCGCGTTCGTAGACCTCCTCGGAGGCCAGCAGGTCGGTCGCGCCGGTGAACCGGAGGAAGTCCGGGTCGAGGCAGTTGTCCCAGTGGTCCGCGCTTCGGTGGTGCCAGTCCGGGGTCGTCTCGTAGTAGCGCTCCATGACCTGGAACGACGCCCGGTGCACGAGCCGGCCGCGCCAGTGGTATTCGACCGACACGGCGGTCGACTCGCCGGCGGTGAGAGAGGCGAGCCAGGGCGGATCAACGCCCGTCGGTTCCTCGCCGCCGACGGTCGGGGTGGTCGGCGTGGGCAGCGGCAGGACCGCCGGGTCCGGGACCGGCGGGTCCATCGTGGGCGTGGCGCAGGGCCCGACGTCGTCGGAGCGGTCGTTGCCGGTTCGGTAACTCCCGGCGACCTCGAGCCACCAGGAGCCGTCCCGATGCCGCCGCCACGGCGCCTCCGGCACCGCCGGCGGCCGCCCGTCGACGGTGGTCACGCGGACCTCGTCGAAGCCGTATCGGCAGAACCGGCGCGGCCCGTCGTTGACGTCCTCCCACCAGATCACATCCTGGTCGCCGCCCTCGTTGAAGTGGCGGCACCAGATCGTGCTGTAGCGCCAGTACCCGACGTGGTCCTCGCAGAAGTCCACGATGCCGGAGCTCTTCCCCGAGCCGTACTGGATGTCGGCGTAGCGCCCCTCGGGCCCGCACCGGATGTGGACCGGCACCCAGTACGAGCCGCCGGGGCCGAGCAGCGTCCAGGCGATCCACTGCGCCTCGACCATGGTGATGTGGCGACGAGGCTGCGCGTAGACCCGGACGAAGTCCGTGAAGATGTTCGACACCAGTCGATTCTGCCGATATTTCGGGCTCCCGGTCCGCGGACCGGCTTTGAGGCCTGTCTCAAAGACAGAGGGGCTTTGGGACAGGCCCTAAAGCCAGCCGTTGTGGCGCGCGGTGCGTACGGCCTCGATCCGGTTGCGTGCGCCGGTCTTGCCGATCGCCGCGGACAGGTAGTTGCGGACCGTGCTCTCCGACAGGTGCAGGCGCCCGGCGATATCGGCGATGGTGGAACCGTCGACCGCGGCGGTCAGCACGTCACGCTCACGGGCGGTGAGCGGGTTCGGGCCCGCGCTCAGCGCGGCCGTGGCCAGCTCCGGGTCGACCACCCGCTCGCCCGCGAGCACCCGGCGGATGGCGCGGGCGAGATCCTCCACCGGGCCGTCCTTGACGAGGAAGCCGCTCGCGCCCGCCTCCATCGCGCGGCGAAGGTAGCCGGGGCGGCCGAACGTCGTGACGATGAGGATCTTGCAGTCGGGCAGCTCGGCGTGCAGGTCGGCGGCGGCGTCCAGGCCGCTGCGGCCGGGCATCTCGATGTCGAGGACGGCGACGTCGGGGCGAACCTCGCGTGCGGTGGGCACGATCCGGTCGCCGGTGGAGACCTGGCCGACGACCTCGAAGTCCTCCTCCAGGCCGAGCAGCAGCGCCAGCGCGCCGCGCATCATGCCCTGGTCCTCGGCCAGCAGTACCTTGATCAAGAAATGTCTCCCTTCACCGGGAGCGTATTCAACGGCACCGTCACCGTGAGCACGTACCCGCCCAGCTCATCAGGGCCGGCGTGGAGCCGCCCGCCGGCGCCGCTGACGCGTTCGGTGAGCCCGCGCAGGCCGTTGCCCGGGACCGGGGATCCGCCGCGGCCGTCGTCGCGGATCGACAGCACGGCCGTACCCGCGCCGCGGTGCACCGAGATCTCGCAGGTGGCGGCGCCGCTGTGGCGGATGACGTTGGTGACGCCCTCGCGCACCGCCCAGCCGAGCAGCGAGCCGGTCTCCTCCGGGAGCGGCGTGCCCTCCTGGCGGACGGTCGGCTCGATGCCCGCGTCCCGCAATGCCGTACGCGCCCCGTCGATCTCGGCGGCGAGCCCACGGCCGCGGTAGCCGCTCACGGCGAGGCGCACCTGCCGCAGAGCGTCCCGGCCGATCGTCTCGATGTCGGCCGCCTGGTCCGCCGCCAGGCCGGGGTCGCGCGGGATCAGCTTGCGCACCGCCTGCGCCTTGATCACCATCACCGACAGCGTGTGGCCGAGCAGGTCGTGCAGGTCGCGGGCGAACCGGAGCCGTTCTTCGGACACGGCCGTCCGGGCCAGCTCCTCGCGGGTCTCGCGGAGCTCGCGGATCGCGCCGAACAGCAGCAGGATGATCGAGACGATGAAGCCGGAGATCAGCGTGCTGTACCAGACGGTGAAGGCGTCGCCGGGCGACGCGCCTCTGAGCCAGGCGGCAACGCCGGCCGTCACCGACAGCGTGCCCACCGCGATCACCGGCCACGGCCGCCCCGCCCACGGCACCACCACGCCACAGGCCATCGCGACCAGCGCGAACAGCATGTACATGCCGTGCCCGAACCAGCCGCTCAGTACGAAGGCGTCCACGGTCAGCGCCGCGAGCAGGCCCATCGCCAGCCGGTCGCCCTGTCCGCGGCGGAAGCCGAACCAGATCGCCGCGAGGACCAGCACGACGAACAGGCCCAGCAGCGGCGCCGAGGCCCAGACCGGTCGCGCCCGCCCGTGCACGACCTCCGACACGGCACCGATCCCGATCAGCAGCCACGGGTAGATCCCGAACGGGCCGGGCCCGTCGTCGATCCGCCCGGCGACGCCCGCGCCGCGGTGGGCCGTTCGCTCATCCCCGCACGCCGCGTCGTCCTCCCGCGCGTCCGGCGTCCCGTCACTGTCGGTCACGGGCACACCCTACGGGCACGGCGAACCTGCCGGACATGGCCGTCGATCCACTCTTCGGTGGGACAAATGTCCTGGACGAGGTCGCGTCCTGGATGAGGCCGGCGCGGCCTGGTAAACCGATCCCTCATGAACTGGATGCACGAACACCTCGACCGCGTCGAGCGGCACAACGCCGACGCACTCGACCAGGCGGCCGAGATCCTCCTGCCCGCGGTGACCGGCGGCGGCCTCGTCTACGCCGGCGGGTCCGGCCACTCGCTCGCGATGGTGCTGGAGGGCTTCTTCCGCGCCGGCGGCCTGGCCTGCGTCCATCCGCTGTACGCGCCGGAGATCTCACCGCTGCACGGCGCGTGGCCGGCGACCGAGGCCGAACGCCGTTCCGGCCTGGCCGCACCGATCATGGAGGCGGCGGCGCCCCGGCCCGGCGACGTCGTGGTGATCTTCTCCAACAGCGGCGCGAACCCCTACCCGGTCGAGTTGGCCCGCGCGGCCCGCTCGTACGACCTGCCGGTGATCGCGTTCGTGTCCGGCCCGTCGATGGCGGCGGCGCCCGCCCGCGCCGGCGTGAAGCTCGGCGAGGTCGCCGACCTGATCATCGACACGCTCGTCCCGCCCGGCGACGCGTCCTACCCGGCCGGGACGCCGCGTACGGCGGCCCTGTCGTCGCTGGCCTGCGTGTACCTGTGGAACCTGCTGCTGGCGCGGATGACCGACCGCGCGGAGCTGCCGCTGTGGGCGAGCGCCAACGTTCCCGGCGGCGACGAGCGCAACGCCGAGCTGCTGGAGCGATACTCCGTCCGCGTGCCCGCACTAAGACGGTCCTTCACGGGGTAAGGAAATGCGTACCTGCCCGCCATAAGTGGAGGTGGCCCATGGACAAGACGACCAAGACGTTGCTCTCCGAAGCGGGCCATACCTATGCGGAGGACGCCGGAATCACGCTCAAGGACCAGCCGGCGGCCCTTTTCAAGCTCCTGGTTCTGACGAATCTGCTCAGCACCCGCATCAACGCGGACATCGCGGTCGCGGCGGCGCACGAGCTGTTCGAGGCCGGCGGCGGGACGCCGCGCGGCCTGGCGAAGCTCGGCTGGCAGGAGCGTGTCGACGCGCTGGGCCGCGCGCACTATGTGCGCTACGACGAGAGCACCTCCACCCGGCTCGGCGACATGGCCGAGAAGGTGATGGAGGACTACGGCGGTGACCTGCGCCGGCTGCCGCAGAAGGTCGGGCGGGACGCCGAGCGCGCCCGGGAGGCCCTCCAGGAGTTCCCCGGAATCGGCCCGGTCGGAGCCGAGATCTTCTGCCGCGAGGCGCAGGCGGTCTGGCCGTGGCTGCGCCCGTCCTTCGACGCGCTCGCGCTCAAGGGCGCCGACCGCCTCGGCCTGCCGACCGACCCCAAACGCCTCGCCGAGCTCGTCAGCGACCGCGAACTCGCCCGCCTCGCGTCCGCGCTGGTCCGGGTCGCCAAGGACAAGAAACTGGCCGACCGGCTGGTCGGAGCCTAGGGCGCGTCTCACCTCAAAGTCCCCGTCCGTAGCGAGCGGTGTCCAGGCGTCGCGTCGCAAGGCGGAGGAGGGAGTCAGCCTGGGTTTGGCTGTCGACCGACGACAACGCGGCGAGGCGGCGTCTGGACGCCGCGTAGTAGGACAGCGGGGCTTTGAGACGCGCCCTAGCCAGGGCGGAACCCCTCTCAAAGCCCCGCTGTCATACTGAGCGGTGCCCGGGCGGCGCCGCGTCGCCGGGAGCCGGCCGTACCGGGCCGGCTCCCTTCTCCGCCTCACGGCGCGCCGCCCGGACACCGCTCGCTACGGACGGGGACTACCGGACGGGCCCTGAATCCCGCGTATTGTCGCCGGACGGTAACCGTCTTGATTGGGGCACGCCAGACAATAGGTTCTGCCATTACATGGTGAATCTGCGCTATACACGTCTGCAGGCGTGAGGGGAGGGCGATGCGACCGTTCGGCAGATCCCGATCGCACCCGCAGATCGCGCGCGATGTGTTCGAACGCGCACGCTGGCGTTATTTCCAGATCCAGGCGGGTGTGCGGCGGCTGACGTTTCTGGTGCTCGTCGTCGGCGCGGCGGCGGTCGCCGTCGTCACCGGATGGCCACTGCTGACGACGGTCGTCTTCGCGGCCACGATCCTGCTCGTCATCGACTTCACCCTACGCTCGCCCAGCGGCATGGCGACCGCGTTCATCGTGATCTGCTGGCTGGCCGCGGTCCTCCCGGTCAGCCGCCTCTACCCGCCGGGCGGCCACGAGGCGGTCTTCCTCGCCGCCCTCGCGCTCCCGGTCGCCTTCTTCGCCCACCGCATCCGCGCGTACGCCCCCTGGCGAACGGCCCTGGCCGCCCTCACCCTGGCCGGGATCGTGGCCGCCGCCCTCGCGCATCCCTTCCCCGCCCTGAACGCCGTCCCGGCGTGGGCGACCGCGCTGGTCGTGCTCTGCTACCGCTGGTGGCAGGCCCGCCGCATCGTGCCGGCCGAGGCGTACGACACCGGCTGGGCCCAGGAGGACTACCAGGAGCCGGACGAATACCCGCCTCAGGCGCACGGGCGCGCCGTCGAGGAGGTCCCCCAGATCTCGGTGAACGAGGCGCTCGCCGAGCTGGAGGGCATGATCGGCCTGGAGCCGGTGAAGCGGCAGGTCCGCGCCATCGCGGCGTCGATCGAGGCGGCGCGGATGCGCGCGGAGGCCGGCTTCGCCGCCGAGAAGCCGATGCGGCACTTCGTGTTCGTCGGCCCGTCGGGCACCGGCAAGACCACCGTCGCCCGCGTCGTCGCCAAGATCTTCTACGCCTTCGCGCTGCTGCCGACGCCCGAGGTCGTCGAGGCACAGCGCGCCGACCTCGTCGGCGAGTACCTGGGCGCCACCGCCATCAAGACCAACGACCTGGTGGACCGTGCCCTCGGCGGCGTGCTGTTCATCGACGAGGCGTACGGCCTGGTCAACACCACCGACGGGCAGCCCGACCGGTTCGGCAACGAGGCCGTGCAGACGCTGCTGAAACGGGCCGAGGACGACCGCGAGAACATCGTGATCATCCTGGCCGGCTACGAGGACGAGATGGACGCGTTCCTGTCCTCCAACCCCGGCCTGGCCTCCCGGTTCGGCACGCGGGTGAGCTTTCCGCGGTACGAACCGTCCGAGCTCCTCCAGATCGCCGAATACCACGCCGCGCTGCGCGGCGACCGGCTCGGCCCGGACGCGGCGCCCACGCTCTGGGCGCGCTTCGAGGAGGTCAGCCGGCGCGGCATCGTCGACGAGCTGGGCAACGGCCGCTTCGTCCGCTCCCTGATCGAGGGGGCGGCGCGCGCCCGCGACGTGCGGATCGTCGGAGGGGGCTGGCGGCACGGGGCCCGGAGCGCCGCGGAGACCCCCGAGCCGACGCCCGAGGAGCTCGTCACGATCGACGCGGCCGACATCGAGCTCGCGTTCGCCGAGGTGACCGAACGCTACCGCGGCTACGCCGAGACGCCGACGCTGGAGGAGGCGCTCGCCGGACTCGACGCGATGATCGGCCTCGAACCGGTGAAACGGCAGGTGCACGCCATCACGGCCCAGCTGCGCGTGGCGCAGCTCCGACAGGAGCAGGGCCTGGCCACCCATCCGCCGATGCGCCACTTCGTCTTCGCCGGGCCGCCCGGCACCGGCAAGACCACGGTCGCCCGCGTGCTCGGCCGCATCTTCGCGGCGCTGGGCCTGCTCGCCCGGCCCGAGGTGGTCGAGGCGCAGCGTGCCGACCTGGTGGGGGAGCACCTGGGCTCGACGGCGCTGAAGACCAACAAGGTGATCGACTCGGCGCTGGGCGGCGTGCTGTTCATCGACGAGGCGTACTCCCTGGTCAACCCCGGCTACGCCGGAGGCGACGCGTTCGGCGCGGAAGCCGTGCAGACGCTGCTGAAGCGTGCCGAGGACGACCGCGACCGGCTGGTCGTCATCCTGGCCGGTTACGACGCCGACATGGACCGGTTCCTGCGCTCCAACCCCGGCCTCGCCTCGCGGTTCTCCGAGCGGGTCGCGTTCCCCTCCTACACGCCCGACGAGCTGCTGGAGATCGCGGTGAGCCTGGCGGCCTCGGCCGGCGACTCGTGGGAGGAGACCGCGCTCGACGACCTCGCCGGCGTCTTCCAGCGAGTACGCGGGCAGGGCCGCATCGACGAGCTGGGCAACGGCCGCTTCGTGCGCTCGCTGTACGAGAAGGCGTGCGGGTTCCGCGACCTGCGGATCGCCTCGCTCGGCTCAGCGGCCACGACCGCCGACCTCACCACGCTGACCGGCGAGGACGTCCGCTCGGCGTACGCCGAGTTCGCCCAGCGCCGCGCCTGACGAAGCGGGTCGGCGAAAGTCGCCGGCGTGGTCCGCCGCCCACTGGGCGTAGGTGCGTCCGGGACGGCCGGTGACCTCCTCGACGATCGCTGAGACCTCGGCCGGTGTGCCGTCGCGAGCAGCCCACTGGCGAAGGAAGGTCTCGACGCCGATCGGCGGGATGGTCCGGCCCAGCTCCGCCCGTGCCTCCTCCACGGAGACCACGTCGAGGCGGATCGGCCGGCCGATGGCCTCGCCGATGTGCTCGACCTGCCGCCGCAGGGTGAGCGAATCCGGTCCGTACACGGTGTAGGCCTGCCGCCCGTGGCCGGGCCTGGTCAGCGCGGCCACCGCCAGCGCGGCCATGTCCTTCTCGTGCACGGGCGCGGTCTGCGCGTCCGGATAGGGGGTACGGACGACGTTCTCGGTGCGGATCGGCGTCCGCCACCACCACAGGGTGTTGGTGGCGAACATCCCCGGGCGGATGAACGTCCAGTCGATGCCGGACCGCTCGATCGCCACTTCGACGGCCCGGTGCTGCCGGGCGATGGGGTTCCGCTCGGCGTCGCCGGCCACGACCGCCGCCGACGACAGCAGCACCAGGTGCCGGACGCCCGCCGTCCGGGCGGCCTCGACGAAGCCCCGCGCGCCGTCCGGCTTGGCGTAGAGGAACGCCTTTTCGGCGCCCTCCAGAGCGGCGGGCAGTGTCTCCGGCCGCTCGAGGTCGGCCGCCACGACCTCCAGGCGTGGCGAGAGCCCGGCCGCCTCGGGGGTCCGGCTCGTCGCCCGCACGCGCTCGCCCGCGGCGAGCAGCCCGTCGGCGACATGACGGCCCACGTTCCCTCGGGCACCGAAGACGACCGTGACCATTGAACCTCCTAGTCCTCGGCGGTGCCGAGGAGCTTGACCAGTTGCTCGTGGAGCCGCTGCCGGACCGAGGGCGCCAGCGGGTCCTCGCCGAAGATGTCCCGGACGAACTGCGGCATCGTTATCGGCGAGAAGACCACGGCGTACGCGACCAGGAGCGCGAAGGCGGGATCGATCCCACCGGTGACCTCACCGGCCCGCTGCCGGCGGCGGATGCCCTCCAGCACCCTCGCCGTCATCGACCGCTGGGCCGCCGTGAAGCGCTCACCCTCCTCGGAGTCGGTGAACGGGCAGTCGCCCAGCGCCTGCCAGACCACCAGCCGGGCCCAGTCGGGACGGTCGAGGACCGCGTTCAGGTGCGCGGCGACCGATTCGTCGAACGAGGCGTCCGGAGGCACCATCGGGGACTCGGCCTGCCGCCGGCGGCGCAACTCTAGGAGCTGACCGCCGAGATCGTCGGGCGCACCGGCTCCGCGCACCTGGCCGAGCTGCTCGGTTCCGGCTGGGGCACGCTGCTCAAACCGCTCGCCTGGTGGGGCGTCCTCTGCTTCGGCCCACCGAAGGGCAACCGCGTGACGTTCACCTCGGCGCGGTGGCTGCCCAAGTCGCCGACCCGGCCACCACGGTCCTGCGCGCCTTCCTCGGCGCGTACGGCCCGGCCACGCCCGAGCTGTTCGACAAGGTCTGGCTCAGCCGGGGCGCCACGCGCAGGCCCGTGGTACGAAGCTGGTTCGCCGCGCTGGAGGGCGAGCTGACCGAGGTCGACGTGGCGGGCGAGCGCCGCGTCATGCTCGCCGCGCACGCCGAGGAGCTGCTCGCCATCGAGCCGGGCGAGACCGTGCGCCTGCTGGGCGCGTTCGACGCCTACGTCCTCGGCAGCGGCACGACGGCGACCGAGATCGTGCCGCCGGGGCGGCGCACCGAGGTGAGCCGCGCGGGCGGCTGGATCTCCCCGGTCGTGCTGCACGGCGGCCGCGTGGCGGGGGTCTGGGGCGACGGCGGGGTGACGCTGTGGGAGGACGTGCCCGCGGCGGTGGTGAATGCTGAGATGTCCCGTCATGCGGCGCTGAGGGCGCTCCTGGGGTGAAAGGGGACTTGTTCCGGTGGAAGAGGCGTTCGTCCGACTACCGTGCGGTCGGCGCGGGTAGAGAACGCTCTACCGGTTCCCGCGATCCGGTGCCTGGCCGGGCCGGGCCCGGACGACGACCAAGGAGTGGTGAGGTGCTGCACGCCTTCGTGTACAACGACACAGCGATCCTGGTCCGGCACTGGTTCGAGGTGAGCCTCAAGGACAGCCATCTCGAACACGGCGTACGGCTGGAGCTGCGGCTGCGTGAGCCGCAGCCGCTTCGCGGCAGCGAGTCGGCGGCGCAGCGGATCGTCATCGACCGGCCGGTCTGGCGTGCCGACCTGTTCGACCGTATCGACGGCACGCCGGGGGCGTTCGAGGCCGCGCACTTCCACCCCCGCTTCGACGGCGCGGAGCCGTGCGAGCGCAACTGGGCCGACGTGATCAAGTCCACGCCGTGGGACTGGCTGCACGACCAGCTGTCCGACATCGGGGCCGTCGCCGAGCGGGCGGGCGTCCCGCTGGCGGACGCGGCCGCCGATGTCGAACAGGTCCGCGCCGACGCGCCGGAGATCGTCGCGGTGGCGCAGAGCCGCGCGGCGGCCCACTGCGACTCGGCACGCCGGTGCTACGCCTGGACCCAGGACGCCGCGCCGCTCGTCCACCTCATGCTCGGCGAGCTGCGACAGCCCGACCTGCTCGACCGCGAGCGGGCCGCGCCGTGGCTGGAGACGCGTCCGCAGGAGACCGCCGCCTCGTAACCCGCCTCGTAACCCGCCTCGTCACCCGTCTCGATCCACTCCTCGCGGCTCGCCGGTGGCGGGGGAGAGCCAGCCGGGCAGCGGCTCACGGGCGTCGCGCCAGGCGCGTGGCACGCCCTCCGCCCCGACGTGGGCGGCCACGATGCCGCCCGTGATGGCGGCGGTCGTGTCGATGTCGCCGCCGACGGCGACGCAGTCGCGTACGGCCCGCTCATAGTCGCCGAGGTGGCGCGCGGCGACCCAGACGCAGAAGGGCACGGTGTCCTGCGCGAGCACGCGGGCACCGTTGCCGAGCTCGTACGCGGCCTCCTCACGCGTGCGGTCCAGCAGGCCGGCGGCCCGGCGCACACCGTCGTGGACCCGGCCCGGCGGCGTGTGGGCGAGGACGGCGTCGACCAGCCCGGAGGTATCGCCGCTCGCGGCGCGGGAGGCGGCGACGGCGACCGCGACGGCACCGGCGACCCCCTCGGGGTGCGCGTGCGTGACGACGGCGGAGGCGGTGGCCTCCAGCGCGGCGCGCTCCAGGTCGCCGGGGTAGTACGCGCCGAGCGGCGCGACGCGCATCGCCGCGCCGTTGCCCATCGATCCGCGCCCGCCGAACTGCGCGGTCGTGGCGGACCGCCAGGGCTCCCCATCGCGCAGCGCGCGCAGGAGGACCACGGTGCCGGGCCCGTAACCGCGGTAGGGGTCGTAGCGCTCGGCGAACGCCGCCGCGAGCGCGTCGCGCTCCACCTGCCCGTGGCGCCGTAGGACGTCGAGGAGGTTGCAGGCCATCTCGGTGTCGTCGGTCCAGGGCCAGGGCGGTGCCGGCAGCGCGGTCTCCTCGCGCAGCAGCGGCCGGTTCTCCGTGGCGAAGAACTGGGCCCCGAACGCGTCGCCGACGGAGAGCCCCACGAGAGAGTCGAACGCGCTCACGATGTTCTCGCTCCGCTCGCTCATGCGGGGTCAGGTGTCCTGGCCGAGCTGGTGGCGGATCGCGTCGGAGTCGCGCAGGGCCCAGTGTTCGACGATGCGGCCGTTCCGTACGCGGACCATGTCCATGCCGAGGACCTCATAGCGCCGTCCGGAGGCCGTGTGCGTGCCGCGGGTGGTGTAGCGGTTGACCGAGGTGTCGCCGGCCACGACGTTCTGCTCGATCGTCACCGAGACGTCATGGAACGGGCCGCCCTCGCCGAAGCTCTCCCACTTGCGCCGCCAGGCGCCGATGCCGTGGTGGTCGCCGGAGGACCCGCCGCGGTGGTCGATCACGTCCGGGTCGATCAGCGCGAGCGCCTCGTCGAGCCGTCCGGCGAGCACCTCGCCGTACATAGCGACCACGCGCCGGTGGACCTCGCCCGGTCCCGGGGTGACATCCGTCATCGTCGTTCTCCTCGTCGCGAATAAGCGGGGAACTCCCCGTTTCGAAGCTCACGGTAAATTAACCGGGGAGTACCCCGGTTAGCAAGGGAGGGCAATGCCGCCGCGTGAGCCTGCCAAGCCACAGGGCCGGCCGCGCCGGGCCGACGCCCGGCGCAACCACGACCTGCTGCTGGCCGCCGCCAAGGAGGTCTTCGCCGAACGGGGTGCCGGCGCGCCCCTGGACGACGTCGCGCGCCGGGCCGGGGTCGGCAACGCCACGATGTACCGCCACTTCCCGACGCGTCAGGAACTCCTCATCGCCGTCTACTCCGACGAGGTGACGGAGCTGTGCGCCCAGGGCGAGGCCCTGCTCGCGGCGGAGCCGCCGGGCGACGCGCTGTTCACCTGGCTGGAGGCGTTCGTGGCGCACGTCGCGACCAAGCGGGAGCTGGCGCTGGCCCTCACCGACGACCGCGCCGGCCGGCGCTCGGAGCTGTTCGACGGCTGGCACGAGTCGATGCGCGCGGTCGCCGAGGCCCTGCTGGACCGGGCGCGGAGGTCGGGGGCGGTTCACCCCGGGGTGGACGCGGCCGACCTGCTGGCGCTGGCCAACGGCATCGCCCTGACCGGCACGGGAGACTCCCGGACCCGCCGCCTGCTGGGCCTGGTGCGCCGGGGCGCGACCGGGTAGCGATCACCGCCTTCCGGCCCGGTCCAGTGCGTGTTCGGCCTGGGTGGCCAGGGTGGTCACGAGGTCGGCCGCGGAGGGCAGGTCGGTGATGAGGTCGACGGCCTCGCTCGCCCAGACCGGCAGCGGAGGGACGGCGCCACGTGCCACGTCGTCGTCGTACTCCTGCCGCGCGGAGGCGTCGGCGGCGAGTTCGTCCTCCCGGCCGCGCCAGCGGTCGAGGTGGGGATGGCCGAGGGTCCGGGCGGTGTACTTCGAGGGCCACCGGGAGCCGCGGACGATGTCCAGCACGCTGCTGCGCTCGGTGTCCTCCCCGCCGCTCTCGACGATCGCCTTGGTGATCGAGGGATCGGCCAGTGCCTCGGCGGTGGCCTGGAAGCGGGTGCCGATGAGCGCCCCGGCCGCACCCAGAGCCAGCGCCGCCGCCACGCCGCGGCCGTCGGCGATCCCGCCGGCCGCCAGCACCGGAACCGGCGCCGCCAGATCCACCACGACGGGCACGAACGGCAGCGTCGACCGCCCGCGCCGGGCTCCGTGCCCACCGCTCTCGGTGCCCTGGGCCACGATGACGTCGGCGCCCAGGTCCACGGCCTGCCGGGCCTCCTCCAGGTCGGTGACCTGGAGGACCAGCACGGCTCCCGACCGCCGGATGAGTTCCGTGAACGGGCTCGGGTCGCCGAAGGACAGCATCACCGCCCGCGGGCCGTGCTCCAGCGCGAGCTCGATCGCCCCGGCGTCGACGGCCCAGGTCTGGAACCCCACGCCCCACGGTGCGTCCGTGCCCTCGGCGACGATCGGCAGTTCGCGTTCCAGCCAGGCCCGAGCCCCCCTCCCCGCGCCGAGCAGCCCGAGCCCGCCGCCGCGCGAGACCGCCGCCAGCGCACCGCTGGCCGACCCGCCCATCGGGGCCAGCGCGATCGGATGCCGCACCCCGAACAACTCCGTGAACGCCGTGGACAACGCCATGGCCCCATCATCCGCCCTGGGGCTCGACGATCCACAGACGATTCAGAGACGATTCAGATGAGAGCTGAACCTCTACCCGGCCGGGCGCCCGTCAGTTGAGGTGGAAACGCTCACCGGCTTCCAGCTCGCCGGGGTCGCCGTCATCGGTGCGGTCTTCTTCCGCGAGCGGATGGGCCTGCCGCGGTTCGCCGCCGCCGGCATCGTCGTCGGCGTGGCGCTCATCAACGTGCACTGACCTGCGCGCTGTTTCGACACCGCAAAAGCGGTGAGGTCCAGCCGGATGAACGGTTCCGACCAGGATGTCCGGCCTGCCACCGTCGTGTTCACCTGGGACGTCACCCCGGGCCGCGAGGCGGAGTTCGAGACGTGGGCGCACGGCGTCAACGACACCGCGGCGGGCTTCCCCGGCCATCGCGGGGCGACCTGGCTGCGCGCCGAGGGGTCGCGGCACCGCTACTACACGGTTCTGAACTTCATCGACGAGGAGCACCTGGACACGTGGCTGAGCTCGGACGAGCGCGACGAGTGGCTGGAGCGCCTCGGCGGCATCGCCAAGGAGCACCGCCACCACACCACGGGCCTCGAGACCTGGTTCAGCCTCCCGGGCGACGCGGTGCCTCCGCCGGCACGCACGAAGATGGTGCTGGTCACCCTCCTGGCGGTCTATCCGCTCAGCCTCTTCTTCCAGGGGCTCATCGCGCCGTGGACGCAGAGCTGGCCGCTGCCGCTCCGCGCCGTGCTGTTCCCCCTCGTCGTCGTGCCCACGCTCACGTACGCGTTCATGCCGGGGCTGAGCCGGGCGTTCCGCGGATGGCTGTACCCGGCGCACCGGACGCACCGGCCCGCACGGCGTACGGACCGGCACGAGGCCGGGAACGCCTCGCGCCGGTCCTCGTGAGCTCGGTCATGGGTCCTCCTTGGTCGGAGGGTGTGACCACAGGGGCGTGTTTTTTGATTCCCTCGCTCCGCTCGGTCATGGGTCCTCCTTGGTCGGAGGGTGTGACCACAGGGGCGTGTTTTTTGATTCCCTCGCTCCGCTCGGTCATGACCGTACGTCGCCGGTCGTGACCATGGCGTCCGCCCGGCCGTCGATCACGCGGTTGTAGACCGCCTCCGTCTCGGCGGCGATCCGGCTCCAGGAGTACCGCTCACGCGCCCGTACGGCGGCCGCGGCGGCGAGCGACGGGCCCAGGCGGGGATCGGTCAGCAGCCGCCGCAGCCGCCCGGCCAGCGCGCTCGGCACCAGCGGCGGAACGTACAGGCCGGTCACCCCGTCGACGACCGTGTCCAGGTGACCGCCGACGGAGGAGACGACCACCGGCACGCCGCACGCCATGGCCTCGATCGCCGTGATCCCGAACGGTTCGTACCAGGGCACGGACACGACGACGTCGGCGGAGCGGATCAGCGCCGGCATGTCCTCGTGCCGGACCGCGCCGGTGAACAGAACCCGGTCGGCGACGCCCCGCGCCAGCGCCAGGCGCCGCAGGCGCAGCGCCTCGGGGTCGCGTCCGAGGTCGGCGTGGCGGGGACCGCCGGCCACGACCAGCTCCGCGTCCGGCACGTGGCACAGCGCCTCGATGACGGTGTCCACCCCCTTGCGGGGCACGAGGCGGCCGGCCGTGAGCAGGCGTGGCCGGTCCCCGCGCGGCGCGACCGGCCCGTCGGGACGGAAGTGGCCGACGTCGACCCCGCACGGCACCAGGTGGACCGCGCCGGGCGGGACGCCGTACGACTCCAGCTCCCGCACCTCGTCGGCGCACGTGGCGATCACCGCCGCGGCGTCCCGGCCCACCTGGGCCTCGACGCGGAGCCGCTGGGGCGGGCTGGTGTCGGCGTCCCGCTGGTAGCGGCGCTTGACCCTGCCGAGCGCGTGGAACGTCTGCACCACCGGGAGCTCCAGGTCCCGTCCTCCGCCCAGCGCCGCGAGCCCGCTCATCCAAAAGTGCGCGTGCACGACGTCCGGCCGGTCCGTGGCCCATCGCCCCGCCAGCCGCTCGGCGAACTCGGCCATGTACGGCAGGAGCTCGTCCCGGGCGACCGGCCGCGCGGGTCCGGCCCGGACGTGTTCCACGGTGACGCCGGGCGTGTAGCCGACCGAGTCCGGCAGCGCGACGTCGTCGCGCCGGGTGTGCACCGTGACCTCGTGACCGCGCCGCGCCAGCGCGGCGGCGAGGGCGCCCACGTGGACGTTCTGCCCGCCGGCGTCGACGCCGCCGGGCGTCGCGAGCGGGCTGGCGTGCTCGGAGACCATGTCGATTCTCAAATGTGCTCCTTTACGCGGTGGCCTATGGGTTAGAGCCTTGCCACAACGACAATGTCGCCAAACTCACCACAGATTGGGCAAAATCGGATATTCTGCGGTCACTCATGCCGGGTGCGATCCGCCGTGCGCCGCCTCAACCCCATGTCGCACCGCCGGACGGTGCTCAAACATCATCAGGCCGCTGAGCAGCGACGATGGGTGCCCTGATTGCCGTAACAATTGGGTAATTATTACTATTCGCGCGGCGAGGAATTAACGCGCGGGAAACGCGGGCGAGGGGCGCGGTCCTCGGCCGCGGGGGCGGACGTGTTTGCCGGGCCGCCGCCCGGGAACAGACGGCGAGGTCGGTCCCGCGTGAAAGTTGCACTGCCTTTCTCGGACCCGGCCGCGGAACCGGCCCGGTTGTGCCATCGTGCGGGAGA
Organism: Actinoallomurus oryzae; assembly: GCF_039541955.1. Classification (NCBI taxonomy): domain Bacteria; kingdom Bacillati; phylum Actinomycetota; class Actinomycetes; order Streptosporangiales; family Thermomonosporaceae; genus Actinoallomurus; species Actinoallomurus oryzae. Next base: position 43,113 of record NZ_BAABHF010000035.1, on the reverse strand, counting down.
CGACGAGCCACGGGAAGGAGCGCGCATGGCCACCGACAACGCTTCGCATCCTCTCGCGGTCCGCATCAGGGACCGGCTCGCCTCCGACGCCCGTACGGTCGAGTTCGGCATCGACGTCGTCGTCCGTGACGATGTGATCGTCCTGCGGGGTCAGGTGGCCACCGCGCGGCGGAGGGCGCTGATCGAGGCGGTCGCCCGCGAGTCCGCCGCCGGGCTGCGCATCGCCAACGACGTCGCCGTCGTCGAGCTGCCGCAGCAGGAGCGGCGCACGGACGGTGCCTCCTGGTGACCGCGCCGGTCACCCCCTGGTGAGCCGGAACCGCACGCGCTGGCCGGGCCGCAGCTGGGCCGCGCGCGGGACGTCGTCCGCGGCCAGCACGGCCGCCACGGGGTAACCTCCGGTCGTCGGATGGTCGGCGAGGAAGATGATCGGCAGTCCGTTCGGCGGCACCTGCAGGGAGCCGGTGACCATGCCCTCGCTCGGCAGCTCGCCCTCCCGGCGCCTGGCCAGCGCGGGCCCCGCCAGCCGCACGCCGACGCGGTTGCTCTGCGCCGTCACCTCGTAAGCCGCGCGGGTCAGCGGCGCGAGCGTCTCGAACCAGTCGTCGCGCGGCCCGGGGACGATCCGCAGCACCGGCTCTTCGTCCGGCTCGGCCACGGGCGCGACGTCCACGACGATCGGGCCCGTCGCGCGGCCGAGGGCCAGCCGGTCACCGGCGGACAGCGGCGGCGGGCCGAGCCCCGACAGCACGTCGGTGGAGCGGCTGCCGAGCACCGGCTCCGCCTCGACGCCGCCGCGGACCGCGACGTACGTGCGCACCCCCGAGGACGGCGTGCCGAACTCCACGACCGTGCCGGCCGGGACGTGGAACGGCGCGTTCATCGTCCCCGGCCGTACGGGCAGCGGCGCGCCGGTGACCGCCACCCACGCCCCGGCGTCGAACCGCAGCGCGGCGCCCCCGAAGGTCAGCTCCAGCCCGGCCGCCCCCTCGCCGTTGCCGACCAGGCGGTTGGCCAGGCGCAGGCCGGGCCGGTCCGCCGCGCCCGAGTGCGGCACGCCCAGGTGCGCGTACCCCGGGCGGCCCAGATCCTGGACGGTGGCCAGCGGCCCGGACCGCACGACCTCGATCATGGGCGGGGCTCCGCGGCGTCGGCGGCGCCCGCCTCGAAGCGGACCCGGGTGCCGGGCTGGAGCAGCGACGGCGGCTCGCGGTCGGGGTCCCACAGCCGCAGCGTCGTACGGCCGAGCAGCCGCCACCCGCCGGGCGAGGAGGAGGGATAGATCGCGCCGTACGGTCCGGCGATCGCGACCGACCCGGCCGGGACCGCGGTGCGCGGGGAGTCGCGGCGCGGCACGTGCAGCCTCTCGTCCAGCCCGGTCAGGTAGCCGAACCCGGGGGAGAAACCCAGGTACGCCACGACGTACTCGGCCGCCGCGTGCCGCTCGATCACCTGCGCGCGGGTCAGGCCGGTGAGAGAGGCGACCTCCTCCAGGTCCGCGCCGTCGTAGACGACCGGTACGCGCAGCTCGCCGCCCGCCGTACTCGTCTCCGGCAGCGGCAGCCCGCCCAGGAGCTTGCCGAGCGGCCCCAGGTCGGTGCCCGGCGCGGTCGTCACCAGGACGGTGCCGGCGCCCGGGACGACGTCGACGATCTCGGTCCGGCCGAGCGCGCGGACGGCGGCGTGCAGCCGGTGCGGCGCCTCGGTCTCGATCAGCAGGGCGGCGTCGCCCGCCCGGAGCACCCTCACGCGAACGGCTCCAGCTGAACGCCGGCGCGCTCCATCGTCGTCCGGACGGCCCTGGCCAGCCCGACCGCGCCCGGCGTGTCACCGTGCACGCACATGGACCGCGCGTCCACCCGTACCTCCGAGCCGTCGATCGCCTCGACCGTGCCGTCGACGGCCATCCGTACGGCGCGGGCCGCGACCCGGCTCTCGTCCTCGATCACCGCGCCGGGCTCGCGCCGGGACACCAGGGTGCCGTCGGGGTTGTAGGCGCGGTCGGCGAAGCACTCGTCGACCACCGTGACGCCCTCCACCCGGTGCAGCGCCGAACCGGGAAGCGTCAGCAGCGGCAGCGACGGGTCGTACGCGAGGACCGCCGCGGCCACGGCCTCCGCCTGCGCACGGTCGCGCACGAGGCGGTTGTACAGCGCGCCGTGCGGCTTGACGTACCGGACCCGTCCGCCCTCCGCACGCGCGATGCCGTCGAGCGCGGCGATCTGGTAGAGCACCTCGGCGGTCAGCTCCTCCGGCGCGACGTCCATCTCCCGGCGGCCGAACCCCGCCAGGTCGCGGTAGGACACCTGTGCGCCGATCGCCACGCCCCGCTCCACCGCCGCGGCACACGTGCGCCGCATGATCAGGGGGTCGCCCGCGTGAAAGCCGCAGGCGACGTTCGCGCTCGTGACGATGGACAGCAGGGCGAGGTCGTCGCCGAGCCGCCACGGCCCGAACCCCTCACCCAGATCCGCGTTCAAGTCGATCATTGCGCCAGGTTCTCATCCGAACGGTCCGTGATGAGCATCCTGCCGGGCGAATGCGTGATCACGAAGGGGACCTCCGAAGCCATCACGACGGCCTGCGGGGTCACGCCGCAGGCCCAGAACATCGGGACGTCGCCGTCCGCGAACTCCACGGCCTCGCCGAAGTCGGGCCGGTCGAGCGACGCGATGCCCAGCTCCGCGGGGTCGCCCGCGTGCACGGGCGCGCCATGCGCCAGGGGATGACCCGCGGTGACCTCGGTGGCCGTGGCGACGAGGCCGGCGGGCACCGGCCGCATCGAGACGACGAGCGGCCCGGCCAGGCGCCCGGCCGGCCGGCACCGCCGGGACGTGACGTACATCGGCACGTTGCGGCCCTGCTCGACGTGGCGCAGGGGCACGCCCGCCGTGGCGAGCGCCGTCTCGAACGTGAAGCTACAGCCGATCAGCAGCGCGACCAGGTCGTCGCGCCAGTACTCGGTGGCGTCCGCGACCTCGGCGACGAGCCGCCCGCGCTCGTACACCCGGTACGCAGGCAGGTCGGTGCGCAGGTCCGCGGTGGCGATCTCGCGGACGTGGGGATCACCGGGATCGGTGACCTCCAGGAGCGGGCACGGCCCGGGGTTGCGCAGGGCGAACAGCAGCGCGTCGAAGGCCAGGTCACGCGGCACGGCGAGCAGGTTCGCCTGGACGTGCCCCCGGCACCAGCCGCTCGTGGTCGCGGGCACCTCGCCGGTGCGGAAGACCTCGCGCGCCTGGGAGGGGGTGAGGATGCCGGGTTGCTCGAGAGCGGTCATGCAACAGTCATGCCCGCTCCAAGCGCGGACAGCCCGCCCCCGGGCGCCGAATCGCCCGGGAGGCGGGCGGTGGTGACTCTATGGAGGACCGACCCGGCCCTCCGCCGCGTTCCGCGCCGGACGGTCAGTCGCGCCGGTCGACGAAGAGCGTCTGTGCCACGCTGCCGAAGTCGCCCCGCTCGTCGTAGAGCCGCGTCCGGCACAGGCCGCTCCCGGCCGGGCCGATCGTCGTGGCGGCGTCGAGGCAGGTCCACTCGCCGGCCTGGGGCCGCAGCAGGTGCAGGGTGAAGTCGACGTTGGAGAACGTGTACGCCGCGAAGCTCAGCTCGGAGCTGATGCCGCTGGCGGTGTCGGCGACCCCGGCGACCCGCTGCAGAGGCGTGGGCTCCTCGTCCGGCAGCACCGGAACCGCGAGCCGGGTCCACAGCACGGCGGGGCCGTTGAGCAGGACGCCGCCCTCGGCGAACCGCCATTCGAGCGCGTGGAAGTACCCGAAGTCGGGCAGCGGCGACTCGGTCAGGGCGGTCTCCGGCAGGGGGAAGCGCGCCGCCGCGGTCTCGGAGGCGATCACCTCGGTGTCGGCGCGCCGCAGACGCCAGGCGCGTGCGTACGCGACCGGGCGGCCGTCGGCGACCATCTCCGCGGCGACGGACTGCACCCGCCGCCCGGGCCGTACGACCTCGGTGTGCACGGCGACCTCACCGACCGGGATCGGCCCGAGGATGTCGATCGCGAGCTGGGAGACGGTCAGGTCGGGCTGCGGGTCGGTGCGCTCCAGTTCGCGCGTGAGCAGCGCCGCCGGTGGGCTGCCGTGCTGGTGCCGCGGATCCCACGGCCCCTGGGTCAGCTCGGTCGCCTGGAAGCGACCGTCACCGAGCGGACGGTAGAGGCTGTCGGCCATACGGGTCCCTTCAGCACGAGCCGGACGCCCGAACGGGGGATGAACGGGCACGTCACGTCTCTACCACGATTCGCGCCGAATCGGGGATCCCCCGTGACGGCCTGCCGGCGGGCGAGGAGTGCCGCGCGCGGATCAGACCTCGTCGCGCAGGCTCCGCAGGGCGGACCGCAGCGCACGCGGGTCGTCGCCGACCTCGTCGACGATGAGCATGAGGCGGTGAAGGATGTCGTGGCGGTCGTGGCCCTTGTCGAGCAGGTATTCGGCGATCGTCCACAGCTGGGGCGGGTCGCCGTCCCACAGCCGCCGCGCCAGGCGCAGGTGCGCCTCGATGTGCGCCCGGTCCGGGTCGGGATGCTCGAACTCCAGCAGCTGGTAGCGGTCGTGGTCGTCGGCCGGGTCGAGCCGGGTGAGGTCGATCTCGGCGTTGCCCGCGGTCAGGAAGGGGAAGGCGAACGCCCGGCGGGCGAGCGCCTCCAGGTCGCCGTCGGGCAGCAGCCGCTCGACGAGCTCGCGGTCGAGCCCGAACGTCGTCGGGTCGCGGTAGGCCTCGGCGAACTTGCCGGTGATGTCCCAGACCTTGTCGAGGGTCTGGCGGACGCCCTCCTCGTGGAGGCGGGTGCGCCGGCTCGCCCAGCGCACCCATGCGGCCAGCACATGCGGCATGGCGTCCTGTTCGCCCGGGGACAGCATGACCTTGCGCGGAAGGTAGTGGAGCAAGAACGTCTCGCACTTGATCGGGCTGACCCGTAGCGGACGGCCGAAGTCGTGATCGCAGCCGTAGTCGATGATCCGGTCGACGCAGCGGCTCGCGGCCGAGCGGTCCGACAACCCCTCGGCCTCGTCGGAGGCGAGGAACTGCGCCGCCATGGTCGCGCGCCGGTCGCGGCTGTGCACCGGCGGGGCGGGCCGCCGCCCGCCGGGCGGCAGCGCGCGGATGCGGGCGCGCACGAACGCGTGGTAGGAGCCGAAGGTGTCCTTGACCGGCGGTTCGTCGGTGTCGTCGGTGATCGCGAGCGCCTTCTCCAGCATCGCGCGGGCGCGGCTGGCCGGGAGCGGCTCGAAGATCATCAGAGGGCTGTCCTCGGCCTCCTTGCGGCAGTAGCCGAGCAGCTTCTCCACCTGTGAGGACACCCACGCGTCGACCACCATGCCGCGCTCGTTGTGGTCGATGACGACCACCAGGGCGTGGTGCTCCTCACCGCCGTAGGTGTAGGTGCAGACGATGGAGTCCTGGTCGCCGTAGATGTCGCGGGAGACGTAGCAGTCGTCGGGCACGACCATGCCGACGCGCCCGGCCCAGCCCGGCCGCGCGACCCCTGCCTCCATGAGCGGGAGCGCGGCGCGCTCGGCCTTGGCCGCCTGCCGCGGCGTGCCCAGGTAGGCGATGCCGGTGAGCAGCGCCAGCGCCGCGGGCGTGCCGGCCTTCGCGGCGTGGTCGACCAGCGCCTCGCCGACGAGCTCCTCGACGTCGTCGTACGCCAGCCGCTTGCCCCACCAGGCGCCGAGCATCTCGCTCACGATGAGCTCGGCGTCGAGGGGGCTGCGTACGGCCAGCAGCTCACGTGCGGCGCGGAGCATCTCCTGAAAAACGGCCTCCGGAGGTTGTGCGCGGCGCCGTGTCATGCAACCTCACCACGTGACGGCGGGCGGACGCCGGTCGGTTCGCTCATGAGCCCTCCCAGCGGTGCTCGCGCATCCAGCGGCTCGCGCAGGTCGCTCACCTAGCTACCTTTTCGCAATACGTCCCATGGCGCGGCCGGGAGCGGCGCCTGAGGGAGGAGTGGTCCGGTGTCCGGCCACTTACCCTACTCGCCCGAAGAAGGTTCGGCTCGTCGTGCGGAGGGTGGTTCGGACTTGACCATGCTCACGAGGTGCTCGCGGGCGAGGAGCTCGACGATCTCCGGAGTGAGGGCCACACCCAGATGCCGGCCGCGCAGGCCGACGTCCGCGACACAGCGTTCGACGGTCTCCCGTGAGAGCCCGGCGAAGTCGCGGCAGAGCCGCCTCACGATCGCCGGTGAGACGTCCAGTCGTGAGATGAGCTGCGTCGATGACATGCGGACACCCTCCCGCCACAGAAGATCCGGGGACGTGCGCGTCGGCTCCGAATCTCGACTCTGGCGTCAGGGGTGTCAAGACTTCCCGGCGACACGATCCCGTCCCTTCCGCTCGTCCAGCCACGCCGGGTGGTGACGCGCCGCCCAGTCCTCCGGAACGTGCCCCAGGAACATGCCGCCGAGCGCGCCGCGATCCCGCAGCGCGTACCAGAGATGACCGATCACGACGACGAGGATCGCGAAGAACAGCCAGTCGTGGACGAACGTCGCGCCGCCGCGGAAGGAGTCGGGCCACGGGTGCGGGAACGTCATGATCGTTCCGGTGCCGAGCATCACCAGGATCGCCCCGCCCGCGAACGCCGCGTTCAGCTTCTGGCCCGCGTTGTACTTGCCGACCGGATGGATGCCGCGCCCGCCGGCGGTGGCGCGGCGGTCGCGTCCCCGCAGCCACGCCCAGTCGCCGGGGGAGAAGCGGTTCAGCCGGCGCAGGTCGTCGCGGAACGAGCGGGACGCCCAGCCCAGCAGCGCCGGCACCGGCAGCGCGAACCCCGCGTAGACGTGGATCGTGCGGACCAGGTGCCGGTGCCCGACCGTCTCGGCGAACGCGGGGATGTACAGCACCGCGGCGGTCACGAGGCAGGCCAGCATCAGCACGGCCGTCGTGTGGTGGATCCAGCGCACCGGGCGTTCGAACCGGGGCATGCGCCCCTTCGCCGGAGGAACCGTGCTCCCGGCTCCCTCGCTCCGTTCGGTCACGCGTCCTCCTGCGTCGGCGGGGGTGACCACAGGGCCGTGTCCGCTGATTCCCTCGCTGCGCTCGGTCATGAGCTGTACCCGTTCGAGCGGCCCACCCAGCCGTCCACGTCGTAGCCCCGTTCCTCCCAGTAGCCCGGACGCACGTCGCCCACCACCTCGATGCCGCTCAGCCACTTGGTCGACTTGTAGCCGTACATCGGCGCGACGTACATCCGCACCGGACCGCCGTGGTCGTGACTGACCGGGCCGCCCAGCATGCCGGTGGCGACGATCACGTCGCGGCGGCGCGCCTGCTCCATCGTGAGGCTCTCGGTGTACGCGCCGTCGAAGGAGGTGAACCGCACGCCCTTCGCGCCGGGCCGTACCCCGACGGCGTCGAGCAGGTCCGGCAGCGCGACGCCCTCCCACGCGACGTTCGGCACGCTCCAGCCCGTGACGCAGTGGAACGTGTCGGTCATCCGCGTCTGTGGAAGCGCGTGCTGGAGATCCGCGAAGCTGTAGGAGCGCGGACGCTCGACCAGGCCGCGAACCTTGAGGTGGTAGTCGGCGGGCGCGATCCGCTTCACCGAGCCGGTCACGGTGTAGAACCGGAACCCGCCGGCGGCCGGCACGATGCCGGAGATCCCCGAGCCGACCGGCCCGAGCGCGCGGTTCACGCCCCGCTGCACCTGGGCGCCCGTCACGACGCCGAGGGCACCGAGACCGACCATGCCGAGGACGACACGACGCCCGACCGGTGATCCTTCGCTGCTCACGTCCTCTATTCGAGCACTCGCCGGGCCGTACGCCCATGGATTGTGAGGTGACGTCAGAAAACCGTCATATTCGTGGTGCGTTCTCCGGACCGGCCCCGTAGGCTGCGGTCATGACACGGCGACATTGATCTTCACCTGAATCCTCGCTCGCGCGCAGGCTGTACGCCTACGCGTTCTTCGAGGACTTCGTCCTCTTCTACCCGGTGTACGCGGTGCTGTTCGCCGACGCCGGGCTGTCCGGGGCGGAGATCTCGTCCCTGTTCATCCTGTGGTCGGTCAGCTCCTTCCTGATCGACATCCCATCCGGGATCTGGGCGGACGCCTACTCCCGGCGCCTGCTGCTGACCCTGGCTCCCGGCCTGACCGCCGCCGGCTACGCGCTCTGGACGTTCCTGCCGTCCTACCCGTTCTTCGCGCTCGGCTTCGTGCTGTGGGGCGCCGGTGGAGCCGTACGCTCCGGGGCCCTGCAGGCGCTGGTCTACGACGAGCTCACCCGCCTCGGCCGCTCCGACGCCTACGGGCGGCTCATGGGCCGGTCCCGTGCGATCGCCACGACCGCCGTCATGGCGGCGACGGCCCTGGCGTCTCCGGTGCTGCACGCGGGCGGATACCGGGCCGTCGGCCTCGCGAGCGTGGCCGTCGCCCTGCTGGGCGTGCCCGTGGGACGCTCCTTCCCCGAGTCGCGTGGCGACGGGGAACGGGAGGAGCGGTACGGCGCGGTGCTCCGCTCGGGCCTCGCCGAACTGCGCGGAGCCCCCGGGATCCGGCGCGGCATGCTCGTCGTCGCGCTGGTGTCCGGAGTGGACGCGCTGGAGGAGTACATCCCGCTGCTGGCGAAGGCGAACGGCGCCGGGGCGGCGAACGTGCCGCTGCTGGTGCTCATCGTCACGGCCGGCATCACGGCCGGAGGCTGGCTGGGCGGCCGGGGCACCGTGCGGGCGGGACCGGTCCTGGCCGTGGCGGCGGCGCTCCTGGCGGTGGGCTCCGGGTCCGGCCGGCCGGTGGGACTGGTGGCGGTCGCGGTGGCGTTCGGCGCCTTCCAGTGGGCGATCGTCGCCGCCGACCTGAGGCTGCAGGAACGCGTCTCCGACGGCGCGCGGGCGACCCTGACATCGGTGGCGGGCTTCGGCACCGAGATCGTGGCGGTCCTGACCTTCGCCGGCTATGGGCTGGGCTCCTCCCGGCTCGGTGCCGGGCCGCTGTTCGCCCTGGCGGCCGCGCCGTACGTGTTCGTGGCGATCGCCATGTGGCGGAGCCGGGAGTGAGTCATACGCCGGGGCGAGGGCCGCCGGGCGGCCTCTGGAAGGATGATGGGCGAGAACGCGAGTTTCTGGAGGACTGCCGTGACGGTTTCGCTGCCCATCGCGCCGGAGGCCAACGCGCTGCTCAACCGCAGCCCGCTGGCCCTGCTGATCGCGATGCTGCTGGACCAGCAGGTGCCACTCGAACGCGCGTTCGCGGCCCCGGCCGACCTGGCCCGCCGGCTCGGCCACGAACCGTCGGCCGAAGAACTGGCCGACTACGACCCGGACAAGCTCGTGGCCGTCTTCGGCGAACGCCCGGCGCTGCACCGCTTCCCCAAGGCGATGGCCGCGCGGGTGCAGGCGCTGTGCCAGGTGCTGGTCGACCGCTACGACGGCGACGCGTCCCGGGTCTGGACGGAAGCCGAGACCGGCGCGGATCTGCTGAAGCGCGTGGCAGAGCTGCCGGGCTTCGGCGAGCAGAAGGCCAAGATCTTCGTCGCGCTGCTGGGCAAGCGGCTGGACGTACGCCCGGAGGGCTGGCGCGAGGCGGCCGGCCCGTACGGCGAGGAGTCCGCCCACCGCTCGGTCGCCGACATCGTCGACGAGGAGTCGCTCGGCCTCGTACGCAGCTACAAACAGCAGCTCAAGGCCGCCGCGAAGAAGAAGTAGCCCGCATCCGCGCCGGCCGGGCCGAGCCGACCTGGGCCGGGCCTGGCCGGGTCGAGATCGGCCGGAGCCGGGCCGAGATCGGCCGGGGGTCGCCCGGGCTCGGCGGCATCGTGTCCGGGCCATCGTGTCCGGCCGCGGCCACGCCGGGCCGCGAGACACGCCCGGCGGTTCATTGACCTACCGTCCGTTACCGTATGCGTGCGACCCGGAAAGAGGAACGTGCGAATGCACGTGCAAGTACACTTGTACAAACGCGGTCGTCGAGGTCATGGCCGTCATTCCGCGTCTGCGCAGGGCCATCGGCGAAAAGATGAGGTAATTGAGAATTACCGATATTCGCCATTGCGACGTCCGTATCTGGTATCGCGCAGCATCCGTCCTGATGAAGTCGCCTCCGCGCCGGACGCGGGACTCGCCGAGATCGGAGATCTCGCCCGCCACGCACCCGCTGGCGCTTATCATCTTCTTCCTGCCGGATGCGCGGTCTCCTGCCGTGCCGCCGGCCGGGCGGGTATGGGCCGTGTTCGTCAGCGGCTGACGATAACGATGCCGAACGGGACTTCCGTCGGCGGCGAACCATCGAGATGATGAAAACCTGACTCCGAGCGGTGTTGTGATGGAGGACGGGAGCGCTAGCCTGCTCCCATTCACCCATAGTGATGCGGAAATGCCTAGCAGTAGGGCCGGGCGCGCGACGGAGGTGTCTAGCATGAGCGCCGATACGTCCGTGCCGCATCCCCGGATCTCCGGTCTCGACGCGTCGGACTCGGCGTTGTTCGCCACGTTGCTACGGGAGGCTCCGATCGGGTTCGCGCTCTTCGATACCGACCTGCGTTTCAAGCGGGCCAACCAGTCGCTGGCCCGGCTACACGGAGTCACCGTCGCCGACCTGGAGGGCAAGAAGCCGTCCGAGGTGCTCTCCGAGAAGTTCGGCGAGATCGTCGAGACCGCCGTGCGCAAGGTCGTCGACGAAGACCGCCCGGCGCTCGACGTCGATCTGGAGATCGGCGGGCGGCACTGGGCGCACTGCTGGTTTCCGGCGCACGCCGCCGACGGCGAGATCACCGGTGTCGTCCTCCTCGTCGTGGACGTCACCGACCGCGTGCTCGCCGAGGCCGCGATCCGCCGCAAGGAGGAGCGCTACCGCTCCCTGGTGGAGGCCAGCTCCCAGGTCGTCTGGGTGACCACGCCCACCGGCAAGGTCGTCGACGACGCCCCCGAGTGGCGCGCGATCACCGGCCAGACGCACGAGGAGTACGCCGCCGAAGGCTGGCTGGGCGCCGTGCACGCCGAGGACCGCTCCCGCATCGAGGAGGCCTGGCAGGCCTGCGTGGCCGGTGACCGGATCTTCGAGGCGACCTACCGCATCCGCACCCGGGCCGGCGGCTACCGCAACTACGACGTGCGCGCGGTGCCGATCCGCCGCGACGGCGAGATCGTCGAGTGGGTCGGCGCGAACACCGACGTCACCGGCAAGCGCGAGGCCGAGGAGATGCGCGGGCGGCTCACCGAGCAGCTCTCCGCCGCGGCGCTGCGCACCGCCCGGCTTCAGCAGGCCACCTCGATGCTGGCCGAGGCGCTGACGGTCAACCAGGTCGTCGCCGTGATCACCGAGGTCGGCCGGTCCGCGATCGGCGCCGACCGTTCCGCGGTGGCGCTTCTCGACGACGACAAGGTGCGCCTCCGCACGATCACGCCGGGCGGCATCCCCGAGCTTCCGGGTCCGGCCCGCGAGGAGATCGGCGTCGAGGACCCGAGCGTCATGTCCGTCGCCGTACGCGAGCGGCGCCCGTTCCTGGCCGAGAACCCCACGAGCCTGCGCCTCCAGATCCAGGCCGAGGAGATCGACGCGTTCGTCCAGGTCACCGACGAACGCGCCTGGGTGGGCCTGCCCCTGCTGGCCGCCGGCCGTGCGCTCGGCGCCCTCCGGTTCTCCTTCACCCGGCCGCGCGAGATCACCGAGGAGGAGCGGGTCTTCCTCGAGGCGCTCGCCGGCCAGTGCGCGCTGGCGGTCGAGCGCGCCACGCTGTTCGAGCGCGAGCACAAGACCGCCGAGGCGCTCCAGCGCAGCCTCCTGCCGGACCGGCTGCCCCAGCTTCCGCCCATGCGGCTCGCCGCCCGCTACCAGCCCGCGACACGTCACGTACAGGTCGGCGGCGACTGGTACGACGCGTTCCCGCTCCAGGACGACCGGGTGGCGATCGTGGTCGGCGACGTCATGGGCAAGGGCGTGAAGGCCGCGGCCGGAATGGGCCGCGTGCGCCACGCCCTGCGGGCGCTCGCGCTCAACGATCCGCGGCCCGCCGCGGTCCTGTCGGGCCTCGACCGGCTCTTCTCGGCCACCGAGGACCTGGAGCAGATCACCACGCTGGCGTACGCCGTGATCGACCCGGCCACCGGCGAGGGCGTGATCAGCAACGCGGGCCATCTGCCGCCGCTGCTGATCTACCCGGACCGGCGTCCGGAGGTCGGTTCGGCGGAGGCCGGAACCCCGCTCGGGTGGACCTCACAGCGACATCAGACAAAGTTTTCCGTTCCACCCGGCAACACTGTGGTCTTCTACTCCGATGGACTTGTGGAGAACCGAAGACGGGGACTCGACGCCGGCCTCGACGAACTCGTGGCCATCGCCGCCGATGCTCCGCCCGAGGTGCTCGCGGATCCTGAGATACTTGTCGACTTCCTGGTGGATCGGATGCTGGCCGGGTATGACCATGATGATGACGTGACCGTACTTGCCCTACATGTTCCGCCGAAGACGGCGTAGCACGTACGAAGGACCACCCCGAGCCCTCTAAGGTGGTGGTCACCGGGCCGGACTCCACCGTGCGGAATAGGCAGGCGTGCCAGAATGCTAGATCGAGAGGGGTACGCTGCTCAACGCAAAGCATCCAAGGGGCCGGCGCCCGATACAGCACTGGGTCAACATAGCCACACGTTCGTTCGAGAGGTGTTTGTGTCGCCTGCGAGTTCGACCTCCAAGCCGTCCGAGCTGCACGAGAGCGTTGTCAGGCAATTGATCGAGCGTGGGCGAAACCAGGGCTACCTCGAGGCTGACGATGTGCGCCGTGCGTTCGAGGAGGCCGACATTCCCGTGTCGAAGGCCTCGAGCATCTTGCGGAGTCTTAGCAAGGAGGGTGTGACCGTCATGGTGAGCGCTGCCGACTCCGCGGCGCCGAAGCGCGCGCGCAACAGCAGTAAGCGCGCGACGCCCGCGACCAAGAAGACCAAGACGACCGCCGCCACCAAAGAGCAGGACTCGGTGACCGCCGTCGTCGAGGAGGACGCCTCCGAGGTGCCGGTGAAGCCTGCTCGCGCCAAGAAGAGTGCCGCCAAGGCCGCCAAGCCCAAAAAGGCCACCCCGACGAAGAAGACCGCTCCCCAGCCCGCCGGCAAGGCCGCGAAGGAGCCCGAGGACGGCGACGACGTCGCCGACGTCGACCTCGAGGTCACCGACATCGACGAGGCGGACCTGAACGACCTCGGTGACGACGTCGAGGCCGCCGACATCGAGACCGACGAGGCCGACGAGGGCGACGACGCCGCTTCGGAGTCCGAGCCGGAGGAGACCCCCGCTCCCGCCGCGGAGAAGAAGGGTCCGACGTCGGAGGACGAGTCGTTCGTCATCGGCGACGACGACGAAGACGCCCCGGCGCAGCAGATCGCCGCCGCCGGTGCGACCGCCGACCCCGTCAAGGACTACCTCAAGCAGATCGGCAAGGTCCCGCTCCTCAACGCCGAGCAGGAGGTCGAGCTCGCCAAGCGCATCGAGGCCGGCCTGTTCGCCGAGGAGAAGCTCGCCCTCGAACGCGAGTCCCTGGAGTTCCAGGTGCTCGACGACCTCGAGTGGATCGCCGAGGACGGCCGCCGGGCCAAGAACCACCTGCTCGAGGCCAACCTCCGCCTGGTCGTCTCCCTCGCCAAGCGCTACACCGGCCGCGGCATGCTGTTCCTGGACCTCATCCAGGAGGGCAACCTCGGTCTGATCCGCGCCGTCGAGAAGTTCGACTACACCAAGGGCTACAAGTTCTCCACCTACGCCACCTGGTGGATCCGGCAGGCGATCACCCGTGCGATGGCCGACCAGGCCCGTACGATCCGCATCCCGGTCCACATGGTGGAGGTCATCAACAAGCTGGCCCGCGTCCAGCGCCAGATGCTCCAGGACCTCGGCCGCGAGCCGACCCCGGAGGAGCTGGCCAAGGAGCTCGACATGACACCGGAAAAGGTGGTCGAGGTCCAGAAGTACGGCCGTGAGCCCATTTCGCTGCACACGCCTCTCGGTGAGGACGGTGACAGTGAGTTCGGTGACCTCATCGAGGACTCCGAGGCGATCGTGCCGGCCGACGCGGTGAGCTTCACGCTGCTGCAGGAGCAGCTGCACTCGGTGCTCGACACTCTCAGCGAGCGCGAGGCGGGCGTGGTCTCCATGCGGTTCGGCCTCACGGACGGGCAGCCGAAGACCCTCGACGAGATCGGCAAGGTCTACGGCGTGACGCGCGAGCGCATCCGCCAGATCGAGTCGAAGACCATGTCGAAGCTCCGGCACCCCTCCCGGTCGCAGGTGCTGCGCGACTACCTCGACTGATTTCGAGAGACCTCGAACGCCGAAGGGCCCGCACCGAGATCGGTGCGGGCCCTTCGGCGTTCTCCGCTGTGCGGCGCTGCCCGCCGGGCGTGGCGCCGGTGGCGGCCGGGAGCGAACACCGGCACGAAGCCCGGCATGGGGAGCGCGTTCGACCTGTGAGGGGCGCCCTCAGCAGCCTCCTGCCGGGTGAGGGTGCCCCTCACAATCCGCAAAGGGCCTCAGTCGGCGATGACGTCGACGTCACGCCCGTTCAGTTCGGCGGCGTACCCCAGATCCGCCAGGACCTTCACCAGTTCCTCCGGAGTCGTCGGATCGGCGGCGTTGCTCAGCAGGGCGCGGGCCACGGCGCCGCGGGTGGCCTTGGCCATGTGGCTGACCACCGTCCGCCGGCCCTCGCGCTCGCGGAAGACGCGGATCCGCACCGCCTCCGGCCGCCACGCGGCCGCGTAAGGCGCCGACCGCATGTCGACGATGAGGCCGCCGGCCGGCAGCGCGCCGGTCAGCACGGGGCGCCAGACGGCCGCCAGAGCGCCCAGACGGGGCAGCCGTGCTCCCATGGCCAGTCGGTATGGGGGGACGCGGTCGGTGACCCTCAGCGCGCCCCAGAGGCCGGAGAAGATCAGGACCGAGCGGGCCACGCGGTCGGGATCGAGGTCGGCGAGGCCGAGGTTGTCGTACAGCACGCCCGTGTAGAGCCGGGACGCCGGCAGCGTCGGAGCGTGCCGCAGTTCGCGGTTGCGTGCGATCTCCCCGGCCTGGCCGGGCGACAGGCCCAGCACCTCACGTGCGCGCGTCTCCCGGCCCGCGCAGAGCCTCTCCAGGGCGGTGAGCACGCGCTCGCGTGTCCGGGTGAGCTCGGGAAGGCTCAGGCCCGCCAGGTCGAGCGGGGGCCCGTCTCCTTCGGTCGCCTTGCCCTCGGACGGCGGCAGCAGGATCAGCATCGTCCCCCCAGCGCCCCGGCCTGCGGTCCAGAGCGCGCGAAAAAGAGAAGCTGAGACGGCGACCACCCGTGCGGGCGGCCGCCGTCTCGTCGGTTATGGATACGGCTCGCCTGGCCTACCGCTCTTCGTCGGGAGTTGCGGTGGCAGGGGTCTCAAGCAGCCGGTCGGTTTCGTCGTGGATCTCGGCGCCCGCGGCACGGAGGGACTCACCGTACTTGCGGCCGTGGTGGGCGCAGAACAGCAACTCGCCGCCGCCCGCGAGGACCGCGCGGACATAGGCCTGGGCACCGCAGCGGTCGCAGCGGTCCGCGGCCGTCAGCGGCTTGGTCGGGGCAAGAGCTCCAGTCACGTCGCCTTCCTCGTCTCGGGGTCGGTCGCTTAGGACAACATCTAACCGGACGTGAGCGTTCCCATGCGGGTTCTGTGTACGCCCAGAGCGGAATACCCCCGGAGGTGACAAAGGTCACCCTCGCGATCAATGTTCAGATTTGTTCCCAGCGGAAGACGCGGACCGCGATGACCGTCGCGACCAGCGCGAAGCCCAGCAGGATGCCCATCTGCGGGAGCACCGAGGCCGGTCCGGCGCCTCGGGCCATGACCTTCAGCATGCCATCGTTCAGGTGGCGCAGAGGGAAGATCTCCGAGACGACACGTAGCCATTTCGGCGCCTGATCGACCGGGAAGAACGACCCGCCGAGGAACGCCATCGGCAGCACGACGATCTGGCTGACCGCCTGCGCGGCCTCCTGGGTCTTGGCCCACGCCCCGATCAGCATGCCGATCGCCAGGAACGCCAGCACCCCGCACAGCACGATCGGGATCGCCATCCACCAGTAGTGCGACAGCTTCAACCCGAAGAACGGCAGGGTGGCCACCCCGATGAACAGCACGGTCTGCACCAGGGCCGTGCCCAGGCTGACCGCGACCCGCGCGGCGAAGACCGTACGGATCGGCACGGGCGACAGCCGGAGGCGGCGCAGGATGCCTTTCGTGCGCCATGTGACAAGTGTGGCGGACGCGCCGAACATGCCCGCTGACGCGAGCGCCCAGCCGAGCACACCCGGGGTGATGTACTGGATCGCCTTCAGGGACTTGTCCTCCACCTGCTCGGCCCGCAGGCGATACTTCGGGGCCTGTCCGGAGGCGGCCTGGTTCGCGGCCTGTACGAGGCCGTTGACCTGGCCCTGGACGGTGCCCGACTTCACCTGGTCGGCCGCGGAGAAGTGGATGACGACCTGGTCGCCGGTCTGTTCGAGCGCGGCGTCGTAGTCGCCCTTCTTGACCTTCTCCAGCGCCGCGGCCCGATCGGTGGTCCTGGTGATCTTCAGCGACTTGCCGAAGTCGGCGCGCAGGTTCGCCGGCATCTGGTCGACGACGCCCACCGAGCCGATCTCCAGGACCTTCGACCGGGGCGTCGACTGCTGGGCGAACAGCCCGCCGATGGCCACCAGGAACAGCAGCGGCAGCGCGATCGTGAAGAACAGCGCGCCCCGGTCGCGGCGGAAACCCAGGAACATCGCCCGCGCCAGACTCTTGAAGCTGCTCACGACGTCGCCTTCCTCGAGGGAGAGAGCATGGATGACGTACGGCCGGTTCGTCCGCTCACGAGACCTCCTTCGTCGGAGGGGGTGACCACTGGCGCGTGCCTTTGATTCGCTCGCTCATGCGCGGTACTCCCGTCCGGTCAGGCCGAGGAAGACGTCCTCGAGCGTGGACCCCTTGATCTGGACCCCGTCCAGGGCGCCGCGCTCGGCGAGCGCGCGGACCACGTTGGGGGCGTCCTGGGTGGAGATGGTCAGCAAGATCTGGTCGTCGGTCACCTCGTCGGCGCCCGGGAGCGCGCGTGCCTCGTCGACGCTCAGCGTCCCGCTGGACACGCTGACGCGCGCGGCGGCGTCCAGGTCGCGTACGAGCGCCGCCGGCGCGCCGCTGCGCAGGATCCGGCCGCGGTCCATGATCGCGACGCGGTCGCAGAGGATCTCGGCCTCGTCCATGTAGTGGGTGGTGAGGACGATCGTCCGGCCATCGGTGTTGATCGCGCGCAGGACGTCCCACAGGTTGCGGCGGGCCTGGGGGTCGAGCGCCGCGGTGGGCTCGTCCAGGAACACCAGCTCCGGCTCGTGCACGAGCGCGCAGGCGATCGACAGGCGCTGTGCCTGTCCGCCGGACAGCTTCTCCACCTGGGTGTCGGCCTTGTCGCCCAGGCCGACGGTCTCGAGCATGGCGTCCGCCTTGCGGCCGGGCACGCCGTACAGGGAGCCGAACGTCCGCAGCTGTTCCCGTGCGGTGAGCCGCTCGAAGAAGGCCGACGCCTGCAGTTGCACGCCGATCCGCGGCAGCAGCGCGGGGTTGCGCGGCCAGGGAGAGTGCCCGAGCACCGAGATCTCCCCGCCGTCGGCCTGCCGCAGGCCTTCGATGATCTCCAGTGTCGTGGTCTTGCCGGCCCCGTTCGGGCCCAGGATGCCGAAGAACTCCCCGGCCTCCACGGTCAGGGACACCCCGTCGACGGCATTCACGTCGCCATAGCGCTTGAGCAGGTCATTGGCGACAATCGTGTTGGACATGGGCAGGACATTAGAGGTGCGTATCCGGACATAGCCACCTACGAAAGGTGGAGGTTCGCGATCTGCAACCACCGGTGGAGGGCGGACGGAACGGCGCGCCGGTCGGCTACTGTCGGCGCTGACGGGTAGCCTGCTGCCGCACGTCCTACCCCCGAGGAGCAAAGCCGTTGACCGCCGCCACTATCGCCGCTGAGGACTCGCACGGTTACACCGCGCGGCACCTTTCGGTGCTCGAAGGACTGGAGGCCGTCCGCAAGCGGCCCGGAATGTACATCGGGTCGACCGACAGCCGCGGGCTGATGCACTGCCTCTGGGAGATCATCGACAATTCCGTCGACGAGGCTCTCGGCGGGCACTGCTCGCGCATCGAGGTCACGCTGCACGCCGACGGCTCGATGGAGGTCGGCGACGACGGGCGCGGCATCCCCGTCGACGTCGAGCCCAAGACCGGGCTGACCGGCGTCGAGCTGGTGATGACGCGGCTGCACGCCGGCGGCAAGTTCGGTGGCATCTCCTACACCGCCTCCGGCGGCCTGCACGGCGTGGGCGCCTCGGTGGTCAACGCCCTGTCCGTACGCCTCGACGTCGAGGTCGACCGCGACGGGCACACCCACGCGATGAGCTTCAAGCGCGGGCTGCCCGGTGACTTCGCCGGCGACGGTCCCGACTCCAAGTTCACCAAAAAGCCCGCCAAGCGGCAGGGGCTCCACCAGGTCAAGCGGGTCGCCAAGCGCATCACCGGCACGCGCGTCCGCTTCTGGCCCGACCGTCAGATCTTCCTCAAGGACGCGTCGATCAGCGGTGACGTCGTCGTCGACCGGATGCGCCAGACCGCCTTCCTCGTGCCGGGCCTCACCATCGCCGTACGGGACGAGCGCGGCGAGGAGGTCGCCGAGCACGAGTTCCGCTTCGACGGCGGCATCAGCGAGTTCTGCGACCACCTGGCCACCGACGAGCCGGTCTCCGACGTGCTGCGCCTGCAGGGCCGCGGCCACTTCACCGAGACCGTCCCCGTCCTCGACGACCAGGGCCACCTGACGCCGACCGACGTCGAGCGCGACATCGACGTCGACGTCGCGCTCCGCTGGGGCACCGGCTACGACACGATCACCAGGTCGTTCGTCAACGTGATCGCCACGCCCAAGGGCGGCACCCACGTCGCCGGCTTCGACCGCGCCCTGGTCAAGGTGCTGAACGACCAGCTCCGCGCCACCAAGCTGATGAAGAACGGCGACGACCCGGTCATCAAGGACGACATCCTCGAGGGCCTGACCGCCGTGGTGACCGTGCGCCTGCCCGAGCCGCAGTTCGAAGGCCAGACCAAGGAGGTCCTGGGCACCTCCGCGGCGACGCGCATCGTCTCCCAGGTCGTCGGCCGCGAGCTGAAGGACGCGTTCGACAACCCCAAGCGCGGCCAGAAGCAGCAGATGCGCGCCGTGCTGGAGAAGGTCGTCTCCGCGTCCAAGGCCCGCATCGCCGCCCGCCAGCAGCGAGAGAACCAGCGCCGCAAGAGCGCCTTGGAGAACTCCGCGCTCCCGGCCAAGCTGGTCGACTGCCGCACCGCCGACGACCGCAGCGAGCTGTTCATCGTCGAGGGTGACTCGGCGCTCGGCACCGCCAAGCTGGCGCGCAACTCCGAGTTCCAGGCGCTGCTGCCGATCCGCGGCAAGATCCTCAACGTGCAGAAGGCCTCCGTGGCCGACGTACTGAAGAACGTCGAGTGCGCCTCGATCATCCAGGTCGTCGGCGCCGGCTCGGGCCGCACCTTCGACCTCGACTCGGCGCGCTACGGCCGCATCATCCTGATGGCCGACGCCGACGTCGACGGCGCGCACATCCGCACCCTGCTGCTGACGCTGCTCTACCGCTACATGCGCCCGATGCTGGAGGCGGGCCGTGTCTTCGCCGCCGTGCCGCCGCTGCACCGCATCGAGCTGACCAACCCCAAAAAGGGCCAGGACAAGCACGTCTACACCTACTCCGACGCCGAGCTCCGCAAGAAGCTCGTGGAGTTCGAGCGCCGCTCCGTCCGGTGGAAGGAACCCATCCAGCGCTACAAGGGCCTCGGCGAGATGGACGCCGACCAGCTGGCCGAGACCACGATGGACCCGCGCCACCGCATGCTCCGCCGCATCCGCATCGAGGACGCCGAGGAGGCCGCGGCCATCTTCAACCTGCTGATGGGCTCGGACGTGGCGCCGAGACGCGAGTTCATCTCGGGTGGCGCGTCAGAGCTGGACGAGGCCCGCATCGACATCTGACGCAGGCGAGCACCTCCCGCAGGAGCCCGGCCCGGTCTCCGGTGGCGGTGTCACGCCTCTCCGGCGGGCGCGGCGTGAGCACGACCCTGCGCGCCCGCCGGGTCTCGGCGAACGGCGTGCGGGTCTCGGCGAACGGCGTCCACCCGAGGGTGGAGGCGGGCAAGCTCCATCCGCGCGCCGATCCGTGCGGGCCCGGCGATTCCTAGTGTCGAGACCATGCATGAGGCTCTCAACGGACTGATCGTCCTCGCCGTCGTCGTACTCGTCATCGTGCGCCGGTTCACCCGGCGGCGGGTCGACGAACGGCGGTTGCTGGTGATTCCGCTCGTCATCGGCGCCATCGGCATCGGGCAGGGCAACGTGATCGACGCGCATCACGCCGGGCTCAGCACCGGCCTGCTCGCCGTCGAGATCGTCGCGGCTCTGCTGCTCGGACTCGGTCTCGGGGCGACCATGCGCGTGTGGCGAGAGGCGGACGGTTCGCTGTGGAGCCGGGGGACCTGGGCGACGTTCGGGGTGTTCGTGGCGTCCATCGCCGTACGCGGTGGCCTGTACGGCCTCGGGTACGCGGCGGGGGTCCGGCCCGGGAGCGGAACGGTGCTCATCTCGGTCGCGGCGTGGCTGCTCGCCCAGAACGCCGTCATCGGCCGGCGGTCCCGCGGACTCCCGGGCAGGGTTAGCGTGCAACCGTGATGGCAGAGCTTCGGAGTCGGCTCGGTGCCCAGTTGCGGCCTCAGTGCCGGCCGGGCGCCTCGTCGGGCTCGGCGGAGGGGCCCTGGCGAGAAGGGCTCCTGATGCGGGTCCTCATCCTCACCGCCGCGATCGCCTGGTTCGCGTACGCCATGCTGCGCGACCACGACCGGTCGGGCCCGCACGCCGGGCTGCACGGTGCGGACCTGGCGCTCACCGGGGGAGTCCTCTGCGGGGTGATCTGCTTCGCCGTCGCGGTGGTCATGAGGCGCCGCGCCCCGGCGTACGCCTGGATCCTCTATATGGCCGGCGCCGCCACCGGGGCCGCGCTGTACGCCGCGGCGCCCGAACGCCCCGGCAGCGCCCTGATCTTCGCCTGTGTGGGGTTCGCCGGCTCGACCGGCTCGCTGTGGCGTTCGGTCTCGGTGGCCGCCGTGGGATCGGTCGGGATGACGGTCGGCATCCTCGCCCAGGGGCGTCCGGCGGGGGAGCTGTGGACGATCGTCGGGATGCTCGGGATGTTCACCGGCATCCGGGCGAACCACACGCGCGAGGCGGCGCGGCTGACCGAGCAGCAGAACCTCATCCTCGCCGAGCGCTCCCGCATCGCCCGGGAGATCCACGACATCCTCGCGCACTCGCTGTCCGCCCAGCTCGTCCATCTGGAGGGGGCGCGGCTGCTCATGGTCGGCGGCCGCACGGAGGAGGCGCTCGTCCGGGTCGAACGCGCCCGCGGCCTGGCCCGCAGCGGCCTGGAGGAGACGCGGCGCGCGCTCGCCACCCTGCGCGGCGACATCCCGCCGATGGACGTGGTGCTGCGCGAGCTCACCGACGAGCACCGGCTTCTCGCCGACGCCGTCTGCGAGCTGAAGGTCGAGGGCGAACCCCGGGACCTGGACGCGAGGGCGGGCCTCGCCGTGATCCGTACGGCGCAGGAGGCGCTGACGAACGTCCGCAAGCACGCGCCGGGGGCGGCGGTCACGGTCGCGCTGCGCTACACCGACGGGTGGTGCGAACTGGAGGTCACCGACGAGGGCGGGGAGCCCGGCCCGCTCGCGGGGAGCGGCGGGGGATACGGTCTGGTCGGAATGCGTGAGCGCGCCGAGCTGATCGGCGGCACACTGGAGGCGGGTCCGGTGGAAGAGGGGTTCAGGGTGCTGCTGCGGGTGCCGCTGTGACGCGGGTACTGGTGGTCGACGACCAGACCGTCGTACGCGACGGGCTGGTGCTGCTGCTCGGCCTGCTGCCGGGCCTGGAGGTCGTCGGCTCCGCCGGAAACGGCGAGGAGGCCGTGCGCCTGGTCGCCGAACACCGCCCCGACGTGGTCCTGATGGACCTCCGCATGCCGCGCGTGGACGGCGTCGAGGCCACCCGGCGCATCAAGAGGGACTACCCGGCGGTGCAGATCGTCGTCCTGACCACCTACAGCGACGACGAGTCGGTGTTCGCCGCGCTGCAGGCGGGCGCCCGGGGCTACCTGACCAAGGACGCGGGAGCGGAGGAGATCGCGCGAGCGATCGACGCGGTGCGCGGCGGCGACGCCCAGCTCGACCCGTCGGTCCAGCGCCGCCTGGTCGACGCCCTCGCCTCCGGCGGCCAGCCGTCGCGCCGCCGCCGGGGAGACCTTCCGGACGGCCTGACCCAGCGCGAGGCCGAGGTGCTGACACTGATCGCGGCGGGCCGCTCGAACGCCGAGATCGCCCGCGACCTGTTCATCAGCGAGGCCACGGTCAAGACCCACATCAACAACCTCTTCGCCAAGGCCGGCCTACGCGACCGTGCCCAGGCCGTGACGTACGCGTACCGCAAGGGCCTCGCCGACCTGGACTGACCCCCTCACCCCGTACGGCCCGCGACCGTCACCACTCCCGGGCGGCGATCAGCATCTCGGCGTCCGCCTCCGGAAAGCCGTACGCCGATGCCACGAACCAGAACTCTTCTCCGATCAGCTCGCGGGCGACGGTCTCGAGCTCGCTGTCCGCGGCCTCGAAGTCGGCCTCCAGCGCGTTGAACTCCTCCGTGGCGGCGTTCGTGAGCGCGTACAGCGCCGCGAGATCCGCCGGGCGTTCGGCCTCGATCCGCTCGCACAGCCTCAGCAGGATCGCCTTGCCCTTGTCGACGACGTGATCGGGAAAGTAGTCGTCGTCGTACATCCCTTCCAGAAAGGAATGGCCGGCTATCCGCTGGTTGGTGGGGGACACCCTGATCTCCTAGTGGTCGTGTTCCGTGCCGATCCGTCGATGGTGCACCACGCCACTGACAATGCGTCGGCGTGCCGCCCGGGCGGCGGACGTATGGGCCCGTGAGCCGCGAATACGTACGGGCCTGGGCAAGAGCGCGTAGATCCTTGCGGCGCAGGGCGACGGGAGAGGACAAGAAGTGATCAGTCGACTACTGTGCGTTATGCCTCTATGTGAATGCTTTCTCAAGGAGAACCGGCGTGCGAAAGACCTTCATGATCGCTGAATGCCTCCGCCGTTACGCCTGGTGGCGTCTCAACCGTTCCGACGACCACGACGAGGGCCGCAACGCGCGGAGCGCGGTCGCGCTGCTCAACGCCGCCGCGTACGCCGCCGAGCTTCCCGAAGACGCGCCGGTCATCGACCGTCTCTGCGCCGCCGGCACCTTCGCCGACAAGGAGTTCCGCCTCCCGCTGCCCGCCGAGCGCATCGTCCGCTTCTGGCACTACGAAGAACCGAGCGGCACCCCGGACGACCTCCTCGAAGCGATCGCGGCCATGGCCGAGCCTCCGAAGATCCCCGCCCAGCGCGACGGCGAGCAGCCCCTGCACCGCTGAGCCACCACCCGCTCAGGCACCACGGCCCACGCCGAGACGCCGGCGGGCACGGAGCCGTCCGGTCGTGCGCCCAGACCCGCCGGCGAACCTCATCGCTCCGCACGACAGGCATGACTCGGCGTACGGCGGCGGGGAGCCGTCTTGGCGTGCCCGGTGCGGGCGGGAGGGCTTGCGGCCCGCACCGGGCGAGAGGGCTTGCGGCCCGCACCGGGCGGGAAGGCTTGCGGCCCGCACCGGGCGGGAAGGCTTCCCGCCCGTACCGCGCGGGTCAGAGCCCGCGCGGACAGGGACTGCGTCCCCGTCCGCGCGGGCTCTTACTCGGTCTCCTCCGCCGGCTCCGTCGCCTGGGCGGGCGCGTCGCCGGACGTGCCGACCGGGCCGCCGATCGCGGTGATCGGGGACGGGAGCTTCACGCCCGAGCCGTCGCGGCGGCCCAGTTCGGTCGGGAGGTCCAGCGGTTTGCCCGTCATGCCCGAGGCCTTGGCCGGGGTCGGGCCGGCCCAGGCGAGGATCAGGACGTCTTCCCCCTTGAGGAAACGGTGGGCGCGGACGCCGCCGGTGGCGCGGCCCTTGGCGGGGTACTCGGCGTAGTCGGCGACCTTGATGGCGCCCGTCTGGGTGCCGGGCAGGGCGGTGGAGCTGCCCGCGATCGTGACCACGCGGGACTCCAGGTCGCCGTCGAGGGCGCCGAACCAGATGACCCGGGCGCCCGAGCTCAGCCGGATGCCCGCCATGCCGCCCGCCCCACGGCCCTGCGGGCGGACGCTGGACGCGGAGAAGCGCAGCAGCTGCGCGTCACTGGTGATGAACACCAGCTCGTGGTCCTCGGATTCGAGTTGCAGCGCGCGGACGACCCGGTCGCCGTCCTTGAGGCCGATCACCTCGAACTCGTCGGCGTTCTTCGGGTAGTCGGGGGCGACTCGCTTCACCACGCCCTGCTCGGTGCCGAGCGTCAGCCCGGGCGAGTCGAGCGATGCCAGGCCGACCACGGTCTCGTCCTTCTCCAGCGTGACGAACTCGCTCATCGGCGCGCCGCCCGCCAGCGACGGCGGGGCGGCCGACGAGGGCAGCGCGGGCAGGTCGAGGACGTCCACCCGGATCATCCGGCCCGCGCTCGTCACGGCGCCGACCTGGCCGCGCGCGGTCGCGCTCACGATCGACACGACCACGTCGTGGGGTGCGCGCGCCCCCTCGCCGGGCAGCGGCTCCATCGACGTCGTACGGGCCAGCAGGCCGGTCGAGGACAGCAACACCCGGCACGGGTCGTCGGCCACCTCCAGCGGCACCGCGGCCGTCTTGGTCTGGCCCGAGGACTCCAGCAGGACGGTGCGGCGCGGCGTGCCGTACGTCTTGGCGATCTCGGCCAGCTCGCCGGAGACCAGCGCCCGCAGCTTGGCCTCCGACTCCAGGATCTCGGTCAGCTCGGCGATCTCGCGGGTGAGGCGTTCCTTCTCGTTCTCCAGCTCGAGCCGGTCGTACTTGGTCAGGCGGCGCAGCGGCGTGTCGAGGATGTACTGCGCCTGGATCTCCGACAGCTCGAACGCGGACATCAGGCGCGTCTTCGCCTCGGCCGAGTCCTCGCTCTCGCGGATGACCCGGATGACCTCGTCGATGTTGAGCAGCGCGATGACGAGACCGTCGACGAGGTGCAGGCGGTCCTCGCGCTTCTTGCGGCGGAACAGGCTGCGGCGGCGTACGACGTCGATGCGGTGGTCGACGTACACCTGGAGCAGGTCGCGCAGGCCCAGCGTGCGCGGCTGCCCGTCGACGAGGGCGACGTTGTTGATGCCGAACGTCTCCTCCATCGGCGTCAGCCGGTAGAGCTCCTCCAGCACCGCCTCGGGGTGGAAGCCGTTCTTGATCTCGATGACCAGGCGGAGGCCCTGCTGCCGGTCGGTGAGGTCCTTCAGGTCGGAGATGCCCGAGATCTTCTTGGCGTTGACGAGGTCCTTGATCTTGGAGACCACGCGCTCGGGGCCCACGGCGTAAGGGAGCTCGGTGACGACGATGCCCTTGCGGCGCGGCGTGACGTTCTCGATGTGGGCGGTGGCGCGGGTGCGGAAGATCCCGCGGCCGGTCTCGTACGCGTCACGAATGCCGTCCAGGCCCACGATCTTGCCGCCGGTCGGCAGGTCGGGGCCGGGCACGAACCGCATCAGGTCATCGAGCGACGCCTCGGGGTTGTCGATCAGGTGTCGCGCGGCGGCGATCACCTCGCCGAGGTTGTGCGGCGCCATGTTGGTCGCCATGCCGACCGCGATGCCGGAGCTGCCGTTGACCAGGAGGTTCGGGAACGCCGAGGGCAGCACCTCCGGCTCCTGCTCCTGGCCGTCGTAGTTGGGGCGGAAGTCGACGGTCTCCTCGTCGATGCTCGCCACCATGAGGGCGGCCTCGCGGGACATGCGGGCCTCGGTGTACCGCATCGCGGCGGGCGAGTCGTCGCCGCCGAGCGAGCCGAAGTTGCCGTGCCCGTCGACGAGCCGCATGCGCATCGACCAGGGCTGCGCCAGGCGCACGAGCGCGTCGTAGATCGCCGAGTCGCCGTGGGGGTGGAGCTTGCCCATCACCTCGCCGACGACCCGGGCGCACTTGACGTGGCCACGGTCGGGCCGCAGGCCCATCTCGTTCATCGAGTAGAGGATGCGGCGCTGCACGGGCTTGAGCCCGTCGCGCGCGTCGGGGAGCGCCCGCTGGTAGATGACCGAGTAGGCGTACTCGAGGTAACTGCCCCGCATCTCCTCTGAGACATCGACGTCGACGATGTTCTCTTCGAAGTCCGGCGGGGGAGGGGTCTGCGTGCCGCGTCGTGCCATAACTGTCATTGTGACGGGTCGGCCCGACAGGTTGCGCCGTGAACGTCGGCGTGCCGCGGACCCATGGTGGAAGATGGCGGACGGATTCGTCTATGAGCTGGGGAGTGCCGCATGTACGCCGACTTCCAGAATGAGATCTATCTGAACGGCCTCACCGACATCATCCCCTCCCTGCCGACCGACCTGACCCGGCTCGAACCCCTGGCCAGGGAGAAGCTCTCCCGCGAGGCGTACGACTATGTCGCGGGGGCGGCCGGAACGGGCGACACGGCACGGGAGAACCGCGAGGCGTTCCGGCGCCGCCGGCTGGTGCCGCGGATGCTGGCCGGCCACCCGACCTGCGACCTCACGACCCGGGTGCTCGGCGAGACGCTGCCCGCTCCGGTGCTCCTCGGCCCCGTCGGCGTGCTGCGCCAGCTGCACCCCGACGGCGAGCTGGCGGTCGCGCGGGCGGCCGGGGCGATGGGCGTCACCATGGTGCTGAGCACGGCCGCCTCGCACACGCTGGAGGAGGTCGCGGAGGCGGCCGGGCCCCGGTGGTACCAGCTGTACTGGCCGAACGACCGGGATCTGGCGATCAGCTTCCTCGAGAGGGCGAAGGCGGCCGGCTACACGGCGCTCGTCGTCACGCTGGACACCTTCATGCTCGCCTGGCGGCCCCATGACCTCGACAACGCCTACCTGCCGTTCCTGCGCGGCCTGGGCAACCAGAACTACTTCGCCGACCCGGTCTTCTCCGCCAGAGCGGGCGACGATCCGATCCTGCACTGGGTCTCGCTGTTCGGTAACCCGTCGCTGACCTGGGACGATCTCGCGTTCCTGCGGGAGCACTGGGACGGCCCGATCGCGCTCAAGGGCATCCAGGACACCGAAGACGCCCGCCGCGCGGTCGACGCGGGCATGGACGGCATCGTCGTGTCCAACCACGGCGGACGCCAGGTCGACGGCGCGATCGCCGCCCTGGACGCGCTGCCGCCCATCACCCACGCCGTCGGCGACCAGATCGACGTGCTGTTCGACAGTGGCATCCGCTCGGGCGCGGACGTGGTCAAGGCCCTCGCGCTGGGCGCCCGGGCGGTGCTGGTGGCCCGCCCGTACGCGTACGGGCTGGCGCTGGCGGGCGAGGCGGGCGTACGGCACGTGCTGCGGTGCCTGCTCGCCGAGACCGAGCTGACGCTGCGGCTGTCCGGCCACGGCGACGTGACCTCACCATCCCTGGAGATCCTGCAGAACGTTCCTCAGGCGGAGTAGGCGCACCGGCCGCCTGAGGACCGGGCTCAGGCGGCCTCCAGGGAGGGTTCCGGCTCCACCGCCGGTGCCGGGCGTGCCGCCGGGCGGGGGAGGAGCAGGATCAGGGCGGTCGCGGTCAGCACCAGGGCCAGGGCCAGGAACGCGACCGCCTCCGCCGCCGCGGCGAAGTCCTCCCGCGAGGGGTGGTCCCCCAGGCCGCCGAAGAACACCGCGCCCAGCACCGCGACCCCCGCCGCGCTCGCGAACTGCTGTGTCGTCGTCAGTACGCCCGCCGCCGCACCGCCGTGCCGCGGGTCGATGCCGGCCAGCACCGCCCCGATGAGCGTGGGCAGCATCAGCCCGTTGCCCAGGCCGACCAGAGCCATCGGCGCGAGCAGCCACGCCGGGGTGATCGCTCCGCCCAGCGCCTGGAGTTCGACGATCAACACCAGGATGCCCAGCGCGGTGATCGAGCCGCCCACGGTCATCACCCGCAGGCCGTACCTGGCGGCCAGGGAACGGCCCAGGAGCGAGGTCACCGAGAACAGCACGCCCATCGGCATGAACGTCAGGCCGGCCTCCAGCGGCGACAGGCCCAGCCCGCCCTGCAGCAGCAGCGTGAGCACGAACATGAAGCTCGCGAAGAAGGACATGAAGGCCACGTTCACCGGCAGGCCGGCCGCGAAGGCGCGGTTGCGGAAGAGCGTCAGGTCGAGCAGCGGCTCACCGCCCCGGCGGGTGAGCCGCAGCTCCCAGGCCAGAGTGGCGGCCAGGAGCGGCATGGACACCGCCATGGACAGCCAGGTCCAGGCCGGCCAGCCCTCCTCGCGGCCGAGGATGAGCGGCACGAGCAGGAGGGCGAGCCCGGCCGAGACGCCGAGCGCACCGAGCGGATCGAGCCGGGGCCGCCGCGAGGCCCGGTGGTGCGGCAGCAGCCGCAGCGCGAACGCCAGCGCGACCACGCCCACCGGCACGTTGACCAGGAAGATGACCCGCCAGCCCAGGCCCAGGACGTTCGCTTCGAGGAGGAGGCCGCCGAGCACCTGCCCGGCGATCGAGCCGACCCCGGTCGTCACGCCGAACCACGACATCGCCCGCGCCCGCTCGCCCGCCGGGAACGTCGCGGTGATCAAAGCGAGCACCTGCGGCACCATGGCCGCCCCGGTGAGCCCCTGGAGCAGCCGCGCGGCGACGAGCTCGCCCGGCGACCGGGCCAGGCCGCACAGCAGCGAGGCGACGGTGAAGGCCGCCATGCCGGTCAGGAACAGCCGCCGGTAGCCGAACAGATCGCCCAGCCGTCCGCCGGTCACCATGCCGCCGGCGTACGTGAAGGCGTAGCCGCCGACGACGAGTTCCAGCGCGGCCTGGCCGGCGTTCAGATCCTGTTCGAGGGACGGGGCGGCGACGTTGACGACGAAGAAGTCGAACATCGCCATGAACGTCGCCGACAGGATGACCGGCAGCATCATCCAACGGCGTGGATCAGGAGTGGAGAGGGATGAAGACACGTCGCTCCCGAAGTTCGATGATCGTCGAAGTGTTTGAAGACTGTCGAACAGTACGACGAGAGTCGAACTCCTGGCAAATCTGATTTATGCTTGACAGGTGAGTGAGCGGAACGAACGAACGGGCAAGCGCAGCAGCGTTTCGCTCGCGGCGCCGACGAAGGAGGCCCCGTGAGCGAAGAGGTGATCCACCCTCCGGCGGAGGAGCTGAGCATGCCCAAGGTGCTGGCGGCGCTGGCCGATCCCGCGCGCCTGGCGACCGTGCGCACGCTGGCCCGCGTCGGCGAGTCCTCCTGCGGGCAGATCCAGCACGACGCCGGGCTCGAGGTCAGCAAGTCCACGATGTCCCACCACCTGCGCATCCTGCGCGAGGCGGGCATCACGCACTCCCGGGTCCAGGGCGCCCGGCGCCTCCTCACGCTCCGCCGCGACGACCTCGACGCCCGGTTCCCGGGCCTGCTCGACGCCGTCATCCAGCCCGAGCTCGCCGCGAGCCGCTGAGCCGCGATCTCCCGAGCGGCGTCACAACCGACGGTGGGTGCTGATACCAAGGAACCCATGGTCGACGACATCGGGTTGAGGGAGCGCGCCGAGGCGCGCCTGCGCGAGCTCGCCGGGGAGCACGCCCGGCTCCGTGAGGACCAGTGGACCGCGATCCGCGCCCTGGTCGTCGAGCGGCGGCGCGCCCTCGTCGTCCAGCGCACCGGGTGGGGCAAGTCCGCGGTCTACTTCATCGCCACCGCCCTGCTGCGGGAGCGCGGTGCCGGCCCGACGGTGATCGTCAGCCCGCTGCTCGCCCTCATGCGCAACCAGATCGCCGCCGCCGAGCGGGCCGGCATCCACGCCGCCACGATCAACTCCTCCAACACCGACGACTGGGAGCGGGTCTTCGCCGACGTCCAGGACGGCGCCGTCGACCTGCTGCTCGTCAGCCCCGAGCGCCTCAACAACCCCGACTTCCGCGACCAGGTCCTGCCCAAGCTCGCGGCCGGCGCGGGCCTGGTGGTCGTCGACGAGGCGCACTGCATCTCCGACTGGGGCCACGACTTCCGGCCCGACTACCGCCGGCTCCGCACGCTCTTCGCCGACCTGCCGCCCGGCATCCCCGTGCTGGCCACCACCGCGACCGCCAACGCGCGGGTGACCCGCGACGTCGCCGACCAGCTCAGCGCCGGAGACGAGACGCTCGTCCTGCGCGGGCCGCTCGACCGGGAGAGCCTGCGCCTGTCCGTCGTACGCCTGCCGGGCGCCGAGCACCGGCTGGCCTGGCTCGCGGAGCGGCTCGCCGAGCTGCCCGGATCCGGCATCGTCTACACGCTCACCGTCGCGGCGGCGCAGGAGATCGCCGCGTTCCTGCGTGACCGCGGATACGCCGTCGTCGCCTACACCGGCCAGACCGAGCAGGCCGAGCGCCTCCAGGCCGAGCAGGACCTCCTCGACAACAAGGTCAAGGCACTCGTCGCGACCAGCGCCCTGGGCATGGGCTTCGACAAGCCCGACCTCGGCTTCATCGTGCACGTGGGCGCGCCGCAGTCGCCGGTCGCCTACTACCAGCAGATCGGCCGCGCCGGCCGCGGCGTCGAGCGGGCCGAGGTGATCCTCCTGCCGGGCGCCGAAGATCGCGAGATCTGGGCGTACTTCGCCGGCCTGGCCTTCCCCTCCGAGCAGGTCGTACGCCTGGCGCTGCGCGTGCTGGAGGAGGAGGGCACACTGTCCACGGCCGCCCTGGAGACCCGCGTCGACCTGGGGCGCAGCCGCCTGGAGATGATGCTCAAGGTCCTCGACGTCGACGGCGCCGTACGCCGGGTGCGCGGCGGCTGGACCGCGACCGGCGAGCCGTGGGCCTACGACCGCGAGCGCTACGAGCGCGTCGCGGCCGAGCGCTCCCGCGAGCAGCGCGCCATGCTCGACTACGAGGCGACCGGCGACTGCCGCATGGAGTTCCTCCGCCGCGAACTGGACGATCCCGAGGCCGCCCCGTGCGGGCGCTGCGACAACTGCACCGGCCACCACCGTTCCGCCGAGGTCTCCGACGCCGGCGCCGCGTCCGCCCGCGACCGGCTGAGCCGCCCGGGCGTCGAGGTGACACCGCGCCGTATGTGGCCGACGGGAATGAAGGCCGAGGGCATCGCGGGCCGGATCCCGCCGGGCCTGCAGGCCGAGCCCGGCCGCGCGCTGGGACGGCTCACCGACCTCGGCTGGGGCAACCGGCTGCGCGGCGTCCTGGCCGAGGGCGCGCCCGACGCCCCGGTGACCGACGAGATCTTCGCCGCGATCGTCTCGGTGCTGTCCGCGTGGGACTGGGAGCAACGCCCGGCCGCGGTGGTCGCCATGGCGTCCGCGACCCGCCCCCGCATGATCGCCGACCTGGCGCGGCGCGTCGCCACGATCGGCCGGCTGCCCTATCTCGGCGAGATCGCCTACACCGCCGGCGGCCCGGGGCCTCGCCGGCACAACAGCGCCCAGCGGGTCCGCACGCTCTGGAACGCCATGGCCGTCCCGGAGGGTCTCGGCGACCTCACCGGCCCGGTGCTGCTGGTGGACGACCAGGTCGACACCGGCTGGACGGTGACCGTCGCGGCGAAGCTGCTGCGGGAGGCCGGCGCCCCGGCGGTCCTGCCGCTCGCACTCGCGGTGACGTCCTGACCCTGACACGACCGGCACGCCGAGCCTGGGCGCGGTCGCGACGGGAGGTGGGCGGCGGTGGCCGGTAGGGGTTGGACGGCGGTGGCCCGGCGCGATTCGCGAATCCGAAACAATCCTTTTCGCCGCTATCTTCCCAGGTAAAGTGGGTTTTGCGGTTTGTGGCCAGCGGTGTCCGGTTTCGTCGGGCACTGGTCGTCGGGGGAAGGGTATGAACACCAACGGAGCGGCCCGCGGGGCCTGGCTGTTCGGGCTGACTCGGAAGACGCGGCCCGCCGTCGCGGCGTCGGGTCCGGCGTCGGCGACCGTACCGGTGTTCGGTGCCTTCTGTGTCCCGGCCACCCGTGTTCCCGTGCACACCGGTCCGCCCGTGCCCGGCATCGCCGGACCGGCCGGCGTTCCGTCCGCCCGTACGGAGGACGGCCAGCCCTCCGACGGCGGGTACGACGAGACCGGCGTCCCGCACTTCGCCGCCCCGGAGGGAGGGCGCGTCGTGGCCATACCGCGGGACGCCGAGGCGGAGGATCCGGAGACGCGGGTCTGCTACGTGTACGGCATCGTGCCGGCGTCCACGCGTGTCCCCGAAGGCCTGCTCGGCGCCGGCGGTTGCCGGGTCCGCCTGGTCCGGCACGGCGACCTCGCCGGTGTGATCAGCGAGATCCCGCCCACCGGGGCGCTGGGCACCCGCGAGGACCTCCTCGCGCACGAGAACGTCGTCGCGTCGCTGGCGGGGCACACCACCATGCTGCCGCTGCGGTTCAGCGCCGTGGTGACCACGGCCGCGGGCGTGGTGGAGGAGATGCTCGAGCCGTACTACGACTGGTTCACCGGCGTCCTCGCCGACCTGGAGGGCCGGGCGGAGTTCAGCGTGTCGGCCACCTACGTCCAGGACACGGTGCTGCGCGAGGTCCTCGCCGAGGAGCCGGAGCTCATGCGGCTGAGGGAGAGCCTGCGCGGGCTCCCGGAGGCCGCCGCGTACTACGACCGCGTCCATCTCGGCGAGCTGATCATCCACGCTCTCGACGCCAAGCGCGAGGTCGACACCGAAGAACTCGTGCAGACGCTGTCGTCTCACGCCGTCTCCGTCGCCCCGCGCCCCCCGGTCGACGAGGACACCGCCGCGGACGCGGCCTTCCTCGTCTCCGCGGACGACCAGGCGAGCTTCCGCAAGGCCGTGGACGAACTCGGCTACCGCTGGGCGGGCCGGATCAAACTCCGCGTCCTGGGTCCGCTGGCACCGTACGACTTCGTGCCCT
This sequence comes from Actinoallomurus oryzae, assembly GCF_039541955.1. Taxonomy (NCBI): domain Bacteria; kingdom Bacillati; phylum Actinomycetota; class Actinomycetes; order Streptosporangiales; family Thermomonosporaceae; genus Actinoallomurus; species Actinoallomurus oryzae. The sequence goes on along the minus strand of NZ_BAABHF010000035.1, from coordinate 10,163 downwards.
CACCGCCGGACGGTCCTCGCGACTGAGCCTTACCGGCCGCCGGGTCCGTGCGGGAACGCCGGATCGGGAGTCAGAGGATCGGGCGGGCGCCCAGGTGGCCGATCGCGCGGGCGGCGAGGTGGCACCCCGCGGCCAGGGCCTCGGCCGGGGGCTTGCCGTCGAGCCACGCCGGCAGGAAGCCCGCCGTGAACGCGTCGCCGCCGCCGGTGCCGTCGATGACCTCCTCGACCGGCTCCGCCGGGACGCGCACGGGCTCGGCGCGGCCGTTGGTGTACCAGAGCGCGCCGTCCTCGGCGAGCTTCACCACGACCTGGGAGTACCACGCGGTCAGGACCTTGGCGGCCTGTTCGGGGTTGTCCCGGCCGGTCAGGGCCTCGGCCTGGGCGGCGTTGACGATCAGCAGCCGGGCGCCCTGGGACCAGTCGAGGAACGGCTCGGCGCCGGCCCGCTTGAGCAGGGAGTTGGCGCCGCCGTCGACGGTGATCGACATCTGGGCGCTCTGCGCGAGCTTCATGGCGTGCAGCGCCGCCTGCCGGGACCCCTCGTTGAGCAGGGAGTATCCGGACACGTGCAGGTGCGCGCCGGGGGCGAACAGATCCTGCGGGATGTCCTCGGGCAGGAGCGCGGCGTTGGCCCCCGGGTCCGACAGCATGGTGCGGTCGCCCTTGTGGGTGACCATGACCACACAGGTGCCGGTGGCGCGTTCGGGGTCCATGACGAGCCGGGCGTCGACGCCGTAGCCCATGAGTTCCATGTCACGGTTGCGGCCCGTGATGTCGGCGCCGCGGCGCCCGACGAAGGCGGCCTCGACGCCCTCGACGGCGAGCCAGGACGCGACGTTGGCGCCGGAACCGCCGCCGTGCATCGTCACCTTGGCGGGCGTGTCGCCGCCTTTCGCCAGCGGGTATGCTGCCCGCGCGACGGCATCGGTCATAAGATCACCGACCACGACCACGCGCGTCATGACGTCACCACCCTGTTCTGCGGTCGCCGCCCTTGTGGGCGAGCGGGAGCTGCGACCCGGAGCAAAAACCTAACAGCTCCGGGTACCCGGATGGGTATCGAACGAGACGCGATTTCAGCATCTCGCATTACTCTCGACCTGTGCCGTATCCCGACCAATGGGAGGCCGACGTCGTCCTCGCCGATGGGGGAACAGCGCATCTTCGCCCCATCCGGGCGGATGACGCCGGACTGCTACGCGAGTTCTATGCCAGGCTCTCTCCGGAGTCTATCTACTACCGGTTCTTCTCCCCGCGCCCGCGGCTGACCGACCGGGAGGTCGAGCACTTCACCACGGTCGACTACGACGACCGGGTGGCGCTCATCGCGACCATCGGGGGCGCGATGGTGGCCGTCGTCCGCTACGACCGCCTGCGCTCCGGAGCGGACACCGCCGAGGTGGCGTTCCTCGTCGAGGACGCCCACCAGGGCCGCGGGGTGGCCAGCGTGCTCCTGGAGCACATCGCCGCCGCGGCGCGCGAACGCGGCATCACCCGCTTCATCGCCGACGTCCTGCCCGAGAACCGCCGCATGAGCAAGGTCTTCCGCGATGCGGGCTACAAGGCCGAGCAGCGGTACGAGGAAGGCGTCCTGACCCTCACCCTCGACCTGGAGCCCACCGAGACCTCCCGGGAGGTCATGGCGGCCCGCGAGCACCGGGCCGAGTCCCGCTCGATCGGCCGGCTGCTGTCGCCGCGCTCGGTCGCGGTGATCGGCGCCAGCCGCGAGGAGCACAGCGTGGGCCAGAGCGTGCTGCGCAACCTGCTCGCGGGCGGTTTCGCCGGGCCCGTCTACCCCGTGCACCCCAGCGCCACCGCCGTCTCCAGCGTCCGGGCCTACAAGACCATCGGCGACGTGCCCGGTGAGGTGGACCTCGCCGTCGTGGCGGTGCCCGCCGAGGTGGTGGGCGACGTGGTCGCGCAGTGCGCGGCCAAGGACGTGCACGGCCTCGTCGTCCTGTCCTCCGGGTTCGGCGAGACCGGCCCGGAGGGCCGCGAGCGGCAGAACGAGCTCGTACGCCTGGCACGGGCGGGCGGCATGCGCGTGGTCGGGCCGAACTGCCTGGGCATCGCCAACAACGCCAACGGACTGAACGCCACCCTCGCGCCGACGCTGCCGCGCCACGGGCCCATCGGGTTCTTCTCCCAGTCCGGCGCCCTCGGCATCACGATCCTGAAGTGGGCCGCCGAGCGCGATCTCGGGCTGTCGACGTTCGTGTCCGCGGGCAACCGCGCCGACGTCTCGGGCAACGACCTGATGCAGTACTGGGAGGAGGATCCGGACACCGCGGTCGTCCTGCTCTACCTGGAGTCGATCGGCAACCCGCGCAAGTTCACGCGGCTGGCCCGCCGGATCAGCCTGCGGAAGCCGATCGTCGCGGTCAAGAGCGGACGGACGACCCAGGGCGTGCCGCTGGGCCACGCGGCTCAGGCCCTCAGCCTGCCCGACCACGCCGTCAGCGCCCTGTTCGCGCAGGCGGGGCTGGTGCGGGTGGACTCGCTCGGGGAGCTGTTCGACGTCGCGCAGCTCCTCGCGTACCAGCCCCTGCCGCGCGGCGACCGGGTCGCGATCGTCGGCAACTCCGACTCGATCGGGCTCCTCGTCCAGGACGCGGCCACCGTCGCGGGCCTGCGCCCGCGGCGGCCGGTCGACCTCGGGCCCGAGGCGGGGCCCGGCGACTTCACCGCCGCGCTGGAGGAGGCCTTCGCCGACGAGGGGATCGACGCCGTCGTCACCGTGTTCGCCCCGGCCGTCCACGGCACCAGGACCGCCGACGTCGCCGCCGCGATCGTCGCCGCCGCCGACGGCGCGGACACGCCCGTCATCGCGGCTTACCTGGGCGAACGCGGCCTGCTGCACGGGTCCGTCCCGTCGTACCCGGCGCCGGAGAGCGCGGTGCGCGCCCTGGCGTACGCCGTCCGGTACGCGGGCTGGCGCCGCCGGCCGCACGGGCGGATCCCGGACCTGCCGGGGGTGGACCGGGACCGGGCCCGCGCGCTCGTCGGCGAACTCGCCGGGCAGGAGACGCCCTCACCGGAGGAGACCGCCGCGCTGCTGGCCTGCTACGGCATCACGGTCCGGGAGGACGGGCACGGCATCGCGACGCGGATCAGCACGTCCGAGGACCCCTCGTTCGGCGCGATCGTGTCGTTCGGGCTGGACGACGTGACCGCCGAGCTCCTGGAGGACCGGGCGTACCGGCTGGCGCCGCTGACCGACGTCGAGGCGGCCGAGATGGTGCGCGCCGTGCGCACCGCCCCGCTGCTGCTGGGCCACCGGGGCGCCGAGCCGGTCGACACCGGAGCGCTGGAGGACCTGCTGCTCCGGGCGTCGCGCCTCGCCGACGACCTGCCCGAGGTCGCCCGGCTGGACCTCGAACCGGTGCTGGCCGGCCCGGGGGGCGCGGTCGTACGCGGCGCCCGCCTGCGCCTGGCCGGACCGCACGGGCGGCCCGCCGAGGACGCCCGCCGGCTCAGGAACCTGGGGCCCTAGAGGGGTGTCTCCTCGGGCTGCGGCGGCGGCACGGGCTCGGGGACCGGCGGGATCGGGCTCGGGGTCGGCTCGGGGACCGGCTGGGGCGGTCCGGGGGCCGGCGGCACAGGTCCCGGCGGCGGCTCCGGCGGCGGTGTCGGGGGTTCCGGCGGGGGCATCGGGGGCTCGGGCATCGGCGGAGTGGGGGAGGCCGCTGTACCAGTCATGCCGCTTCTGTACCCGCACGTGTGCGTGTGACGCCCGGGCAGTGCAGGATGGGGTCATGAGGGAAACCCGAGCGATGGCTCACGGGCTGCGCACGGCGATCGAGCGGAGCGGCTACTACCCCGCGCTCGTCGCGGACGCCGTCGAGTCGGTTCTGGGCACCGAGTCCGTGATCGCGTATGTCGTCCACCACGAGGCGACGTTCGATCCGGCGATGGAGGTACGCCGGCATGTCACCGTGCTCGTCCTGTCGCCCACCCGCCTGCTCGTCTGTCACACCGACGAGCATCCGCCCACCGAGGCGATGCCGCATCCGCACGCCTCGACCACGACGGAGGCGGTCCGCCTCGGCCGGGTCCAGTCCGTGGCGGTGACGCGCGTCGTGCCCGAACCCGCCTCCTACGTTCCCGGTGTCCCGCCGACCGAGGTGATGGTCACCATCGGCTGGGGAGTGATCTCTCACGTCGATCTGGAGCCCGCCTCCTGCGGTGACGAGTCCTGCGAGGCCGACCACGGCTACACCGGCACTCTGACCGCCGACGACCTTTCGCTGCGGGTCAGCGAGGCGGCCGACGGCGCCGACGCGGTCGAGCAGGCCCTGGCCTTCGCCCAGGCGCTCTCGGAGGTCATCGCGCAGCGCGAGCGATGAGCCTTCCCGTTCCCGCGTACGGCCGTCGATCTCTGGCCGACCTCACGCCGTCCGTGCTGGCCGCGCTGGGCGTCCCGGGGCACGTGAACGTCCTGGGCCTGCCCGCGCTGCCGCGCGCCTGCGTGCTGCTCGTCGACGGCATGGGGTGGGAGCTGCTGCGCGCCCACGCCGGCGCCGCGCCGTTCCTGTCCTCCCTCGCCGGGCACGAGCTGACCGCCGGCTTCCCGTCGACCACCGCGACCAGCCTGGGCTCCTTCGGCACCGGCCGGGCGCCGGGCGGCCACGGCCTGTTCGGCTACCAGGTGGCCATCCCGGGGGAGGGGCGCCTGCTCAACTGCCTGCGCTGGGACGACGGTGTCGACCCGCTCGCCTGGCAGCCGTCGGCGACCGTGTACGAACGGGCCGCCGCTGCGGGCGTCGCGGCGGCGCACGTCTCGACGCGGGCGTTCGCGCACAGCGGGCTGACCCGCGCGGTGTACCGCGGCGCCCGCTACGTGCCGGCGGACGCGCTCGGCCCGCTCGTCGCCGGCGCCGAGCACGCCGTACGCCAGGGGGAGCGGTCCTTCGTCACCGTCTACCACAGCGAGCTGGACGCCACCGGTCACCTCCACGGCTCGCGCTCGCCCGCCTGGCGGCACCATCTGTCCTTCGTCGACCTGCTCGTCCGCCGCCTCGCCGAGGTGATGCCACCGGACGCCGCCCTCTACGTCACCGCCGACCACGGCATGACCGACCCGGCCGCACGCGTCGACGTCGACGCCGAGCCCGCCCTGCGCGAGGGCGTGGCGCTGCTGGGCGGCGAGCCGCGGGCCCGGCACCTGTACACGCGGGAGGGCGCGGCCCCCGACGTGCTCGCCGTGTGGCGGGAGCGGTTCGCGGGGCAGGCGTGGGTGATGACACGGGACGAGGCGATAACGGTCGGCCTTTTCGGGCCGGTTTCGGCCACTATGGCGGACCGGGTCGGCGACGTGGTCGCCGTGCCGTACGCCGACCTGGCGATCGTCGCCACTCAGGCCGAGCCGCTGGAGTCCTCGCTGGTCGGCATGCACGGCTCTCTCGTGCCGGCCGAACAGCTCGTGCCTCTGCTCACTTTCACGGGGGAATCATGAACGAGGAGCCGACGCTCGCGGACGGTGCGGTCACCGGTCAGACTGGCGGTGTGCACCCTCTCATCGACGTTCCGTCACTTGTCCGGACCCGAGGAGGCGTGGCCCTCCTCGATGTCCGCTGGCGTCTCGGCGGTCCGCCCGGCATCGAGGCGTACCGGCGTGGTCACCTGCCCGGCGCGGTCTTCATCGACCTCGACCACGATCTCGCGGCGCCGCCCGGCGCCGGAGGCCGCCATCCGCTCCCCGACGCGTCGGCCTTCCAGGAGGCGATGCGGCGCGCCGGCGTACGCCAGGGCGACCTCGTCGTCGTCTACGACGACGCCGACGCCACCGCCGCGGCCCGCGCCTGGTGGACGCTGCGCTATTTCGGGCACGACCGGGTGCGCGTCCTCGACGGCGGCTACCACGCCTGGGTGGACGCCGGGCGGCCCGTCACGACCGAGGTGCCCACGGTGCGGGAGGGCGACTTCACCGCCGCGCCGGGACACCTGCCGCTCCTCGACGCGGACGGCGCGCTGGCCGTGGCCAAGGACGGCGTGCTGCTCGACGCCCGCGCGCCGGAGCGCTACCGCGGCGAGATCGAGCCGGTCGACCCGGTCGCGGGCCACATCCCGGGCGCGGTCAACGCGCCGACGCACGGCAACGTGGGAGTCGACGGCCGCTTCCTGCCGGCCGGCCTGCTCCGCGAACGCTTCGCCGGCCTCGGCGCGACCGACGCGGCCGAGGTGGGCGCGTACTGCGGCTCCGGCGTGACCGCCGCCCACGAGATCCTGGCCCTGACCATCGCCGGGGTGCCGGCCGCCCTGTACGCCGGCTCATGGTCCGACTGGATCACCGACCCCGCCCGCCCGGTCGAAACGAGCGACTAGGGCCCGTCTCTCACCATCCCCGTCCGCCGCGCGGTGGGACGGCGGCCATTCCGGCGGCTTCCGGGTGGTCGTGGGGCCGGTCCGGGGTTCGCCCTCCGGCCGGTCCCACCGTCCACCGGCTCGGCCGCCCGATGGGTCACCGCCGCGCGCGTCCGGCGGCTCAGCGGCGTTGGCCCGTGTCTTGGTGTTCGAGCGTGGTGAGGAAGCTCTCGGCCGCGTCCTGGACCCGGTCGCGGTCGCCGGTGGCGAGCAGGTCGAGCAGCAGCCCGCGGATGGTCGCGATCACCAGCGTGGCCGTGCGCGTCGCGGTCGCCGGGTCGGTGCCGGGCCCCTGCGCCTCGCGTAGGGCGTTCATCCAGTCGGCGACGACCCGATCGAGGAATCCCGCGAACTGCTCCGGTGCCTGCAGAGCGCGCCCGTAGACGGCGAAGAACAGCCTGAACTCCGCCCCCCGTCGCGGGTCGGAGGTCCGGGTCCAGACCGCGCGCGCCGCCGTCGCCAGGTCGGGCTTTTCGCCGATCGCGTCGTTCGTGGCCGCGAAGATGCGTTCCCGCAAGCGCCCGAGGATCGCCACGAGCATCTGCTCCTTGGTGCCGAAGCGATGCACCAGCGTCGTGGGCGAAACCCCGAGGGCGGCGGCGACCGGCCGCCACGACAGGTCGGAGAAGCCGTGCTCGACCGTGTAGTCGACCACCGCGTCGAGCAGTTCGGCCCGCCGCTGATGGTCGACCGGCCGCCCCGCCATCGCTGCCTCCAGGTGTTCATCTCAGCTTGACATTTCTAGTACGACCGTACAAAGAATAGTGGCTGACATCAAGGGGTGCGCGCCGCGGACCGCTCGGCGGGCACCCACGTCCTGGAGGTCTTCCATGAGAGTTCTCGTCACCGGAGCGTCGGGCTGGATCGGCCGCGGGCTCGTCCCCGAGCTCACCGCCGCCGGCCACAAGGTCACCGGACTGGCCCGCTCCGACGCCGCGGCCCAGACCCTGCGGGCCGCGGGCGCCGAGGTCCGCCCGGGCTCGCTCGACGACCTCGACACCCTGCGCGACGCCGCCGCCTCGTCCGACGGCGTCGTCCACCTCGCGTTCAAGCACGACATCGCCTTCGCCGGCGACTACGCCGGGGCCACCGCCGCCGACCGCGCGGCGATCGAGGCCTTCGGCGAGGCCCTCGCCGGCTCCGGCAAGCCGTTCGTCATCGCCTCGGGCATCCTCGGCGTGCTCGGGCTCCCGCCCGGCGTCGTCGCCACCGAACGCGACGGCCTGGCCGCCGGCACGGGCGACCGTGACATCCGGGTCAGCGGCGCGAACGGGCGGATCGCCAACGCCCACCACACTCTCGCGCTCGCCGACCGCGGAGTCCGCTCCTCGGTCGTGCGGATACCACCGGCCACTCACGGCGACGGCGACAACGGGTTCATCCCGACCGCGATCGGCTTCGCGCGCGAGAAGGGCGCCGCGGCCTACGTCGGCGACGGAACCAACCGCTGGCCGGCGGTCCACCGCGACGACGCCGCGCGCCTGTTCCGCCTGGCGCTCGAGTCCGCGCCGGCCGGCTCGGTGCTGCACGCGGTCGGCGACGAGGGCGTCCCGATCCGCGAGGTCGCCGAGATCTTCGCCGCGCGTCTCGGCATCCCCGCCGTCTCCGTCACCCCCGAACAGGCCGGAGAGTACGTCGGCTGGCTCAGTCGCTTCTGGGGATTCGACGGCCCCGCCTCGGCGCGGATCACCCGTGATCTGCTCGGGTGGCAGCCGACCCGCCCGGGGCTGATCGCCGATCTCAAGGAGGACCACTACTTCGCCTGAGCACCCCCGGAAGCCCGCCTCGCCGACGGGCGCCGGCGACAGGTCGTAGGCCGGTCAGGCGCCCGGCAGACGGCGGCGGCCGGCGAAGCCGAGTTCGGTCCGGTGGTACCAGGTCAGCTCCCGCTCGCCCTCCAGGAGGCACAGGCGCACCGACCGGCCCGCGTGGTACGCGGGGAAGTCGATGAGCACGGGGGCCAGGCTCTTCACCTCGATGCCCTGGATGGTGAACCATCCCACGGCCTCGTCGATGCGCGCCTCGTACCCCTTCTGCTCCGGCTTGCCGCCGAGACGCGAGGCCTGACCCGACCGCAGCGCGTACGACAGCTCGGCGAGGTCGGCGCGTGCCGCCACGATCGCGTCGACCCGCGCGCGCACCTCGGGAAGCAGCGCGCGCGCCTCACTGAGGGTGAAGATCCGCTCGGTCACGCCCGTACGCTACCGGGCGGTCCCGCCGCCATGCCTCACCAGCCCGTATCTCACCGGCCCGTGTTCCCGCGGCTCGCGTCGTACCGGCCCGCGGCTCACCGGCCCGCGCCGAAGCAGACGAACCCGAGGGCGGCCCGCGGCCGGGGTGCGCCGGCGAGGGCCTCCGCCGGGGGCGTGCCCGCCGCCAGGCGCGTGTGCAGGCCGACCATGAGTTCCCGGGCGGCGGCGTCGCCGACCGGGGTGACGCCGGCGATCACGGTGGCGGCGCCGTAAGCCAGGGCGCAGCCGACCATGCCGATGACCGCCTCGCCCGCGCGGACGTCGGCCCGCCCCGCGTCGCACGCGGACAGGATCATCAGCCGTGGCGGCCGGCGCAGGTGGTCGAGGTCGTAGGCGACCAGCGGGCCGTCCGCGAGGCGGAGGCCGGAGAACAAGGCGTTGCCGGCCCGGAACTCACCGTGCACGGCGAGATGGGCGATCGCGGCCCCGTCCAGGGCCGTACGGACCGCGCCCGCCGTCGCGGCGGCGCCCTCCAGCACCACCGCGCCGGGGTACCGCTCGCGCACCGCGGCCACCTCGCGGGCGGCATGCCCGAGGTCCGGCCCGGCGACGAGCGTCACGTGCCCGGACGACGCGGGCGCCCCCAGCGCCCGCAGCCAGCCCGCGGCCGACGGCGTGACGGTCACCGCCCGTCCCGCCAGCGACGGCAGCGCCGCCCACGGCAGGCCGTGCAGCGCCCCGGTGGGAGCCAGCACCAGCGGCCGGTCGCCGAGCCGTAGCGGGCCGAGCAGCCGCGCGTCCAGCCGCCCCGCCGCTGCCGCCAGGCCGCGCTCCGCCGCCTCACCGTCCGCCTCCCGCGCGAGGCGCGACACCGCGAAGCGCAGCAGCCGTACGTCGTGCTCGGCACCGGCGTACGGGCCGAGCGCCACGCGGCGGCAGCGGCCGTCCGCCACGGTCACCGCGAGCAGGTCGTCGCCGTCGCGGATCAGTTCGGCGAACACCCGGTCGCCGAGGGTCTCCCGCAGCGCGGGCACGAGCCACTTCCAGCCGCGGACCGCCGGCCGGGTGGAGGTCAGCCGCCGGGTACGGGCGCGGACGGCGTCCTCCAGCCGCGCCTGCGCGGAGAGCAGCGCGGGCCGGTGCGGCACCTCGGCGCTGACCCGGCGCAGCTCGGCCAGGAGCCCGGCCAGCCGCCGGTCGCGCGGCGGACGTACGGCGGGCGGCCGGTCGGCGATGGCCCGGCCGCGTTCGGCGGCGAGCAGCAGCTCCCGCGGCCCACGAGCGAGTCGTACGCCGAGCGCGGCCAGCTCGGCGGACCAGCCGGCGGCGCGTCCGCGCAGTTCGGCCGCGCCGAGGGCGGCGGCGTGCTCGTCCACCGCCCGCAGGCCCGCGCGGACCGCGGCGGTCGCGCCGCGCCGGTCGCCGTCGGCGATCCGCAGCAGCGCCGTGGCGTGCCGGACGGCGACTCTCGTGCTCACCGTGCCGCCCTCGCGGGCCTGGGCGAGAAGGCGCCGCGCGTGCTCCCGGCGGCCCCGCGCGAGCGCGACCAGGGCGGCCAGGGCACGTGTCTCGGCCGCCGCGGACGCCCAGCCGGCGCGCTCCAGAC
>NZ_BAABHF010000034.1:0-119208 GCF_039541955.1 Actinoallomurus oryzae | reverse complement strand
CGCGAAAGAAAGGTCGACTTGTAAGAGACCGGGGCGACGCCAACTCTGCTGTCAGCGTGCGGAAAGTCTCCGGCGCCGGCTTTCAGTGACGTTCTCACACGGCGACGGCACGAGGGCCTCGACACGCCCCACAGGCATGTCCAGCGCGGCCGAGATCATTCGGAGCTCATCGCGTTCGGCAGGAGTGACACCGCGAGCGAGACGTCCCAGGACGGTGATCAGCTGATCGAGCGCTTGCTCCCACTGCCCCGCCGCAGCAGAGCCTTTGACCTGCCGGAACGTGCTCGCGGGGAGGCGATCGGAGTACCGGCCGGGCAGATCTCGCATCAATGCGGCCAGCTCGCGGCGTTGCTCCACCGTCGCCGGCGCACTCTGGACCTGATACCGCAGACGCCTGGTCATCCGGTCTCCCGCAAGGCGGGCAAACCAGAGCACCGTCCCCCAAAGAGCCATCACCCACCCCTTCCGGCTGTGTTTCCGCAGTGTCCGCACCCACGCTACGCTGAGTCGCCGCCATCGGAGACTCCCGTACGACGCTGCTCATCCGACCCGGAAGCGCTGCTTGGTGAACTGGCCGCTGGGGACGATGCTGGGAGAGGGGCAAGAGGCGTGCCGCGGCCAGGGCTCGCCGCGCGGCGACCGGCCGGAGAGACGAGGGCGAGCATGACAGGACTCAAGGGGTCCGTCCGGCAGGGTCATGGCGGATCGCTCGGAGAGGTTCGCCGAGCGGCTGCTCGACGCGTTGCTCGATCGGGCTCGTGAGCTACCGCCGCAGCTGATCGCCCCGCTCGTCGCGGAGGAGGTGCACAGGCTCGGCGGCAGGGCTGTCTCGATCCTCCTGCAGGACTATGACCAGCTGACGCTCGCGCCCCTCCCAGGCCGGGGGCTCTTGGATCCAGTGGTCGCCGCTGCCCCCGTTGACCATGATCACCCCTCAGGTGGCGGTGGCCGGCATCCTCGAGCCCGCCTATGACGTCGCCGGCGACAGCTTCGACTACGCCTCAACGACGACATCTTGCACGTCGCCGTCATCGATGCGATGGGGCATGGCCTGAACGCGGCCGTGCTGGCCACCGTCGCCATCGGCGCCTACCGGCATGCCAGACGCGCCGGTGTCGGGCTGGCGGAGCTGTACGGATTCATGGACGCGGCCATCGACGAGCAGTTCGGGCCCGACCAGTTCGTCACGGCGCAGATTCGCCTGACCAGCCTCCACGTTCCCGGTCGGGGCTCGCCCCCCTCGCGCCGCCGGCTGCCATTGGGGACCGGTATCGCACACCGCCGGCCGCGACGCTGCACGGTCAGCCGGCCGCGCGGTCCGAGGTGGTGAGCCAGCCCAGTCGCTTGGACATCGTCCGTGCGCAGGTGATGATGGCGCGTACATGATCGGTAGTGTCGGTCGCCCGCCACAGGATCGACCAAGGGTAGTGGGATTCGGGTTCGATGAGAGGCCGCCAGATGGTTCCCGGGAGTGCGGAGATACAGGAGGAGGGCACGCAGTAAAGGCAGCGCCCCGCGGCGACCAGGTCGGCGGCGGCCCGGATGCTTTCCACGGTGCCCTCATACACCGCAGGTGTGAAGCCGGCGGATCGGCACATCTCAACCACGAACTGGTTGAACTCCGGTGCTTGGGCGTCCTCGGCGAGCAGCAGGGGCTCTTGTGCGAGCGTGGCGACCGGCACGCCGTCCAGGGACGTGAAGGAGTGGCCGTCGGGCACCAGGACCCCCAGCGGGTCCTGACGGAACACGTGTGAGGCCACGCCCGGTGGAGCGAGCGCCGCACGGCCGATGCCGACGTCGAGGCGCCCGTCGAGGAGCTGCTGGTACTGCTCAGGCACGCTGAGCTCGACTTGGTGGATCACCAGATCCGGGTATCGGGCCTGGACCTCGTGCAAGATCTGCGGCATCGAGTCATAGCTGGCATCGATGATGCCCACACGAAGGCTAGGAGAGGATCCGGCCGCGCTGCGGGCGACCTGTGCCGCGCGGTCGATGTGGGCGAGAATCTGCCGCGCTTCGACGAGAAACGCCGCGCCTGCGGTGGTCAGCCTGACATGGTGAGTGCTGCGCTCCAGCAGGCGTACGCCCAGCTCGCGTTCGAGGCGCTGCAGTTGCTGGCTCAACGCCGACTGCACGATGTGCTCTCGCGCGGCCGCCCTGCCGAAATGCAGCTCCTCGGCCAGCGTGAGGAAATAGCGAAGCTGGCGCAGCTCCATGCCCGCCACCTCCACTCTTCAAAGAGCACAAACCAGTCTGGCATGCATTCTCCAGCATCTCAGGGGCCGGTGTACATCTCTGACCAGCAGTCTCGAAAGATGACGCGCCGCCTGACGGTGGGGCAAGTGATTAGGCTTGTCGGCGTCACCCGTTTATCGTCGCCATGCGCGATCCGCACGAGATTCTGGCGATAAAACGATGCATACCGGCCGAGGAGCCGCCTCGCGCGATGTAGCGGCCCAACGCCGACCTGAGCCGCCGGCCGCCCGTCGCCGGGATGCTCGATGGGTACTGGCGAGCGGCGAATAACCTGTCGGTCGGCTGGCGCTCTCGATCCCGTTCTTCGCCGCGCCGCATATTTCAGCACCGCAAGGCGCCCACCGGGCCGAGCATCCTCCAAACGTTGATACGTCGCTCCCCGGCGATCAAGGCGGGTGATGAGGCTTGCTCGAGTTGCCTGTTTCCGCCGGGTCCGTGAGGAGATTGGCTGAAAGAGATCAGCTGGCCGCTACCCGGCCGAGCTGGCGAGGCTGATGGGAGGAGAGCAACCGTGACTTCGAACCAGCCCGGCATGGCCTTGGATGTGCGGGCCCTCAGCTTGAACGGGTCGGCACCTCACTGCGAGCACCTCGACGCGCTCGTGCCGGTGGACCCGCTAGGGAACATCTGCCGGGAATGTCAGGCGGCCGGTGAGGACTGGCCGGGCCTTCTCGTGTGCCTGACCTGCGGTTGGGTGGGGTGTTCGAACGACTCGCCCCGCCGACACGCACGCGCCCACTACGAGGAAACCGACCATCCGCTGGCGCGCACACTGCGGCCAGGCCCGGTCCGGACATGGTGTTATGTGCACCAGCGTGCGGTCTGAGCAGCCTCCCCATCACCGAAGGAGCAAAGAAATTGATCACCGACGCCATCGGATCCGGCAACCCGGCATCAGGCGCTCACCGCGGTCCACCCGCAGCCACGCGCGGCAGCCCCTACGCCCAGTTGTCTCGCGAAGTGAAGCGGACCGGGCTGCTGAACCGGCGGCCCGGTTACTACAGCGCCAAGGTCGGGGGGAACCTGCTCCTGCTCGCCGCCGGATGGGTGACGTTCGCCCTGATCGGACGGTCGTGGTGGCAACTGCTGATCGCCGCGTTCCTCGCGGTGATGTTCACCCAGACCGCGTTCATCGGACACGACGCCGGCCATCACCAGATCTCCGGCTCCAAACGCGTCAACAACCTGCTCGGCCGCCTGCACGGCAACCTGCTGATCGGGCTCAGCTACGGCTGGTGGATCTCCAAGCACAACCGGCACCACGCCCATCCCAACCAGGTCGACCGCGACCCCGACATCGCCGGTGGCGCGATCGCCTTCACCGAAGACCACGCCCGCGCCCGCGGCCGACCGGGCGCCTGGCTCGTCCGCCACCAGGCCTGGCTGTTCTTCCCCATGCTGCTTTTGGAAGGCCTCAACCTGCACGTCGCCGGCGTACGGGCACTGCTGGCCCGCACCGGCGCCTCACGAACGGTCAGACTCGCCGAGACGGGGCTGCTGACGGCCCACATCGGTGGCTACCTCACCGCCCTGTTCTGGGTCCTGTCGCCCGCTCAGGCCGTGTGCTTCTTCCTCATCCAGCAGGGACTGTTCGGGCTCTACATGGGGTGCTCGTTCGCGCCCAACCACAAGGGCATGCCGATTCTCGCCAAGGACGACAAGATCGACTACCTGAGCCGGCAGGTGCTCACCGCACGCAACATCCGCGGCGCCCGGCTCACCGACTTCGCACTCGGCGGCCTGAACTACCAGATCGAGCACCACCTGTTCCCCTCCATGCCACGACCCAACCTCCGCCGTGCCCAGACGCTCGTACGCGCCTTCTGCGCTCAACACGGCGTCCCGTACCACGAAACCGGTCTCCTCCACTCCTACGCCCAAGTGCTACGGCACCTCCATGAGGTCGGCGGCCCGCTGCGCCCCGAACTGGAGTACTGACCGCTCTCGATATCGCGGTTGGTGACCGAGCGATCTCGCGGTCATCAGCCCGCGCGATGAGCCTTGACCAGGTTCGTGGTTTCCGTACGGGTCACATCGCGATTGGCTGCTGATATGCACCTTCCGCGCGTCCGCCCTGCTACCACCGGCAGATGATCTCTGGCGACGGCAGCCTGACAGTAACCGGCTTGGACAGGTGACCTCATGACCTTGCAACCGCATTGCGAGACGCCGCTGCCCACGCTGTGTGCGTGCGGACATCCCGTCGACGAGCACGATGCGGTCGCTGCCCGCTATTGCAGAGCGACCGCGTCGGGGTCCTTGCACCGGGACTGTATCTGTGTGGTGACATCCGGGCCGCTGCCCCGTTGACGGCTCCTGCCCGAGGAGAGAGCGGAGATCGTTGTTCTCTCCGAGCCGTCGACCGGGGCGTCCAACGACCTCCTGTCCGCAACCGAGTCGGCGACTCTTCCCACGGGTCGGAGAGCTGTCATTCCTCCTGGTCGCGGAGCCGTCCACCTTCGGACTCCCATCCGCACTCCTGCGCCGACTCGGCGCTGGTGTCGGGCGTCTGGACGTCCTCTCCGGCCCGAGCGGCCTGTCTCATGGCCGCCCAGGCGGCGGTCTCCTCGGTGTCCGGTGGGACGGTGAGCAGGTCGACGCGGTGGCCGTCGGCGTAGATCACGGTGAGCAGACCGGCGGGCAGGGTGTCGAACCAGCTGAGCCGCACCACGCGGGTGTCCGTCAGACCCTCCACACCCTCGATGCGCAGCCGGCGTGGCCGACTGTCCCAGTCGGACACACGGAGCATGATGTGCGTTACCGGACCGTGGTCTCCCGGAGGTCCGTGGCCCTGGAGGGCCAGGACCAGACCCGGCAGCTCTACGACCGGGTCGGCCGATCGGGGCCACCAGCCACCATCGAGCAGCGCCCCGGGCGCGCGGGCCAGCCCCAGGAGCAGCCGAGATGCCGATGGCGACGACGCTCTCCGTTCCGGAGCATCCTCTTTCACGGCGCTCCCTCCTAAATCACTCTTCTAAGGTCACCGGAGTTTCCGGGCTAATGATCGGGCGGGATCAACCCGCCCGAGGACCACTACCGGCGGTGTCGGCGAGCGAGGCGGCGTATCTGGGTGATGCGGGCGGTGCCGACCACCGGCATGATCACGATTCCCGCGGCCATGGCGATCAACAACCCGATCCCGGGCCGGCTGCCGCGTCGGATGCCGCGTGTTTCCGCAGCCACGGCATTTGCGGATAATTCGACTCTACGCCCATCAACTTGCGATAACCAGAGATATTTAGGCGTGCGCGAAAGTAGAATCGACAACGACTTACCTTTTCTGGTGTATCATGGAATTACCGAGGGCATTTCGCACGCCAACGATCAAGCTGGCGCCGTCCTCGGTGTAAGAAAATCCGGCTCCTCACAGGGGCCAGGACGGGGCCGAAGTCGTGGCACCGCACGTTGAAAATCAAGTAGACGTTCTTTCCCCCCCTATTCCTCCGAAGTCGAGGCTCAGCCTGGACTCGGCGCTGGGGCGCGGGGGGATTCTCGGTGGCGGCTGGTGGCCGCACTCCCGCGACGCGGGCAGTGAACTACCGAACCTCATCTCACTGCTGAACCCACAGGTCGGCGTGGTCGTGCGCCTCGGCGTCGACGCCCGTGACTGGGACGACATCCCCCGCCGCATGACAGTCGGCGGACACCGTGTGGGGGTGGGATGGTTCGCCGACCTGAACCACAAGATCATTGTGACCCGTGGCCCGCAAGACCACATCTTGTTGCTGGTCGTACCGCCTCACGCCGCGACGGACGCGGCAGAATCCGCGCTGACGATGGCATCCATCGGCCGACGCAGCATCAGGCCTGAGGAAATCCTGGCCTCCGTCGGCATCCAGAACGAGGCCAGGGCGGACCCGCCTCGGGCGGTCCCGGAAGAAGACGATCACCCACGGGAACCGGGAATCGCCACGGACGCCGCGCGCCCCATGATGACCGAGGACGCCAGGCGAGGTGAGATCGGCCGCCGGCTCGACGACGGCGCACCATCCCGCCCTTCCCCGCGGAGCAGCCGAGCTGACCACGTGTGAAAGAAGTCCCGGATCGTGCCCATCACCGACGGATCGATCCGGGGCCGCTTCGGCATCTGACGGCACGCAGAGGCCCAGGCGAACCCGCATGGCCATCGATGCGAGCCGGGGAGAAGACGCCCGGGCGCAGCGCGATATTCCTGGAGAAAGGACCGCACTGTGTACAAGCGGATCCTCGCCGCGATCGACTGGACCGCAAGTTCAGAATCCGTACTCGACCAGACCCGGCAACTGGCATCGCTGACCGGCGCGGCAGTCTTCGTACTGCATGTGCGGGCCGCGGACTTCCCGTCCCTGCCGTCGATACTGGGCACGCTGGCGAGCCAGGCCCTGGCCGGTGAACCGGCGGGCGACGACGCTAGTAGCGTGGCGCGGCGGATGGTCGACGATGCCATCACGGTCCTTTCCGCCGCGGGCGTGCACGCCGAGGGCCTGCTGCTGGAAAGCGCGCCGGCAGCTACGCCCCGAGCCGTACTGGATCAGGCCCGGGAACTGGACGTCGGGCTGATCGTCCTGGGCTCCCGGCACCACAGCCAGCCATCTGTGCTGTTCCGGTCCAACGTCGCCGACGAGGTCTCCCGACACGCGCCATGCCCCGTTCTCATCGTGCCCTGACATGCATGCCCGGAGTCCCCTCACGTACTCTCCAGCCGTCGCCACGGCCTTCCGGCCGCCTTCGGCGAATCGCCGAAAGCGGCCGGCCACCCGTGCTCGGCTGACGCGGCCGCCTTCTCACCGCCAAGTCGAGACCGAGGACGGTCGCGAGGGGGGTCGATATCGAGACGAACTAGCCGGTCTCCCGTACACCTCCGGCTCACTGGCCCCGCAGACCGGCTCGGTCTACAAACGCATCCTGCGGCTGGCCCTCCCCGACCCAGACACCGCCGACCCCAACACACGACACCACCAGCTCCGAACCTTCACGTAGTCGGCTGAGACACCGTGCGGCCCTCGGCCGACCGACAAGGACCGCGAGAGGAACGGCACTTGTCTAGCAGCCCGAGGTCAGGGGCAGACTTGGGAGTGTCCGGGTCCGCCGCGGCGAAGCGCGGATCAGGCCCGGGGACAGCCCGGTGGGCATCGTCCTAGATCCGCGCGGGAAGGACCGGCCATGTCTGACAAGGTTGCGTTGATCCTGCGCTTTCACCCGGTGGGCGGGGAAGACGTATCCGTAGTATGCAGCGATTTCAGCGACGAGCGCGAGGCGCTGGAAGCCGTCGCTCAGGCCATCGACGAGCACCATGGCCTGGTCTTGAACGAGGCGAGGTACGAGCGCGAGCCCGAAGAGCATGGCGTGGTCATCAACCTGGCCAACGTGGTGTCGATGCGCGTGTCGAAGACCGATGGTGCCGCGACGGGTCAGTACCTCTGACGAGTTCCCGTACTCCTCAACACAGTTGACGACGATGTCGTGCTCGGCCAGGGACGGCGCCAGGGCACCCAGGCGCCGTGTCGTAGCTGCTCGCCGCTTTGGCGGCTTCGCCGTGGCCCGCGATTTCTTTCGGGGGGGAACCCCCGGGACCCCCGATGCGGGGCTTCGCCCCGCGCCCCCAGCCGCGAACAGCCGCCCGTCCTCAGGCGCGTGATAGACCCCCGGACCTGCGCTCTCACCTATCGATCGCCCGCCAGGTTTCACCCGGCGACGGCCCGCACACCGGAGACGGTGGCCGGGCTTTCGATCGTCCGACTGTCATTTGACCGTGACCTGTGTGTTGCGACGCCGGCCATCCGATGCCTCTTTCCGCCGGAGGATCCTTACGGCCGTCACGGAGGCGCGCGCTCCCGCCACGAACAGCAGCCTGGAGAGACGAGGACGTCTCGCGATCCCGATGAGTGGAACTCCGGGCACACGTCCTTCCTCCGTCGAGTCAGGCTGTGCTGGCAGCCATGTCCACGCTCGGGGCGGTGCGGGCCCTGGTCACGACCTCGCGAAAGGATCCGAGATGAGCTCGACCGGCAGGACCAAGGTGGCGATCATCGGGTCAGGCAACATCGGCACCGACCTGATGATCAAGGTGATGCGGCTTTCCGGATCGCTCGAGATGGCCGCCATGGCCGGCATCGATCCCGAGTCCGACGGGCTCGCCCGCGCTGCCCGGATGAAGGTGCCGACGACCGCCGACGGAGTGGACGGGCTGGTCGCGATGGACGAGTTCGCGGACATCGAGATCATCTTCGACGCGACCTCCGCCAAGGCCCATGTCGCGAATGCGGCGCGCCTGGCACCGTACGGGAAGCGGCTCGTGGACCTCACCCCCGCCGCCGTCGGCCCGTATGTCGTGCCGCCGGTCAACCTCGACGAGCATCTCCGGCAGGACGTGGCCAACGTCAACATGGTGAGCTGCGGAGGCCAGGCCACCATCCCGATCGTGCATGCGGTGTCCCGCGTCACGTCCGTGCCGTACGCCGAGATCGTCGCCTCGATCGCCTCCAAGTCGGCCGGTCCGGGAACCCGGGCGAACATCGACGAGTTCACCGAGACCACCGCCGCGGGGATCGAGCGGGTCGGCGGTGCCGGCCGCGGCAAGGCGGTGATCGTCCTCAACCCGGCCGAACCGCCGATCATCATGCGCGACACCGTCTTCTGCCTCATCGGCGACGCCGATCATGAGGCGATCAGCACCTCGGTCAAGGAGATGGTCGAACGGGTCAGGGAGTACGTCCCGGGCTACCGGCTCAAGCAGGAGGTCCAGTTCGCCTCGGTCGACGGCGATCCGGTGCACACCCTCCTGCCGGACGGGGCCGGCCCGGCGACCACCAAGGTGACGGTGTTCCTCGAGGTCGAGGGCGCCGCGCACTACCTCCCGGCGTACGCCGGGAACCTCGACATCATGACCTCGGCCGCACTGCGCACCGCCGAGCACATCGCGAACCGCACGGAGGTGGCCCGGTGACCGCGCCGACGCTCTACGTCCAGGACGTCACCCTGCGGGATGGCATGCACGCGATCCGGCACCGGATCAGCCCGGAGAAGGTGGCGCGCATCGCGCGGGCCCTCGATCGGGCCGGTGTCGACGCGATCGAGGTCGCACACGGCGACGGGCTCGCCGGCGGCAGCCTCAACTACGGTCCGGGCAGCAACACCGACTGGGACTGGGTGGAGGCCGTGGCCGCCAACGTGGAACGAGCCGTGATCACGACGCTGCTCCTTCCGGGGATCGGCACCATCGCCGAGCTGCGGCGTGCCTACGCGCTGGGCGTCCGGTCGGTGCGGGTGGCCACGCACTGCACCGAGGCCGACGTCTCCGCGCAGCACATCGCGACAGCGCGCGAGCTGGGCATGGACGTCGCCGGCTTCCTGATGATGAGCCACATGGCCCCGGCCGGCGAGCTCGCCGAGCAGGCGCGGTTGATGGAGTCCTACGGCGCGCACTGCGTCTACGTCACCGACTCGGGTGGCCGGCTGACCATGGACGGCGTGCGCGAGCGGATCCGCGCCTACCGCGCCGTGCTCGACCCCGCGACCCAGATCGGCATCCACGCGCACCAGAACCTCTCCCTGGCCGTGGCCAACTCCGTCGTGGCGGTCGAGGAGGGGGTCACGCGCGTGGACGCGTCGCTCGCCGGCCACGGCGCCGGGGCCGGCAACTGCCCGATCGAGGCGTTCGTCGCCGTGGCCGACCTGCAGGGCTGGCGGCACGGCTGCGACATCTTCGCCCTGCAGGACGCCGCGGACGATCTCGTACGGCCTCTACAGGACCGGACGGTACGCGTCGACCGGGAGACGCTCACACTCGGTTACGCCGGCGTCTACTCCAGCTTCCTCCGGCACGCCGAGGCCGCCGCCGAGCACTACGGCATCGACGTGCGCACGATCCTCCTCGAGGTCGGCAGGCGCGGCCTCGTCGGCGGTCAGGAGGACATGATCGTCGACATCGCGCTCGATCTGGCCGCCGCCGGCACTTCGTGAGACGGGAAGACGAATGGACACGCCTCGCACCGTGCCCGCCGTGCTGCGTGCCGCGGCGACCGCCCATCACGCCCGGCAGGCGCTGGTCGACGACGAGGTGTCCCTGTCGTACGCGGACCTGCACGCCGAGGTACGGACGACCGCACGCGCGCTCGTCGCACTCGGGATCCGGCCCGGCGACCGGGTCGGCATCTGGGCGCCGAACTCCTGGCAGTGGGCGGCCTCGGCGCTCGCCGTCACCTACGCCGGCGCGGTGCTGGTCCCGTTGAACAGCCGGTACACCGGCCATGAGGTGGCCGACGTCCTCCGCCGCACACGGGCCCGGGCGCTGGTGGCCGCCGACGGGTTCCTCGGCCGGAACCAGGTCGACGAGCTGCGGACGGCGGCGGGCGACGGTGACGCGTCCCCGATACCCGGCCTTCCCGATCTGACCTCGCTGATCCGGCTCCCCTACCCGGGTGCCGGCTCCGAAGGCGTCACGTACGCCGACCTGGCCAGGCTCGCCGGCAGCGTCCCGGCCGAAGACGTCGAGGCGGTCGCCGACGCGGTCTCCGCCGACGACATCGCCGACATCCTGTTCACCTCCGGAACCACCGGACGGAGCAAGGGCGCCTGCTCCGCCCACCGGCAGACGGTGAGCGCCGCCCGCGAGTGGGCCCGGCACGGCAAGGTGGGCCCGGACGACCGATACCTGATCGTCAACCCGTTCTTCCACAGTTTCGGCTACAAGGCCGGCATCCTGGCGTGTCTGCTGCACGGGGCGGCGATGCTGCCGCAGCCCGTTTTCGACGTGGCACAGGCGCTACGGAGGATCCGTCACGAGAAGGTCACCGTGCTCGCCGGCGCCCCGACGATCTTCCAGGCGCTGCTCGACGCCCCGGAGCGCGGCGAGCAGGACACCGGCTCGCTCCGGCTCGCCGTGACCGGCGCGACCATCGTGCCGGTCAGCCTGGTCGAGCGGATGCAGGCCGAGCTCGGCTTCGACCTCGTGCTGACGGCGTACGGGCTGACCGAAGCGGTGGTCGCCACCATGTGCCGGCCCGGTGATCCCGCCTCGCTGGTCGCCCGCAGTTCCGGGCGGGCGGTGGACGGCTACGAACTGCGCATCGGCCGGCCCGGTGGCAACGAGCCCCAGCCGGCCGGCGTCGAAGGCGAGGTACTGCTGCGCGGCGAGAACGTGATGCTCGGCTACCTCGACGACCCCGAGGCGACCGCGGAGACGATCGACCAGGACGGCTGGCTGCACACCGGTGACGTCGGCCGAGTCGACGAGCAGGGCTACCTGACCATCACCGACCGCCTCAAGGACATGTTCATCACCGGCGGCTTCAACGTCTATCCCGCCGAGGTCGAGCAGGTGCTGGCGCGCCTCGACGGGGTGGTCGAGTCCGCCGCGATCGGCGTGCCGGACGAGCGGCTCGGCGAGGTGGGCAAGGTGTTCGTCGTACGGCGCGACCCCGACCTCGCCGAGGCGGACGTGCTCGCCCACTGCCGGGAGCGTCTCGCGGGCTTCAAGGTGCCGCGTCACGTGACGTTCGTCGACGCGCTGCCCCGCAACCCGTCCGGCAAGGTCCTCAAACGGGAACTCCGGCAGGCGACGAAATGAGAGGAGCACCCATGACCGAGCGGAGCGAGGGAATCGAAGACACGCCCCGGTGGTCACTCCCTCCGGCGAAGGAGGACTCATGACCGATGAGCAGGTCGTCGGCTACGAGCGCCGCGGTCCCGTCGCGGTGGTGACGATGAACCGGCCGGAGTACGGCAACGCGCAGAACTCGAAGATGACGTACGCCCTGGACGCGGCCTTCACTCGCGCCGTCGACGACGATGAGGTCAAGGTGGTCGTCCTCGCGGGCAGCGGCAGGCACTTCAGCGGCGGCCACGACATCGGCACTCCCGGCCGCGACATCGACCAGACCTTCGATCGCAAGGCGGTGATCCACTGGGATCATGTCGGCAAGCGGGGCGTCGACTCGCGGTTCGCGCGCGAGTCTGAGGTGTACCTCGGCATGTGCCGCCGCTGGCGGGAGATCCCGAAGCCGATGATCGCGATGGTCCAGGGCGCCTGCATCGCGGGCGGGCTCATGCTGGCCTGGTCGTGCGACTTCATCGTCGCCTCCGACGACGCGTTCTTCTCCGATCCGGTGGTGCGCATGGGCATCCCCGGTGTGGAGTACTTCGCGCACCCGTGGGTGATGAACCCCCGTGCCGCCAAGGAGTTCCTCTACACCGGCGACCGGGTCGACGCGCAGCGTGCCCGTGAGCTCGGCATGGTCAACCATGTCGTGCCGCGCCAGGACCTCGAGACCACGGTCATCGGCATCGCGGAGCGGATCAGCGCCATGCCGCGGCTCGGCCTGGCGCTGGCCAAGAAGGCGGTGAACCAGGCCGAGGATCTGATGGGGATGCGCAGCGGGATGGACTCGGTCTTCGGCCTGCACCACGCCGCCCACGCCCACAATGCCGAGGTCGGCCCGGACCCCCTGGCCGGTCTGGACGCCAGGGACATGGCGAAGCCCAACGCGAAGACGCCTGGTCAGGACTGAACCGGGACTGCCACGGAGCTCGGTCACCTGGTCAGGGAGACGTAGCGAAAGTCCTCCGCCCCGTACGGGGCCAGGAAGCCCTGGCCCTCGTCGAGGCCCCGCACCCTGGCGGTGATGATGTATCCGGGAACGCCCTGCCACACCGGGGCGTACAGCGCGTTGGCCGTCGCGTACCGATTCACCGCGGCGGCGCGGGACGCCCGTACCGGCCCGGAGACGCCGGGGTCGTCCGCCCCGGCGAACTTCGCGACCAGTGGCGTGGGCACGCCGCCCGGCATCGTCAGCGGGTTGTCGTACAACCAGGTGAAGTCGGCTCCGGACTCGATCGATGGGAACGTGATGTAGGTGAACATCCCCGGTGCGCCGCTCCTGCCGTAGTAGGTGACCAGCTGGCGCGGCGCCGGGTCGAAGCCGCCCAGCACCTTCGGGAAGGGCTGGACCCGGGGGGACGTCGTCGGCGCGAACGCCTTGACGATCGATGCGCGGTCGATCGCGTAGTTGACCGCCTGGCGGACCCGCTTGTCGTCGAACGGCCGCACGGTCTGGTTCATGAACATGCCGGCGATGGTCATCGTCGTCGGCAGCGCCCGTAGCCTCAGCCGGCGCGCGACGATCTCGCTCCGCAGCTCACTGTCGTCGCCGCTGGACAGGACGATGTCGGCCTGGCCACTCCGTACCGCCGCGTACGCCGCGTCGGTGGATCGACTCGTGATCTCGACCCGGGCGACCTTGCCCGTCCGGCCGTCCCAGATCCCGGCGGAGTCGGTCCGCCGCTTGTAGGTGACCTGCTGGCCGGGCCGGAACGTGTCGATCACCCAGGCTCCCGTACCGACGGGGCGGGTGGCCAGGTCCCGGTTGTTCAGGGCGGTTGGACTGATCATGGCGCCGGGCGCCGGTGCGGCGAGCGCGTTCAGCACCGCGCGTGTCGGCCGCCTCAGGTGCAGCTTGACGACGTAGTCGCTCACCACGTCGACGGTCGCGATCGAGGCGGAGCTCTCCGCGACGGCCGGCGCGGTCTTGTAGCGGTCGATGTTCGCCCTCACGGCATCCGCGTCGAACTTCGTTCCGTCGGAGAAGGTGACCCCTCGCCGCAGGTCGAGCGTCAGCGTCCTGCCGTCCGCGGAGAACCGCCATTTCTCCGCCAGCATCGGCTCGTAGCGGGCGTCCTCGCTCACCTGCAGCAGGCGGTCGTAGACGGGCCACGTGGAGGAGAGCATCGCCGCGGCCCCGGGCGTCAGCGCCGGGTCGAGCGTCTGGGTCACCGGGAAGCCGACCCGCAGGGCCGCGTCCGGATCCGCCGCACCACCCGTACCGGTCGAGGCGGCACCGCCTCCGCAGGCGGCCAGGAGCGCGGCCACCAGGCCGAGCGCACATCCCATCGCGGCCCTCGTGCCGAGCCGCCCGGCCACCCTTGTCCTCCGGCCACAGGCCATCTGCGCCTCCCGGTTCACGATGTCGTCAGCCAACGCCTGAGATCGGGTCGAGGCCCGGTGACCGCGGTGTCCCGCCGAACCTGCGGCTGCGCGGGCTCCGGCCGGGAATCGCCGCGAGCAGCTCACGCGTGTACTCGTGCTCGGGGTGGTCGAACACGCGCGCCGCCTCGCCCTTCTCCACCAGACTTCCGCGGCGCATCACCGCGACCTCGTCGGCGATCAGCCGCACGAGCCGAAGGTCGTGGGAGATGAAGAGGTACGAGATGCCGCGCTCCTCCCGCAGGTCGTTGAGCAGGTTGATCACCTGTGCCCGGGTGGAGACGTCCAGCGCGGCCACCGGCTCGTCGCAGACGATGAAGGACGGATCGGTGATCAGCGCGCGTGCGATCGCCACCCGTTGCAGCTGCCCACCCGACATCTCGTGCGGGAAGCGCTCCATGTGGGTCTCGCGGAGGCCGACGCGACGAAGCGTGTCCGACACCTTCTCGCGCCGCCGCGCCCGAGTGTGGCCGCCGCTCACCAGCAGCGGCTCCGCCACCGAATCCTTGATCAGCATGCGCGGGTCGAGTGAGATGTACGGGTCTTGGAAGATCATGGTCGCCGCCGCCCTCATACGGCGCAGTTCCCGGCGGGACAGCGCGGCGATGTCGGTGCCGAGAAGACTGATCGAACCGGCGTCCGGCTCGATCAGCCGCAGTATCAGCCGGCCGAGCGTGGACTTGCCGGCGCCGCTCTCCCCGACCAGGCCGAGGGTCCGGCCGGCCTCGATGTCGAGGTCGACGGCGTCCACCGCGGTGAGCGCGGGCCCGTGGCGCCTGAACGGGCCGCCCGCGCGGCCGTAGACCTTCGTCAGTCCGCGGACGGAGAGCGCGGCGGTCATCCGGGCACCCCCGGCAGGTCGAGACCGTCGGCGCGGGCACACCGGATGAGGTGGGCGGGCGAGATCTGCCGCAGCGGGATCGGCCGGCCGCACACGGATTCGACGGCGTACGCGCACCGGTCCTCGAACCGGCACGTCGACGGGAAGAGATGGGGCGGCGGCACCCGCCCCGGGATGAAGCCGAGGGGCTCGCCGCGTACCGGCTCGAGCATCGACCGCAGCAGCGCGCTGGTGTAGGGATTTCCCGGGTGGTGGAACAGCGTGTCGGCGTCCGCCTCCTCGACCACCTGGCCGGCGTACATCACCGCGACGCGGTCGCACATCTCGGCGACCACGCCGAGATCGTGGGTGATGAGCAGTACGCCGAACCCGCGTTCGACCTGGAGCCGGCGGATCAGTTCGAGGACCTGCCGTTGCACGGTCACGTCGAGTGCCGTCGTCGGCTCGTCGGCGATCAGCATCATCGGGTCGCACGCCAGCGCCATCGCGAGCATCACCCGCTGGCACATGCCTCCGCTGAACTCGTGCGGGTACTGCCTGACCCGCCGTACCGCCTCCGGGATCTCGACGAGCTCGAAGAGCTCGACCGTGCGCCGCATCGACCGTCTCCGTGACCAGCCTCGGTGCCGGCGCACCGACTCGGCCACCTGGTCGCCGACGGTGAAGGCCGGGTTGAGGCAGCGCCGGGGCTCCTGGAAGATCATCGCCACCCGGACACCGCGGACGTCGCCGAGCTCGCGCTCCCGCATGGCGGTGATGTCACGGCCCATCACCTCGACACTCCCCCGTCTCACCCGGGCGTTCGGCGGAAGCAGGCGGAGCAGGGAGAGCGCGGTGATGGTCTTGCCCGATCCGGACTCCCCGACGAGCCCGACGATCTCGTTCCGGCGGACGGTCAGGTCGACGCCGTCGACGACGGTCACCCAGCCGTGCTCCGTCTCGACCTGCACCGTCAGGTCCCGGGCCAGCATCACCGCCTCGCCGGAGAACGTGCGGCCCGTCGCCCCTGTCACGCGCGGTCCCTGGGCCGTCGCCCGAGCGCGTCGCGCAGGCCGTCGCCGAGCAGGGAGAGCGCGAGGATCGTGACGGCGACCATGACCGTCGGCGGATAGACGAGGTACCCGCTCGTCGTGATGTTGGATGAGGCGTCTTGCAACATGGACCCCCAGGTCGCCTGCGGTGCTCGCGCGCCGAGCCCGAGGAACGACAGGCTCGCCTCCGCCACGACGACCACCGATGCCGCGAACGATGCCTGCACCAGCAGCGGCGGCGCGACCGCCGGCAGAATGTGCCGCCAGAGGATCCGCCAGTTCGAGCAGCCCGCGGCGCGGGCGCTCTCGACGTACAGCTCACTGCCCGCGCTCTGCGTGGCCGCCCGGACCACCCGGTAGAGGCCCGGGACGATGAGGACGGCGATCGCGAGCATCGCGTTGCGCAGCCCCGGCCCCAGGATCGCGACGACCACCACGGCGAGGATGAGCGGCGGAAGCGTCATCAGCGCGTCGATCACCCGGCCGAGCAGCAGGTCGCTGACACCGCCGAAGTACCCGGCGGCGAGGCCCAGCGGGACCCCGATCGCCGCGGCGATCCCGACGGCCTCCAGCGAGGCCAGCAGGTCGACCCTGGTCGCCACGACGAGTCGGCTCAGCACGTCCCGGCCGAGTTCGTCGGTGCCGAGCCAGTGCTCCGCCGATGGTCCGGTGAGCCGCACGCGGAGGGTCACCCGGTTCGGGTCCTGAGGCGCGATCAGGCCGGCGAAGATCGCCACCAGGACGAGGATGAGCAGCACGGCCAGCGATGTCATGGCGGCTCGGTTCCGGCACAGCCGCCGAAGGACCCTGCTCCGCCGCAAGGAAAGTTTCATCGGCTGTGCGGCGTGGTGACCCCGGCCCTCAGGCCGGGGAGGAAACGCCGCTCCCTCCTCAGAATGTCGGTGGTGGTGGTTAGCGTGCGGGCATGCGATTTCGGCTTCAGCCCACGCCTGCTCAGGAGGCGGCGATGCTGGAGCACTGTGCACATGCCCGATATGTGTGGAATCTCGCGGTGGAACAGCACCTGCACTGGCGGCCGGGGTGGGCGAGTGCGCCGGGTTATGCCGAACAGTCCCGGCAGCTGACCGAGGCCAGAAGCGAGTTCGCATGGCTGGCAGCGGGGTCTCAGACGGTGCAGCAGCAGGCATTGCGAGATTTCGCCCAGGCCATGGCGCGTTTCTTCGCCGGCACGCATCGGCGTCCGACGTGGCGTAAGGCGGGGGTGCACGAGGGGTTCCGGATCGTCGGCCGCCGTGGCGGCCACTGGGACATACGCCGCCTGTCCCGCAAGGTGGGCCAGGTGAGGATCCCGAAGGTCGGGTGGGTGCGGTTCCGCTGGTCCCGCGACATCCCCACCGAGGCCAAGTCGTTCCGGGTCAACCGGGATCGGGCGGGCCGCTGGCATGTCTGCTTCGCGGTGATCCCGCCGGTGATCGAGGGGCCGGGTACGGGTGCGGTCGTCGGTGTGGACCGTGGTGTGGCCGTCTCGGCCGCCCTGTCCACCGGTGAACTGTTGACGGTGCCCGGCCCGCGCAAGGCCGAGGCCAAGCGCCTGCGACGTCTGCAACGCCGGCTGGCGCGCGCCGCACGTGGGTCGAACCGGCGCAAACGCATCAAGACGGCGATCGCCCGGTTGAAAGCCCGCCAGACCGACCGGCGCAAGGACTGGGCCGATAAGACCTCCACCGATCTGGCCCGCCGCTTCGACCTGATCCGCGTCGAAGATTTGAAGATCAAGAACATGGTCCGTTCCGCACGCGGCACCATCGCCACACCAGGGGTGAACGTGCGGGCCAAAGCGGGACTCAACCGTTCCATCCACGCGGCCGGATGGGGCAACCTGGCCAGCCGCCTGGAGCACAAAGCCGCCGGCCGGATAGAAAAGATCCGTCCCGCCTACACATCCCAGACCTGTCATGCCTGCGGGCATCGCGCAGCAGAGAACCGTGAGAGCCAAGCGGTCTTTCGCTGTCGCGCCTGCGGGCACACCGACCACGCGGATGTCAACGCGGCCAAGAACATCGCGGCAGGGCATGCCGTGACAGCGCGGGGAGCCCTCCAGCCATCGGGCGGGGCTATGAACCGCGAACCTCAACCTGTTCCCTCCTCTGTGTAGGGGACCGGGTTGGAATCCCCCGCCTTCAGGCGGGGGAGGACGTCAACTGGTCCTCAGTCTCGGGTTGAAGTAGCCGTAGGAGGCGTCGACGATGAGGTTCACCACCGTGACGACGACCGCCACAAGGAGCACGAGCCCCTGCAGCGTGACCAGATCGCCGTTGAGGACCGAGTCCACGCTCAACGAGCCGATCCCGGGAATGGCGAAGATCTTCTCCACGACGACCGCGCCACCGAACATCTGGATGACCACGAGGCCGAGGACGGTGACCACCGGCACCGCCGCGTTCTTGGCGGCGTGCTTGCCGACCACGACACGGCGTCGCAGTCCCTTGGCCCGGGCCGTCCGCACGTAGTCCTCTTCGAGCGCGTCGATCAGCGCGCCGCGCACCTGCCGGGTCAGCAGCGCGGCGGGGATGACGGCGAGGGACAGCGCCGGCAGGGTCATGAACCGCAGCCACGGCCCGACCCCGTCGGCGAGACCGGCGTACCCGGTGGCGGGGAAGATCGGATGGCTGACCGCCAGCAGGAGTACGAGCAGGACGGCGGCGACGAAGGGTGGGATCGCCATGAGGAGATCGGCGATCGCGTTGGTGATCCAGTCCACGACGCGCCCCCTGCTGAGAGCGGCGATCGTGCCCAGCCCGACTCCGATCACCACGGTGAACACCAGCGCGAGCAGGACCAGGGACGCCGTGACCGGTAGCCGGAACATCAGGTCGGAGGAGACCGCCTGATGGGTGATCGGTGAGACACCCAGGTCCCCGTGCAGGGCGTGCCGGGCCCACTCCAGGTAGCGTGCCGCGAAGGAACGATCCAGACCCAGCTCATGGTGCAGCTCCGCGAGCCGCTGCGGAGTCGGGTCGTCGCCGGCGAGCGCCGCCGCCGGGTCGGCCGGTGACAGCTCCACCAGCACGAAGACGAAAAGCGTCACCAGGACGACCGTCGGCACCGCCAGCAGGAGGCGCTTACCGATGAACCGGATCATAAGAGCTCACCATCGTCGCGGTCCGATGTGTTCCGTCGCTCGCCCACCGGGTCGGTCCGTGGCTCAGGCGGTCTGGCCGCCGTCGACCACGAAGTCCTGACCCGTGCAGTAGCTGCTCGCGTCGCTGGCCAGGAAGGCGACCATGGCCGAGACCTCGGAGGGCGCACCGACGCGGGGGATCGGCTGGCGGGCGACGGCGCCCCGGCCGGCCCGCGCCTCGTCGCTGATCATCTGGGTGTCGATCGCGCCCGGGCACACGCAGTTGACCCGGATCCCGTGGGCGCTCAGTTCCCGGGCCGCGGCCTTGCTCGCGCCGCGCAGCGCCCACTTGGAGGCGCAGTAGGCGATCGCGCCCGGGTAGCCACCGAGTGCGGCCGTCGAGGCGACGTTGATGATCGAGCCGCCCCGGTCGCGCATCAGCGGGACCACCCGCTGCATGCCCAGGACGGGACCGACCAGGTTGACCTCCAGCGCGCCGTCGATCTCCTCACGCCGTAGTCCGGCGAGCCCGCCGAGCCGGTACACCCCGGCGTTGTTGACCAGCACGTCGACCCGCCCGAACGCGGCCTTCGTCCTCGCGAGCGCGTCGTCCCACGCCGCCTCGCTGCGCACGTCCAGGGCGACGCCGAGCGTCTCTCCGCCGATCTCCTCGGCGACCTTTCCGACCGCGTCCTCATCGAGGTCGGTCAGCACCACCCGGGCGCCCAGCCGGGACAGGACCCGGGCGTGCTCGGCACCCTGTCCGCCCGCGGCCCCGGTGACGAACGCCACTCTGCCGTCCAGCTCGATCAACGGCACGGATCACTCCTTCCTCGCTAGAAGAGGTTGTCCTCGACCGGCAGGCCGAACTCGCCACGGCCGTACATGGCCAGGGCCCGCTCGACGTCGTTGGCGACGTGGACGCCTCCGGCGTGGGCGTCACGCCAGGCCCGCTCGATGGGGTTGCCACGCTTCAGGGAGTTGCCGCCCGCGGTGGTGAACAGGAGGTCGATGGCGTGAAGGGCCCGCTCGGTGCCGCGGACCTGGTCGCGACGGGTGCGCAACCGCAGCTCCAGCGGGATCTCGCGGGCCTCGACGGCGCACTCGTAGATCTCCGATACGTTCCGGTCCATCTGCAGGATCGCCGCGTCGATCTCCGACGCCGCTCGCGCGACGGCGACATGGGCGAACGGGTCGTCGGAGAAGCGGACGCCGCCGGGGCTCGTCCGGACCCGGTCACGCATCGCGGACAGATAGGCCCCGTAGCAGCCGGACGCCGCGCCGACCACGGGTGCCGTGACGGCCGAGGTGAAGATCGTGGCGAACGGCATCCGGTACAGCGGGCCGGTGTTGACCCGCTGGCCGGGGCCCCTCACACGCGCCTGCTCGTCGTTGCGGAGCGTGCGGTGCTCCGGGACGAACGCCCGGCCGACCACGATGTCGTCGCTGGCCGTGCCCCGCAGCCCGATGACGTCCCACACCTCCTCGATCGCGTAGTCCGTCGCGGGCACGAGCACCGTGAGGAAGTCCTCCGTACCGGCGACCAGGCCGCCCAGCAGGGCCCACGACGCGTGGCGGCATCCGGACGAGAAGCTCCAGTGACCGGTCAGCTCGTACCCTCCCTCGACCGGCGTCAGCCGGCCGGCCGGCGCGTAGGAGGACGACACCAGCGTGTCGGGGTCGTTCGCCCACACCTCCTTCTGCGCCCTCTCGTCGAAGAGCCCCAGCTGCCAGGGATGGACACCGAGCACCGACGCGACCCACCCGGTGGAGCCGCAGACCCCGGAGATCGCCCGGACGACCTCGTAGAAGCGCACGGGATGGCTCTCCGCTCCGCCGAAGCGTGCCGGCTGGAGCATGCGCAGGACGCCCGCCCCGGTGAGCTCCTCCACGGTCTCCGCGGAGACGGCGCCGTCGGTGTCCGCCGCGGTCGCCCGCGCGGCGATGCCGGGCAACAGCGCGCGCACTCGCTCCAGCACCTGGTTCGCCATGATCTCCGCTCCGTACCGCCGGGTGAGGTGTCGCACCCGATCCTGCGTCCGGACCGGATCGCGGGGCCGGTGTGGTCCCGGCCAGTGGGACCGGGACCGCCCGGCGGCCGTCCCGCCCGTAGCGTGCGAACGCCACGGGAACGCGCGCCGAAGGACGGGACCATGACGATGACCACCGGAAGCGAAGTCCGCGCGATCGAGGCGGCCGCCGCGCCGAAACGCTTCGCCCGCGGCTGGCACTGCCTGGGCCTGGCCGACCGGTTCCGCGACGGGAAACCGCATCCGGTCAGAGCGTTCGGCCAGAAGCTGGTGGTCTTCCAGAGCGGCGACGGGAGGCTGAACGTCCTCGACGCCTACTGCCGGCACATGGGCGGTGACCTGTCCCAGGGCACCGTCAAGGGCGACGAGATCGCCTGTCCCTTCCACGACTGGCGCTGGGGCGGCGACGGGCGGTGCAAACAGATCCCCTACGCCCGCCGGGTGCCGCTGCGGGCCCGCACCGCGGCCTGGCCCACGCTCGACCAGGACGGCATGCTGTTCGTCTGGAACGACCCCGAGGGCAACCCGCCGCGCGAACAGGAGACGCCGCCGAGGATCGAGGGCGCCCTCGACGACGGATGGACCGACTGGATCTGGTACGAGACCACCGTCGAGTCGAACGTGCGCGAGGTGATCGACAACGTCGCGGACATGGCGCACTTCTTCTATGTGCACTTCAACTTCCCGACGTACTTCAAGAACATCTTCGAGGGCCACGTCGCCGCCCAGCACATGAACGGGAAGGCACGGGAGGACACCCGTCCGCACGTCGAGGGCACGCCGCGGTATCTCGGCAACACGTCGGTGGCGGCCTACTACGGACCCTCGTTCATGACCGACGAGCTGACGTACAAGTACGAGGACATGGACATCCGGACGACGCTGATCAACTGCCACTATCCGATCGACGAGAGCTCGTTCGTCCTGCAATACGGCATCATCGTGCGCAAACAGGCCGGCCTGGACGAAGAGGCCGCCATGGAGGTGGCGACCACCCAGGCCGAATACGTCAAGCGCGGCTTCGAGCAGGACGTCGAGATCTGGAAGAACAAGGCCCGGATCGACAACCCGCTGCTGTGCGAGGAGGACGGCCCGGTCTACCAGCTGCGGCGGTGGTACGAGCAGTTCTACGTCGACGTCGCGGACATCCGGCCCGAGATGGTGGAGCGCTTCGAGTACGAGCTCGACACCACCAAGCCGAACGAGATCTGGCAGAAGCAGGTCGAGGAGAACCTCGCCGCCCAGGCGGCCGCCGCGGACCGGGCGCCCGTCGCATGATCCGCTCGGACAACCGGCTCGCCGACCTGCCGATGACCCCGGTGGAGTGCCTGCGCTGTCATGCCACGGTGCGGGTCCGCAAGTCCAGTTGGCAGCAGACCAGCATCCAGTGGGACGAGGCCGGGGCCCGGGCCTGCCTGGAACGGCGCACCGCCCTGGGCCGGGGTGAGCTCCGCGCGGCCGACTTCCCGACCTGCGCCGGACTGCGCGAGTCGATCGACCGGGCGGTCGTGTCGGGACGGATGCCGGTGGCCGAGGGCTGAGGCTCAGCCGTCGCGCCGCCCGGCCGCCGCGGCACGACCGGCGCGGCGGCCGAAGAACGTGCCGTCACCCAGTGAGGTGCCGCTGATGTAGCCCTCGCCGTGCATCCCCGAACTCGCCCGGCCGGCGGCGTACAGGCCGTCGATCACGTTTCCCGAGACGTCGAGGACGGCACCGTCCGTCGTGGTGCGCAGCCCGCCGAGGGTGAACCCGGAGACGCCGGTCGATGATCCGCCGCCCTCGCCTCCGGGCTCGAAGCCCCTGCGCGGGTCGATCGCGGCGAACGGCGGCCGAAGCGGACGCAGCCAGCGCGCGTTCTTGTGGAAGTAGGGGTCCTCGCCCCGCTCGGCGTGCTCGTTGTACGTCGCGACGGTGCTCTCGAGTGCGCCGGGCGGCAGGCCGAGATCCTTCTCCAGGCCGGAGAGCGTCTCGTCCACGAAGGCGGGCCGCACGTTCCACAGGTCACGCTGGGGAATGTCCTCGTACCCCTCCTCGTCGATGATCACCCAGTGCGGCGCCGGCTGATGCCGTACGGCGGCGACGCTCGCCAGGCCGGGGTAGACGTCCTCGTTGATGAAGCGCTGGCCACGGGAGTTCACCAGCATTCCCCGGCAGATCATCGCGGGCAGGATCGAGGCCGCGATCTGCGTGACGGACATCCCCCGCGTGGCCGCCCCGATCGCCATGCCCATCGCGATGCCGCTGCCGTCGTCCAGCCCGGCGCTCACCTTGCCGTGGCCCAGCAGCATCGGCGCGTGGTCGGCCAGCATCCCCTCGTCGTCGACGAACCCGCCCGTGGTGAGCACCACCGCACGCCGCGCCCGGTACGTGACCCGCTCGCCGTACTTGCGCGCGACCAGGCCGACCACCGCTCCGCCGTCCAGGACCAAGCCGGTGGCGCGGGTGTCCGCGTGCTGCCGCGTGCCCGCCTCCGTGGCCGCGGCGACCAGCTTCTCCATGAGCATCCAGCCGCCGTAGGACTCGGTGGCCGGGCGGTGCCCGCGCGGGACGGCGTCGGCGACCACGTCGTAGGGATAGGCGTTCTCACCGAGCCACATCAGGCCGTCCTGGGTCGGCGGCATCCAGCTCTGCCCCTCGTACAGGCTCGGGTTGAAGGTCAGCCCGCGCTCGCGGAACCACTCGAAGTGCTCCACGCTGCCGTCGCAGTACAGCCGGAGCTTCTCCTCGTCGGCGTGCGGGCCCAGCGCCACCCGGAGGAACGCGAACATGTTGTCCGCGCTGTCGTCGTACCCGCACGCCCGCTGGACCGCCGTACCGCCGCCGAGGTAGAGCTCGCCGCCGGACATCGCCGAGGAGCCGCCCGGCCCGCCGGCGCGCTCCAGGACCAGCACCTCCGCACCGGCCGTCGCGGCCTCGTACGCCGCGGCGGCGCCCGCGCAGCCGAAGCCGGCCACGAGCACGTCCGCCTCGTGGTCGAAGGCGCCGATGTCGCCGGCGTGTACCGGGGTGAAGGAGCGCGCGGTGTCCATGGCCGGACGGTAGCGCGCCCACTCCCCCGGTGCCGGGCGATCCCGCCCAGCGAGATCGCCCCGCGGGGCTCGGCGCCCGCCGGCGGCCCGCGCTCGCGCGCGGGTTTCGCTGGACGGGACGCGACCGGCCGTACGGGCCGGACGCGCCTAACGTCGGGGTACGGATACAGCCGACGACCGAGGTGCGGGATGGGTGTGACGACGTCACCGATGACGGAGACCGGCCGTAC
This sequence comes from Actinoallomurus oryzae, assembly GCF_039541955.1. Lineage (NCBI taxonomy): Bacteria > Bacillati > Actinomycetota > Actinomycetes > Streptosporangiales > Thermomonosporaceae > Actinoallomurus > Actinoallomurus oryzae. The sequence goes on along the minus strand of NZ_BAABHF010000034.1, from coordinate 94,750 downwards.
GGGGCCGTCGCTCCAGGAGATGCGTCGCGCCATGGGCAGCTTCGCCAGCGGCGTCACGGTGGTCACCGGCCTGGACGAAGGCGAGCCCGTCGGCTTCGCCTGTCAGGCGTTCGCGAGCGTGTCGCTGGAACCGCCGCTCGTCCTGTTCTGCGCCGACCACCGCGGCCGTACCTGGCCCCGGATCCGCGCGGCGGGCCGGTTCAACGTCAGCGTCCTGGCGGAGGACCAGGGCGACGTCTGTGCCCGGTTCGGATCGGCCGCGGGCCGCAAGTTCGACGGGCTCGCGTGGCGTGAGTCCCCCTGGGGCACACCGGTCCTCGACGGCGTGCTGTCGCACGTCCACTGCGCGGTGGAGACGGTGTACGTTGCGGGCGACCACGATGTCGTGATCGGCAGGGTCCTCGCCGTCGACCTGCCCGCCGACAGGCCGCGACCGATGATCTTCTTCCGCGGCGAGTTCGGCATCGGCGAGCCGACCGCCCCGGCACCCGGCCTGTGGGGCTGGGGCGACCACTGGGGCTGATCAGCAGCGGCCGATGACCTCCTCGCCGAAGCGGCGCACGGACGCCAGCCGCCCCTGCGCGGTGGGCTCCGCGTCGTACATCCGCCACGGCACCACGCGGCACGTGGTGGCGCCCGCCTTCTCCAGCTCGCGGTAGCCGTCGAGGTCGTGTACGTCGGTCGGCGAGATGTCGATCTCGAACGGCCGGTCGGACGTGCCGTACTCCGCGCGCAGGCCGCCGAGGCGAGCGATCGTGGCGACCAGTTGCTCCGTGGTCGTGTTGACCGAGATCCAGCCGTCGCCGACCCGTGCGGCGCGCCGCAGCCCCGCCGCGCTGTGCCCACCGACGTACACGGGCACCGGCCGATCCGGAGCAGGACTGATCATCAGGCGGTCGAAGTCGTAGTGCTCACCGTGGTACTCCACCCACTCGGGGCCCCGGCCGGCGCACACCGCCTTGATGATCTCGATGGCCTCGTCGGTGCGCCGGCCGCGGGTGCGCATCTCGGTCCGGGTGAAGGTGAACTCCTCGGGGATCCAGGACAGCCCCACGCCGAGACCGAACCGGTTGCCCGCCATCACCGCCAGCGTCGCGACCTGCTTGGCGGTCAGCAGCGGGTCCCGCAGCGGCAGCTTGACCACGTTGGTCGTGAACCGCAGACGTTCGGTGACCGCCGCCATCGCGGCGATCGCGATGAACGGGTCCGGCATCGGAACGTCGCCCGTCCACATCCTCCGGCCGTCCGGGGTGTAGGGGTAGTCCGCCGACACGTGTTCGGGATAGAACACCGAGTCGGGCATGCCGACGCTGTCGAAACCCGCCTCCTCGGCCGCCCGCGCGAGGTCCAGGAGTTCCCCGGCGTCGATCATCGCGCCGGACAGCGCCCACTTCATCCGGTCTCCGGGCATCAGAAGATCTCCTCTCCACGCAGGGTGGCGTCCGCGCCGCCGTCGACGAAGACCACCTGTCCGGTCAGGTGCGTGTTCTCCGGGCCGAGCAGCCAGATCAGCGCGTGCGCGATCGCCTCCGGAGGCGCGTGCCCGTGCAGTGGCATCGGGACGGCCCGGTCCATCAGCTCCCGGCCCTCGGCGGTGGCGAGAAGGGGTTCGATCATGGGGGTGACCACGACACCGGGGGCGACGGCGTTGAGCGGGATGCCCGCGCCGGCCCACTCGGGTGTGACACAGGTACGGCGGACCCACCGGGCCAGGGCCAGCTTCGAGGACGCGTAGAGCCACTGACCGTGCCCGTCGGCGACGGTCTTCCGGGCGAGCTCGAGGGCGCGTTCCTCGTCCCGGCCGGCACAGGCCGCGACCACGCCGGCGTCGTGCGGCTGCGTCGCCGAGATCGAGGAGACCACCGCGGCGCGTGGCGCGGCGGCGCGCGCCAGGCCCGGCCGCAGCGCGTCGAGGAATTCGACCACGCCGAAGTAGTTGACCCGGATGGAGGCCTCGGTCGGCGCGGCGGTCCCCGCGCAGGCCGCTACGGCGTCCACCACGCCTCCGGCGGCGCGCAGCGCGGCGGTGGCCGCCGCCTGCCGGCCCTCAGGCGTGGACAGGTCGGCCACCACCTCGGCGTCGTGCAGGTCGACGCCGATGACCTCGTCGCCTCGCCGGCGGAGCAGGCCGGCCGTCGCCGCGCCGATGCCCGATGCCGCTCCCGTCACGACCACCCGACGACCCATGCCGCCAACGCTAGGAATCCGCCGGCCCCGCGCGGGCGCCGATCCCGCTGAACGGGATGTCCTGGCCAGCGGGACCACGCCGTTCTCCGGCGCCCCGCCGCCCGTACGATCCGGGCGACGACGAGCGGGAGGCTTCGGATGGACGCGAACCGGGTGTGGGACGAGTTCTGCGACGACCTGCGGGAGGCCGGGCACGCCTTGATGGCGGAGTCGGCGCCGCGGACGCCGCTGGACCAGGCCGAAGGCGTCCGGTACCTCATCCGCCTGCTCCGCTACGCCTCGATCAACGCGATCGAGTACGCCGATCCGCGGTGGCCGCAGTTCACCAACGCCCTCGACCCGCACCTCAAGTGCAAGATCGGCGCGGACAACCCCGACAACATCTACATGCGGGCCAACATCTCCGGCCGGTACCGCTACCGGATCAGCGGAACCCGCGGCACGGTGCCGCTGCTGACCTTCGGCTCGAAGGCCAACCGCTACCACGTCGACGGCACGATGGTCTCCACCGGCGAGCTGCACGGCGACGACCTGACGGTCGACGCCGACGGCCGGTTCAGCTTCATCGCGAGCGTCGACCGGCCCGAGTCCGGAGACTGGCTGCCCCTCACCGAGGAGACCACGAACATCACCGGTCGGCAGTCCTTTCAGGACCGCGCGTCCGAGATCCCCGCCGAGGTCGGCATCGAGCTGATCGGCCCGGTGCCGGAGCCCGAGCCGCTCGACCCCGACCGGTTCCGCGACCAGCTGCGGACGACGACCCGGTTCGTCCGGGGCACCGCGACGACGTTCGCCGGCTGGACCCGGCGGTTCATGAGCCGGCCCAACGAGCTCCCGGACTGGGGGCAGGAGGGGTTCCAGGCGGCCGGCGGCGACCCAGCCATCTTCTACCTGCACGGCTACTGGAGGCTCGCCGAGGACGAGGCGTGGGTCATCGAGACCGAGGTGCCCGACTGCGAGTACTGGAACTTCGTGCTGCAGAACCGGTGGATGGAATCCCTGGACCACGACCGGATGAACACCTACGTCAACAACCACACCGGGCGGCTGAACGACGACGGCACGCTCACCATCGTGGTCTCGGCGACGGATCCCGGCTATGGAAACTGGATCTCCACCGGCTTCCACTCCGAGGGCACGGCCCTGCTGCGCTGGGTGGGCGCCAAGAGTCACCCGCTGCCCGCGACCAGGGTCGTCCGGCTCTGACGGCGATCACTCCGCGGGCGGGGTGAAGGCGGCGAGGGGCTCCGAGCCGGACCAGTCGTGGCCCCAGTAGGAGTCGGCGCTGATCTCCTCCGCCGTGTAGGAGGTCTCGTCCACCAGCATGCCGTCGGTGCCGTACTCGATGTCCCACCCACCGGGAGCACGCACGTAGAACGAGATCATCTTGTCGTTCGTGTGCCGCCCGAGCGTCGAGGAGAGGGCGAACCCGGCCTTGCCGATCCGGTCCAGGGCGCGGCCCACGGCGTCGAGTGAGTCCACCTCCACCATCATGTGGATCAGGCCGGGCGCACCGCCGTGCGGCGCCGGGCAGATCGCCAGGCTGTGGTGACGCCGGTTGATCCCCATGAACCGGATCCGTGCCGGTCCGGCGGGGCCCAGCCTCATGGCGCCGCGCGGACGGAAGCCCAGGACCTCGGTGTAGAAGGTCACCGTCTCCTCCATCGCCGTGGTCGGCAGCACGACGTGCCCCAGACCCTGCGCGCCGGTGACGAACCGCTGGCCCAGCGAGGTGACCAGCGGAGAGTGGTCGAGCAACGGGCCGAAGAAGACCTCGACGGGCACGCCCGCGGGGTCGGTGAAGGTGATCGCCTGCTCGACCCGCCGGTCCTCGCACTCGCCGGCGGACAGCGGTTTCACCGCCACACCGGCCGCCTCGACGGCGGCGCCGACGGCGGCGAGGGCGAACTGGTCGCGTACCTCCCAGCCCACCGACAGCACGTGGTCGGCCTCGCCGGGCAGCACGATCACCCGCGCGAACCGCTCGTCCATCCGCAGATACAGGCCACCGGGCACCGGTCCGGCGCCCTCGCCGAAGCCCAGCGCGTCGACGGCCAGCTCACGCCACCGCGCGACATCGCTCGTCTGCACCCTGAGGTAGCCGAGTCCACGAAGTTCTGTCATCGCGTCGTCCCTTCCGTGGGAAGTGTTCAGATCATCGAGCGCATCGGGCCCATCGGCGGCTCCACGCCGAGGTTCGTCAGCGCCGAGGCGTGGAAGACCGCCCCGGGGACGTGGATCGCGTGCACCAGGCCCATGTGCGCGTCCCGCCAGAACCGCTGGATCGGGCTGCTCATCCGCATCCCGTTCCCGCCGGAGCGGCCGACGATCTCATCGACCGCGCGCACCGCCCGCCACGCCGCCTGGACCTGGACCCGCCGGCCCGCCGCGCGCTCTTCGAACGTCGACCGCCGCCCGGCCTCCGCCTGGTCGTAGAACCGGCAGATGTTGTCGATCAGTGCCGTACGTGAGGCCGAGATCTCGGCGCTCGCCTCGCTGACGGCGTAGAGAACGTGCGGGTCGTCCTTGATCTTCGTGCCGGTGATCTGGGTCCGGTTCCTCTGGTACGCGAGGTGGTGCGCCAGCGCGCCCTCGGCGGTGCCGATCACGGCCGCGGTGATGCCGAGCGGGAACGCCTGGGAGAACGGCACGTGGTAGAGGGTGTTGGTCAGCCCGGCCTCGCGTGCCGCCGATCCGTCGGAGACCTTGGCGAACGGCAGCACCCGGTAGTCCGGGACGAACGCGTCCGTGACGACGATGTCCTTGCTGCCCGTCCCCTTGAGGCCGACCACGTCCCACGAGTCGTCGACGATCTCGTAGGAAGACCGGGGCAGGATCACGTGGAACTGCGTGGGCGGCATGATCGCCTTGCCCTCCGCGTCGCCGAGCATGCCGCCGAGGAAGATCCAGCGGCAGTGGTCCGTCCCGGAGGAGAACTGCCAGCGGCCGTTGAAGACGTACCCGCCGTCGACCGGACGCAGCACGCCCATGGGTGCGTACGGCGACGCGATCCACGTGTCCGGGTCCTCGCCCCACACCTCGTCCTGCACGCGCCCGTCGGCCATCGCCATCTCCCACGGGTGCACCCCGACGACCCCGGCCACCCAGCCGGTGGAACCGTCCAGGGCGGCGATCTTCATGACCGTCTCGGCGAACTCCCGCGGATGCGCCTCGAACCCGCCGTACGTCTTCGGCTGCAGCAGCCGGATGACCCCGGCCTCCCGCATGACCTTGACCGCACGGTCGTCCAGCCGGCCGAGCTCCTCGTTCGCCGGTCCCAGCGCCGCGATCCGCTCGGCCGACTCCATCACCGTGTCGAGTACGTGGTTGCTCATGTCCGTCCTCTACTGGTCATAGGTCACCCGGACCCGCTCGCTGCGAGGGACCGCCTGGCACGCCAGCACGATGCCGTCGGCGATGTCCTCCTTTTCCAGCACCTCGTTGTGCTCCAGCTCGACCTCCCCGTCGAGCAGGACGCAGGCGCAGGCGCTGCACCTGCCCTCGCGGCAGGAGTACGGCGCGTCGAGGCCGGCGGCGAGGAAGACGTCGAGCATCCTGTTCGCCGTCGGCCAGGCCAGAGTCGTGGTCTCGCCGTCCAGCTCCACCTCGACGGTGCCGGCCGCCTCCGCCTCGGTGTCGAGCACGACGGCCGGTTCCGTGAACGGGTCCTCGGCCAGCGACGAGAACCTCTCGTAGTGCGTCCGGCCGGCCGGCACCCCGACCGCGGCGACGCCCTCGCCGACCGCGTCCATGAACGGCGCCGGGCCGCAGACGAACACGTCCCGCGCGGCGTACGGACGGGCCAGTTCGGCGAGCGTCTCCACCCGCGGGATGCCCTGCACCGACTCCAGCAGGTGGACGACGTGCAGGCGGCCGGCGTACTGCTTCTCCAGGGCCACGAGCTCGTCGCGGAAGATCACCGACCGCTCGTCGCGGTTGGCGTACACGAGCGCCACCCTCCCCCGGCCCGCGTGCAGCGCGGACTTCAGGATCGACATCAGCGGGGTGATCCCGCTGCCGCCGGCGAACAGCAGGAAGTCGGCGTCCAGCGTGCGCGGCGTGAACGTGCCCGCCGGCCGCAGCGTCTCGATCTCGTCGCCTTCGCGCAGGTTGTCGCAGATCCAGTTGGAGCCGTAGCCGTCGGCGGTGCGCTTGACCGTGACCTTGAGCCGCTCGCCGAGCAGCGGGGAGCTCGACAGCGAGTAGCAGCGGGCCGCGCCGCCCTCCCGCTCCGTGGGGACGTTGAACGTGAGGTACTGGCCGGGACGGTGGTCGAAGCGGCCCGCGTCGGCCTCATCCGGTTCGAGCACGATCGAGTGGGCGTCCGCGGTCTCGCGGATCACCTCGACGACCCGGAGGCGGTAGGAGCGCTGTCGGTTCATGCCTCCCGCGCCGCCTACCCGATCCGCTCGGCGGAACCGGCGGGGGCCGCCGCCCTCTCGGCGGCGTGCCGGGCCGCGACGTAGCCGAACACGATGGACGGGCCGATCGTGCCGCCCGGACCCGGATAGTCGTGGCCCATGACCGAGGCCGAGGTGTTGCCGGTCGCGTACAGGCCCTCGATCACGGAGCCGTCGGCACGCAGGACACGGGACCGCTCGTCGCAGGCCAGCCCGCCCTTGGTGCCCAGATCTCCGGCCTCGACCCGGATCGCGTGGAACGGAGCCTTCTCGATCACGTCCAGGGTGGGGTTCGGCAGCGTCGGGTCGCCGTAGTACCGGTCGTAGGCGCTGTCGCCACGGCCGAAGTCGGCGTCCTTACCGGCGCGGGCGAACCCGTTGAAGCGCTCGACGGTCGCCGCCAGCGCGTCGGCGGGGACGCCGATCCGGCCGGCGAGCTCGGCGAGCGTGCCGGCGCGGTGCGCGGTGCCCGCGTCGTAGAAGGCCCGCGGGATCTCCGCGCCGGGCAGGACCTGGGCGAACGGGTAGCGCGCGCGTGCCTTGGCGTCCATCACGAACCAGAGCGGGACATGCCCGCCCGCGAGCTGGTCGTGCACGAAGTTCACGTACGGCGCCGACTCGTTGGTGAACCGCCGCCCGGTCCGCCCCGAAACGATCAGCGACGGCGGGATCGAACGCTCCGACACCAGCGGGATCACGGCGCCCGTGGGATGCCGCACCGACGGCATCCACCAGGCGTCGTCCATGAGGTCGACCGCCGCGCCGATCCGTCGGCCGGCCTCGATCCCGTCCCCGAGGTTCTCCGGCACGCCGCCGCTGTGGTCCGGCCGGCCGCCCTCGGGCAGGTACCGCCGGCGCATCCCGGCGTTGTGCTCGAAGCCGCCGGTCGCCAGGAGCACCCCGCGCCGCGCGCGGATCCGCACCGTGCGGCCCTCGTGCTCGGCCACGACACCGCCGACCGCACCGTTCTCCCCGGTGACCAGCTCGGTCATCGGCGTCTCCAGCCACAGTGGGACGCCGGCGTCCCGCAGCGCGAGACGCAGCCGGGCGACGAGCGCGCGCCCGGTCGTCGCCATGTGCCGGCGCCGGACGAGGTTCGAGGAGACCCGCCACGCCGCGACCAGCGAGGCGCGGCGTCCCCGCCAGGTCCGCTTGGCCATCGCGAGGTCGTGGTAATCCTTGGCCGTCACCCACAGGCCCAGCGGGCCCTTCATGCCGTTCGGCCGCAGGAACGCCTCGTCCTCACCCAGCCTGCGGGTGTCGAACGGCCGGGCCTCGATCGAACGGCCCAAGGCGCGCCCTCCCTCGACCTCGGGGTGGTAGTCGGCGTAGCCCTTCACCCAGAAGAACCGCATCCAGCGGCTCTTCTCCAGGAACTCCATCGCCGCCGGGCCGTGGTCGACGAAGGCGTCGATCCGCGCGTCCGGGACCCGGCCCGCGGTGATCAGGCGCAGGTAGGTACGGGCCGCGTCCCGGTCGCCGCCCTGTCCGCTGCGCCTCAGGGTCGGGTTGTCGGGCACCCAGATGCCGCCGCCGGAGATCCCCGTCGTCCCGCCGAAGTGCCGGCTCTTCTCGATGACCAGAGTGTCGAGGCCCGCGTCCGCCGCCACCAGGGCGGCGGTCATGCCGCCACCGCCGCTGCCCACGACGAGGAAGTCGACCTCACGGTCCCAGTGCGCGCTCATGATGGCTGGAACGTAACCATCTCCCGTCCCGCGAGAAGGCGGACATCCCGATGAGCGAGACCTCGGCGCATCGACGTGTCCGCAGGCCCGGATTACGCTGAAGATCCCTCTCCACGGACAGGGACGGAGTTCACCTCCCCGGAGGGAGCGCAGAGTGGCCAAGGACGTTCTCGAGTCCGTTCGTGAGCTGCTGCCGACCATCCGGGAGCGCGCGTCTCGCACCGAGTCCGAACGCCGGGTGCCGGAGGAGACGGTCGCCGCGCTCATCGAGGCCGGCCTGTTCGGCATGTTGCGCCCCACGCGGTACGGCGGAGGCGAGAGCGACCCGGTCGACTACTTCACGGCCATACGGTGGCTCGCCTCCGCGTGCCCGTCGACGGGCTGGGTCGCGTCGCTTCTCGGTATCACGCCCTGGCACGTGGCGCTGCTCGAACCGCGGACGGGCGAGGACGTCTGGGGAGCCGACCGGGACGTGCTGGTGTCCTCCTCCTACGCACCGACGGGTCGTCTGGTCCCGGTCGAGGGCGGCTACCGGCTGAACGGCGCGTGGCGCTCCGCGCCGGGCGCGGAGCACTGCGAGTGGATCGTGCTCGGGACCCTCATGATCGGGCCGAGCGGCGACCCCGTCGACTACACGGCGGTCGTGGTGCCGCGTTCGGACTACGTGCTCAAGGACGGCTGGAACGTCGTCGGCCTCCGCGGCACCGGCAGCCGGGACGTGCTGGTCAGGGACGCCTTCGTGCCGCCGCACCGGATCTACGGGGCCGAGGGCAGGCGGCGGATCGCCAAGGAGCAGCGCGCTCCCGGCGCCCCGGTGCTCTACCGCGTCCCGTTCGCCTCCATCCACAGCACGGCCATCACCGCGCCGCTGCTGGGCGCGGCCGAGGGCGCCTACGCGTACCACCTGGCCCGGATGCGCCGGCGGAGCAAACTCAGTCACGGCGGGCGGAAGTGGGCCGGTGAGGAGTTCGGGCCGGTGGCGGTGGCACGGGGAGCCAGTGAGATCGACGCGTCCATCCTCCAACTGGAGCGTGACCTGCGTGAGCAGATGGAACACGCCGTCCGTAACGAGCCGATCCCCATCGAGCTCCGGCTGCGCGCGCGCCGTGACCAGGTCCGGAGCGCCGAACGGGCGGTCGACGCCGTCGACCTGCTGTTCAAGGCCGCCGGTGGGCACGGCGCACAGGCCGGGAACCCGATCGAACGCGCCTGGCGGGACGTGCACACCGGCGCGGCGCACGTCGTCAACGACGCCGAGCAGGGGATGTCGCTGTACGGCCGGTGGGCTTACGGTCTCGGCGTGGACGACAGCTTGATCCTGGTCTGAGAGCGATCACACTCCCCGTCAGGTCCGGCCGACTGGAGGTGCACCCGAAAATGACCAGCGACACTTCGGGAAGGGCCACGGCCCCGCCGTCGATGATCGAGCGGATGACGCTGATCATGGAGGCGTTCGACGACCGTTCCGTCAGTCTGCGCCTGGACGAGATCGCCGCGCACACCGGGCTGCCGCGGTCGACCTCGCACCGGATCCTGGAGCAGCTCGTGCGGCTGGGCTGGCTGAGACACACGGAGGGCGGCTACGCGCTGGGGCGGCGCGCGTTGCAGCTCGGCGGCCTGGTCAGCGACCACGCGGAGATCCGGGCCGTCGCGGTGCCTCTCTTGGAGCAGTTGCACGCCCGTACCGGGAAGGTCGCCCAGCTGGGCATCCTGGACTTCGCGGACGTGGTCTACCTCGACAAGATCGGCGGGATCGGCGCGGCGGCGCTGCCCTCCCGCGTGGGCGGACGTTCCCCCGCGCACGCCGTCGGCCTCGGCAAGGCGATGCTCGCCTGGCTGCCGCCAGAGGAGGCCGACACTCTCCTCGAAGGAGGCATGAAGGCGCGCACGCACAACACCATCACCGACCTGCTGGTGATGCACCAGGAGCTGCGCCGCATCCGGAGCCGGCACGGACTGGCCTTCGAGCGCGACGAGTACGTCGCGGGCATATCGAGCGTCGCCGCGGCGGTCCGTGGGCCCGAGGGCGTGGTCGCGGGGATCTCGCTGTCCGGCGAGACCGGCGGCGATCCGCTGGAGCGCTACGCCCCGTTGGTGCTCGACGTCGCCAAGCGCATCTCCCGGCGGCTGTTCCCGGAGACGTCGCCTGACGACATGCCCTCGACGGTGTGGTCGGACGGGATGATGGAGCGGATCCTCGGCCTGCTCGACGACGACACCCTCATGTGAGGGGTGTCCTGCTGATCGGGACGTCTTCCGCGCCGGCGGTGCCGCGCGCCTAGGGTCGTTCCGGTCCGCGACCCGTCGATGGGAGACGACCGTGCCGCAGTCGGGCAGTCCAGGAATCCTCTCCCCGGCCGCGCTGGGGCCGGTGTCCCTGCGCAACCGGATCATCAAGTCGGCGACCTTCGAAGGGCGGGCGCCGCGCGGCCTGGTCACCGACGACCTCATCGGCTTCCACCGCCGGTTCGCCGCCGGCGGGGTCGGGATGACCACGCTGGCGTTCTGCGCGGTCACGGCGGACGGCCGGCAGTTCGCGCCCATGATCCAGATGGGGCGCGAGGCCGTGCCCGGGCTCCGGCGGCTGACGGAGGCCGTGCACGCCGAGGGCGCGGCCGCCTCCGTGCAGATCGGCCACGCCGGCGTGGTCGCCAACGCGAAGTCGACCGGGCTACCGGCGCTCGGGCCGGTCAAGCGGTTCGACCCGCAGAACCTGCGCTCCTGCAGGATGGCGACGAAGGCCGACCTGAGGCGCGTCGTGGCGGCCTTCGGTGACGCGACCGACGTCGCCGTCGACTCCGGCTTCGACGCGGTCGAGGTCCATCTCGGTCACGACTATCTACCCAGCTCGTTCCTCAGTCCGCACCTCAACCGGCGTGACGATGAGTACGGCGGCTCGCTGGAGAACCGCGCGCGCTTCGCCCGCGAGATCACGCGTACGGTGCGCGAGCGCGCGAAGGACCGGATCGCCGTCATCGCCAAGCTCACCATGGACGACGGCGTGCGCGGTGGCTTCTGGATCGACGAGGCGGTCCAGGTCGCCCGGTGGCTGGAGGCCGACGGTCACCTCGACGCCCTCGAACTGACCATGGGCAGCTCGCCGGGCAACACCATGTACATGTTCCGGGGCGAGCCTCCGATCAGGGAGTTCGCCGCCGCGATGCCCCAGCCGCGCAGGCTGATGGTGCGGCTCGGCGGCCGGCTGAAGCTCAGGTCGTACGAGTACCGGCCGCTGTACATGCTGGACGCCGCGCGTCAGATCCGGGCGGCGGTCGGCCTGCCGCTGATCCTCCTCGGCGGCATCACCGAGAAGGCGCACATGGACACGGCGATGGATGAGGGGTTCCAGTTCGTGGCCATGGGCCGCGCCCTGCTGCGCGAGCCCGACCTGGTGAACAGGATCCAGACGGACCCGTCCCACCGGTCCCTGTGCATCCACTGCAACAAGTGCGTGCCGACCATCTTCGCGGGCGGCACGCACTGCGTACTCGCGACGGACTGAAGACGCTCAGAACCCGGCCCCGGCCGTCATCCCGCCGTCCACCACGAACTCCGCGCCGGTGCAGTAGCTCGATTCGTCACTCGCCAGGAACAGCACCATGTTGCTGATCTCCTGCGGACTGGCGTACCGCGGGATGGGCAGACCGGACATCACCCCGCCGGCCCGGTCCTCCAGGTCGTCGGCGTTCCGGCCGACCATGGGCGTCGCGACTCCTCCGGGGTGCACGGAGTTCACGCGGATCCTCCTGGGCGCCAGTTCGAGGGCGGCGGACCTGGTGAGGCCGCGTACGCCGGCCTTGCTGGCGCTGTAACCGGTCAGCCCGGCGGCGCCGACCAGGCCGTTGACCGAGGAGATGTTGACGATCGAGCCGCCCTCGCTCATCACCGGTCCGGCGTGTTTGATCCCGAGCCACTGGGAGACGAGGTTGACCTCCAGGAACTTGCGGAAGTCGGCCACGGTCATGTCGGCGACCGGTCCGAACCCGAGGACGCCCGCGTTGTTGACCAGGATGTCGAGCCCGCCGAACGTGGCCGTCGCGCGCTCGACGATCGAGGACCAGCCCTCCTCCGCGGTGACGTCGTGGGCGACGAACCGGCAGTCGTCGCCGAGCTCCTTCTCCAGCGACCGGCCCTCGTCCCGCCGAACGTCGCCGAAGACCACCTTCGCGCCCTCGCCCAGGAACGTGCGCACGTGCGAGGCGCCCATGCCCCGCGCCCCACCGGTGACCAGGGCGACCTTCCCGTCGAGCCTGCCCATGGCGCCTCCTACTCCGCGTCGTTGATCATGCCGGCGCCGACGGTGACCCCCGTGACCTCGTCGATGAGGATGAAGGAGCCGGTGGCGCGGTTCCTTGAGTACGGATCGCACAGCAGCGGGACGGTGACGCGCAGCCGGACGCGGCCGATCTCGTTGAGGCCGAGCTCGGAGGTGTCCTGGTCACGGTGCAGAGTGTTGACGTCGAGGCGGTACCGGATGTCCTTGACCAGCGCCCGCCCGGTCCGGGTCGTGTGCTTGATCACGAGCCGCCGGTCAAGGCGCAGCGGCTCGGCGGTCATCCAGCAGACCATCGCGTCGATGTCCTGGCTCGGCCGGGGCGCGTTGCCGACGCGGGCGATCATGTCGCCCCGCGAGACGTCCACGTCGTCCTCGAGGCGCACGGTGACCGACATCGGGGGGAACGCCTCCGGGATCTCGTGGTCGAACAGGTCGATGGAGGCGATCCTCGACGTCATGCCGCTGGGCAGCACCACCACCTCGTCGCCCGGCCGCAGTACGCCTCCGGCGACCTGGCCGGCGTACCCGCGGTAGTCGTGGAAGTCGTCGGACTTGGGGCGGATGACGTACTGCACCGGGAGCCTCGCCGCGACCAGGTCACGGTCGGAGGCGACGTGGACGTGTTCGAGGTGATGCATCAGCGAGGGGCCCTCGTACCAGGGCATGTGCTCGCTCCGGGACACGACGTTGTCGCCGTGCAGCGCGGAGATCGGGATGACCTGCAGGTCCGGGATGTTCAGCCTGGTGGCGAACGCGGTGAACGCGTCGTTGATCCGCTCGAACACGTCCGGGTCATGGCCGACCAGATCCATCTTGTTCACCGCGAGCACCAGGTGCGGCACCCGGAGCAGGGAGACCAGCACCGCGTGACGCCGCGACTGCTCGGTCAGCCCCTGACGTGCGTCGACCAGGATCAGCCCCAGGTCGGCGGTCGATGCGCCGGTGACCATGTTCCGGGTGTACTGCACGTGCCCGGGAGTGTCCGCGATGATGAACTTGCGCTTGGGGGTCGCGAAGTACCGATAGGCCACGTCGATGGTGATCCCCTGCTCCCGCTCCGAGCGGAGCCCGTCGGTGAGCAGGGCCAGGTCGGTGTAGTCGTAGCCCTTCGAGGCGCTCGTCGTCTCGATCGCCTCGTACTGGTCCTCGAAGATCGCCTTCGAGTCCAGGAGCAGCCGCCCGATCAGCGTCGACTTCCCGTCGTCGACGGACCCGGCGGTCGCCAGGCGCAGCAGATCCATCAGAAGTAGCCCTCTTTCTTCCGGTCCTCCATGGCGGCCTCGCTGAACCGGTCGTCCGCTCGGGTCGCGCCACGCTCGGTCACCCGGACCACGGAGAGCTCCTCGATGATCTTTTGCACCGTGTCCGCGTCCGACTCCACGCACCCGGTCAGGGTCATGTCCCCCACCGTGCGGAACCGCACCCGGCGGGTCCGCGGCTCCTCCCCCGGACGGGGCCGGACCGCGCCGGACACCGACAGCAGCATCCCGTCCCGCTCGATCACCTCACGGCGATGGGCGTAGTAGATCGACGGGACCTCGATCCGCTCCTGCCGGATGTAGTGCCAGATGTCCAGCTCGGTCCAGTTGCTCAGCGGGAAGATCCGCATGTGCTCGCCCCCGCGGATCCGGCCGTTGTACAGGTTCCACAGCTCCGGGCGCTGCATCTTCGGGTCCCACTGGCCGAACTCGTCTCGGTGGGAGTAGATCCGCTCCTTGGCGCGGGCCCGGTCCTCGTCACGCCGGCCGCCGCCGAACGCCGCGGTGAAGCCGTTCTCCTCGATCGCGGCCAGCAGCGTGCCGATCTGCAGCCGGTTGCGGGTCGTCCGGCCGTCGTCGACGACGACGCCGTTCCTGATCGCCTCCTCCACACTGGCCACCACCAGCCGGACCCCCAGACGGCTGACCCAGTTGTCGCGCGCCTCCAGCACCTCGGGAAAGTCCAGGCCGGTGTCCACCTGCAGGACCGGGAACGGCAGCTTCGCCGGGAAGAACGCCTTCTCGGCCAGGCGCAGCATGACGATCGAGTCCTTGCCCCCGGAGAACATCAGGACCGGCCGCTCGAACTCCGCCGCGACCTCGCGGAAGATGTGGATCGACTCCGCCTCCAGATGGTCGAGCTGGCTCAGGCGGTACTCGGCCTGGACGGTTCCCATCGCGTCACATCACCTCGGGCTTGACGGGATACACGTCGAGGTAGAACTGGAACTTCTCGCGCACCTGCTCGGGAGTCACGCCGAAGTCCGCACGGATGTCGTACGCGATGCTGCCGTGCTTGTCGCGCGGGTGGGCGTCCACGTAGGCCTGGATCTGGGCGCGCGCCTCGTCGGTGAACTCGATCCCGGCGCGTTCGTAGACCCCGGCGACCGTGCCCATCGGGTCGGCCATGTACGCGTCGAAGAAGACGTCGACCCGCCGGTCGGCCGGTACCAGGTGCGCGTCGCGGATCCCGGCACGCCAGAAGCGCTGTGCCAGCTCGCTCCAGTACTCGAAGACGGCGTCCACGTCCGGCTCGCGGAACCCCATCCGTCCCATGAAGGCCAGCATCGTGGCGAACGACTGAACGACGCCCACGGGGTCACGGTGGGTGACCACCACGGTGGCGTCGGGGAACACCGACATCAGCGGCCCGAGGTTCTCCAGGTGCTGCGGGCACTTGAGCACCCACTGCCGCGGGCCGCGGTACCAGGTGAGCACCTTCAGCGCGGTCCTGAGCCACTCGTAGTGCGGGGTCTGGTCGTGCGCCAGGTAGTAGTCGCGCCACTTCGGCGCCATCTGCATGAGGGACTCGAGGTAGTAGCTGGAGAAGTCCAGCTGCATCAACGCCATGTCCTCGTCGATGTGGTCCGGGTTCATCGGGTGCCAGGCGGCGAGGAAGGGGTTGGTGGCCCGGTGGATCTCCCAGGCCTGCTCACAGCGTTTGAAGCGCGGATCGACCCCGTCGATGCCGGGACCTTCGCCGGGGACCGGGACCGGCTCGTCGGTCTCCCACAGCGGCATGGAGCGGAACCGCGTGTCCGACGCGAGCATGTTCACCAGGTTGGTCGTGCCGGTCCGCGGAAGGCCGGTGACGACGACCGGGCGCCGGATCTCGATGTCGTGGATCTCCGGATGCCTCGTCAGCACGTCCCACATCCGCAGCCGGCCACTGGCGTACTTCACGCACAGGGTGAACAGCAGCATCCGGCTGTACTCGGTGCGGTTCGGGTCGCCGTCGATCTCCTCGATCCAGACCGCCAGGCGCTCCTTGAAGTCCTCCGGGCCGAAGTCGTCCAGCCCGGTCGCGTCGGCCGCGGCGGCGAGCACGGCCTCGACGGTGAGCTTCACCGGATTCTGCTCCGCGAACGTCAGGAAACCCTGCTGTGCCTCGGTCAGCACCGGGTCGCGGAGGTCCTTGATTCGTAGCGTCTCTCCCATGGCAGTGCCTCTCCGGCCAGCGCACCTCGATGGGGGCGGGATGGCGCTCGAGTAGCCCGGGTTTCCCGTTCCGGGTACCGGCCACGCCGCCCTCCGCGCGTCGGTTCGAAGGCGTCTGACCTGATCGCCGCACGATAATTCGGCCCGGACGGATCGCGGCCCCGCGATCTCAGTGGCCGGGATGGCGCCCGGGACCCGGATACGACACCAGGCGCGTCGTGGTCCCGCTGATCGGGACGGACCGCCCGGTCACCGTACGCGCCCCGTAGCGTCGGCTCTCCACACAGCGGGGGCCCGCACGGACGGAGTGCGTCATGAACCGGTTCGAGGGCAAGAACGTTCTGATCACCGGCGCGTCCGCGGGCATCGGTCAGGCGACCGCCGTGCGGTTCGTCGCCGAGGGGGCCACCGTGTTCGGCCTGGCGCGTAACGTGGAGGGCCTGAAGGAGACCTCGACCCTGGTCGAGGACCCCGGACGGTTCGCCTTCCACCTCGTCGACCTGGCCGACGACGACGCGATCATCGAGGGGGTGCACGCCGCGGCCGAGCGCCTGGACGGGCGGATCGACGTCGTGTGCAACATCGCCGGTGTCACCCTGAAGACCCCGATCGACGACCTCGACATGGATCGGGTGCGCGCCATCACCCAGATCAACTTCTTCGGCCCGATGCGCCTCATCTCCGCGGCCCTGCCGCACGTGCCCACCGGCGGCGGCAGCTCGGTGATCAACGTCTCCTCGGTCTCCGCCACCCAGGCGGTGCCGTCCATGGGCGCGTACGCGGGCTCCAAGGCGGCGCTCGTCTCGCTCTCCCTCACCCTCGCCATCGAGCTCGCGCCCCGGCGGATCCGGGTCGTCGCGATCTCGCCGTCCGGGGTGAAGACGCAGATGATGTGGCAGATCTGGGAGCAGGTGAAGGACTACCCGGGCGACTGGTACTCCCGTCTCCTCCATCCGTGGGGCCAGGAGCACTCCGGTGACGCCGCGGACATGGCCGGGTTCATCGCCTTCGCCGCCTCCGACGAGGCCTCGTACTGGAACGGCTCGGAGATCCGCCTCGACGGCGGCGCCCGCGCGTCCTTCTAGGGCCCTAGCGGGCGGTCATGCGGCTCAGGTCGTCGAGGTACGCCGCGAAGTGCGCGGTGATCTGCTGGTCGGTGAGGCCGAAGTCGGACATGCGGTAGCGGTGCGCGGGCCGGCGTTCGCCGGCCCGGCTCGCGGCGTGGGCCGCTTCGACGGCCGTCCGCGCCCGGCCGGTCAGCTCCAGTCCGAACCGGTCGTAGATCGACTCGACGGTGGCCACGGGGTCGCGGACGAAGTCGTCGTAGCGGACGTCGGCGAACCGCCGCGGATCGTGGCGTCTCCTTGCGGCCATGAAGGTCTCCGCGCCGCGCGCCCACAGGGCCAGGCAGTCCTCGCCCACCACCCGGCCGTGGAAGACCGTCGAGTGTCCGGCGCTCGCCTGCTGGTTCAGGCTGCTGACCGACGCGAGGATCGCGTGCGGCTCCCGATGGGTCTGGACGATGAGTGCGTCGGGATAGGCCGTCATCAGCGCGTCGAGGGCGAACAGGTGCCCGGGGTTCTTGAGCACCCAGCGACGTTCGCGATCGGGCAGGCCGATGAGCTGCAGGATGCGGCGATGGCGTTCGTACACCGGGGTCATGTCCTGTCCGGCCAGCCACCGCGAGTATGTCGGCAGGTGCGCCGTGTTCTCGAAGGTGACCGACCGCATCGACTGCCGCTCGATCCGCCAGCACTCCTCCACCATGTCCGGGGCCATGAAGTGCGCGCCCCTGAGCCCCGGGTTGCCCGCGTAGCGGGCGTCGATCCATGCTCGTATCCGCTGGTAGCCCGGGTTCGACGGCCAGCGGTCGCGGGGTGGCCGTGGCTGCGGAGTCTCGGTGAGCCAGTGTTCGAGTCCCTGGTGGGCCGGGTCCGCGCACAGCAGCCGGTGCAGCGCGGTCGTTCCCGTACGCGGCAGGCCGGTCACGAAGATCGGCCGCTCCGGCCGTACGTGCCGGTGCTCGGGGTGTTCCCGCCAGGACGCCTCCGTGTACAGGCGGGCCTGGAGCACGGTGAGGAACATGGCGCGGATCCACTCCCGGCCCTGCTCCGTCAGCGCCGCCTCGGTCGCGTAGCCGTCGAGCAGGACGGCCATGCCGTCCAGGTAGTCGTCCGCCCCGAAGTCGGACAGGCCCGTGACCGCGCTCGCCACCTCGTGGAGTTCCTCGATCGTCCCGACGGAGGTGCGTGTCCCGGTCATCCCCTCTCCTTCCGGTCGTCGGCTCGGCTCTCAGTGATGCGTCTCGCCGCAGTTGACGTCCAGGCACTGACCGGTGATGGCGCTTGCCATGTCGGAGGCCAGGAACACCGCGGCGTCGGCGATCTCGTCGGGTTCGGGCAGCCGGCGCAGGTCGACGGCGGCGACCGCCTCCTCGTACACCTGCCGCGCGCTCACCCCGCGGCTCTCCGCGATCCGCCGGAAGTAGGCCTGCACCCGGTCCGCCCAGATGTAGCCCGGTGCGATCGAGTTCACCCGTACGCCCTTCGGCCCGAGTTCCACCGAGAGGCTGCGGGCGGCGGCGAGCAGGCTCGCCTTGGTCATCCGGTACGCGCCGAACCGCGGGAGACGGTTGCGGATCACCATCGAGTTGACCATGACCACCGCTCCGCGTGACGCGATGAGCGCCGGTGCCAGCCGCTGCACGAGCCGCACCCCCGCGAGGACGTTGACGTCGTACCACCTGGGCATCGCGTCCAGGTCCGCGTCGAGCAGCTCCTCCTGCGGCGGGTGCACGAACGCGCTGCTGAGCAGCACGTCCACGTGTCCGTACGCGTCGAGCGCGCGGTCGGCCAGAGCGGCCGACGACGCCACGTCGGTGATGTCGGCGGGAACCGCCAGCGCCCTGCGGCCCAGTTTCTCCACCTCGTCGGCGACGGCGCGGAGCGTCGACTCGGTCCGCGCGGCCAGCACCACGTCCGCGCCCGCGAGGGCGGAACGCACCGCCAGCGAGCGGCCGAGGCCCGGGCCCACGCCCGAGACGAGCACGACCCGGCCGTCGAGCAGGTGGGTCCCGCCCGGCGCCGTCACCTGGTCATCCCGACGTTCCGGAAGTCCGCGATGCCGCCGTTGACCGAGGCCAGCGCGTCCAGACCCTTCACCTTGGCGTCGGCGAGGTAACCGCCGACGCCCTGCCACAGCGGCGCGTAGAGCGCGTCCGCGGTGGCGTGGTCGACGGCCGCGCCGATCCGGGCGGACCGCTGCGCGTCGGTCAGGCCCGGGTCGTCGGTGCCGCGGATCAGCCTGGCCATCTGCGGGTCGGGTCCCGCCGGGACCCACGTCGGGTTGACGAACAACCGCCGCAGCCAGGAATAGGCGTCGATCGAGGGCATGCTCATGTACATGAGCTCGCCCGGGTCCTTCGACCGCGCCCACTGGGTGACCAGGCTGAGCACGTCGACCGTACGCAACTTGATCCTGATCCCCACCCGGGCGAGGTCCGCCTGCACCGCCTCGGCGGCCTGCGGGATCGCCTCCGCCTGCGCGACCAGGAACTCGCCGCCGTCGAAGCCGTTCGGGAAGCCCGCCTCGGCCAGCAGCGTCTTCGCCTTGGCCGGGTCGTACGGATAGTCGGCCTCACGTGCCCGGTCGAACCCGGGCAGGCCGACGGGCCACGGCTGGACGCGCGGCGCCGACGAGGGCATGAACGCCTTGACGATCGCGTTCCGGTCGATCGCGTAGTTGATCGCCTGGCGCACCTTGATGTCGTCGTACGGCTTGACCGTGCGGTTCAGGTTCAGGCCCACCATGTTCAGCGCGGTGTCCAGCGCCCGTGCCTGGAGTCGCCCGGAGTCCAGGAGGGACTGGATCGGCTTCTTGTCACCGGGCCAGGTGACGATGTCGGCCTGCCCGCTCTTGACGGCGTTGTTCGCCGCGTCGCGGCTGGGATAGGTGGTGATCTCGATCGTGGCCGGGCCGCCGGTCCGCGTGTCCCAGATGCCGCCCTTGTCGGTACGCCGTTCGTAGACGACCCGCTGTCCGGGCCGGAACGAGTCGATCACGTAGGCGCCGGTGCCGACCGGGTGTGTCGCCAGGTCCTTCGCGGTCAACGCCTTCGGCGAGATCATCACCCCGCCCAGCGTGCTCGACAGCGCCGAGAGCACCGTGGTGCTCGGGGCCTTCAGGCGCAGGTTCACCACGTCGTTCCCGCTCACGTCGACGCGGGCGACGTCGGCGAGGTTCTGCTGCACGACCGTCTTGGCGGCCGCCATGGAGGCGTCCAGGTTCGCCTTGACCGCGGCCGCGTCGAACCGCGTACCGTCGCTGAACGTCACCCCGTGGCGCAGCGTGAGCGTCAGCGTCCTCCCGCCGGCGGAGAACGCCCACTTGGTGGCGAGCATCGGCTCGTACCGCGCCTGCGGGCCGACCTGGATCAGCCGGTCGTAGACCGGCCAGGTCCCGATCAGCAGCTGGGACGGCTCCGGCGCCTGCCGCGGGTCGAGCGACTGCGGCACCGGCATCCCGATCCGCAGGTCCGCGTTCCGGTCGACCGCGCCGTTCCCGGTGCCGCCGGTCGCGCCGCCACAGCCGGCCAGCACCAGCCCGGCCAGTACGGCGCACAGCGGCCGGGCCGCTCCCGTCCACCCCGTGTCCGGTCTCATCGCACGGTGAACGTCGGCAGGTCGTCGAGCGAGACCTCCGACTCATAAAGCCGCCGGTAGGTGGTCCGCGCGATCCGCCAGACGCCGTCGCCGTCACGCCGGTACCGGTCGCGGTAGATCGACGCGCCCTCGATCATCACCCGGTCCTTCGTGCGGATGACGCGGTCCATGAGCGCCCAGACGCCGGTCGCGGTGTCGCCGTCGATCTCGATCTCGGGCTGGTGCAGGTGATGGACCGTGATCATGTTCTCGTCCATCATCCGGCTCAGCACGCGGACCAGGTCGGCCGCGCTGGAGAACGACAGCCGCTCGCCGTACACGGCGGTGACGTCGGGTTCGAGTGTGGCGGCGAGCAGGTCCCAGTCCTTGGTGTCCACCGCGCGCATGTAGCGGTACTTCAGCTCCTCGATCGCCCGGCACTCGATCAGATCCGTGACGTCCATCGGGTTCCCTTCTCCGTGTCCGAGTCAGTCGACGATCGCGTCGTTGTAGGTCATCGGGCCGCCGAGGAGCGGCCGGTGCGACGCCGGGGCCCGGCCGTCGACGTCGGTGACGCCGAGCGCCTTCCCCAGTTCGGCGCCGACCACGGTCTGGCCGCTCCAGCTCATCCGGTCCGGATGGCGGGCCAGCGCGGCGATGACCCGCCCGGTGAACTCGGGCGACTCGGTGGACAGCGCCCCGTAACGCTCGGGCGCCGCCGCGAGCGCCCGTTCGGTCCGCTCGGTGCGGAGCAGGCCCATCCAGACCGAGACGACCGCCACGCCGAACGGCCGCAGGTCGACGGCCATGTCGTGCGCCATCTTGTCCACACCCGCCTTCACCGCCCCGTACGCCGGGCCGTGCATGTAGCAGCCGCCGCCGAAGGAGGAGGTGAACGCGATGAGCCCGCCGGCGTCCGGGTCGCGGGTCAGCAGCGGCGCGGCGTGGTGACTCGCGGCGTACGACGAGCGCAGGCCGACGTCGAACATGGCCTGAAGGCCGAGCGGCCTCTCCCAGAACGGCCCCTTGGCCGCCAGCCGGTCCGGGATCGTGCAGGCGTTGTTGACCAGCACGTCCAGCCGCCCGTGCGTCGCGCCGACCCGGTCGAACAGCGCGGCGACCTGGGCGTCGTCGGCGTGGTCGCAGACCACGGGGACGCCGGTGCCGCCCCGCCGGTCGATCTCCTCGGCGGTGGCGAACACCGTGCCGGGAAGCGGCGCGTCCCCCTCACGCCGGGTGCGCCCGGTCACGTACACGGTGGCGCCCGTCTCGCCGAGGGCGAGCGCGATCCCCTTACCCGCGCCGCGACTCGCGCCGGTCACCACCGCGATTCTCATCGGCCCGCCATGTCCAGCGCCGCGAGGTGGGCGAAGACCATGCACGCCCCGATCGGGTTGCCGCCGCCCGGGTACGCGGTGCCGCTGACCGCCGCCATGGAGTTGCCCGCGGCGTACAGGCCCTTGATCACCCGGCCGGAGGTGTCCAGTACCCGCGCGGTCGCGTCGGTGCGCAGGCCGCCCTTGGTGCCGAGGTCGGACAGGCCGAACGCCGCCGCGTGGAACGGGCCGGTCTCGATCGGCACGAGCGGTCCGCCGTCTCCGGCGAACGCCCGGTCGTACGGCTCGTCGCCGCGCCGGAAGTCCTCGTCCTCGCCGGCCTCGGCGAACGCGTTGAACCTCTTCACCGTCTCGGCCAGCGCGCCGGCCGGGACGCCGATCCTGCCCGCGAGCTCCTCCAGCGTGTTCGCGCTGAGCCACAGTCCCGCGTCCTCGTACGCCCGGGTATCGCCCAGCGGGACGCTGGTCGAGCGGACCGGCGGGCGCGGCCCGTCGCGGTCGTCGTAGATCATCCAGTACGGCAGGGTCAGCCGACCCGCCGCCATCCGCTCGATGATCACCCGGCCGATCCGGTCATAGGGCCAGGACTCGTTGACGAACCGCTCGCCATCGTCGTCGACGAAGATCCCGCCGGTGAACCACAGGGAGAAGGTCGAGGTGCCGTCCGGGTGCGTGATGCCCGGCGACCACCAGGCCTCCGTCATCAGGTCGGTGGCGGCACCCGCATCGATCCCGGCCTGGATCGCCCGGCCGAGGTTGCCCTCCGGGCCCATCGCGTCCCTGGCATCGCCGGGGACGCCGTACCTCGCCCGCATCTCCGCGTTGCGCTCGAAGCCGCCGGAGGCGACGAGGACGCCCCGGCGCGCACGGATCCGGTACCGCCCGTCCGGCCCGGTGACGACCGCTCCCGTCACCGTGTCGCCGTCGCGGACGAACTCGTCGCAGACCGTCTCCCGCCGCAGGTCGGCGGAGCGCTCGGTCAGGGCGAGCAGCAGCCGGCCGATGAGCGCCTGCCCGCCGCGTACGACGTCGGGGAGCGGATGCCCGGCGCGGTCGGTGCCCAGCGGTGGCCGGAGCGCGTCGCGCAGAGCACCGAGCCGCGCGGGTTCGAGCGGCTCGGGCATGATGTGCCGCCCGGTCGGACTCGCCTTCGGCGCGGAGCCGAAGTAGTCGGGCCAGGGGTAGACCATGAAGGCGAAGGCGTCGTCGCTCTCGAGGTAGTCGACCAGCGGGGCCCCGGTGTCCACGAACGCGTCCTGCAGCTCACGCGGCGTCCGGTCGCCCACGACGGCGTGGAAGTAGGTCTTCGCGTCCTCGATCGTGTCGGTCGCGCCGGCCCGCCGCAGCACGGCGTTGCACGGGAACCACAGCCCTCCGCCGGAGTAGGCGGTCGTGCCGCCGAACCGGTCGGTCGCCTCGACCACGATCACGTGCAGGCCCTCGCGGGCCGCGGTGTACGCGCCGGTCAGCGCGCCTCCCCCGGAGCCGACCACGAGGACGTCGCACTCCTCGTCCCAGACGCCTGTCATTCGAACGCCATACCGATCTCCCGCAGTTTCGCCAGTGTCTCCGGCCCGGTCCCCGGCGCGGGGTCGCCCGGGGTCCAGGTCACCGAGTGGAGCGTGCCGGTGTAAGGAAAGGTGCCCTCGGCGTCGAAGCGGGCCCACGAGACCGGTGACCCGCGGTCGACGCCGACGTCGATGCCCTGGAACATGGCCATGCCCATCGGCATCGGCAGCGCGTCCGCCTTGCCGCGCACCTGACCCCTGACCAGCACGCGCACGTCGACGTGGGTCCCGCCCTCGAGGGCGGTGACGTCCAGCACGATCCGCTGGCGGCCGGCCGTGACGGCACCGAGCGCGAGCTCGGTCATCTCGGCCGAGTGGTTGTGGACGTAGGTCAGCTCGTCGCCGTCGACGGACATCGAGTAGCCGCCGCTCTTGCCGCCGTGCGCGAACAGAACACCTCGGTCGCCGGGCGCGAAGTCGAGGTCGACCGTGACGCGGAACGAGCGCCGGTAGACCAGCATGAGCGACCGGTAGCGCTCCAGCGTGGGCGTTCCCGGCACGAGCCGTACCGGCCGGGCGAAGGCCTTCTCCCGCTCCGGGCGCCGCGCCCGCTGGAGCCCGGAGCCCTCGTTCAGCGGGAAGACCTGGTTCTCCCACGCGGCCCGCTCCCACCGGGCGGCGAGACCGGCGACGAGCTCCGGATACCGCGCGGCCAGGTCGCGGGTCTCCGTTGGGTCGGCGCGCAGGTCGTACAGCTCCCACTCGTGGTCGCCGAACGGCGTGAGCGGAACGTGCCGGGTGACGATCTCCCAGCCGTCCCGGTAGTAGCCGCGGTGGCCCTGCATCTCGTAGTACTGCTCGCGGTGCGTCTCCGGGGCGTCGGGGTCCTCCAGCGAGCGCGCGAAGCCGTGCCCGGCCAGGGGCTTGAGGCCGACGCCGTGCCGGTGTCCGGCCGCGGTCGCGCCGGTCAGCTCCAGGATCGTCGGGAAGACGTCGGTGACGTGGACGTACTGACGGCGGATGCCCCCGGCGACCCCCGAGAGCCGCCGCGGCCACGAGACGATCGCGGGCACGGTGTGGCCGCCCGCATGGGTGTTGATCTTGTACAGCCGGAACGGCGTGTTGGAGGCCGTGGCCCATCCACGCGGGTAGTGCGGCAGCGAGCGGGGGCCGCCGATCAGGTCGATGGCCTGCCGGTCCCGCTCGAACGCGCCGTCGAGGTCGCCCGCGCCGTGGTAGTGGCGCAGCACGTCGAAGTACTGGGTGCTGCCCTGTGCCTCGCCCTCGCGGGAGGCGCCGTTGTCGGAGGTGAACAGCAGCACGGTGTCGTCCCACTCGCCGAGCTCCTCCAGCGCGGATCGCAGCCGGCCGAGTGAGGCGTCCACGGTCTGCACCACCGCGGCGTAGACCTCCATGTAGCGGGCGAAGACCTGTTTCTGGTCCTCGCTCAGCTCCTCCCACGGGCGGACGTCGTCCCCGGTCTCACTGTTGCGGGGGGCGAGCCGGGTCCCGTCCGCGACGACGCCGAGTTCGCGCTGGCGCCGGAACCGCTCCGCGCGGATCCGGTCCCAGCCGGCTTCGTACGCGCCGCGGTGCCGTTCGATCTCCTCCGCCCGCGCGTTGAGCGGCGCGTGCACGGCGCCGTGGGCGAAGTAGAGGAAGACGGGCCGGGACGGGTCCGACGCCTTGGCCGAGCGCAGCATCGCGATCGCCTCGTCGGTGATGTCGTCGGTGAAGTAGTAGTCCTCGGGGTACTCCTCCGGCGTGACGCGGGTGTTGTCACGGTAGAGCGCGTGCGGGTGGAACATGTCCGTCAGCCCGTCGAGGATCCCGTAGAACCGGTCGAAGCCGCGCTGCAGCGGCCAGGACCTCCGCGAGCCCGTGTCTGTGGCGTCGGCGTCCTTGCACAGGTGCCACTTGCCGACCATCAGGGTGGCGTAGCCGTTGTCCCTGAGCACCTCGGCGATCGTGCTGACGTCGTCGGCGAGCTCCATCGCGTGCCCCGGGAAGCCGGGATCGGCGTGGGCGACGTAGCCGACACCGGCCGCGTGCGAGTTGCGCCCGGTGAGCAGCGCGGCCCGCGTCGGCGAGCACATCGGAGTGACGTGGAAGTCGGTGTAGCGCACCCCTTCGTCGGCGAGCCGGTCGATGTGCGGGGTGGCGATCTCCGAACCGAAGCAGCCGACGTCGGAGTACCCCAGGTCGTCGACCAGGACCACGACCACGTTGGGCGCGTTCTCCCCGGCCTGCGGCCGGGGCGGCCACCAGGGCTCCGACCCCGCCATGGTGCGCCCGATCCGCCCCTGAAAGCCCGCGTACGCCCGCGCCGCCTCGGGCAGATCGTCGGGAAGACCGTGAGCATCGACCGCCATGGCCACATGCTCACCGCGCCCCGCGTGAGCGTGTGCCGGGGTCCCACTCATCAGGACCGCGACGACCGCGCGGTGGTCCCGCGCTCCATCCTTGGGTCTCCGCACCACGCGAGGAGGCCCCCGTGCCGGACCTACGACGGCTGTCGGACCGGATGGAGATCGCCGACCTGATCACCTCCTACACTCGGGCGGTCGACACCGGCGAGTGGGATCGGCTCGACGCGGTCTTCACCGCGGACGCGTGGATCGACTACACGGCCTCGGGCGGGATACGGGGCGGGTTCCCCGAGGTCAAGGCGTGGCTCGCCGAGGTGCTCCCGAGGTTCGTCCGCCGGCAGCACCTGATCGGGCAACTCGAGGTCGTGCTCGACGGCGACGCCGCGACGGTGACCGCGTACTTCGCCAACCCGATGGTCAGTGTGGGCGAGGACGGCGCCGAGCGGCCGTTCGCGTGCGGCGGCCTCTACCACCACCGGCTCGTACGGACCGGCGCGGGCTGGCGGTCCCGGCGGCTCGTCCAGGAGATCGTGTGGACCCGGTGACCGTTCAGGTCAGCGTGGCCAGGTACTCCAGCAGCACCGCGTTGACCTCCCGCGGGCGTTCCATCTGCATCAGGTGGCCCGCGCCCTCCAGGATGCGGACGCCGCGTACGTCCTCGTAGTGCTCGTGGAACCGCTTCAGCGGCTCGTCGCCGTGCCACACGGCCAGGTCGATGTCGTTCTCGCTGCCGATGAAGAAGTACGGGACCGCGATCCGCCGCCGGACGTACGCCTTGCGCTGCTCCCATCGCAGGTCGCCCACGCGGTACCAGTTGAGACCGCCCGTGAAGCCGCCGGCGCTGTAGTTCTCCACGTACAGCTCCAGCTCCGCCTCGCTGAGCCACGGCCACGGAAGGGGCGGCGGCTCGGGCAGCGCGTCGATGTACGTCGTCCCCGGCGGATGCCGCCAGGAGACGAGGTAGTCCGCGTCGCCGGACAGCGCGTGGAAGACCTTCCGCAGGAAGTCGCGGGGCGCCGCGTCGAGGTCGCGGTCGGCCACGCCCGGCTCGCTGAAGTAGTGGATGTGGTTGAAGTGTTCCCGCCCGGACTCGGCCGCGAGAGTGAGCGGAGGCTTGTCGGTCCGGTTGATGAACGGGTTCTGCAGACCGATCAGCGCCGCGACCCGTTCGGGATGCAGGTGGGCGAGGTCGTAGGCCGAGAACATTCCGAAGTCCAGGCCGCTGAAGATCGCCCGCTCCGCGCCGAGGTGGTCGAGCAGCCCGAGGAGGTCCCCGGTGATCGCATCCACGTCGTACTCCCGGTGGTCTCGCGGCGCGGATGTGCGTCCCATCCCGCGCATGTCCGGAGCGACCACCCGGAACCCTGCCTCGGCGATGGGCCCGATCTGGTGCCGCCAGCTGAACCACAGGTGCGGGAACCCGTGCAGCAGCACGACCAACGGCCCGCTGCCCTGCTCGACGTAGTGCACGTCGAGCCCGTTGATCGACGCGAACCGGTGGGTCCAGCCCGCCGTCACCTCTCCCCCAGTCCCGCGCCGTCCTTGCGGGTGAGGAAGGCGAGGACGACGCTCTCCCAGGCGTCCTTCTGCTCGATCATCGCCCAGTGCCCGCAGTCGGGGAAGACGTGCAGTTCGGCGCCGGGGATGGTGCGCATCGGCACGATCGCCATGTCGAGCGGGCTGACCCGGTCGTCCCGGCCCCAGGTGAGCAGGGTCCTCGCCCTGATCTTGTGCAGCATCGCCCAGTACGGCGCGGTGTCGGCCGCCGCGGCGGCGCGGGCCGCGAGCGCTCCGCGGCCGTACATCCGGCGTGCGCTCGCGAGCGTCGCGGGGTCGGTCGCCTGCGCCCAGCGCTCCTCGACCAGCGCCTCGGTGATCAACGCGGGGTCGTGGACCATGGAGTACAGCCACCGCACGAGGTTGTCGCGGGTGGGGTCCTCGGTGAACTCGGCCAGCAGCCGGATGCCCTCGCTCGGGCCGGGCGCGAACAGGTTCCGCCCCAGGCCGCCGATGGTCACCAGCCGGCGAATCCGGTCGGGCCGCGCGATGGCGACCTGGGCGGCGACGATGCCGCCCATGGAGTTGCCGATGACGTCGACCTGGTCGAGACCGAGCCCGTCGAGGAAACGCCCGACGGCCTCCGGCGCGGCGGCCATCGGGTGCTCGTCGGTCGGGTCGCTGACCCCGAAGCCGGGGAACTCCAGGACCAGGCAGCGGAACCACTCGGCGAACACCGGCAGGTTCCCGCGGAAGTTGCGCCAGCCCGTCACCCCCGGGCCCGAGCCGTGCAGCATCAGCAGCGGCGTTCCCTCGCCGGCCTCGTGGTAGCGCAGCACGCCGCGGTCGGTCCGCAGCTCGCGCAACGTGGAGTCGTACGTCAGTTCCGCCATCGTCGACCTCAGCTCATCACGGGCGTGTCGCCGGCAAGCCAACCAGCGCGGACGGCGACCCGCCGTGCCCGTCCCGATCAGCGGGACCCCGGCCACCGCGTGCCCGGCCGGACGCTTGGATCGGGTGGGTGGATCGTCCCGACTTCGCCGGGCGGCGCGGCGCCGCCGTCGTCCTCGGCGCGAACGGCGCGCTGGGCGCGGCGATCGCCCGGACGCTGGGCGACCGGGGCAGCGCCGTCGCCCTGACCTTCCGCCGCCGCCCGCCCGCGCCCGGTGAGAGGCAACGCGCGTACCGGTTGGACCTGACGGACGCGGAGGAGTGCGCGAAGGTCGTCGACGCGGTCGCCGCCGACTTCGGCGGGCTGCACACGCTCGTGTACGCCGCCGGCCCGCACGTGCCGATGGTCCACCTCAGTCGGGTGACCCCCGAGCGGTTCCGCGGGCAGATCCTCGACGACGCCGTCGCGTTCTTCAACGCGGTGCGTCCCGCGCTCCCCCACCTGCGCGCCGGCGGGGGCTCCGTGGTGGCGGTGACCACCTCGGCGACGAGCCGGTTCCCCGTACGGGACGGCCTCTCGGCGGCGCCGAAGGCCGCGGTCGAGGCGCTCGTGCGCGGCCTCGCCGCCGAGGAGGGACGGTTCGGTGTACGGGCCAACTGCGTCGGCCCGGGCATGCTGACCGACGGGATGGCCGAACGGCTCATCGCGTCCGGCGACCTGGACGACCGCGCCCTCGACGCCGCCCGCGCGCGCATCCCGCTGGCGCGGTTCGGGTCGGCGGAAGACGTCGCCGAGGCGGTCTGCTTCCTCGCCTCGGACCGCGCCGGATTCATCACCGGCCAGAAACTCGACGTCGACGGCGGCTACGGCGTCTGAGGCGTCACTTGAAGCTCAGCGAGACCGAGCCCAGCGCGGTGAACTCGGCGGTGAAGCTCTGACCGCGCGTCACATCGACGGCCCGGGTGCACGAGCCGGGCAGAATCACGTGTCCGGCGTGCAGGCGGACGCCGAACGAGGCGACCTTGCGGGCCAGCCACGCGACGGCGATGAGCGGGTCGCCGAGCACCGCGTCGGACCGGCCGCTGACGACGGCCTCGCCATCGCGGTACAGCGTCGCGTCGATCGCGGTCAGGTCCAGGCCGGCCGGCGGGACGCCCGCCCCGATCACGAACCCGGCCGAGGACGCGTTGTCGGCGATCGTGTCGGCCAGCCCGATGCGCCAGTCGGCGATCCGGCTGTCGATCAGCTCGATCGCTGGGACGACGCGCTCGGTCGCGGCGAGCACGTCGGCCTCGGTGCAGTCCTCGCCGGGCAGGTCGGCGCCGAGCACGAACCCGGTCTCGACCTCCACCCGCGGGCGGCAGTAGCGGTCCGCCGCCACCGGCACGTCCGGGCGCAGCTCCATGTCGGCGAGCAGATGGCCGTAGTCGGGCTCGTCCACGCCCATCATCTGCTGCATGACCTTGGACGACAGCCCGACCTTGTGGCCGCGCACGGTGCCACCGGCCGCCAGCCGGCGGCGGATGTTGATCAGCTGGATCTCGTACGCGTCCACGACGTCGATGTCCGCGCCGCCCTCGGTGAGCGGAGGGATCGGCGCCCGCTCCCGCTCCGCGGCTCGCAGCCGGTCGGCGATCTCCGTGCGCTGTTCGTCGGTCAGCATGCCCGGACGCTATCGGCGCGGGCCGGACATGGCCCGGCCGCATCCCACTGGCCGGGAACGTCAGGTGCCGTAGACCGGCTCGGGCGCCGCCGCCTTCGCCAGGAGGCCGGTCACCACAGGGCCCAGCTCGGCCGGATCCCAGCGGGCGCCCTTGTCGGCGGACGGGCCGTGCCGGAAGCCCTCCATCACACCGATCCGGCCGCCCGCGACGTCGAACACGCGGCCCGTGACGTCACGGGACTCGGCCGAACCCAGCCAGGTCACCAGCGGTGAGACGTTCTCCGGCGCCATGGCGTCGAACGCGCCCGCCTCAGGTGCGGCCATGGCCGCGGCGAAGAGCTCCTCGGTCATCCGCGTCCGCGCCGCCGGCGCGATCGCGTTGACGGTCACGCCGTAGCGGGCGAGCTCCGCGGCGGCGACCAGCGTGAGGCCGACGATGCCCGCCTTGGCCGCCGAGTAGTTGGCCTGTCCGACATTGCCCATCAGGCCCGCGGCGGAGGAGGTGTTGATGACCCGGGCGTCCACCGGCCGCCCGGCCTTGGACTCCGCCCGCCAGTGCGCCGCGGCGTTCCTCAGCGGCAGGAAGTGGCCCTTGAGATGGACCCGCATGACCGCGTCCCACTCGTCCTCGCCGAGGTTGACGAGCATCCGGTCGCGCAGGAACCCGGCGTTGTTGACCAGGACGTCGAGCCGGCCGAACGCCTCGATCGCCGTGGCGACCAGCGCGACGGCGCCGTCGGCGGTGGCGACGTCGTGGCCGCTGGCCACCGCCCGCCCGCCGAGCGCCTGGATCTCGGCCACCACGTCGTGCGCCGGGCCCTCGTCCCCGGCACCACCGCCGTCCCGCGCGATCCCCAGGTCGTTGACGATGAGGGACGCTCCCTGCCGGGCGAACTCCAGGGCGTGCGCCCGCCCGAGCCCGCGTCCGGCACCGGTCACGATGACGACTCGTCCCGCGCAGATCATCGGCGACCCTCCTTGTTCTAACAAACGTTTGATGGAAAGGTAGCACCATGGGAGTCGCCACCACAGTCCGTCCCGACGGAGTCGCCGAGGTCGTCATCGACGCGCCGCCGGTGAACGCCCTCACCGTCCAGGGCTGGTACGACCTGGCCGACGCGATCACCACCGCGGGCCGGGACCGGCAGGTGCGCGCCGTGGTGCTGCGCGCCGCGGGCCGGGGCTTCAACGCCGGCGTGGACATCAAGGAGTTGCAGCGGACCGAGGGCTTCGACGCGCTGCTGGGGGCCAACCGGGGCTGCTTCGCCGCGTTCGCCGCCGTCTACGAGTGCGAGGTGCCGGTCGTCGCCGCGGTCCACGGCTTCTGCCTGGGCGGCGGCATCGGCCTCGCGGGCAACGCCGACATCATCGTGGCCAGTGAAGATGCCACCTTCGGGCTGCCCGAGGTGGACCAGGGAGCGCTGGGCGCCGCGACGCACCTCGCCCGTCTCGTCCCGCAGCACCTGATGCGCGCCATGGTCTACACGTGCCGGACCGCGACGGCCGCACAGCTCCACGCGTACGGCTCGGTGCTGGAGGTCGTGCCGCGCGAGGAGCTACGGGACGCCGCGCTGCGCGTCGCCGGGCGGATCGCCGGCAAGGATCCGCTGGTCATCCGGCGGGCCAAGGAGTCCCTCAACGGCATCGACCCGGTGGACGTCAAGCGCAGCTACCGGTTCGAGCAGGGTTTCACGTTCGAGCTCAGCCTCGCGGGCGCCGGCGACCGGCACCGCGACGCGTTCGTCTCCGGACGGGAGGGTCACGCGTGAGCAAGCTCATGACGGTCGAGGAGATGGCCACCTCGCTGGAGAGCGGGATGACGGTCGGCATCGGCGGCTGGGGGTCGCGGCGCAAGCCGATGGCGCTGGTGCGGGCGATCTGCCGGTCTCCGCTGACCGACCTGACGGTCGTCGCGTGCGGCGGGCCGGACGTCGGCCTGCTCTGCGCGTACGGCAAGGTCCGCCGGGTGATCGCACCGTTCGTGACGCTGGACTCGATCGCGCTCGAACCGCACTTCCGCGCCGCCCGCCAGAACGGGACCGTCGCGTTCACCGAGTACGACGAGGGCATGTTCATGTTCGGGCTGTACGCCGCGGCCCACCGGCTGCCGTTCCTGCCCACCCGCGCCGGGCTCGGCTCCGACCTGCTGCGGGTCGACCCGGAGCTGAGGACGATCCGTGACCCGTACGGCGACGAGGAACTGGTGGCCATGCCGGCGCTGACCATGGACGTCGCGCTCGTCCATATGAACCGCGCCGACCGGCGCGGCAACGCCCGCTACCTCGGCACCGATCCGTACCTGGACGACCTGTTCGTCAAGGCGGCGACCACGGCGTCGTACGTCACCTGCGAGCGCCTCGTGGACACCGCCGAGCTGCTCGGTGACGGCGGCGTTCCGTCGCTGCTGATCAGCCGCATGCACGTGACCGGAGTGGCCGAGACGCCGGGCGGCGCGCACTTCACCGCCTGTGAGCCCGACCACGACCGGGACGAGGCGTTCCAGAAGAAGTACGCCAAGGCCGCGGCGGACCCGGAGGCGTGGGAGGAGTTCCGGCGGCGCTACCTCGACGGCGACGAGGCCGCATACCAGGAGGCCGTCCGATGAAAGTCACCCGTGCGGAGGTCTGCGTCGTGGCCTGCGCCGAGGCGTGGCGGGGCGACGGGGAGATCCTGGCCGCCGCGATGGGCACCTGCTCGGTCCTGGGAGCGCGGCTGGCCCGGATGACGTTCGAGCCCGGCCTGCTCACCACGGACGGAGGCGCGCTGCTGACCGCCGAGGCGATCCCGCTCGGCACGGATCCCGGCCCGGTCGAGGGCGGCCTGCCGTTCCGCGACCACCTGTGGCTGGTCGCCACCGGGCGGCGGCACGTGATGATGGGCGCGAGCCAGATCGACCGGTACGGCAACACGAACATCTCGGCCATCGGCGACTGGGCGCGGCCGAAGGCGCAGCTGCTCGGCTCGCGCGGCGCGCCCGGCAACACCCGGTGCAACCCGACGAGCTACTGGATCCCCCGGCACTCGCCGCGCGTGTTCGTGGAGAAGGTGGACTTCGTCAGCGGCGTCGGCACCGACCGCGGGGCCTTCGACCTGCGCCGGGTGGTCACCGACCTGGCCGTCCTCGACTTCGGCGGGCCGGGCGGCACCATGCGGCTGGTCTCGGCGCACCCCGGCGTGACCGTGGACGCCGTGGTCGCGGCGACCGGCTTCGAGCTCGCCGTCCCCGCCGAAGTGCCCTCGACCCGTACGCCGGATCAGGAGGAGCTGCGGCTCCTGCGCGAGTTCCTGGACCCGAAGGCGCTGCGCGACCGCGAGGTGCCCGGATGACTCTCCGTACCGCGCTCACCGAGCTCACCGGCGTGCGGCATCCGGTCGTGCAGACCGGCATGGGCTGGGTGGCCGGGCCACGGCTCGTGTCGGCGGTGGCCGAGGCCGGTGGGCTCGGCGTGCTGGGGTCGGCGACGATGACCGTCCCGGAGCTGGCGTCGGCGATCGGCGAGGTCAAGGACCGTACGGGCGCGCCCTTCGGGGTGAACCTCCGGGCCGACGCCGGAGACGCTCCGGAGCGGGTCGAGCTGCTGGTCAGGGAGGGCGTACGGGTCGCTTCGTTCGCGCTCGCGCCCAAGCGGGAGCTGATCGGGAGACTGAAGGACGCCGGGGTCGT
Source organism: Actinoallomurus oryzae (assembly GCF_039541955.1). NCBI lineage: Bacteria > Bacillati > Actinomycetota > Actinomycetes > Streptosporangiales > Thermomonosporaceae > Actinoallomurus > Actinoallomurus oryzae. The sequence continues at coordinate 61,216 of NZ_BAABHF010000034.1, read as the reverse complement.
GGTCATCCCCTCCGTGGGCGCCCGGCGGCACGCCGAGAAGGTGGCCGGCTGGGGCGCGGACGCCGTGCTGGTGCAGGGCGGCGAGGGCGGCGGGCACACCGGCCCGGTGGCCACGACCGTGCTGCTCCCCCAGGTGGTGGACGCGGTGGACATTCCGGTGATCGCGGCCGGCGGCTTCTTCGACGGGCGCGGGCTGGCCGCCGCGCTGGCGTACGGCGCGGCCGGGGTGGCGATGGGCACCCGGTTCCTGCTCACCTCCGACAGCGCGGTGCCGGACGCGGTCAAGCGGGTCTACCTGGACATGGCGGAGACCGTGGTGACGCGGCAGGTGGACGGCATGCCGCACCGCGTGCTGCGGACAGGGCTGGTCGACGGCCTGGAGACCCATGGGCGGGTACGGCGGCTCGCCGGGGCGATGAGGAGCGCCGCCCGGTTCCGCGCGCTGTCCGGGACGGGCTGGCGGGCGATGGTGCGGGACGGGCTGGCCATGCGGCGCGGCGCGGACCTGTCGTGGTCACAGGTGCTGATGGCGGCCAACACGCCGATGCTGCTCAAGGCCGCCATGGTGGACGGGCGTCCCGACCTCGGCGTGATGGCGTCCGGGCAGGTCGTCGGGGTGATCGACGATCTGCCGTCGTGCGCCGAGCTGATCACCCGGATCGTGGGCGAGGCCGCGTGGACGATCGACGGCCTCGTCGGTGTCAGAGGCGCTCGATGACGGTCACGTTGGCCTGGCCGCCGCCCTCGCACATCGTCTGCAGGCCGTAGCGCCCGCCGGTGCGCTCCAGGTGGTGCACGAGCGTCGTCATCAGGCGCGCGCCGGTGGCGCCCAGCGGGTGGCCGAGGGCGATTGCGCCGCCGAGCGGGTTGGTGCGCTCGGGGTCGGCACCGGTCTCCTTCAGCCAGGCCAGCACGACGCTCGCGAACGCCTCGTTGATCTCCACCGCGTCGATGTCGCCGATCGTCATCCCCGCCTTCTTCAGCGCGTACGCGGTGGCCGGGATGGGCGCCGACAGCATCCGGATCGGGTCCTCGCCCCGCGCGGAGAGGTGGTGGACGCGGGCGCGCGGCGTGAGCCCGTGGTCGCGTACGGCGCACTGCGAGGCGATCAGCAGGGCGGCGGCGCCGTCGGAGATCTGTGAGGACACCGCGGCGGTGAGCCGTCCGCCGTCGACCAGGGTCTTCAGCCCGGCCATCTTCGCCGGCGAGGTGTCGCGGCGCGGTCCCTCGTCGGCCGTGACGCCCTCGTAGGGGACGATCTCCGCGTCGAACAGGCCCTCGTCGGCGGCCCGCAGCGCCCGCCGGTGGGACTCGTAGGCGAACCGCTCCATGTCCTCCCGGCCGATGTCCCAGTCGCGGGCGATCATCTCGGCGCCGGCGAACTGGGAGACCTCCTGGCGGCCGTAGCGGGCGACCCAGCCCGCGGAGCCGTGGAACGGCCCCTCGGCGACCGTACGGCTCGCCGCCCCGATGGGCACCTGCGACATGTTCTGCACGCCGCCCGCGACCACCAGGTCCGCGGTGCCCGACAGGACGGCCTGGGCGGCGAAGTGCACCGCCTGCTGGGACGATCCGCACTGCCGGTCGACGGTGACGCCGGGCACCTCTTCGGGCATCCCGGCGGCCAGCCAGCACGTACGGGCGATGTCCCCGGCCTGCGGCCCGATCGTGTCCACGCAACCGAACACCACGTCCTCGACGGCGGCCGGGTCGGCGCCGGTCCGTTCCATCAGCGCGCGCAGCACGTGGGCGCCCAGGTCGGCGGGGTGCGCGCCGGACAGGCCGCCGCCGCGCCGGCCAACGGGGGTACGGACCGCGTCGACGATGTACGCCTCGGCCATGGCTTCTCCTCAGGTCGTGGCCTGGATCCCCTCCAGGACGATGGAGAGGTACTGGGTGCCGACCTCCTCGGCCGGCAGCTTCTCCCCCGGCTGGTACCAACTCGCCGCGACCCAGACGGCGTCGCGGATGAAGCGGTAGATCAGGGCCGGGTCCAGGTCGGCCCGGAACTCGCCCTCGGCGATGCCGCGTTCGATCAGACCGAGCCACATCTCCTGGTGCCGCCGCCAGGACTCGGCGAGGTAGCCGAAGCGCTCCCAGGTGGCCGCCAGGTAGCGCGATTCCTTCTGGTAGATGACGACGGCGGGCCGGTAGACGTCGATGCACCGGAACGACTCGGCGACCAGTGCCTCCAGGGTCTCCCGGGCGCCCAGGCCGGCCGCCAGGATGCGGTCGAAGCCGGCCCACATGTCGTCCAGGAAGGTCGAGAGGATCTCCTCCACCATCGACTCCTTGGAGTCGAAGTGGTAGTAGAGGCTGCCGCCGAGGATGCCGGCGGCGTCGGCCACCTCACGGACGGTGGTGGCGGTGTACCCGCGCTCGGCGAAGACCTGGGCCGCCGCGGCGAGCAGTTCGGCGCGCCGTTCCGCGCGGGCGCTGGTCGTCCCTTCGGCGTCACGGCGTCGTGGGCTCATCGGGAAGGTTCTCCTCCTACGGATGCTGGCTGGACACGGAGACGACCTCCCCGGTCAGGTACGAGGAGTAGCCGCTCGCCAGGAACACTATGACGTTGGCCACCTCCCAGGGTTCGGCCGACCGGCCGAACGCCTCACGGGCGGTCAGCTCCTCCAGCAGCTCCGGCGAGGTCACCTTCGCCAGGTGCGGATGCATCGCCAGCGACGGCGACACCGCGTTGACGCGTATCCCCTGCTCGGCCGCCTCCAGCGCCGCGCACCTGGTCAGGGCCATCACGCCCGCCTTCGCGGCGGCGTAGTGGGACTGGCCGCGCTGGGCCCGCCAGCCGATCACGGAGGCGTTGTTGACGATCGCGCCGCCGCCGCGCCCGCGCATCGCCCGCAGGGCGGCGCGGGTGCAGCGCATCGTGCCGCCCAGCGTGACGTCCACGACGCGGTCCCATTGCTCGTCGGTCATGTCCACGAGCTCGGCCGTGCCGCCCAGGCCCGCGTTGTTCACCGCTACGTCGACGCGGCCGAACCACTCCAGCGCGGCGGCGTACAGGGCGCGTACCTGCTCGTCGGAGGTCACGTCGCAGGGCAGGGCCGCGACCTGATCCGCGCCGAACTCTCCGGCCAGCGCCTCCCGTGACGCGGCCAGGCGCCGCTCGTGCGCGTCGCTGAGGAGGACCCGCGCGCCTTCCTCCAGGCAGCGGCGCGCGGTGGCGCCGCCGATGCCCGCCCCGGCCGCGGCGGTGATGACCACGACGCGATCCCGCAGCAGCCCGTGGGCCGATACGTAGGCCGGCGGCCCCTTCTGCTGTCCGGTCACGTCGGTTACTCTACCAAACAGTTGTTAGAAAGAAGGACCCATGGACCTGGATTTCGGCCCGGCCGAGGAGGAGTTCCGCACCGAGATACGCGCCTGGCTGCGCACACACGTGCCGGCCGAGCCGCTGCCGTCGCTGGAGACCGCCGACGGGTTCGCGGCGCACCGGCGGTGGGAACGCACGCTGGGCGCGGACCGGCTCGTGGCGGTCGCGTGGCCGCGGAAGTACGGCGGGCGCGGCGTGTCCCCCCTGCAGTGGCTGGTCTTCGAGGAGGAGTACTACGCGGCCGGCGGGCCGGGGCGGGTCAACCAGAACGGCACCGACCTGCTGGCGACGACCCTGTTCCGGCACGGCACCGAGGAGCAGCTCGCCCGGATCCTGCCGCCGATCGCGGCCGGAGAGGTGATCTGGGCGCAGGCATGGTCGGAGCCGGGTGCGGGCAGCGACCTGGCCGGGCTGCGCTCGACCGCCACCCGCACCGACGGCGGCTGGCTGCTGAACGGGCAGAAGACCTGGAGCTCGCGGGCTCCGTTCGCCGATCGGGCGTTCGGCCTGTTCCGGTCCGACCCCGACGCCGGCCGGCACCGGGGCCTGACGTACGTGATGTTCCCCCTGGACGCCGACGGCCTGACCGTGCGCCCGATCGGGCGACTCGACGGCAAGCCGGCGTTCGCCGAGCTGTTCTTCGACGACGTGTTCGTTCCGGACCACGACGTCATCGGGACGGCGGGCGAGGGCTGGACGGCCGCGATGAGCACCGCGGGCAACGAGCGCGGGCTGACCCTGCGCCCGCCGGGACGGTTCATGGCGGCGGTCGGCCGGCTGACGGAGCTGTGGCGGGAGCGGGCCGACCCGTCGGACACGGCCCTGCGCGACCGGGTGGCGGACGCCTGGATCCGGACCCAGGCGTACCGGCTCAAGGCCTTCGAGACGATCTCCCGCACCGAGGACGTCGGCATGGAGGCCAGCCTGACCAAGGTGTTCTGGTCGGAGCTGGACGTCGCGCTGCACGAGACGGCCCTCGACCTGCTCGGCCCGGACGGCGAGCTGACGTCACCGTGGCTGGAGGGCTACGTCTTCTCCCTGGCCGGGACGATCTACGCGGGCACCAACGAGATCCAGCGCAACGTGATCGCCGAGCGGCTGCTCGGCCTGCCGAGGGGGGCACGGTGAGGTTCGTCCTGAACGCCGAGCAGCGGCTGTTCGCCGAGACCCTGCACGCGCTGCTGGCCGAGGCCGGCGCCGCGAAGGCGATCCGCGCCTGGTCGGCCGGGGACACCGGACCCGGCCGGGCGCTGTGGGCCGCGCTCGCCGAGGCCGGGGTGTTCGCGCTGGCCGTTCCGGAGTCCTCCGGCGGGGCCGGGCCGTTGCCGGTCGAGCTCGTCCTCGCGGCCGAGCAGCTCGGACGGCACGCGGTTCCCGGGCCGTACGTGGAGACGCTCGCCGCCGCCGAGCTGCTCGGGCGCCTCGGCGACACCGCGGACCGGCTGCCGCGGATCGCCGCCGGGAAGACGCTCGTCTCGCTCACCCTGCCGCCCGTGGTCCCGTACGCCCTGGACGCGGACGTCGCCGACCTTGTGCTGAGCGCCGAGGACGGAGTGGTGCGAGAGGCGGCGGCGGACGGTACGCCCATGGCCTCGCTGGACCCGGCACGCCGCCTGTTCCCGGTCGCTCCCGGAGACCCGCTGGCCTCAGGTACGGCGGGGCACGACTTCGGCGCGCTGCTGTGCGCGGCGCAGCAGCTCGGGCTGGGCCGCGCGCTGCTGGACGTCACCGTGGAATACGCCAAAGCCCGACGGCAGTTCGGGCGCCCGATCGGCGAGTTCCAGGCGGTGAAGCACCGGCTCGCGGACGTCCTGGTCGAGCTGGAGTTCGCCCGGCCGCTCCTGTTCGGCGCGGCGCTCGCGTACCGGACCCCGGAGTTCGCCCGTGACGTGTCCGCCGCCAAGGTCGCGGCGTCGGCCGCCTCGTACGCCGCCGCCCGCGCCGCTCTGCAGGTGCACGGTGCGATCGGCTACACCGACGAGTACGACCCGTCGCTGTGGATCCGCAAGGCGCGGGCGCTGTACTCGGCCTGGGGTTCCCCCGCCGCTCACCGGGCGCGGGTCGCCGAGGCGCTCTGATGCCGGACTTCGGCGGCCGCGCGGCCCTGGTGACCGGGGGCACGCGGGGCATCGGCGCCGCGATCGCGCGGTCGTTCCTGGACGCGGGCGCGCAGGTGGTGGTGTGCGGGCGCGGCGAGCCCGCGTCGCCGCCGTCCGCAGGCGACCGTACGGCCCGGTTCGTGGCCGCCGACGTGCGCTCGGCGGAGGAGGCGGCGACGCTGGTGGAGCGGGCGGCCTCGCTCATGGGCCGGCTGGATGTGCTGGTGAACAACGCGGGCGGCTCACCGGACGCGGATGCGGCGACGGTGTCCCCTCGCTTCGTCGAGCGCGTCGTCCAGCTGAACCTGCTCGCCCCGTTCTACGTGGCACAGCCCGCCAACATGGTCATGCAGGGCCAGCGGACCGGCGGGACGATCATCAACATCGGCAGCGTCTCGGGCACCGACCCCCAGCCGGGCACCGCCGCCTACACCGCCGCCAAGGCGGGTCTGCTAGCTCTCACTCGTGCCCTGGCACTGGAGTGGGCGCCCAAGGTGCGCGTCAACCACATCACCGCTGGACCGGTCCGGACCGGGGCGACCGGTTACGAGGGTCTCGGCGGCGTGATCCCGATGGGCCGGCCGGCCGACCCGCAGGACGTCGCGAACGCCTGCCTCTACCTGGCCGGTGATCTGGCGTCGTACGTGACCGGCGCGGACCTCGCCGTCCATGGAGGCGGCGAGGTCCCGGCACGCTATGTCGTGACGCGAAACTGAGCCCGGCCGCCCGAGATCACCGTCGTCCCGCCGACCGCGGCTTCGAACAGCACCGCGTCCCCGTCGTCCCAGCCGATCACCTGGAGCCGGTCACCGGGGAACACCGGGGCGGCGAACCTCCCGTCCAGCGCCACCAGATCGGCCGGGTGCGCGCCGATCTCGCCGGACAGCGGCAGTGTGACCGCGGCCAGCGTGCACAACCCGTGCATGAACGGCCGGGGCATCCCGGCGGTTCTGGCGGCCTCCGGGTCGATGTGCATGGGGTGGCGGTCGCCGAGCAGCCGGTACAGCGCTGCCTGGCGGGGCGAGGTGTCAACGCTGAACTCGTGGTCGGGCGGGCCGTCGGGCCGTTTCCGACCGGACGGTCCGCGGTCGCCGTGGAAGCCCCCGCGGCCGGGAGCGAACAGTGACCAGGTGGCCTCGAAGTACTCGCACTCCACGACGACCTCGAAGATCGCGGCGGCGCCCTTGTCCCAGACCTCGGCGACGCGAGCGATCAGTTCCAGCTCGCCCGAGCTCGGCAGCGGTCTTCGGACGCGCAGCCGCTGCGCCCCGTGGACGGCGGTCTTGACATCGAAGGCCCCCGCCGAGCCGAGGGCATCGGGCGCCCACTGCGCCCGGGTGAGAGCGAAGGTCGGCAGCACCCGCAGCCGGTCCTCGAACACCAGGTCGAGATCGGTCGCGGCCGCGCCGACGGCGAGCGCGTAGAGGATCGCATCACGGTCGTCATAGCGGACCGTCCGGGTACCCAGGTCCCGGCCGCGCCAGCGCCCTGGGCTCGCCTCATCCAGATCCATGAAGGCCCCTTTCCTCACCGGCCGTTGAGCGGTGGCGCCCGTTTCAGCTAAAGGGCTTGCGGGTGACGCCGGCGTCCGCGGTGGCGACGGACCGCGTCGCGGCTCCCGCAGCGCGGTGAGCAGTAGCGCTGAGTGCCGTTGCGTGAGACGTCGACGACGACGTTCTCGCAGGGGGTGGCGGCGCATCTGCCCAGGCGGTTCATGCCTCGTGTGGTCAGGTGCAAGGCCGTACCGACGCTGAACACGGCGTGCAGTACGCCCGGCAGGTCGTCGACGTCTCGGTAGTGAAGGTGCCAGCCTTCGCCGTTGTGGTCGGTCAGCTGTGGGTAGGCGCTCGCGGAGGCCATCTGCTGGTTCAGGATGGCTGCTCGTTCGTTCGGGTCGTCGGCGTCGACGACCCGCAGCCACTCGTCGAGCACGGCCCGGCACCGGGCGTGGTCCCCGGGTCGCTCGGGGAAGATCATCGTCATCCCGAACTCGCGGGTCCGTTGGACGATCCCGGCCCGGGTATCGGGCCAGTCGTCCGCCAACGACCGGGCGAGGAGGACGGCGTACTCGCCGTAAGGGTTGAGATGCACAAGGCCATTACACCAAAGTGTGCGGCATGCCTCTCACCTCGTTGTCGTCACCCGTGTCCTCTGCGTCTGTGCTGGGGATGTCGCTCACCGCGCTGGTGATGGTCCTCACGCCCGGGCCGAACATGATCTATCTCGTCTCGCGCAGCATCAGCCATGGCCGCGGTGCCGGTCTGGTCTCCCTGACCGGCACCGGGGTCGGCTTCGTCGTCTACATGTTGATGGCCAATCTCGGCCTGGCCGTCGTGTTCGTCGCCGTGCCCTGGCTGTTCATCGGCTTCAAGGCTGCCGGGGTGCTGTATCTGGCTCACCTCGCCTGGCAGGCGCTACGGCCCGGTGGTCGAGGAGTGTTCGAGGTCCGCGATATCCCCCGCGACGGTCCGGTCCGGCTGTTCCGGATGGGGCTCGTGACGAACCTGCTCAACCCGAAGGCCGCGATCATGTACCTGACCTTGATCCCGCAGTTCATCGATCCGCACCGCGGCCACCCGACCGCTCAGGGCCTGACGCTCGGGTCGATCCAGATCGCGGTGAGCCTCACGGTCAACGCCTTGATCGTCATCGCCGCCGGAAGCATCGCTCACTTCCTCGCGGAGCGACCGAGCTGGGCCGGCCTGCAGCGCCGCATCACCGGCACACTCCTCGGCACGGTCGCTCTCCTCCTCGCCCGTGAGGTGCCCAGCCGAGCTCGAGTCTGAACCCGGCCACTACCTGGAGCGGGCGGCGGCGATCAAATATCCGTTGAGTCGCGTGAACGCGATCACGACGTTCTGAGGTGTGCGGCGAGCGCTGCCGCGGCTTCGGAGAGCCCGGACCAGCCTAGGCTGCACAGCAGCAGATTGCGCTTCGCCCAGGAATTCGTCAGGTCCACGGCCCGCAGGTCGTAGGCACGCTGCCAACGGGCGGCCGCAACCGCGGGAACCACGGCGATGCCGACCCCAGCCGCCACCGCACTGCAGATCGCCTCCGTGGTCGGCAGATGCGCTCGGTAGCGAGGCCGGAGCCCGAGCGGCTGGGTCTGCCCGCTCAGATGCTCCTGCAACGGGTTCCCCTCGGTGAAGCCGACGAATGGGTGGCCGAGGCACTCGCTGAACGCGACATCAGCACGCCCGGCCAGAGCATGGCCTGGCCGCACGATGACGACCAGCGGGTCGGGACGCAGGACCGCGTGTTCCAGCCGGCCCGAGTCCACGGTGTCGGCGATGATCCCCAGTTCCACCCGGCCGTCGGTGACGGCGGCGACGATCTCATGGCTTGGCCGTTCCTCCAGCTCCAGGTCGACGTCGGGGTTGTCGGCCATGAAGTCGACCATCACCGACGGCACGAGCGTTTCGGTCGCCGACGTGTTCGCCGAGATCACCAAAGTGGACCGCAAGCCGTCGGAATACCGGGCCAACTCTGAACGCATCCGAGCGATCTGCCCAACGACTTCACGGGCATGGGCCACCAGCAGCCACCCTGCCGGTGATGGCACAACGCCACGGCGGTGCCGGATCAACAGCGGTGCCCCCAGAGCCTTCTCCATCGCCTTGATCCTCGCACTGGCCGAGGCCAGCGACAGGTGTGACCGATCCGCCCCCCGGGTGATGCTGCCCTGGTCGACCACCTGCAGGAACAGCTGAAGATCGGTCAGGTCGTACGTCATGGGTCGAGACGTTACCCGCACCGCCCGATCCGAGCAGCCTTCGGCTCGGCCGAAGGCTCACTCACGAAAAGACTCATTGTGAACTCGATGCCGGACGTCCAGGCTTAAGGACACCAGACACCGTCTGTCGAGTACGACGGGTATCCCGCCGATCCTTCTCGGAGGCACCAATGACATCTCGGGCCGAGCTAGCCGAAGTCGCCGAGAAACGCATCGCCACGGACTGGGGCCTGGACGAGTGGGCGGACCGGCTTGTCGAGCAGGCCGGAGTCGGAGTCACCATCGTGGACCGCCACGGAACAGTGATGTATTACAACAAGTGGGCATCGGAGCATCTCGACCGGATGCCCGAATACATCGGCAACGACGTCCGGAAGCGGCATCGCCGAGCGGTGACCAATCCCCGTTTCGACGCCATGCTCAAGCTGTTCGAAGACGGCCGCGTTGAGCCGGTGCGCTACGTCGCCAGGCCCTATGGGAAGACGACAATCCTGGTCACGGTCTCGCCGATCCGGGTCGAAGGCGAACTTGTCGGCTTTTCCCAGATCGTACTTCTCAAGGACGAGGTACAGGAACTTTGCGCGCGGTTCGACACGTCGGGACGCGACTCGTTCGAGAGAGAAATGCTGCCTGATGGCCCGCCGGCAACCTGAAAGCACGACTGAGCAGCGCCGGTCCAGGCACCGAGAGCGTTCGCGCCGCCGTGGGCACCGCCCGGCAGGTGACGTGGTCGGCTCTCGACGGGCTGCAGGGCCTGCTCGACCTGCCACGAGGCGACGCGCCGTACCCACTGGTCGTCCACCCGCACGGCGGTCCAGTCGGCGCCTACCAGGACGGCTGGATCGGGCGCGACCTACACACCACGACCCCGGTCGCGCGCGGGTACGCCGTCTTCCGGCCGAACCTACGTGGCAGCGCCGGCTACCCGGCCGACACCTGAGTCTCAGTCCGGTTGCCGAAGCACAGGCAGGGCGGCGTTCCCGTCATCGCCGGGCTTCCGGCCACCACGACAAGACCACCGCTCGGCTCCGCAATGAGACCGGCGGGATATGGACTCGGTACGTTCCTGGAGATCACGTACGGTCACCAGCGGGTTGGATTCTCGGAGAAATCAGCGATAGCTGAATAGGCTCCGGATCCCAGCTCAGACACCAGCCGCAAAGCGCCTTGAAATGGTCCGCGTCGCTCCGAGATGGGAGCGGGGCCTATGCGGGGGAGGGCCTGCCCAAGCTAAATGTCAGAACACGATCGAGCGCCGCCCGGCCTGCGGGTCCCCATGTCGGCTTGCCGCCAGGAAGACCCCGATCCCCGTTCTGACCCATGAGGATGAGGAAAAGGCTCTTCATGGCAGCCAACCCTCGGGCGCGCCGGATCGTCGCCTCGTCCGCATGCGCGTACACCTCAAAGAACCGTGAGCCCGCGCTCGCGGGAAGCAGCACCCACGCGGCCGCGAGGTCCCACGCCGGATCGCCAGCGAACATGGCATCGAAATCAATCACACCCGAAATCGTCCGGTCCGAGACGACGACGTTCGCGGGATGGAGGTCACCGTGCAGCCATACCGGCGGGCCTTCCCACTCGGGGCCGCAACAGCATCGTCCCAGACGTCCCAGACGTCCCGGATGGCGGCGGCAAACCCTCCGGGGGCCATCGCCGCCAGCGCGTGGGCTCCGGCTCGCCGAGCGGGGAACCTGCGCACCGTCGAGGCCATCGCCGTGGGTCGCACGCCGAGTGGCGACCGGGGTCGCGTGGCCCGACGGGTGCTCGGGCGGCTTCCTCTCCCCCGCCCGCTGACGCTCGGCCTGGCTACACCGTTCGCGCGTCCCGGTCGCTCGGCGACGATGGCGGTCGCCGTGGCGATCGGCACGATCGGTGCCACGTTCGGAATCGGGCTGGCGCTCTCCCTCAACGGCATTCAGAGCGGCATCAACCTCCGATCTCCGGGTGACGTGGTGGTCAGCGACCTGACCTCGCCCGTGAACACCGACAAGGTCGACGCCGCGATCGCCCGGCAGCCGGGCACCGGGCAGTGGTTCAACAGCGCCGAGGCAGATCTCGGGGTGGCCGGTTCGGCCGGCTCGACCACGGTGATCTCCTACCAGGGTGATTCCTCCTGGGCGTCATGGCAGATGATCCGGGGACGCTGGTTCCACGGGCCGGGCGAGGTCGTCGCAGCGTCCGGTTTCCCGCACGCGACCGGCACCCGCATCGGCGACGGCATCACGCTCATCAACGGATCCCGGTCGTCGACCGTCAAGATCGTGGGGGAAGTTCTGGACGTCCGCCAGGAGGGCATGCTCATCGTGCTCGACCGGACGTCGATCGCCGCACTGCAGCCGCAGATGGACCCTCTCTCGTACCAGTTCAACGTCCGACTGAAGCCGGGCGTGAAACGTGACGACTACATCCAGGCGGTGAACCGGGACCTGGAGCCATTCGGCGTCTCGGCAACCCGGAACAGCAACAAGCTCAGCGACACCGTGGTCTCCATGGATGCTCTGACCGGCGCCCTCACCATTCTTCTGCTCTCCGTCGCCGGTCTCGGGGTGCTCAACACCGCCGTCCTCGACACCCGCGAACGAGTACACGACCTCGGTGTTCTCAAGGCGCTCGGTATGTCACCGCGGCAGACGACAGTCGTGATCATCACGTCCGTGAGCGGTGTCGGTCTCATCGCCGGCGTGGTCGGCGTTCCCATCGGCATCGCCGTCCACGGTGTCGTCATTCCGATCATGGGCCGCGCCGCGGGAACCGACATTCCGGCCGTCGACGCGGCGGTCTATGACCTGCCGCTCGTGATCCCGCTGCTCCTGGGCGGACTGGTGATCGCAACCGCGGGCGCTCTGCTGCCCGCCGGGTGGGCGACTCGCACCCGGACCGCCGTCGCCCTCCGCACCGAGTGACCGCCCAAGCCCATTCGCTAGGTGGTCGTTCGCGACCGGGCCTCGGCGGCCCAGTGGGGTGCGTTCCACTGGTCGGCGATGGTGGCGGCCTGGGCGAAGTGGGCGGCGGCCTCGTGGTCGCGGCCGAGGAGGACGGCCAGCTCGCCGAGGGTGTGGGCGACCGGGCGCAGGGCCACCGCCAGGCTCGTGGCGCCCGCCGGGGGGCCGTTGCGGTGCGGAAGCAGCGTCGCGTAGATCTCCTCGGCGGCGTCGCGGTCGTTCAAGGCGACGATGGCCATCGCTCGCAACGTCGTGAGGAAGGTGAAGAAGAAGTCGGGGCGGATCGGGCCGGGTGACGCGCGGACCTCGCGGGCTTCGGTGTCCAGGCCGTTGGCGTGGAGGGCCAGCGCGAGCAGGTCGGAGGTCATGGGGCCGAGTGCGGCGTGGAGGGCGCGCACGTCGTCCAAGTGCGCACCGAGCGTGCCGTCGTTCAGCCGGATCGTGACCAGGGCGAGGGGGAGAAAGCCCGTAGCGTGCACCGATCCGGCGCGCCGCATGCCCTCGTCGGCCTTGATGTAGAGGAGTTCGGCGTCGGCGAAACGGCCTTCGATGAGCGCCAGGGTCGCCAGCGTGATCTCGGCGACGGCGGTCGCCTCGGGCATTCGGTAGGTGCGCGCGAGGTCGAGGGCCTCGATGATCACCTGGTGCATGGTGACCGGGTCGTTGGCGTCGGCGGCGACGGCGGCATGGTTGAGCAGCCCGGTGACGCGGTAGACCGGCAGGTCGTGCTCGGTGCCGATCTCGACGAGTTCCCGGCAGAGCTCGGCGTCGCCGTGGATTTCGGCCAGGATCTCCAGTGCCGCGGCCCGCAGCCGGGGTCCGGTGGCGAGGTCAAGGGCCTCTTGCGCCGCCTGCAGAACGGTCGGGTCGTCCTCGCCGATCAGCTCTTTCGCGTACGCCGTCAGGAGCCGAGACCGCACCGAAGGGGTCAGGTCGCGCTTCAGCAGGCGGCTCAGGCGGTCGACGATGGGCCGGTCCACCGTGCCGTACGTACGGGCCTGCCAGGGGGTCGGCTCTGTCCATGCGGTGAACGCGGCGATCATCAGGTCGTCGCGGCCCAAGGACTCCGCGTACTCCACGGCTTCGCGGCGTGTCTCGCGGGCGGCTGCGACGGCTCCCGCCCGGATCTGTGCGCGCAGCAGCCTGCCGAGCAGTTCGACGCGTTCGTCCGGTCCGGTCGAGTTGGTGACGGCGTCGGTGAGGAGGCAGGCCGCCACGTCGTGGGCGTAGCGGGCCTCGGCGAGCTCGGCGGCCTGGACGCAGTAGCCGACGGCCTTCGGCGAGCCGGCGCGCGCGTAGTGGTGGGCCAGCGCCGCGATGTCGTCGGTGCCTTCCAGGGCGTCGGCGATCCGGGTGTGCATCCGGGCTGCGCGGAGGCGGCTGAGGTCGGCGACGAGCGTGTCCCTGACGAGGGCGTGGACGAAACGGATGAGGCCTGGGCCGGGCTCGTCGAGGAGCCCGGAGATGACGCCCGCGTCCAGCGCGTCCAGCACGCCGTCCTCGTCGGTGTCGGCGGCCTTGACGAGGACGTCCACCGAACTTTCCCGGCCCGCGACGGCGGCGAGCCGGAGGATGGACACGCCTCCTTCGGGCAGGCGCGCGAGCCGGCGGCGGAGGACGTCCCGTACGCCTTCGGGGACCTCGGAGAGGGCGACCAGCGCGCCTTCGCCGTTCAGCAGCCGGGCGCTTTCGCGCACGTAGAACGGGTTGCCGCCGGTGCGCTCGGCGATCCCGGCGATGGTCTCCTCGTCGGCCTCGCACTCGGTCCGAACGAGCTCCGCGACGGCCTCGTCGTTCAGCCCCGGCAGCGCCAGGCGGAGGGGCCTGGCCCGCGCGAGGGAGGCCAGCGTTTCGGTGAGGTGCTCGCTCTCGTCCCCGCGGTAAGCGGCGACGACCAGGATCGGGGCCCGCATGCCGAGGCCGCCGCCGAGCAGCTCCAGCGTGGCGGCGTCTGCCCAGTGCAGATCGTCCAGCACGACGGCGACCGGGCGTTCCGTCGCGACCGCCGCGAGCCACTTCCACACGGCTTGGCGCAGCCGGAACCGTCCCGCGGTGGCGTCGGCGTTCACCGGTCCGGTGTCGGTGAGCAGCGGCGCGAGGTCGTCGGCGAACTCGCCCGGGGACGTGGTCGCGGCGACGGCTCTCAGCGCTTCGGTCCAGGCCCAGGCGGGCGGCGCGCTGTCGACCTCGGGGCAGCGGCCGGCGGCGACCAGCCATCCGTCATGTTCGAGCCGCCTGCCCAGGTGTTCCAGGAGCGTCGACTTGCCGAGCCCGGCCTCGCCCGTGACAAGGGCGATGCGGGTTCCGTCGGTGGCGGCCTCGGCGGCGGCCGTGACCAGTGCCGACAGCTGTGCCTCGCGTCCAACGAACGGCGTGTTGGTGATCGGAGCCGGCCGCGCCGGCGGTGCGGCCGGCGGTGCCGGCGGCACGGTCTCGCGCAGGACGTCGGTGCGCTGGGTGAGGATCGCCTCCTCCAACGCCGTCAGGTCCGGGCCGGGGTCGAGCCCGAGCTCCTCGGCGAGGATGCCGCGGGCGCGGCGGAGCGTCGCCAACGCGTCGGCTTGGCGGCCACTGCTCCACAGCGCCAGCGCGTGCAGCCGCCAGCCCTCCTCGCGCAGCGGCTCGTCGCGGGTGAGCCGCTCGGCCTGGGCGACAACCGCGGCGGGGTCGCCGATGCGCAGACCCGCCGCGACGTGCAGCTCGGTGGCGAGCAGGCGCAGCTCGTTCAGCCGGGCCGTCTCGGCGGCGGCCCACGGCTCGTCGGCGACCTCGGCGAACGCCGGCCCCCTCCACAGCCCCAGCGCCTCGGCGAGCCGAGCCCGGGCGGCGCGCGGGTCGGTGACCGTACGGGCCTGGTCGAGCAGGTCCTCGAACCGCCACGCGTCCACCGACTCCGGCGGCAACCGCAGCGCATAACCGGGCGACGCGCTCACCAGCAGCCGGGCCGGCGTGCGTGGCGGACGTCCGGGCTCCAGCAGCCGGCGCAGGTTGGACACGTACGCCTGCAAGGACATCAGCGCTCGCGAGGGCGGCTCCCCGCGCCACAGATCCTCGATCATCCGGTCGACCGGCACGACCTGCCCACGCGCCGACACCAGCAACGCCAGCACGCCACGCTGCCGCGGCCCGCCGAGGGGAACGGCCGCACCGTTCACCTCGGCCGCGAACGCGCCGAGCACCCGGATGAAGACCATGGTCCGGCACATCGTACGTGGACTGGTCCAAGCCAGCTCCAAGTCCCCTCCAAACCCCCGGGAGCAGCCTGAACACATCGCAACCGACCAGGCGCAAGCCAACAGAGGCGGGAACAGATGAGCGTCAACACCCGGGATATGGAGATCGTCCACCGCGTGCTCCGCCGTGAGTCGCGGCTGCTGGTGGAGCTCGTCGCGGCCGTCGCCCCGGGCGACACCGCGCGCGCCAAGGTGATCGCCGACCACTTCCGCGTCTACCGCGTGGGCCTGCACAACCATCACGAGGGCGAGGACGAGCTGCTGTGGCCGCCGCTGCTTTCCCGGGTGGACCTGGAGGCCGACATCGTCCTGCGCATGCAGGCCCAGCACGAACGCATCGCGGCCACCCTGGCCAGGCTGGACGCCGCCGTCCCCGCCTGGGAGACCACGGCGGGCGCCGACGAACGCGACACCCTCGTCGCCGCCCTCGCCGAGCACCACGCGGTCCTGCTGGACCACCTCGACGACGAGGAGGCCACCCTCCTCCCGCTCGCGGCCAAGCACATCACCGAACAGGAGTGGGCCTCCCTGGGCGACCACCTGGTGAACAACACCTCCAAGCCCACCCTGCTCACGCTCTTCGGCGCCGTCCTGGAAGACGCCGACCCGGCCGAGCGCGCCACCGTGCTCAGCGGCCTTCCCGCCTCGGTCCGCGTCATCTGGCATGTCATCGGTCGTCCCCGCTACGCCCGCCACATCCGCCGTGTCCGCCGCGTCCGCGGCTGAGCCCTGCCCCGACCCGTCTGAACGTCAAAAGAGAGAAACCATGTCGCTGAAGAAGCTCAACACCGTCCTGGCCACCGTCGTCGTCCTGTTCACCTTCTACCTCGGGGTGTCCTTCGTCCTGACCCCCGAGACGTCCGCCCCGGGCTTCGGCCTGCCGAGCTGGCCCTCTGGTGACGGCGGCGGCTTCCTCATCGTGAAGGGCAGCCGCGAAATCTCGATGGGCCTGGGCATGGGCATCCTGCTGGTGACGGGCCACCGCCGCTCCCTGGGCTGGGTCGTGCTGATGGTGGCCGTCGCCCCGTTCGGCGACATGCTCACCGTCTTGGCCCACCACGGCTCCGTGGCCGCCGCGTTCGGCATCCACGGCCTGACCTCGGCGCTGATCGCGGTCACGGGCCTGCTGATCCTCCGCGAGAGCGGCAAGGCCCAGGAGGCCGTCGCCCCGGCGCCCGCCGCGCAGCCGGCCTGACGTCTGCACGTCGCCCACCACGCCCAGCCGGACCGGTAGGCAGGCGCGGTCACAGACGCCCGGTCAAGGCGATCTTGGCGCCTTGCCGAGCGGTAGGCGACCCGCCGGCCGCGAAGGCCCACGCTCCCTCGAACAACTGCGACAAGACCCTCCTCAAGCACGCACTGAGAACTCGAAAAGGGACGATGATGACGATCAACGATATGCGCGGTGTCCTCAAGGGCCGCGTGCTCCTGCCTGGTGACGACGGCTTCGAGCAGGCGGCCACCGCCTGGAACCTCACCGTCAGGCAGCCGGTCGCGGCCGTGGTGGAGGCCGCGGACGCCGACGACGTGGCGGCGCTGGTGCGTTACGCGCGGCGGGCGGGTATGACGGTGGCCGCACAGCCGAGCGGACATGGCGCCTCTGGTGATGTGGAAGGCCTGATCCTGCTGCGTACCGGCCTGCTGAACCAGGTGGAGGTACGCGCGGAGGAGCGCGTGGCTCGGGTGGGCGCGGGCGTGAGGTGGGGGCAGGTGCTGGCGGCGGTCGGTCCGCTGGGTCTGGCCGGCCTGTCGGGCAGCGCGCCGGGGGTCGGCGTGACCGGCTACACCCTGGGCGGTGGGGTCGGCTGGTTCAGCCGCAAGTACGGCTTCGCCTCCGACAGCGTGCGGGCCATCGACATCGTGGACGCCGATGGCGAGCCCGGCCGGGTGACCGCCGAGTCCGATCCCGAGCTGTTCTGGGCGCTGCGCGGCGGTGGCGGGGACTTCGCGATGGTGACCGCCCTCGAACTCCAGCTGTACCCGGTGCCCACCATGTACGGCGGGCGCGTCATCTGGCCCGAGCACCGGACCAGAGAGGTGTACGACGCATTCCTGGAGATCACCGCCGAGGCGCCGGATGAGCTCAGTGTCTGGATCAACCGGTTCCAGCCACCCGGCGCGCCGCCGATGGTCACGCTGGATCTGACCTACCTGGGTGAGGCGGCTCAGGCGCAGGACCTGCTGACTCGCCTCGACAAGATCGAGGGCGCGATCTCCGACGGCCGCGGCGTCGTCCCGGTCGCCGACCTGGGTGACATCACCGCCGAGCCCACCGACCCGACCCCCTTCATCAGCGGTGCGGAGCTGCTCACCGGCCTGGACGCCGACGCGGTGGAGATCCTGCTGGCCAAGCCGATCGAACCACTCGTCAACCTTCAGATCAGGCACCTGGGCGGGGCGCTCGCCGAGCCGGGCGGCGGCGCCGGTGCGAGCGGCGCGGTGGCCGAGCCGTACCTGCTGAGCCTGGTCGGGCTCGGCCTGCCGCACGTGGCCGATGCGACGCGCGCCAAGCAGGCCGAGGTCGTGGCCGACCTGGATGCCTACATCAGCGGTCGCAAGCCGTACACCGTGCTGTCTCCTGGTGAGACGGCGGCCAAGTCCTTCTCCGGCAGCGCGCTCGCGCGGCTGCGGGAGATCAAGCGGGCCCGCGACCCGCACAACGTGTTCCGCGCCAACTACCCGGTGCTCGGATAGATCGGTTCCCAGCAGGTCACGGCTCCTCCACCCACCGGGGCGGAGGAGCCGCCCCGAACCATCTGAAGACGGCGGCGGCCGTTCGGGGGCCGCATTCGCCATGCCGGTGACCGAAACCGGCCGATTCCCAGGTCAGCACCCTCGACCTCATCCGCGTGAGTGGGGAGCTGGTAGGGCGATGGAAACCACCATGAGGCGCCGGACGTTCTTGGCGGCCGGCGCGGCCGCCGCCGGCGCGACCCTGCTTCCCAAGCCCTTCGCGGTCGCGGCTGCCGCCGCCGGCACGAAGGGCGTGATGCTGATGAACCGGATCGGGCCCTCATCGTCGGATCTCTACATCTCCGACATCGACGGTTCGAACGAGCGCAAGCTGCTGGCGAACCCGGGGTTCGACTATCACGCGGGCATCGCCGCCGACGGCCGGTCACTCGTCTTCACGTCGGAACGGACGGGTGATGGGAATTCAGCCCACTATCGGGCTCGTATCGACGGAACGGGCCTCGAACCGCTGGTTCTCGGTCCGGCGATGAACGACTGCGGCACCCTGTCACCGGACGGCACGGAACTGGCCTTCGTCTCCACGCACGGAGTTCTCAACCTCACTACCGGAGCGACGCGCGTACTCACCGAGGAGTTCGACAATCTGCCCGACTGGTCCCCGGACAGCAGACTCATTCTCTTCACCCGCAAGACGAGCGCGACCAATTTCGACGTGTGCACCATCCGTCCCGACGGAACCGACCTGCGGGTCTTGACCAGCAGCGGAGCGAACGACGGCCACGCCGTCTGGAATCATGACGGACGCATCCTTTACAACAGCGGCATGTACGGCTTCCGCGCGGGAGCGGCGCTGTACGACGACACCTTCCAGCCTTACGGCCAGATTTTCAGCATGAAGGCGGACGGCTCCGACAAGAAGCTGCTGACCGACAGTCAGTGGGAGGACTCGATGCCGCTCTACCTCCCGCGAGACGTTCTGTCGCAATGAGCCTTGTCATCTCCGCCGAAGGCCCGCCGTCGCATCTGCGTCGATCGGTGAGCGCCCGGGGAGGTGGAACGCCCGTTCAAGGGCGGGTGAGGAAGCCGTCGATCACACGGCGGGCTCTGCCGGGTGCGTCGCGATCACCCAGGCGCAGGGCGGTATTGGTCGCGTTGAGGACCGCGTCGGCCTGGAAGGCGGCCAGATCGGGGTCGATGGAGGCGATCTCGCCGGCGTTCAGCGCGTGTCGCAGCTGTGCGGAGATGAGGGACAGCCAGTCTTGGTGCTGGCCCGCCAGGGCGTCCCGGACGGGACCGGGGCGGCTGTCGAAGTCGGGCAGGTTGGCCGCCCAGAAGCAGCCGCCGGTGAACAGCGGCTTTTCCGCATAGTCGATCCAGTGGTCGATCAGGGCGCGCACCCGCGCTGCTCCCGGAGGCGCGGCCTGCGCTGGGCGCACGACAGCGTCGAGGAACAGTTCGCGTGCCGCTTCGACCGTGGCCAGGTACAGGTTCTCCTTCGTCTTGAACAGGGTCTGGACGCCGCTCTTGCTCAGTCCGAGGTCCGTGGCCAGCCGGCCGAGGCTGAGACCGTTGAGCCCCTCCAACGACGCGATGTCGACGGCGTGCCGGGTGATGGCCCGCCGTGATCGGGCGCCGCGCAGCAGGCGCCCGTCGGTGACCGCGGCGCCGGGGGGCGGGACGTTGTCGCTCATCTCCTCCATCGTGCCACAGCCGCTTGCCTATACGTACGAACGTACGTATTGTTTCGGTCCTCACCGCCAACGGAGGGTTGACGATGGACGGCGATCGCATGTTCGAGCCGGCGCAGGCACTGGCCGTCGCCAAGAGTCACCAAGACATCCCTGCGGCCCTGGCACTGCTCCACCCGGAGATGGTGCTGGAGAACCCGGCCTTCGGGACGACGGCCCGTGGCCGGCGGACTCCAGCAACGAAAGGTGACTCCGCATGCTTGCAGACCCACGCGTGAAGGACGTCGGGGAAATCCAGACGGAGTTCCTCTTTGACATCGTGGTCGATCTGAACCCGCGGCTGAACTTCGGCAGGGGACCGGTCGGGCAACGCGTCCTGTTCGGCTCCGCCGGCGGAACGTTCGAGGGCCCGAGACTGCGCGGCGAAGTCCTGCCGGGCGGCGGTGACTGGGCACTGTTCCGCCCCGACGGCGCCATGCTCCTGGACGTCCGGCTCGCCCTGCGGACAGACGACGGAGCCCTGCTGCACATGACCTACGGCGGTCGCTACACCACCCCGCCGGAACTGCGCGCGGAAATGGCCGACCACGCCACCAGGCACCGGGTATCCCCGTCTCGCTACTACTTCAGGACGAATCCGCTTTTTGAGACGGGCGCCGAGTCGCATGCGTGGCTGAACGACATCGTCTGCGTGGGATCGGGCTACCTCGTCGAGGGCGGGATCGCATACAAAATCTTCCAGGTGGTGTGAATGAGCGCCGCCGTTGCCGACGGCTCGCGACCGGGCCAGGCATCACTCCGCCGGGCCGAGTCACTTGGGCGCGGTCTCGCGGAGTTTCCGGAAGAACGTCCTGACGTCGCCGACCAGAAGCTCCGGTTGCTCCATCGCTGCGAAATGCCCGCCCTGCTCGTACTCCGTCCACTGCACGATGGTGTTCGTACGGTCCGCGATATGCCGCAGCGGGACGAAATTGTCCCGCGGGAAGACGGCCAGCGCGGTCGGCGCCGTCGACGGCTCAGGGGGCGTGCCCCAGTAGTCGGCGTGTGCCCGTTCGTAGTAGATGCGTGCTGAGGAGCCGGCTGTGCCGGTCAGCCAGTAGAGCATCACGTTCGTCAGCATCCGGTCGCGGTCGACGGCGTCCTCCGGACGGTCTTTGGAGTCCGTCCACTCCTTGAACTTTTCCGCAATCCAGGCCAGCTGACCCACCGGTGAGTCGGTCAGGCCGTACGCCAAGGTCTGCGGCCGGGTGGCCTGGAGGTCGGCATACCCCTGGCGCTCACGGCTCCACGCCTTGAGGCGTTCCCAGGAGGCCAGCGTGCGCTCGCGCTCGTCAGGGGTTAGCGCCGCCAGTTCCTCGGCGTCGGGTTCTTGGGCCTGGAAGGAATCCGGCAACAGGTTCAGATGGACACCGATGACCCGATCGGGCCGGGTACGGCCGAGCTCGCGGGAGATGACGGCTCCCCAGTCGCCGCCCTGTACTCCGTATTGTGCGTAGCCCAGACGCGCCATCAGCTCGGCGAACGCCGCGGCCACTCGCTTGAACTCCCAGCCCGGTTGCGTCGTCGGTCCGGACAGGCCGAACCCGGGGATGCTCGGGAGCACCAGGTGGAACGCGTCGGCCGGGTCGCCGCCGTGCGCGCGTGGGTCAGTGAGCGGGCCGGCCACCTCGGTGAACTCGACGATCGAGCCGGGCCAGCCGTGCGTCATGAGCAGCGGGGTCGCATCCGGTTCCGG
The DNA here is from genome assembly GCF_039541955.1 of Actinoallomurus oryzae. NCBI lineage: Bacteria > Bacillati > Actinomycetota > Actinomycetes > Streptosporangiales > Thermomonosporaceae > Actinoallomurus > Actinoallomurus oryzae. Next base: position 39,764 of record NZ_BAABHF010000034.1, on the reverse strand, counting down.
CGAGCGGAGATGGGCGAAATGGATGTTCGCACCGTCGATCGCGGTGGTGTACTGCGGCCATTGATTCAACTCGGCCTCCGCGGCCCGCCAGTCGTACACGTGCCGCCAGTAGTGCGCCAGCTCCTTGAGATAGTCGCGCGGGACGCCATAGGACCAGCCCACACCCGGCAACTCGTCGGGCCAGCGGGTACGGTCAAGACGCTCATGGAGATCGTCCAGATCGCTCTGGGGGACGTCGATACGGAACGAGTGGATGCTCTCATCAGCCCAAGTCGCCATTTCGTGCATGCTACGCCCGGGCTCGGAGACCGGATCGCGCGATGCTGGCCGCACGCCCCGGGACGGGTCCCGGCATCGCCCGCGCCGACGGCGCTGCGGTTCGGCGCCGTAGCGAAGGCGATGACCAACATGATGCGGAGCAAGATCGCCGGGCGCTCTACTCACACTGGGCGGCCGGGCGATCGAGGCGATGGTCGCGTCCGGCCCGAGGGTCAGTGGCCGCTGGGGCTTTGTCCGGTGATGCGGTCGGTGAGCAGGTCGGCGACCGAGCGCGGGGCGCGACCGAGGAGTTCGGCCAGGAGCGGGTCGACTCCGGCGAAGCGGCCCTGGCGGGAGGCCTGGAAGAGGGTGAGCAGCATGCGGGCCATGGCCTCCGAGGAGCCCGCTGCGACCTGGTCGGCGATCCACTGCTCGTCGTCGACGACGACCCGTTCGATGGTGCGGCCGGTGAGGGTGGAGGCGATCTGGGCGATGTCGTCGAACGTGACGGCGTCGGGAGCGGTGACGGTGATCGGGCCCTCGAAAGAGCGGTCTCCGGCGAGGATGAGCGCGGCGGCTTCGGCGGCATCGGCGCGGTCGGTCCAGGAGACGGGGCCGTCGGCCGGGGCGGTGATGGTTCCGGTCTGCTGCCAGGGGCCGAGGAACCAGTCCAGACTGTGAGCGTAGAAACCGTTGCGCAGTGAGGTCCAGGCGATGCCGGTGCCGGCGAGGAGCGCTTCGGTGGCGGCGTGGTCGCCTGCGGGCGGGAACGGGCTGTCGAGACCGGCGCCCTGGTGGCTGGTGTAGAGGATGCGCTGCGCGCCGGCTGCGACCGCGGCTTCGATGGCGGTGCGGTGCAGGGCGACGGCGTCGGCGGTGGGGTCGTTGGAGGAGACCAGCAACACTTGCTCGGCGCCTTCGAACGAGTCACGCAGGGCGTCCGGGTCGTCGTAGGAGCCGCGCCGCACGCGTACGCCGCGGTCGGCGAGGTGCCTAGCCTTGGCGACGTCGCGCACGCTGACGCCGATCTGGTCGGCGGGGACCAGCTTGAGCAGGTGTTCGACGGTGGCGCCGTTGAGCGCGCCGGTCGCGCCGGTGATGACGATCATGATCAGTTCTCCTGTCGGTGGTCTCACGGGATCGCGGCGGTCACGCGCCAGGGCCACGGGCCCTGGTGTGGCGGGTGGCGGCTATCGCCTTTGGAGTAGCGGGAGGAGGACGTCGTCGACGAGGTGCTCCAGGAACGGCTGGTCACAGGGCCGGCCGGCGAAGATGAGCCGGTGCACGATGACGGCCGGGGCGATCTCGGCGAACAGTTCGGCCGCACCGGGCACCAACCACTCACCGCTCTCGACGGCACTGCGGAACGGCTCCTCGGTCATCGCCGCTTCATCCCGGCGCAGGATCCGCCGCATCTCCGCGGCGAGGCCGGGGTCGTTGCGCATGCCGGTGAACAGAGCGCCGAGTAGCCCGATCTCCTGTTCGGCGATCTGATCGGCCAGCCACCGTACGGTCAACAGCAGTGCCGCACGCAGGTCGCCCGGCGGGGTGGCCGGTGGCGTTCCCGGCACGCGGTGTTCGACCGCCGCGGCCACCAGAGCGGCCTTGCCCGGATAGCGCCGGTAGACCGTCGGCTTGCCGACCCCGGCCCGGGCCGCGACCGCATCGATCGTCAGCCGGTCGTATCCGACCTCGGTCAGCACCAGCAGCGTCGCCTCAAGGATCGCGACGTCACGACCGGCGTCCCGAGGCCTGCCGCGCGCTGGCGCGGGCCTGCGCCCATCCGACATCGCCCACCTCCTCGGTTAGCGAAACGAAACTGGAACGTAACGTAAATTAGCGAGGGTTCGGGCGTCCAGTCAAACTCCGCACTCGCCGGCGCAAGACGGCCAGTGGCGATGACGGACCCCGAGGAATCGCTCACGCGCGGACGCGAGGTGGGCGCGCAGCTCGGCGTCTCCTCGGCGAGCCGCGCCGGGAGTCCTTGGACGGTGGGCTGCCGGAGATCACCTGCCTCAACATGAAGCGTGTGCTCTGCCTGTCCCCCACCGGCCGGTGCTCGGCTCAGTCAGAAGGGCGAGTCGTCGGCGAAGCGCCTTGGCACGCGCCGGTAGTCCTCACCGTCCACGCGCTCCAGGTCGTCGGCGAGCATCCACACGTCGACTCCCCGCCACGTGACCTGCTCGCGGGCCAGCCAGGCAACATGCCCCCACCAGCGGCCGTACTTGTCACGCTTCCACGCCAGCAGGAACACGAGCCGCCCGCTGCGCTTGACGCGGACGCCCGGCGCAAGCCACTCCGATTCTCGCGCCACATTCGAACACACTATCGAGTATGCGGATCGCCGACGAAGGACACCCGTGCCGCGTCCACCTGGCCACCCGGGTCGGAGCGCTCCTCCGCTGAGCCACGTCGACGACCGGCTTCGGGAGCGGCCTCGGCCGCGTCGCCGGGCGCGGTCGGAACTTGACGAGTTCCCGGGCTCCGCTCCGGCCTGAAGGCCGGCCGGGGTGCTCGGTCCAGCACCGGGCTTGGCTGGATGTGGTCAAAGGCTTCACCCGGGGTGCGGCGCGGCAGACGATCACGGCGGCACCGGCCGACGCGAGGCGGCGAGAACGGTGCGCCGAGCCTGCGTCAGCGCGGGGAGAACGAGGAGGCCTCGGATGAGTGCGGATCGTCGGGAAGCCCGAACGCCGGGGTCGGGACAGGGCCACGAAAGGCGCGCGGTCCCACGGCTGGCCGGTCTGGTGATGGCCGCAGCGCTGGCGTGCCTGACCGCGGTGGCAACGCCGGCCGGCGCCGGCGCCAGCCCTCATGCGGCGCCGCCCAGGGCCGCCGCCGCTGACGATGGGGCGCATGTCGTGGCGCGGCAATGGATCGACGAGCGCACGCTCGACCTGACCATCGATTCGCCGGCGATGGCGGGCAATGAGCAGGTGCGGCTCCTCCTGCCCCCCGACGCGAAGGCCCGCCCGCACAAGCGCTGGCCGGTCCTCTACCTCCTGCACGGATGCTGCGACAGTTACGTCAGCTGGACGCGCTCCACGGACGTGGAGCGCCTGACCGCCAGGACGGACGTACTCGTGGTCATGCCCGAGGCCGGCACCGACGGCTTCTACTCCGACTGGTGGAACGGGGGCAGCGGCGGCTCGCCCCGCTGGGAGACGTTCCATCTCACCGAGCTACGCCAGATCCTGGAACGCGGGTTTCAAGCCGGCCCGAGACGGGCGGTCGCCGGCCTGTCCATGGGCGGGTACGGAGCGATGAAATACGCCGAGACGGGCCTGTTCCGCGCCGCCGCCTCCTACAGCGGCGTCCTGGACCCGCTCAGCGATCCCGACGGCGTGCTCGCGTACCTCTACCCGGATGCTCTCTGGGGCGACCCCGTCGCTCAGCGCGCCGTCTGGGAGGCGAACGACCCCACCGATCACGCTGATCTCCTGCACGGGGTCAAGCTGTTCGTCGCGTCCGGCAACGGACAGCCCGGCGGCCCGTACGACGGGTCCTCGCAGACCACCGACCGCACCGAAGCCGAGGTCTACGCCGAATCCCGCAACTTCGTCCACGCACTGCGGCAGGCGCACGTGCCCGTCACCACCGACTTCTACGGACCAGGCCACCACGCCTGGCAGTACTGGCAGCGGGATCTGCACCGGTCCTTCCCCATGCTGATGCACGCGATCGGCGCCCAGACGACCCCGGCCGGACAAGCCGCAACCCGCTGAATCCTCTGACCTGGGCGGCCGGGTCGCGGGCCACCAGTTCACTCACGGCTCGGGGGGTCGGCCCGGTGGTGTGCGTCGCTTCTTCGCCTGCGAGCAGGCCGTGGCGCTCACGTACCGGGCATATACCGGATCTATACCGGCGCTGCGTACGCTGAGCCGCCCGTTAGGCCCGAAGGAAGGGCAGGGTGTGGCCGGCCAAAACGCGAAAAGGCGCGCGGGTTGCGTCGGTTGTTCGATCGTCGCCGTAGCGGTCGTCTTGACCCTGTACATCAGTGCGCTGCAGACGGTGGCCAGCGCGGTACTGCCCATCTTCCTGGCGTTCGTGTTCCCGGCCGCGGCGGTCAGGAGGTACGGTCGCCGCCGCGGTCACTTCCCGGTGGCCCTGGCGGTCGTAGCGGGAGTGGCGGCCCTGGGCACCGCGCTCAGCCTGTTCGCGCTGTTGGGCTTGGCCGTACGGTACGGCGACGAGGCAAACTACGTCCGAAAATACGGAACCCCCGTCACGGTGCATTACCAGTTCGGCCATTGCCGTTACACGGTGACCGCCCGCACACATAAGCCAAGCGATCCCGACTGCGGCGGAGCGACCTGGACGAGCAAGGACGGCCATGTTCACAGCGGCACGTTGAAACTGTCCTGGACCGACTACGACAAGGCCGGAACGAGCGGCACGATTCGCGGGTATGCGGGGCACGGCAACAGGGTCTACACCGCGCACAAGGCCTCTGCCGTGAGCGCGCCATGGGTTTATCTGGGCCGGATTCCGCTGTGGACGATACTGCCGGGCGTGCCGGCCGCGGTCCTCGGCTGGCTGGCGCTGGTGCTGTCCGGTCGCAAGGAGGACAAGGCAGGTGGCACGGCGTCCCCGGTGCGGGCTCCGGCGCCGGCGGCGCATCCGGTTCCCGATTCCGCGCCGGAACACGCCACGGACGCGGACTTCGAACGGCTCGCCCGCGAGCAGGGCTGGACGGCCCGCCCGCCGATCGGGTCCATGACCAGGGCGGCGGACTGGTTCGGGCGGCCGCTGGGGCTTCTGCGGGGCCACCTCGATGGAAGGCAGTTCGTCGTCTCCCGGTACGCCCGGACGACGCAGATCACGGTCCTCCTGCCCCGATCGCTGCCCGACCTGGACGTCGACGGCGCAAACGACGGTCAGCCACGGGTCACCGGCGGCGCCGGCCTCGGCGAACCCGTTCTGCGGCAGATCCGCGACGTCGCCCGGCGCGGGAACACCACCAAGCTCTGGATCCGCAAGAACGGACTCCACCAGACCTATGCCGGGGCACTCGGCCCCGGAGCGGTCGTCGACCGGCTCCGGGAAGCCGTCGCGCTGGCCGGCACGCTCAGCGCGGAACCGTTCACGGAGACACCGCCGGGTTGAGCGGCCGGCGCGCCCGCCACCGCCCGAGCGCTGGTTTTCCGACCGGCGCTGACCTCGGGGTGACGGGCTCGTCTTCGGCGGAGACGGCGGTGGGGATGGAGTCGGCCGGCTGATCGTCCGTCTGCTGATCAGGTCTTCAGCGCTCCTCGTGGTCGAGGGCGGCGACCTCGCGTACGGCCTCGGCCACGGCCCGGAAATCCTTCTTCAGGATCGCACCGTGGTTGCCGGCGACCTTCGCGCTGATCTTGATGTTCGTGTTGCGGGCGGTCACCTTCTCCAGGCTCGTGCGTATCCGCTCCTGCTCATCGCCGCGGCTTCCGAAGGAGGTTCCCGACGCGACCACATACCGCACCGGGACGGTGATGTCGTCCAGCACGGGGCCCAGTTCGCGCTCGCGGGAGAGCCTGCCGAGCTCGATGTTGCTGTCCGCCTGCTGTTCGGCGGTCATCCGCGGGGTCAGGCCCGTCGGGCGCAGCAACGGCGTGAACCAGCCCATCCGCCGGAACAGCTTCCGGATCCGCTGCTCCATGGCCTCGTCCAGCCAGTCGTACGGGAAAGCGCCGTCGACCAGGACCGCGCCCACGGTACGGCCGGGATTCCGCCTGGCCCAGTGCGCGGCGACGCATGCTCCGTAGGACCAGCCCACCAGCAGCGCCCGGTCCACCCCCCTGGCCGCGAGAACGGCATCGACGTCCCGGACGGCGGCCTCGAAGGAGTAGTCGGCCGAACGCTTCGATCTGCCGCGGGCCCGCTCGTCGTAGGTGATGTGCCGCCACCCCGTCCCGAGTTCGGCCAGGACCCGCCGCCAGTACCCCTGAGTGGCGAACTGGCCGTTGAGGTAGACCACCGGCGTCCCGGGGCCGCCGGTGTCGGTGACGGCCAGGGCCGTGTCGTCGACCGGCACCATGCCGGTCCACCTCGAACCGGTCGAGGGAGTGTCGTTGTCCGTGGTGTTCGTCATGGTGGTGCTCCTCAGAGGCTGCGGGCGGTGATGTCGCCGTGAGAGGTGGTCGCGTGGATGTCGAGTTCGGCGGTGCCGTCGTTCCTGAGGGAGTTGCTGACGCGGCCGTAGGAGGTGCCGGCGTCCAGGGAGGCCGAGACTCCGGCGGCGGCGCCGATCGAGATGTCCCCGGACTGGGTGCGCAGCACGACCGTGCCGCGCACGGCCTCGGCGATCCGGATGTCACCTCTCGCGGTGCTGATCTCCGCGGGGCCGCCCAGCCGGCCGACCTCGACGTCGCCGTCGGTCGCGGTGAGGCGGACGCTCGCGGCCTCGTCGATCTTGATCTGGTGATACGCGCCGTCGAAGACGACGTCGCCGAGCCGCCCCACGGCCCGGAGTTCGGCGCTGGCCGCCTTGGCCTCGATGCGGGAACCGGCGGGCAGCTGGACCGTCACCTCGATGGATCCGGAGGGGCCGACGTACTGGTTCTTCGCCGGAGTCTCGATCCGCAGGACGCCGTCGGCGTACTCGACCGTGGTCTGCTCCGCCGCCTTCACGTCGCGGCCCTTGGCGGCGTTCGCGGGCAGGACCTCGACCGCGGTGTCGGCCCGGTCGGCGGCGATGAGCTGGACGCGTCCGGCCGGGATGTGGACGACGGCGGCGATCGGGGCGGGGGTGTCGAACTTCTGCATCGTGTGCTCCCTGTGCTCGTTGTTTCGAACACTGGAAACGCTACGTTGCCTTCACTGATTGAACAACCAGACCTTTGCATGAAGACCATGCATCTGCAGGTCACAGCCAACTAATCGTTGCAGTGGTCGTGAAAGGTAATGCAACAAGGGTCATCTGTTCGTTGCAATGGATTGAAGGTTAACGCTAAGGTGGAGGCGTCGGAGGAACACGAGGGAGATCGCGATGCCCGGAGGCAGGCTCACCCAGCAGGACCGCCAGCAGATCGCGCTGGGGCTGGCTGACGGCCTCGCCTACGCCGAGATCGCCAGACGCCTGGACCGCCCCACCTCCACGATCACCCGCGAGGTGATGCGCAACGGCGGCCCCACCGCGTACCGCGCCGACCTGGCCCACCGCGCGACCGAACGCCGCACCCACCGGCGCAGGCAGGCCGCGCCCCGGGAGCCGCAGGCGGCCCCGCAACCCCACGGACGCGACCCCGAAGCCGTGCGCGAGTACGAGGAGATGCTCACGACCGTCTTCATGCAGTCGGGCCTGCCCAAGATGATGGCCCGGGTGCTGGGCTGCCTCTACACCACCGACGCGGGCAGCCTCACCGCCTCCGAACTGGCCCAGCGCCTCCACGTCAGCCCCGCGTCCATCTCCAAGGCGATCGCGTTCCTGGAGAGCCTGGACCTGGTCCGCCGCGAGCGCGACGAACACCGCCGCGAGCGCTACGTCGTCGACGACGACCTCTGGTACCAGTCGATGATCCGCAGCGCGCGGGACAACGCCCAGCTCGTCGAGACCGCACGCAAGGGCGTCGGCGTCCTCGGCCCCGACACGCCCGCCGCCACCCGCCTCGAGAACATCGCCCGCTTCCTCGACTTCGTCACCGAGAGCCTCACCCGGGCCGCCGAACAGGCCCGCGAAGTCCTCCACACCAAACCCGCGACCCACGAGCCCGACGCCCAGTGACCAAGCGCCGCCGGGTGGCGCGTAGGAGGCGGAACCGCGGCCCTACGCCGCGGAGAACCAGCCGAAGCACCCCTGGCGCCGCGCTCCGAGCCGCCTCCGGGACGGCCGAATAAAATTCGGCGATAGCGGCGGCGAGCCGACGTCGCGCGTACGGAGTTCGGCGTGATGGAGGGGTTTTCGTGGACGCGGTGGACCGGGAGATCCTGCGCCGGTTGCAGCGAGACGGCCGGCAGACCAACCGGGAGCTGGCCCAGGCGGTGGGGATCGCCCCGTCGACCGCCCTGGAGCGGACGCGCGCCCTGCGCGAGCGCGGAGTGATCACCGGTTTCCACGCCGGGGTGGACATGACGGCGCTCGGCCGCAGCGTCCAGGCGCTGATCTCGATCCGGATCAGGCCGCAGTCGCGGGAGGCCATCGAATCGGTGCGGGACAGCATGGCCAAGCTCCCCGAGACGCTGGGGGTGTTCGTCGTGACGGGCAACGAGGACCTCCTCGTTCACGTCGCGGTACCCAGCACGCGCTACCTGCGGGACTTCGTCCTCGACCGCCTCGCGCGACGCAAGGAGTTCGTGGACGTGCGCACCACCGTGGTGTTCGACTACGTACAGCCGGCCGAGCAGTCCGAACTTTCCGACGTCGTGGAGCGGGATCCCCGAACGTCGTACGGCTGAACGCGGTGTGAGGCCGCGAGCGGCGAACGAGTGACGGTCATGGCGTATCAGCGCGAACGAAGTTCGGCCGACGATCTGATACAGCGCACTTCTCACTAGCGTCGCGGCCATGGAGCAACGAAACGACGTTTCCGGAGTGCTGCTGGTGCTCATGGCCGGGATCCTGTGGGGCACCGTCGGTCCGGCCCAGCTGCTGGCCGACGTCCCCGCGGGTCCGGTCGCCCTGGGCGGTGCCCGGATCCTCCTCGGCGGCGTCGTGCTGGCGGTCACCGTTCTGGTGACGGCTCCCGGTGCGTACCGCACGCTGTCCCGCACGTCGTGGCCGCCGCTGCTGGCCGCCTCCGCCGCCACCGCGACGTTCCAGGCCGCGTTCATGACCTCGGTCGCGCGGACGGGGGCGGCCGTCGCGACCGCCATCGCGTTCGGGATCGCGCCGGTCAGCACCGGCGTCTGCGAACGGCTGGTGCTCGGCACCCCGCTGACACGGCGCTGGATCGGCGGCACGGCGTTCGCGATCGCCGGCTGCGCCCTCGTGATGACGCCGGCCGGCCCCGTACGGATCGACGCGTACGGCGCGGCGTTCGGCGCGTTGGCCGGGGGATGCTTCGGCGTCTACACGGTGTCGGCCAAGCGGCTCATCCAAGGGGGCGTCGGCATGCCGGCCGCCGTCTCGGTGACGCTGCTGGCCGGTGGGGCGGTCCTCGCTCCGTGGACCCTGGCCGGGCTGCCCGCGCTCGGCACCGTACGCGGGCTCGCCCTGATCGCGTGGCTCGGCCCGGTCACCGCGGCGCTGGCGTACTGGTTCTTCGTCGCCGGCCTGCGCCGCGTCACCGCCGCGACCGCGGGCACGCTGTCACTGGCCGAACCGCTGGTCGCCACCGTCCTGGCCGTCTCCGTCCTCGGCGAGCGCATGTCCACGCCGGTGACCGCGGGTTCCGTCCTGCTGCTCGGCGGGCTCGTCATCGTCTCGCTACCGTCGAGGCGTCCGCCCGCGGCGAAGGCCCCGTCCCGCGGACAGCGGGGCTTTGAGACACGCCCTAAAGCACGCCGGCCTCGGCCAGCCACTGCCACAACTCGTCCTGGCGGACGACCGTGACGCCGAGCTTGTCGGCTTTGCCGGTCTTGGACGCGCCGACGTTCTCGCCGGCGAGCAGGTAGTCGGTGTTGGCCGAGACCGACGAGGCGGTCGTCGCCGCCGCCTGCTCGACCAGGCGCGTGACGTCCGGGCGGCTGATCTTCGCGCCCGAGCGTGGATCGGTGAAGGCGCCGGTGATCACGACCGACCTGCCCTTCAGCGGCGAGTCGTGCGCGGCCGCCGCGTCGAGCGGCCGGTCCTCGTCCAGCACGTCGAGGTTCACGCCGCGCTCACGCAGCCGGGCGATTTCTTCCTTGACGTCCGTGCGGGCGAAGAAGTCGACGATGCTCGCGGCGGCTTTCGGGCCGATGTCGCGGATCGCCACCAGGTCCTCGGCCGTCGCCGCCGCGACGTCCTCGATGCGCTCGTAGCCGGCCAGGCACAGGCGCTTGGCCGTGCCCTCGGAGGCCATCGGGATCGCCATGCCGATCAACGCGCGCCGCAGCCCCATGCCCTTGGAGGACGCGATCGAGTCGACCATGTTCTTGGCGCTGACCTCGCCCATCCGCTCATAGCCGAGCAACTGCTCAGCCGTCAGATCGTAGAAGTCGCTGCGGCGCTTGAGCACCCCGTCCTCGGCGAGCTTTTCGATCCAGACATCACCGACGCCCTCCATGTCGGCCGCCTGCCGCGAGGCCCAGTGCATCAGCCGGCGCGTGACCTGCGCCGGGCACTGCAGATTCACACACCAGCGCTCCTCACCGGTGCCACGGACCTCCAGCTCCGAGCCGCACGACGGACAGTGCGCCGGCGGGACGATCTCGACCTCGCTCCCATCGCGCCGCTCGGGCAGCGAGCGGCCGGCGAACGGGATCACATCGCCACGCCGTACGACCGCCACCGTGTCCCCGATCCGCAGATCGCGCTCACGGATCAACCTCGGGTTGTGGAGGGTGATGTTCTCCACGGTCACTCCGCCGACGAACACCGGCTCGACCCGCGCCCGCGGCGGAACCCGGCCGATCTTGCCCACCGGCCACTCCACCGACAGCAGTTTCGTCAGCTTCTCCTCCGGCGGATACTTGAACGCGATCGCCCCACGCGGCTCGGCGCTGTTGAAGCCCGCCGCGTCGAACGCCGCCGGCTCGTGCAACCGCACGACCGCGCCGTCGATGTCGTAGTCCAGCCCGTCACGGCGCCCGCCGATCTCATCGATCGCGGTCAGCACCTCCTCGACGCTCGCGCACACATACTGGGCGACCGGATCGAACCCCGCCGGGACCTCCAGCGCGACGCCGTCACGATCGGCACCGAACGCGAAGAACCGCAGCAGCCGCTCGGCTTTCGCGGCCGCCACGGGATCCTTCAGCACCAGCGTGCCCGCCGCGCCCGACCGCGGGTTGGTCAGCGTCCGGTCCGGGTGCGCCTCGTTGTAGGCGGCCCACACCGACCGCAACATCACCGCCTCACCGCGGACCTCCACACGCCCCGGCACCTCGATCTCGACCGGCAGACCGGGAATCACATGGCGCACCTTCTCGGTCACCAGTTCACCGACCGCGCCCGTGCCGCGCGTGGCGACGTAGTCCAGGCTGCCGTCGACGTAGACCACGCTGAGAGAAAGCCCGTCGAGCTTTTCCGACACGCGGAAGACCTGGCCGCCGAAGCGCCCGCAGAACGTACGGATCTGCTCCTCATCGGTGGCCTTCGCCAGCGAGAGCATCGGACGCGCGTGCCGCACGGTCGGGCCGGTCAGCTCCGCCGGCGCGTTGACCTTGCCGAGCGGGCTGTCGGCCGGCTCCAGCTCCGGGTGCTCGGCGACGAGCGCCGCCAGCTCGTCCTTCAACGCGTCGTAGTCGGCGTCCGGCAGCGGGCTGTCGCCGGTGCCGTAATACAGGTCGTTCAGGCGCTTGACCTCAGCGGCCAGCTCAGCGATGCGCTCACCTATGTTCACGCCCCGATTAAACGTCAAGCCACCGACATCCACGCCCTGCCCGGAGCCCGGCCCCCGCGGGCGGCATCGCGCGACCCGAGTCCCGGGAGGCGCGCATCACGGGATCCGTCAGGGCTCGAGGTCGGCCACCCCCTTGTACTGACCGCACCCGGCCGGAGGGGCGGATCCGCTCGCGTTCCGGGCTCCGGCGCCGGCGAGCACCCGCTGGCCGTACGGGGTGGTATGCGCCCTCGAAACCGGGGAATGGCTCACCTATCGGACTCCAACACCTCGGTCCGCGGGGGGAGGAAGACGATGACCGGTCCATGCCCGCAGCGAATACGCGCCTCACGGGCGTCGGCACACGGGTTCCGCCGCCGCGCGCCGATCCTGGCGACGGCCGCCGCCGTGCTCGCCATGACCGGCGGGCCGGCCCTGGCGAAGGCCGGTGACGTCGACTGGAACGCCGTGGGCCGCGCCATCGGCCGGCCGCTCCAGACCGAGGCCGGTGATGTGCACACCGCCGAGTGGCTGCGCACCGACCTGCGGGTCGTCAACGCCGGCGTACGGGAGAACCCCGGCATGGAGCTGAACGCCGAGGCCTCCTTCCACCGGACCGGCCCCGGCAAGGCCCTGATGATCGGTGAGGTCACGCTCAAGAGCTCCGAGGTGAGCAAGGTCGCCGACGCCCTGCGGCAGGGCGGTGTGGAGATCACCGCGCTCCACAAGCACATCCAGGACGAGACCCCGCGGCTCTGGTGGATGCACTACTGGGCGCTGGGCGATCCGGTCCGCATCGCCCGTACGATGCACACCGCTCTCGCGCGGACCGGCATCCCTCTCAACCAGCCGGAGACCACCGAACCGCCGGTCGCCCTGGACACCGCGGCGCTGGACCGCGTCATCGGCGCCAAGGGCGAGGACGAGAACGGCGTGCTGCAGTACCACATCCCCGTCGCCCAGAAGGTCACCGACACCCGCGCCCACATCACGCTGCCGTACCTGATGGAGGCCTCGACCCTGCTGATGTTCCAGCCCCTGGGAGGCGGGCGCGCCGCGGTCAACGGCGACTTCACCATGACCGCCGACCAGGTCAACCCGGTGATCAACGCCCTGCGCTCGCACGGCATGACCATCGTCGAGCTGCACAACCACATGCTGTACGAGCAGCCCCGCCTGTTCTACATGCACTTCTGGAAGACCGGGAACGCCATCGAACTCGCCCGCGCCCTGCGCGCGGGGCTCGACCAGGTCCACGCGCCCCACCACTGACGCGACGCAGGGGCTGCGCGACGTCGCGTCGCGGTACGCCGGAGAGTTTGGGGGACACCGTGGCGGAGCAGGCGGAGGGGCTCCGGTGGAATCCGCCGGACCGGCCGTACCACATGCTCGGCGGGGAGCACTTCGCCGAGGTCCTCCGGCTGCTCGACGGCCGAGGCGACCCGTGGCAGCGCGACGACGACGGCCTGGACGCCGAGATCGACGCCCGCTTCGAGGCGTGCTTTCGCGCGCCGGCCGCCGCCGCGGGCCGCGACGTCGACGCCGGCCCGCCCGTCCACCTCTGGACGCTTGACTGACCGGCGTCGGCACAGGCGCCGGATCAGGCCCTGGGCGGCGGGGTGAAGATGCCGAAGTGGTTGCCGGTCGCGTCGCGCAGCTGGGCGAAGACCAGACCGTCCGGCGTGGTCGTCGCCGGCACGATCGCCTTGGCGCCCAGCGACTCCGCCTTCGCCAGCGTCCCCGCCACGTCCTCGACCGTCACGTAGAAGATGGCGTAGCCGGGGAACCGGCCCCCCGTGTCGGAGAGGCCGCCGCCGACGTGGTCCGCGCCCGGCGCCGTGATCTCCTGGTACGGCCCGTCGCCGGCGAACGTCCAGCCGAACAGCTCGCCGTAGAACCGCCGGGCCTCCTCCGGCCGGTCGGTCGCGACCTCGAACCATTCCACCGCGTTGTACTGCTGAGCACTCATCATCGTCACCTTCCGGTATGGGACTCCCCGCGGATCCGCGCGGGACGACACGTACGATCCCGTCCGACGGCGACAGCCCTATGTCGGTGTTTTCAGCCGAGTTGGAGCGCGTGCGCCACCAGGTCCGGAACGCGCGGTGCCATGTCGCCGAAGTCGCGTACGGGCGCCGTCTCATCCAGCAGGGACGCCCGCCGGATGCGGTCCATACGGAACAGGCGCGGGCCCTCGCGCAGACGGCACCAGCCGACCAGGTACCAGTCGCGCGCGCCCGACACGAACGCGACCGGCTCGACGTCGCGCTCGGTCTCGGCGCCGGCCCGGTCGACGTAGCTCAGCCGCACCACCTGGCGCAGTGCCACGGCCTCCTCGACGACGGCGGGCACGGCGGCGCGGTCGTCCTGCGTGCCCGGCACCAGGAACTGGATCCGCTCGGCCAGCTCACGCGCCTCGGCGCTGTCGGCGGCCGACATCGCGGCAACGATCTTCAGCAGGGCGGTGCGCGCGGAGCGGGCGAACGGGGCTCCGGTGGCCTGGCCCAGCGCGATGCCCACGGCGACCGCCTCCGCCGGGGTGAAGTTCATCGGGGGCAGGGTGCGGGTGCGGTCGAGGGTGTAACCGCCGCCGCGCCCGGTGTCGGCGTAGATCGGCACTCCCGCCTGCTGAAGCGCGCTCACGTCCCGTTCGATGGTGCGGACGCTGACGTCGAAACGGTCGGCGAGCGAGCGGGCGGTGCGCCGGCCGGGTGAGCTCGCCCGGAGTTCTTCGACGATCGCGTAGAGCCGGTCGGTACGGTTCACGCCCCGACGTTAGGCCGCGACACCGACATTTACCGGCGAACGCGGTCAGCCGGTCTCGTCGGACACGACCTCACGTTGCCGACCGTACCGGGCCAGAACGCGTTCGCGCAGGCCGGAGTCGTCGCGGGGCACGGGTTCGAGGAAGACCTCATAGACCTCGCGGTACGTCTCGTGCAGCTCGCCGTCGAGCCGCGCGCACGCGCGTTCGACGTCGGCGGCGCCGAGTGAGTCGTCGAAGTCCAGCCTTGCGCAGACGAGGATCTGGTCGGTGCCGACGTTCATCGTCAGCAGGTCGACGAGCTCTTCGACCTCGGGCGCGTCCGTCAGCATCCGGCGCATGCCCTCGAGCACCTCGGGCCGTGCCTGGCGCCCGACGAGGAGTTCCCGGTTCGTGCGGCCGAGCAGGAACGCGACCAGCGACAGCATCAGGCCGATGAGCAGCGAGGCGACGCCGTCGCCGACGGCCGAGCCGGTCAGCTGGTGCGTCAGCAGGCCGAGAGCGGCGAAGGCGATGCCGAGCAGCGCCGCCGAGTCCTCGAAGAGCACGGACTTGGCGGTCGGGTCGTCGGTCGCGCGGAGGAACTCCAGGAAGCCCTCGCCGCGCTCGCGCGCGTGCTTCCGGGTCTCACGGAACGCCTGCCTCCACGAGACGGACTCGAGCACGGCCGAGATGGCCAGCACGATGTAGCCGACGAGCGGGCTGGCCTCCTCGGCGCCCTTGCCGAGAAGCGCCCCGAAGCCCTGGAGGAAGGCGAACAGCGCCCCCATCCCGAAGATGCACACGGCGACGAGGAGCGACCAGAAGTAGCGCTCGGTGCCGTGGCCGAAGGGATGCCGCGAGTCCGCGGGCCGCTCGCTGCGCCGCAGCGCGGTGAGGAGGAGCAGTTCGTTGATCGAGTCGACGAACGAGTGCCCCGCCTCGGCCGCCATCGACGCCGAGCCGGTCATCAGCGCGGCGACCGTCTTGGCCAGCGCGATGCCCAGATTGGCCGCGAGCGCCAGCAGGACGGTCAGCAGGCCTTGCTGCTTTTTTACCTTCGCCACGCGCCATAGGGTGTCACGCCGCAGTTGAAACGCCCAATACGGCCTCGGCGGCCGTCGCGAGCTGGATCAGCCGTTCGACCTCCGTCCGGTGGAACGGCGGGGCCGCCACCCGGGCCAGGAGCAACGTCCGCGTGGCGCCGCCGACCGGCACGCAGGCGTACCGGACCCCGTCCTCGCCGGTGAAGGCGCGCCCGGCGGAGACGGGGAGCGGCGGCGGCACCACCGGGTCGGGCGCCTGCCGGCTCGCGTGCACCACCGTGCCGTCCGGGCCGAGCATGACCGCCCAGTCGGCACCGAAGATCTTGGGCACCGCCTCGACCAGCGCGACGACCCCGTTCGGCGGGTTCGCGGCCATCTGGCCCACGATCTCGACGTCGGAGAAGACCCCCGGTGCCTCGCTCGTACGCCAGACCCCGTCGACCACGACGCCGCGGACCGAGTCCAGCGCGTCGCACAGGACGTCGAGCGAGACGCCGTCCGGCCAGGTGACCGTGACGTCGTCGATGGCACGGCCCGCGGCGCGCTCGAGCACCACGACCTGGACGATGTCGGCGCCGGCGGCGCCCAGCGTACGGGCGACCGTTCCGAGCGACCCGGGACGGTCCGGAAGCTTGATTCGGATGCGCAGGAGCGACAAAACGCTCACCTCCCTGACAGGCAAGATGCCTTACCGACATTTCCGGCATGTTGCCTGCGTGTGTCCATGCCGCTACCGCTACGGCGTGGCGGGTGTCCCCTGGGTGGGCCAGGCGATGTCGTCGACGGCGAGGAAGGGCTCGCCGGCCACGGTCGCGGGGGTCGCCCCGGTGAACGCCACGACGTCGCGGTGCAGGTGGGACTGGTCGGTGTAGCCGGCGTCGGCCGCGACCCGTGCCGCGCCCTCGCCGGCGACCAGGCGGTGGGCGGCGTGGTCGAAGCGGACCAGCTTCACGGCGCGCTTGGGCTGCAGGCCGAGCTGCGACCGGAACCGGGACCACAGCCGCTTACGGCTCCACCCGACCTCGGCCGCGAGTCCGTCGACCCGGGCCAGGCCACGGCTGCCGACGATCCGGCGCCACGCCCAGGCCACCTCCGGGTCCACCGGCGGCCCCGTCTCATGCCGGCGGGCGAGCAGCGCGTCCAGCAACGCGAAGCGGTCCTGCCACGACGAGACCTCGCCCAGTCGCTCGCGGATCCGCGAGACCTCCCGGCCCCATAGGTCATCGAGGGCCACCACGGCGCCGTCGAGGTCGGCGGGGGCGACGCCCAGAACCGCGCGTGCGATCACCGGGGACAGGCGCACCTGCACGCACTCGACGTTCTCACCGCGCGCCCAGACCGCGCCTCCGGACCCGATCCCGGCCCGGCCACGACACTTCCCCGCTGTTGCCGCCCGGCGGCGTCGTCCACGACGGGCGAACCGGCGCCGAACTCCAGAAGCAGCGTCACGGCGGGGTGCGGGACCATCCGGAGCGCGTCCAGGGTACGGACGTGGAACCCGGCCATGGTGATACCGGCGACCCGGCTGGGCCGCCGCGGGGACGCGACGCCCCACACAGCCGCATCGTGCACGAACGTCCGCACCGTCCCATGCTAACGAGCCGGCGGAGGGGAACATTCGTACAATCCTCCGGCGCGTACCGGCCGCGACAGTGGGCGCATGACTGTTTCTGACGGCGGACCGCAGCGGAACGGCGCCACCGAGAGTTCGACCCTGCCGATGGCCGACGGCGACATCCACGTGTGCCAGGACGGCCCACGCGACGCCCCCGCGCTCCTGCTCATCCACGGGTCCGCGTCCTCGACCCGATCGTGGGACCCGATGGTGCCGCTGCTGACCGGATCTCACCGCGTAATCCGGATCGACCTGCTCGGGCACGGCCGGTCGGCCAAACCCGCCGACCGCGGTTACGCGCTCCCGGACCAGGCCGACCGGGTGGGCGCGGCCCTGGACCGGCTCGGCGTCGAGCACGCCGTGGTCGTCGGCCACTCCAGCGGCGGCGCGGTCGCCACCGCCCTCGCCGAACAGTGCCCTGACCTGGTGACCGCGCTCGCGTTGATCAACACCGGTCCCCGCCTGGACGCCTTCATCGCACCGGAGTCCGCCGCGGCCGGACCGTCGCAGTGGCCGCCGGCCGACGAACAGCTCCGGCGGTTCGCGAGCACCGCCTTCCGCCGGGCGGGCTACCGGATCCCGCCCGAGCTCCTGGACGACGTGCGCGCCATGACCTACCACACGTTCACCGCGACGATGCAGGCCACCCGCCACTACCTGGAGCAGCGTGCGCTCCCGGATCGGCTGGCGGTCCTGGGCAAGCCGCTACTGGTGATCTTCGGGGAGGACGACCGCAGATGGCGCTCCTCATCCGCCTCCGACTACCGCGCCGTTCCGGGGGCGAAGGTCGAGTTGCTGCCCGGTCTCGGGCACTCGCCCCTGCTCGAGGATCCGCCGCGGACCGCCGCTCCCCTGCTGGCCTTCGCCGCGACCCACGCCGTACGGGCGGACTGAATGACGAGGAGGGGAGCGATGCGGATTCTCGTCTCCGGCGCCAGCGTCGCCGGTCCGGTGCTGGCCTACTGGCTCACGAGACACGGCTTCGAGGTCACCGTCGTGGAACGGGCCCCCGTGCTGCGCAAGACGGGCGGGCACGCGGTCGACCTGTTCCGGCCCGCGATGAACATCTCGGAGAAGATGGGCGTGCTCCCGCGCGTCGAGGAGCGGGCCACCGGCACCAGCCGGATGACCGTTCACCAGGAGGGCGCACGGCGTCCCGTCCGGGTGAACCTGTCCAAGATCTTCAGTGCCGCCTCCGACCGGCACGTCGAGATCATGCGCGACGACCTGAGCGAGATCTATTACGACGCCACGCGCGACGACGTCGAGTACGTCTTCGACGACTCGATCAGCGCGATCTCACCCGACGGCGAGGTGCGGTTCGAGAACGCGGCGCCGCGCCGTTTCGACCTCGTCGTCGGCGCGGACGGGCTGCACTCCAACGTGCGCCGCCTCGTCTTCGGCGAGGAGTCGCGCTTCAGCGCCTTCGTCGGGGCCTACCTCGGGGTGCTGACCCTGCCGAACGTCTTCGAGCTCGACGGCGAGCTCCTCATCCACGTCGGCGTCGGCCGCACCGCCGGCATGTACGGCGCGCGGCACCTCGGCGACGCACGGGTGTTGTTCCTGTTCCGGAGCGAGCGCGAGCTCGACCACCACCACCACGACGTGCCCCGGCAGAAGGAGCTGCTGCGCGGTGCGTTCGACGGCATGCACCCCGACGTGGACCGCTGGCTGGACGAGCTGGACCGCACCCCGGCGTTCTACTTCGACTCGATCACCCAGCTCCACATGGACACCTGGTCGCGGGGCCGGGTGACGCTCGTCGGCGACGCGGGCTATAGCCCCGGCCCGGCCGTCGGCGGCAGCACCAGCCTGGCCGTCGTCGGCGCGTACGTCCTCGCCGGGGAGCTGGCGCGGGCGGGCGGTGACCACGAGCGCGCCTTCCCCGCCTACGAGCGCGCGATGGCGGAGCACGTACGCGGCAGCCACGCGGCCGCGCTGAGCGCGGCGAAGACCCTGATCCCCACCTCACGCCTCGGCGTACGGGGACTGGCCCAGGGCGCCCGCCTGATCTCCGCCCTCCCCGCGGGGGCCGGCCGCGCCCTTCTCCGCCTCACCACCGGGAGCGCACGCCTCTACAACTCCATCACCGTCGACGACTACCCGCCGCCGCCCGCCGCATCACGGGTCGGGCTCGGGGCGGAGTAGGGCCGTCGACAGGGGACGCGAACCGTGATCATCCGACCAGCCTGGCCAGGAGACCGCTGAGGCGCCTCCGGTCGGCCGGCGCCAGGCCGCGGGTCATCGGCGTGAGCAGGTCGGCGACCTTGTCGGTGATGACGCCGGCGAGGCGCCGTCCGTCCGGGGTGAGGGCGACCCGGACGGCTCGCCCGTCCTTCTCGCTGGCGTCGCGGCGCACGAGCCCACGCCGGACGGCACGGTCGACCAGCCCGCTCACCGAGGAACGCTCAAGCCCCAGGTGCGCCGCGAGCTCGGCCATCATCGGCTCGCGGTCCCGCAGGATCGCCAGGACCCGCAGCTGCGTCAGCGACAGATCGTGCTCCGCCGCCACCCGGCTCAACAGCGCCATCACCGCGAACGAGGCCTGCACCAGCCCGTCCATCAGCTCGGCGGAGACCTGGTCGCGGCCGGCGTGTGCGTCCATGCTCCTACCGTAGCTTGAAATAGTTCGTAATGCCATCTAATTTAGTTCGCATTGCCACTCATTTTCGAGTCGCGTCCGGAGCCCGGTCACCCTGGAGAGCCAGCATGCGCGCAGCGGTCGTCACCTCCTTCGACACCCCACCGACCTGCCAGGACTTCCCCACACCGGCGCCGCAGGCGCCCGGCGAGGTCCTCGTCGACGTCATCGCCGCGGGCCTGCATCCGCGGGTGCGGTCCCAGGCCGACGGCTCGCACTACACCGGCTCCGGCGAGCTCCCCCTCGTCCCCGGGATCGACGGCGTGGGCCGCGCCCCCGACGGCACGCTGCGCTACTTCGTCCTGCCCGACACCGCGATGGGCGCGATGGCCGAGCGGACGGTCGTCGACCTGCGCCGCAGCGTCACCCTGCCCGAGGAGGGCGATCCGGTGCTCATCGCCGCGGCCATGAACCCCGCCATGGCGTCGTGGGTCGCCCTTCGCCGCCGCGTGAGCTTCCAGCCCGGTCAGAACGTCCTGGTGCTGGGGGCGACCGGCAGTTCGGGGCGGATGGCCGTCCAGGTCGCCCGGCACCTCGGCGCCGTCCGGGTCATCGGCGCCGGACGCCGACCCGATCGCCTCGCCACGCTCACGGATCTCGGTGCCGACACGACCGTCTCCCTCGACGGCTCGCCGGACGAGGTCGCCCGGCACCTCGGGCAGGCGGCCGGCGACGCCGACGTCGTCATCGACCACCTCTGGGGACCGCCCGCCGCGGACGCGATGCGCGCCCTCGTCATGAACCGCACCGACCGAGGACGGCCGCTGACCTGGATCCAGATCGGCTCCGTCGCCGGACCCACCGCCGCGATCCCGTCCGCGGCGCTCCGTGCCGCGCGCCTGAGCATCGTCGGCAGCGGGCAGGGATCGGTGCCGACCGGGGACATCCTGGCCGAGCTTCCCGGCCTCGCCGCCGAGATCACCCGAGGGACCTTCCGCATCGACGCGCGCGCCGTCCCGCTCGCCGACGTCGAGGCCGCCTGGCGGGACACCGGCGGCGGCCGGCGCACCGTGATCACTCCCTGACCGGTGTCAGCCGGCGGTCCAGGCGAGCAGGTCGTCCAGGCTCATCGTGTTGACGACGCGCTCCGGGGGCACGCCGCACCGGGCGGCGCGCTCGCATCCGAACGGCTGCCAGTCGAGCTGTCCCGGCGCGTGGGCGTCGGAGTCGATGGAGAACCGGCAGCCCGCCTCCAGCGCGGGCCGCAGCAGGCGTTTGGGCGGATCCAGCCGGTCGGGCCGGGAGTTGATCTCCACCGCGACGTCGTGCCGTACGCAGGCGGCGAAGACCTGTTCGGCGTCGAACTCCGACTCGGGGCGCTTGCCACCGCGCCGGCCACCGGCCGCGACGATGCGGCCGGTGCAGTGGCCGAGGACGTTGACGCGTGGGTTCTCGATGGCGCGCAGCATGCGCGGGGTCATCTCGGCCGACGGCATGCGCAGCTTGGAGTGCACGCTGGCGACGACGACGTCGAGCTCGGCCAGCAGCTCGGGGTCCTGGTCGAGCGAGCCGTCGTCGAGGATGTCGACCTCGATGCCGGTCAGGATGCGGAACGGCGCGAGCTCCTTGTTCAGCGCCGCGACCACGTCGAGCTGCGAGCGGAGCCGCTCCGGCGACAGGCCGTTCGCGACCTTCAGCCGCGGCGAGTGGTCGGTGAGTGCGACGTAGTCGTGGCCGATGCCGATCGCGGCGGCCGCCATCTCCTCGATCGGCGAGCCGCCGTCGGACCAGTCCGAGTGCGTGTGCAGGTCGCCGCGCAGCGCCGCGCGCAGCGCCTCGGTGGCCTCGTCGAGCGGCCGCCCCTCGGTCGCCTCGAGCCTCCGCAGGTACACGGGTGTGTCTCCGTCGAGCGCCTCCTTGATCACCAAGGCGGTGACCTTGCCGACGCCGGACAGGTCCTCCAGCGTGCCGGCCCGCGCGCGGGCGGCCAGCTCGTCGGCCGGGGTCCGCTCGACGGTCGCGGCCGCCCGGCGGAAGGCGCGCACCCGGTAGGTCGCCTCGCCGGCGCGCTCCAGCAGGAAGGCGATGCGCTTGAGTGCCTCGAGCGGCTCCATGGCCTCCTTTCTACCCGGACCGTCCGACATCCCCTACCGAAGTAGCATCCGCGAGATCCCTCCCTAGGCGTACGCCACCGGCGCGTACGCCCCCTAGGCTCGGCCCGTGACCGAGCGGAGCGAGGGAATCGAAAACGCGCCCCTGTGGTCACCCTCCCCGACGAAGGAGGGCCCATGACCGAGCGAAGCGAGGGAATCGAAGACACGCCCCTGTGGTCACCCTCTCCGACGAAGGAGGGTCCATGACCGAGCGGAGCGAGGGAATCGAAGACACGCCCCTGTGGTCACCCTCCCCGACGAAGGAGGGCTCATGACCGGTGAGGGGAGCGCCGCGGCGCCGCGGCGTGGGCGCATCCGCTCCCGGCTGCGGGTGGGCCGCGTCGACATCGTCGTGGCGCTGGACTTCCTCATCGCCCTGGTGTTCTTCGCCATCGACAACGCCGTTTCGCAACCGGTGCAACCGGCGGCGGCCCCCGCTCATCCCTCCGACGTCCTGCTCATCGTCGGCTCCTTCATCACCGCCGCGCCGCTCACGCTTCGCGACCGGCGGCCGCTCGCCGCCTGGCTGTGCTCGGCCGGCGCGATCCTGGTCAACCGCGGCCTGCTCCTCGTTCAGGGTCTCTCGCTGCCCTACCTCCCGGGCGCCGTCGTGGTCTACCTGCTGTGCCTGTACGCGGTGGGGGTCCGCGGCGGCAACCGCGTCACGGCCGGCGCCGCCGTCGTCACCGTCGTCGGCGCGGCCGTGGTCGACTCGTCCACCGCGGTGGTCGCGATTCCCGCGATGATCCCCCTCCTCGTCGGCCTTCTCGTGCGGATGCGACGCACCACCCGGCAGGCCCTCGCCGAGCAGGAGGCGCGGCACGCGGCCGAGACCGCCGTCCTGGAGGAGCGCCAGCGGATCGCGCGTGAGCTGCACGACGTCGTCGCCCACCACATGTCGGTCATCGCGATCCAGGCCGAGGCCGCGCCGTACAAGGTCACCGATCCCCCGCCGGAGCTGGCCGAGAGCTTCGCCGAGATCCGCGCCAGCGCCCTGGCCGGGCTGACCGAGCTGCGCCGGGTGCTCGGCGTGCTCCGCACCGGCCACACGCCGGACACCGCGCCGCAACCCGGCCTCGACCGCCTCGAGGAGGTCGTCGCCTCCGCCCGGAGCGGCGGGCTGACCGTCGAGGTCCGCTCGACCGGCGAGCCGCCGCCGCTGCCCCAGGGCGTGGCGCTGTCGGCGCACCGCATCCTGCAGGAGGCCCTCAGCAACGCCATGAAGCACGCGCCCGACGCGTCGGTGACCGTGGACATCGCCTACCGCGCCGGCAGCCTGCGACTGCGGGTCGTCAACGGTCCCGGCACCGCGCCCCGGCCGGTCGCCGAGAGCGGCGGCGGCCACGGTCTCGTCGGCATGCGCGAGCGTGCGAGCATGCTCGGGGGGAGCCTGGCCGCCGGTCCCGAGCCCGACGGCGGGTTCGCCGTCACCGCCGTCCTCCCGTACGAAAAGGCCTCAGCGTGATTCGTGTGCTCATCGCCGACGACCAGGGCATGGTCCGGTCCGGTTTCTCCATCCTGCTGAACGCCCAGCCCGACATCCAGGTCGTCGGCGAGGCGGTCGACGGGAAGGAGGCCGTGAGGCGCGCGGCCGAGCTCCGTCCCGACGTGGTGCTGATGGACGTCCGCATGCCCGTGATGGACGGCCTGGCCGCCACCCGGGTCGTCACCGCGGGCGAGGACGCGCCGAAGGTGCTGGTCCTGACCACCTTCGACCTGGACGACTACGTGTACGAGGCGCTGCGCGCGGGCGCCAGCGGATTCCTGCTGAAGGACGCCTCGGCCAGTGAGCTGGCCGAGGCCGTGCGCGTCGTCGCGAGGGGCGACGCGCTGCTCGCCCCGGCGGTGACCCGCCGGCTCATCGCCGAGTTCGCCCGCATGGGCGCGCCGCGGGGACCGGACGGCCGGCGCGCCGAAGGGCTCACCGAACGCGAGAGCGAGGTGCTCGGCCTGGTGGCGCGCGGCATGTCCAACGCCGAGATCGCCGCCGAGCTCGTCGTGGCCGAGCAGACCGTGAAGACGCACGTCGGGCGCATCCTGATGAAGCTGGACCTGCGCGACCGCACCCAGGCCGTGGTCTACGCGTACGAGACCGGCCTCGTACGCCCGGGCGGGTAGCACGAACCCGGGTCACTCGTACTCCCACGACGTACCTGAGAGGTACGCGCGGATGCGCTCCCGGGAGGGACGCGCACCACGGCCGCCCGTCCGTAACTTCCTGTCCCGCCGTCCGGCCGCCCCGGCCGGACGGCGTGGACCGGAGGGAGACCGGAATGAAGGCCGGACGGGTGACCCTGCTCGCACTCACGGGCGCCGCGCTCGCGCTCAGCACCGCCGCGGCGGGCGACGCCTCGTCCCGGCCGCTGCCCCTGCGGCCCCTGCCCGCCCTGACCGGCCAGGCGCTGACCGCCCGGTACGCGGCCGAGCGTGCGGCGATCGAGAGCGCCGCCCGCGGCACCGAGGACCCGCGCACGTCGCAGCGCCTGCGCGCCCTCGCCGCGCCCGGCCGTACGTTCCTCGACTTCGACCCGCGCGGCCGGGCGGTCGAGGTGATCGGCGACCTGGCGACCGCGCGGCGTGTCGCCGTGCTCGTGCCCGGCGCGGACACGACTCCGGCCACCTTCGACTCCCGGGGGACCGCGTCGCCCGGCGGGGGCGCCCGAGCCCTGTACGCCGAGGCCGAACGCCTGTCCCCGGGCGCGCGGCTGGCCGTCATCGCCTGGCTCGGGTACCCGGCCCCGGCCACCATCAGCCCCGCCGTGCTCACCACCGGCCACGCCGACCAGGGCGCCCGGGCGCTCCGGCCGCTGGTCTCATGGCTGAACGCCCGCGGCGCCGGCGTCGCGCTGCTGTGTCACAGCTACGGCACGGTGGTCTGCGGGCGCGCCGCGAAGGACCTCGCCGCGACCGACATCGCCGTGTTCGGCAGCCCGGGGATGACCGTCTCCTCAGCGGCCGGGCTGCACACGCGTGCGCGGCTGTGGGCGGGACGCGCCTCGGCCGACTGGATGCGGTACACGCCGAACGTCCGGGTGCTCGGCGTCGGCTTCGGCGCGGACCCGGTCGCGGCGGGATTCGGCGCCCGGCGGTTCGCGGCGGGGGACGGCGGGCACAGCGACTACCTCCGGCCCGGCGGCGCCGCGCTGCGCAATCTGGCTCTCATCGCCCTCGGCCGCGTCGGCGATGTGACGCGTTGACCAGGACCTTCCCGGCACTTCCACAACCAAAGGCGGTTACCGTCACAGGTGACGTACCGCCGCCGGCGGCGACGTGCACGGCCCCCGCCGATGCTCTCATCCGCCGGCCGGGGGTGGGAGGGTGGAGAATGTGAAGAACGACGGCGACATCCGCGAAGAGACGACCGAGCGGCTCGAGCAGGCCATGGGATCGCTCGGCACCGCCGCCACGGCCAGCATGGAAGAACGCCTGCCGTGGTTCCGCGCGATGTCGGCGGAGTACCGCTCGTGGGTCGGCCTGGTGGCCCAGGCGGGCATCGCCGGGTTCGTCGAGTGGTTCAAGCACGAGGAGAAGATCCGGCCGGCCATCGCGGGCGAGGTCTTCGGCACGGCGCCCCGCGAGCTGATGCGCGCCGTACGCCTCCAGCAGACCGTCGAGATCGTGCGCGTCGTCATCGACGTGGTCGAGGCGCAGGTGAACAAGCTCGCCGCGCCGGGCGGCGAGACCCAGCTGCGCGAGGCGATCCTCCGTTACACCCGCGAGGTCGCCTTCGGCGCCGCGCAGGTCTACGCGCGGGCGGCCGAGACGCGCGGCGCGTGGGACGCGCGGCTCGAGGCGCTCATCGTCGACGCCCTGCTGCGCGGCGAGGTCGACGAGTCGCTGCACTCCTGGGCGGCCGCGCTCGGCTGGGCCTCGACCTCGGTGGCCGTCATGGCCGGGCACACGCCCGACGACGAGCCCGAGGCCATCATCGACGACATCCGCATCGCGTCGCGCCGCGCGCGCGTCGACGTGCTCGCCGGGGTCCAGGGCAGCCGCCTCATCATCATCGTCGGTGGCGTGGAGGACGATCCGCTCGCCGCGGCCAAGCCGTTCACCTCCAAGTTCGGCGCGGGCCCGGTCGTCGTCGGCCCGCGGGTGGAGGACCTGTACGCCGCCACCGGATCGGCGCGCGCCGCGCTCGCCGGGCTGCAGGCCGTGGCCGGCTGGCCGGACGCGCCCCGGCCGGTGCTCGCCGGCGCGCTGCTGGCCGAGCGCGCCCTCGACGGCGACGATGACGCGCGGGCGTTTCTTGTGGAGGAGGTCTACGAACCGCTGCGCGACGCCGGCGCCCCGCTGCTGGACACGCTGACGACCTATCTGGAGCAGGGCTCGTCGCTGGAGGCCACCGCGCGGCTCCTGTTCGTCCACCCCAACACCGTCCGCTACCGGCTCAGACGCGTCACGGAGCTGACCGGATACGTACCCGCCGACGGCCGCGCCGCCTTCACGCTGCGCATCGCACTCGTGCTCGGCCGCTTCATGTCGCGTCCGGCCAACTTGTAGGACCCTCACAAGGCGGGCCGCCCCAACTTCGTACCTCACCGCATGAACACGGCGCATCCCCACGAGGCACTGTGGGATGCGTGCTCGCCATCACCGCGCCCGGGCAGGGCGCCCAGACACCCGGATTCCTCGAGGCCTGGCTCGAGCTCCCGGGGGTGACCGAACGCCTCACCTGGTGGTCGGCCGTCACCGGGCTCGACCTGATCCGCTACGGGACGACCGCCGACGCCGACGAGATCCGCGACACCGCCGTCGCGCAGCCGCTGCTCGTCAGCGCCGCTCTCATCGCGTACGAGGTGCTCGACGTCAAGCCCGGCCTCGTGGCGGGGCACAGTGTGGGTGAGCTGGCCGCGGCCGCGATGGCCGGCGTCATCTCCCCCGAGGCGGCGCTCGTTCTCGCGCGTGAGCGCGGCCGGGCCATGGCCGAGGCGGCGACCGTCACCGAGACCGGCATGACCGCGGTGCTCGGCGGCGACCCGGGCGAGGTACAGACGGTCCTGAAAGAACACGGCCTCACGCCGGCGAACATGAACGGCGCCGGGCAGGTCGTCGCCGCCGGCACGATGGAGCAGCTCGCCGCGCTGAAGGACCGGCCGCCGTCCGGGGCACGGTTGCGCAGCCTCCAGGTGGCGGGCGCGTTCCACACCGTGCACATGCGGCCGGCGGTCGACACGCTCCAGCGCATCACGCCGGGCATGCCCGTGGCGGACCCGGGTATACAGGTGCTGTCCAACCGCGACGGCGCCGTCGTGGGGCGTGGAGAAGACTTCGTCGCCCGTCTCGCCGAGCAGGTCAGCAACCCGGTGCGCTGGGACTCCTGCATGGAGACGATGACGGACCTCGGCGTCACGGCCATCATCGAGCTTCCGCCGGCCGGCACTCTCGCCGGTATCGCTCGCCGTGCGCTGCCGGGGGTCGAGGTGGTCGCGCTCAAGACGCCGGACAAACTCGACCAGGCTCGCATCCTGGCCGAGGCCAGCCCCAGTGACGACACATTGGAGAACGCGTGACGTCCTTCCAGCTCCGTACCGGCGCCCCCGGGGCGCGCATCCTCGCGTTCGGCCACTACCAGCCGTCCAACGTCGTCACCAACGACGACATCGCCAAGACCGTCGACACCAACGACGAATGGATCCAGAGCCGGGTCGGCATCAAGCAGCGGCGCATCGCCGGTCCCGACGAGTCGGTGGTCGACATGGGGGTGCAGGCGGGCGGCAAAGCCCTCGCCAACAGCGGTCTGTCCCCGGCCGACATCGACCTGGTCATCGTCGCCACCTGCACCCAGGAGGCGCAGATCCCCAACGCGTCGGCACAGGTCGCCAGCCGTCTGGGCATCGTCGCGCCGGGCGCGTACGACGTCAACGCCGCCTGCGCGGGCTTCTGCTACGCCCTGTCCAACGCCTCCGACGCGATCCGCGCCGGTTCGGCGCGCAACGTGCTCGTGGTCGGCGCGGAGAAGCTCTCCCAGTGGGTGGACTGGACGGACCGTTCCACCTGCATCATCTTCGCCGACGGCTCGGGCGCGGCGGTCGTCGGGCCGTCCGAGGAGACGTCGGTCGGGCCGGTCGTGTGGGGCAGCGCCGGCGACATGGCCGAGCGGATCTACATCAAGGACCGGAACAGCTTCCTCTACCAGGAGGGACAGAGCGTGTTCCGGTGGACCACCACGTATCTTCACAAGGTGGCCAGGGAAGCGTGCGACCGCGCCGGCGTCGACCCGTCGGAGCTGGCGGCGTTCGTGCCCCACCAGGCCAACCTGCGCATCGTCGAGGCGATCGCGCGCAAGCTCAAGGCGGACAACGCGGTCGTCGCCGACGACATCGTGGAGGCCGGCAACACCTCGGCCGCCTCGATCCCGCTCGCTCTCTCCCGGCTCATCGAGCGCGGCGACGTGCCCTCCGGCGGTCCCGCCCTGCTGATGGGCTTCGGCGCCGGGATGACGTACGCGGCTCAGGTCGTCGACATCCCGTAACCCCCGTTCCTCACCCACCTTCAGTACAACCCGATTCAGAGGAGTAATAGCACCATGGCACTGTCCGACCAGGAGATCCTCAAGGGCCTCGGCAAGATCATCGAGGAGATCGCCGGTGTGCCGGCGTCCGACGTCACCCCCGACAAGTCGTTCGTGGACGACCTCGACATCGACTCGCTGTCGATGGTGGAGATCGCCGTCGCCGCGCAGGACGAGTTCGGCGTCGAGATCCCCGACGACGAGCTGAAGAACCTCAAGACCGTCAAGGACGTCGTCGTCTACGTGCAGGGCAAGGACGCGGCCTGAAAGACACGTCCAGCGACGAGAACATCAAAGGAGAGCGTGACCGAATGAGTACCTCCGTCGTCGTGACCGGACTGGGCGCGACCACGCCACTCGGCGGCGACGTGGCGTCGACCTGGTCCGCTCTGCTCGCGGGCCGTTCCGGCGTCAAGCCGATCGAGGCGGACTGGGCCAAGGACCTGCCGGTGAGGATCGCCGCGAGGATCGCGGTGGAGCCGTCGGAGGTCCTGCCCAGGCACCGGCTGCGCCGTCTCGACCGGTGCCAGCAGTTCGCTCTCATTGCCGCGCACGAGGCCTGGCGCGACGCCGGCCTCGCGTTCGGTGACGAGGAGTCGGCGGAGGGCTTCCGGGTCGACGGCGACCGGCTCGGCGCGGTCGTCTCCAGCGGCATCGGGGGGATCATCACCACCCTCGACAACTACGACACGCTGCGGGAGAAGGGCTGGAAGCGCGTCTCGCCGTTCGCCGTGCCGATGCTGATGCCCAACGGCGCCGCCGGCCAGGTGAGCATCGAGTTCGGCGCCCGTGCGGGCGCGCACGCGCTGGCGAGCGCGTGCGCCTCCAGCGCCGAGGCCATCGGCTACGGCATCGACATGATCCGCTCCGGCCGTGCCGACATCGTCATCGCGGGTGGCACCGAGGCGGCCATCCACCAGCTCAACCTCGCCGCGTTCGCGTCGATGCGCGCCATGTCGACGCGTAACGACGAGCCGGAGCGCGCGTCGCGGCCCTACGACAAGAACCGCGACGGTTTCGTGCTCGGCGAGGGCTCGGGCATCGTCATCCTCGAGTCCGAGGAGCACGCCCGTGCGCGCGGCGCGCGGATCCACGGCGTCGCCGCCGGCGTCGGGTACTCCGCCGACGCCAACGACATCGTGCAGAACGACGCTGACGGCATGTCCAAGGCCATGAAGCGCGCGCTGGCCGACGCGGGTCTTGAACCAGGAGACATCGTCCACATCAACGCACACGGCACGTCCACCCCGATCGGCGACGTCGGTGAGATCAAGGCGATCAAGAAGGCGCTCGGCGACGCGGCCGGGCAGATCATCGTGACGAGCACCAAGTCGATGACCGGGCACCTGCTCGGTGGCACCGGCGCGGTGGAGTCGATCGCCACGCTGCTCGCGCTGCGCGAGGGCCTGGTCCCGCCGACCATCAACATCGACGATCTCGACGACGAAGTCGACCTCGACATCGCCCAGGGCGAGCCGAGGAAGCTGCCCGGCGGCCCCGCCGCGGCACTGAACAACTCGTTCGGCTTCGGTGGCCACAACGTGTGCGTCGCCTTTAGGAGGCATGAGTCGTGACCGTTGTCGACAGTCGTACCCCCGCTCCGGCGGCCGACGAGATCCCCCAGCAGGCCGAGGCCGAGCTCGAGGCCGAGGCCGCGCCGGACCCCCGGGACCCGCGCGTCCGGCTCGAAGCGCTCTTCGACGAGGGGTCGCTGCGGCTCCTCACCGAAGAGGACGACAGCGGCGCCATCGCGGGCGTCGGCCGGATCGAGGGCATGCCCGTCGCGGCCTTCGCCAGCGACCCGCGCGTCCAGGGCGGCGCCCTGGGCGCGGCGGGCTGTGAGCACATCGTGCACGCGTACGACCACGCGGTGCGCGAGCGTCTGCCGATCATCGGCCTGTGGCACTCCGGCGGTGCCCGCATCGCCGAGGGCGTCGAGTCGCTCCACGGCGTCGGCCGGATCTTCGCCGCGATGACCCACGCCTCCGGCGTGGTGCCGCAGATCTCGGTCGTGCTCGGCGCCGCGGCCGGCGGTGCGGCGTACGGCCCGGCGCTGACCGACATCGTCATCCTGTCCGAGGGCGGCCGCATCTTCGTGACCGGCCCGGACGTCGTCCGCTCGGTCACCGGCGAGGACGTCGACATGGCGGCGCTGGGCGGTCCCGAGCCGCACAGCAAGCGCAGCGGTGTCGTGCACATCGTGACCAAGACCGACACCGAGGCCCTGCTCAGGGCCCGGCGGGTCGCGGCGCTGCTCGGCCACCAGGGTCGGCTGCGGCCCGAAGAGGTGGACGAGGTCGACCTGGGCGGCATCCTGCCGGACAACCCCCGGCGTGCCTACAACGTCAAGCCGATCGTGACCCGGCTGCTCGACGAGGGGTCGGAGTCGATCGAGCTGCACCCCAAGTGGGCGCCGAACATCACGACCACGCTGGGCCGTCTCGGCGGCCGTACGGTCGGGGTCATCGCCAACAACCCGATGCGGCTGGGCGGCTGCCTGGACGCGACGTCGGCGGAGAAGGCGGCGCGGTTCGTCCGGATGTGCGACGCGTTCGGGGTGCCGCTCATCATGGTGGTCGACGTCCCCGGCTACCTGCCGGGCGTGGGCCAGGAGCACGACGGCGTCGTACGGCGAGGGGCCAAGCTCCTGCACGCGTTCGCCGAGGCGGTCGTGCCCCGGGTGACGCTGGTGACCCGCAAGCTGTACGGCGGCGCGTACATCGCGATGAACTCCCGCGCCCTGGGCGCGACGCGCGTCTTCGCCTGGCCGACCGCCGAGGTCGCGGTGATGGGCTCGGTCGCCGCGGTCCGCATCCTGCACCGGCGCAAGCTGGCCGCCGTGCCGGAGGAGGAGCGCCACGCGCTGGAAGAGCAGCTCGCGGCCGAACACGAGAAGATCGTCGGCGGCCTCGACCGGGCGCAGAACATCGGCGTCATCGACGAGGTCATCGAGCCCGCGAAGACCCGCCGCGCCATCGCGCAGGCGATCGCCGAGGCCACCCCGGCCCGCGGCGCACACGGCAACATCCCTCTGTAGCAGTGGATCCGGGCACCGCCCGGAGACCCCACATACGGCACGCCCCGTCCAGGCCGTCCTGGACGGGGCGTCTCGGGTTCCTGGCCCGTACGGCCGTGACCGATCAACTGACCCTCGGTACCTCCCGGAAAGGGCGGTACCGGCGACGTCGGTGCCGCCCGGCCGGTCTCGTGTCGCCGAGGCGCCGGGCCGCGCCCGTACGGCGGCGCGTCCCCGTGTCGCTCCCCGCGGGGGACGGCCGTCTCCCACCGGATGGGCCGGCGGGCGCCGGGCGGACTCCGGCCGGCGCGGCCCGACGGTCGGCCGCTCCGGTCCGGTCACCCGGCTTCGTACGTGATCAGCCGGCGGCGTGCAGCCAGCGGACCGGGGCTCCGTCGCCGGCGCGGCGAAACGGCTCCAGCTCGTCGTCCCACGGCTTGCCGAGGAGCCGGTCGACCTCGTGCTCGAAGGTCGCCTTGCCCGCCATGGCGTTGGCCATCGCCGCGCGCAGGCGGTCTTCGGGCACGTGGACGTCGCCGTTCGCGCCGATCACGGCGGTGAAGGCGCCGAGGGAGGGCGTCACGCTGTAGCGGACGCCGTCGCATCCGGGCGTGGCGTCCTCGGTCACCTCGAAGCGCAGCAGGCGCCAGTCGCGCAGCGCCGACACGATGCCGGCGGCTGTGCCGGGGCGACCTTCCCAGCACAGCTCGGTGCGCATCGTCCCTGGAGCCGCGGGCTGATCGCTCCACGGCAGTGAGACGGGCACACCGAGAACGCCTGCGGCGGCCCACTCGATGTGAGGGCACAGCGCAGGCGGCGCTGAGTGGACGTAGAAAACGCCACGTGCGGACACCGGACCTCCTGGGAGCGTTGCGAGGTTCGTCTTCCCCAACGTCCTCGCACCAGACGGGACCGAATGACCGCATGGTCATTGTGCCTCATGCTCATCACTCGCACCAGACCGCATACCGCGTAGGAATGAGTCGGACCTACCAGATCAGCCTCGTGGGTGTCGCCGGCGCCACGCCTGGAGGCCGGCTCCGGCCGCGATCACGACGGCGAGCCAGGGCACGTAGTCGCCGTAGCGGTCGTACGGCGTGCGCCCGCGTGACGGCGTGACCTCCACGACGACCGAACCCCGCCGGGGCGTGTCCATCCAGGCGATCCGCCGTCCCCGCTCGTCGAACGCGGCCGACACCCCGGTCAGCGCGGCCTGTACCGCGGGCCGTCCCGTCTCGGCGGCCCGTACGGCACCGAGCGAGGCGTGCTGCGGCGGCGCCCAGCTGCCCTGGAAGGTCGAGGTCGCCGACTCGTACACGAGGACGCGGGCCCCGCGGTTCACGACCGTGCGGGCCAGGTCGGGGAAGGTCGACTCGAAGCAGATCAGCGGTCCGAAGTCGACGGCGCCCGCGCGCATCATCACGACGCCCGTGCCGGGCACGCGGTTCTGATCGGCCGCCTTGCTGACGCGGGTGAGCCAGCCGAGGGTGGTCCGCAGCGGGATGTACTCGCCGAAGGGCACGAGGCGGTTCTTGACGTACCGGGCCCGCTCCCCGTCCGGCCCGATGAGCACCGCGCTCTTGGAGATCCGCCCGGCGGCGTCCCGCGCGTCCTCGTTGACGAGCAGCGGGCCGTGCGCGCGGGCGAGGGCCGTCAGCCGGGCCATCAGGTCGGGCCGCCGGCGCAGGTCGAAACCGACGCTGCTCTCGCCCCAGACCACCAGGTCGACCCTGGGCAGCGCGGCGGTGATCCGCTCCCCCGCGTCGAACCGCGTGCCCGCGCCGACCACGACGCCCGGCTGCACGAGCGCCACCTTCAGCGGACGGCCGGCGGGCGCGGACCAGGACCGGTACGTCAGCGGCCCGGCCGCCGCGATCAGGACGGCGAGCAGGACGGCGGCAAGGGTACGGCGGACCGGCCGCCCCGCGGGCGGCGTGTCCCCGGCGCGGCGGAACCAGGCGCCGGCCGCGATCGCCAGCGCGGTGTTGACCGCCACGAGGGCGAAGGTGACGAGCCACACGCCGCCGATGGAGGCCAGGCTCAGCACCGCGGGATGCCGCCACTGCGTCGCGCCGTACAGCGCCCACGGGCCGCCCAGCGACTGCCAGGAGCGCCCCCACTCCGCCGCGAGCCACACGCTCGGCACCACGACGACGGCCGCGATGAGGCGGCCGGGCCGCAGGAGCGCCCAGGCCGCGTAGCCCCACGGCGCCCAGAGCGCGCCGGCGGCCACGGCGAGCAGGAGCACACCCGGCCCGACGGTGGGGAGCAGCCAGTAGAGCGCGGCGAGGATGAACCCGGCGCCGAACCACCAGCCGCGCTTGGCCGCCTCGCGGCCGGTCGGCGCGGAGCGGGCGAGCAGCAGGCCGGGCGTGAGCGCCACCCACGCGAGCCAGTCGAGCCCCGGACGTGGGAAGGCCAGCACCGGCAGCGCGCCCGCGACGAGGGCCGGCGCCCGGCGGCGCAGGAGGGCGACGGCCCTGGCGCGCCGGGTGACGGAACGGCCGCCGTCCGCCGACGGGTCTCCGCCGGACCCGATCACCTCCGCCGCGGCCCTCACCCCTCAAGAGTGATCGTCCGCGGGGACGTAAGGCAAGGGGGCCGGTTCCCCCGTTCCGCTGGCCGTATGCGACATGTCACGGCACACTGCGTAACGTCCACTCGCTCTGCGTGAACGACCGGTGCTGCGGAGGTGCGCGGTGTTCGACGAGACCGTTCAGGCGGCGCGGCTCGAACGCCTGCTCGCCCGCCACCGCGACGCCGTGGTCGCCGAGCCGGTTCGCGGGCGCCCGTCCCTCGTACGCCGCGACCAGATCCTCGTCGCCGGCCAGGACGTGCCGGCGGTGGAGGATCTGGTGCGCCGCTGGCGTGACACGACGGAGGAGGGCCCGGGCGCCGCCCGCGTGCACCTGCGGGCGCCGGCGGGTGTCGACGTCTGCGAGCTGGCCGCCGAACTGCACGGGCACCACGGGCTGGCGGTGGCGCCCAACCATCTCGTGCACGGCCAGCCGATGTGGTGGACGGGCCCGGCCGGACGGCCACGGCCCGCCGCGCCGCCCGTCCCGCCCGCCGCCCCGGGCGCGGGGCGGCGCCCGGTCACGGTCGCGGTGCTCGACACGGGGATGTCGCCGCACCCGTGGTACGAGACGACGGACTGGTACGCCGCGCAGCGCGCGGAGGTCACCGAGGTCCTCGACGCCGATCTGGACTACGAGCTCGACGCCCAGGCGGGGCACGGCACGTTCATCGCGGGCGTGCTCCTGCGGCACGCGCCCGGGGTCCGGATCCGTGCCCTCCGGGTGATCGGCGGCGACGGCGTCGGTGACGAGCTCGGCGTCCTGCGCGCGCTGGCCTGGCTGTCGGAGTGGGGACGGGCCGACGTCGCCAACCTGTCGCTCGGCTGCCACACGTACGACGACCGCCCGTCTCCGGTCGTCGCCCGCGCCGTCGCCGCCCTCGCCCGGCGCACGGTCGTGGTGGCGTGCGCCGGCAACCACGCGAGCGACCGGCCGTTCTGGCCCGCCGCGCTGAAGCACGTGGTCGCCGTCGCCGCGCTGGACGGTGGGGAGCGCGCCTGGTTCTCCGACCACGGCTGGTGGGTGGACGCCTCCGCGCCGGGAGTGGACGTCACGAGCTGCTTCGTGCGCTTCGACGGCCCACGCCCACCGGTGCACGGGATCGACCCGGACGCCTTCGCCGGCTACGCGACGTGGAGCGGCACCTCGTTCGCCGCGCCCGCGGTGGCCGGCCGGATCGCCGACCTGGCGGCCACCGAGCGGATCCCCGCCCCTCTGGCGGCCGCCCGCCTGCTCGACCCCGCCGGCCGGCGGGTCTCGCCGGAACTCGGCGTAATCCTGACGCCTTAGGCGCACCGGTCGGGCTCCGCGACCACCGGTGTCACCCGCCGCTCCGGCCGCCGCACCGCGGGAATGTCGGTGCCGTCGCCTACCGTCAGTCGCATCCAGAGCGTGGCAGGCGACTGATCGGGGATCGCGGCAGCGGGAGGGGACACGGTGGCCACATTCGTCTTGATCCACGGCGCCGGCGATGTCGGCTGGTACTGGCACTCGGTGGAGGACGCGCTGCGGGCGCGAGGCCATGACACCGTCGCGCCGGATCTTCCCTGCGACGACGACTCGGCGGGCCTGCCCGAATACGCGGACACCGTGGTCGAGGCGGTCGGCGACCGGACCGATCTGATCGTCGTCGCGCAGTCGCTCGGCGGCTTCACGGCCCCGCTCGTCTGCGACCGGGTGACAGTCAAACTGCTCGTCCTGGTCGCGCCCATGATCCCCGCACCGGCGGAGGCACCCGCCAACTACTGGGCCCATACGCGATACGGCCAGGAGGCGCGCGACCACTACGACGACACGATCGCGCTGTTCTACCAGGACGTCCCGCCGGAGCTGGCCGCCGAGGCGCTCAAGCGGACGCGCGGCCAGTCCGAGGCCCGGATGGGAGAGGCCTCGCCGCTTCGGGCCTGGCCCGACGTTCCCACGCGGGTCTTGATCTGTCGCGACGACCGCCTGCTCCCCACGGTTTTCCAGCGCCGCGTCGCCCGGGAGCGCCTGGGCATCACCCCCGACGAGATCGACGGTGGGCACACCCCCGCGCTGAGCCGCCCCCGCGAGCTGACGGACCGCCTCGAGGCCTACGCCGCCGAGCAGGGACTGCTCGGTGACCGCGACGAGCCGGCCGCCTCCCGGAGGCCGGGTGGCGGGACGCCGTCCCGATGAACACCGGTCACCGACGGCGCCCCGACGACCCCGACCGTGGTGAGGGAACCGCGATGCGAGACGCCGCGAGCGCACACACGCTCGACCCCGGCGGCTACGAAGCCGAACTGCGGCGACACGACCAGGTGCTGCGCCGGGCCTGTGGCGTCCGGCTCCACGACCACGTGCTCGACGTCGGATGCGGCGCCGGGCAGACGACCCGGCAGGCCGCGCGCACGGCCCGGGCGGGCGGCGCGCTCGGCGTCGACATCTCCGCACCCGCCATCGAGCGTGCCCGTGAGCTCGCCCGGGCGGAGGGGCTCCGCAACGTCACGTTCGAACACGCCGACGCACAGGTTCACCGCTTTCCGCAACAGCGCTTCGACCTGGCGATCAGCAGGTTCGGCACGATGTTCTTCGAGGATCCCGTCGCCGCGTTCACCAACATCGGCCGGGCGCTGCGCCCGGCCGGGCACCTGGTGATGATGGTCTGGCAGTCCTCCGAACGCAATGAGTGGATCGTCGCGATCCGCCGGGCCCTCGCAGGCTCCGAAGGGTCCGGGGCCGCCGCTTCCGCCGGACCGGATCCGTTCTCGCTCGCCGACGCGGTGACCGTGAGGCAGACGCTGGACGCCGCGGGATTCGCCGACATCGCCTTCAGCGAGGTCCGTGAGCCGGTCTACTACGGTCCGGACGTGGCCGCCGCCCTCGACTGGGTCCGCGGCTTCGCCTGCACCGGCGAGACACTGAACGGGCAGGACCCCGCCGCGGCGGCGCGTACGGTCGCGCGTCTGCGCGAGACGCTCTCCGCACACCTGCGCGACGACGGCGTCTGGTTCGACTCCCGCGCCTGGATCATCACCGCTCGTCGCCCCTGAGAGGGCTCGCCCAGACCTCAGGTCGATCGCGCGAACGCCCCGCGCGGCGGTACGACGGAACCTGATGCAGCCGCTTATGCCCCGACCGCCGCGGGATCGCACGGCATCGCCGCGCGCCATACTTATAGAGACCGGGGTGATTCGCTTTTTTGAGGTCGCGCCTCACCGCCGGCGACGGTGTCGACGTGGGTGATGACGCTGGCCGCCGCCGGCCGGTCCTCTTCGCGGTAAAATCGCGTTCCAGCAGGTCAACAGGTCTATA
Source organism: Actinoallomurus oryzae (assembly GCF_039541955.1). NCBI lineage: Bacteria > Bacillati > Actinomycetota > Actinomycetes > Streptosporangiales > Thermomonosporaceae > Actinoallomurus > Actinoallomurus oryzae. Next base: position 2,605 of record NZ_BAABHF010000034.1, on the reverse strand, counting down.
GACACCGGGAACGACACCGCCCGAGCTTCACCGAAGCCCGATTCCCGCATCAGCGTCTCGAGCGCGCGGCGGGCCATGCGGTATTCCTTCGCTATTCGCCTGCGCACATCTTTCCAGGGCGCCGTCCAGTTCACGACCGGGTTTTCCCAACGCCCGCGCGCCTCCTTTTTCATCGCCTCATCAGCAACCGCAAAGCCGACGACTGCTATGCGGTTCGTCGTTCTCCGGTCGATCGGGTCGTCGGTTCGGATCTCCGGCGACGGCCCGGGATCCGCCTCTTGCCCGGCGGCGTGATCCGTGTGATGCTGCCGCATATCGTGAACACCGAGTTCGCGATATGAACATCCTCCGACCCGCGCCTCATCATCGGAGAGCACGCAAGATGAACATGTTCAAGCGGCTGTTGCAGTCGGCCGACCGGCCCGTCATCGGAACGTTCGCGAAACTCCCCACCCTCGAGATCGCCGAGATCGGTCTTTACGACTTAGTGTAATCGAGCGGTAACGATCCGCTAATATCCGCGTCTGTGGAGGAGATGAGCACGGGCGATCTCGTACGGCGGGCGGGGCAGGGAGACGCGGAGGCGTGGCGGGCCCTCGTCGGCCGTTACTCCCGCCTTCTCTGCTCGATCGCGCGCTCGTACGGGCTGAGCGGCGCCGACGCCGAGGACGTGGTGCAGACGACGTGGCTCCGGCTGGTCGAGCGCCTCACGCTGCTGCGCGACCCGGCGCGCGCGGGGGCCTGGCTGGCGGTCACGGCGCGGCACGAGAGCATGGCCACGCTCCGGCGGGCCGGGCGCGAGCGGCCTCTCAAGGGAACCGGTCCGACGGTGACCGGGCCCCACCACGTGGTGTTCGGCCGCGATCTGGCCGCCTCCGTCGGGGCCGCGCTGGAGACGATCCCGCCGCGCTGCCGCGAGCTGCTGGAGCTGTTGGCCGGCTCGCCGCGGCTCAGCTACGCGGAGATCTCCGCGGCGCTCGAGATGCCGGTCGGCAGCGTGGGTCCGACGCGTGCGCGCTGCCTCACCCACCTGCGCCGTCGCCTCGGCGGTCGCGCGTGAACGAGCGAAGCTGGCGACCGAACAGGCACAGCGGCGTTTCGCTCACGGGTCCGGCCAGGGAGGCCCCATGAGCGAACGCAGTGAGCGAATCGACAACACAGCGCCCATGGTCACCCCTCCGACGAAGGAGGGCTCATGAGCAGGCGAGGCGACGGACACAGCGGCTCCGCTCCCGGTGAACCGAGCGATCAGGAGCTGACCAGGGCGCTGCGCCGGGCGTTTCCGCCGGTGCCGGAGCGGGTGATCGCGCTCGGGCAGGCCGCGTTCGACTGGTTCGAGCCGGCCGCCGCGCTCGCCACGCTCACCTCCGAGACCATCGCGGCTCCGGCGGGCGTCCGCGGGGGCGGCTCGCGGCTGCTCACGTTCTCCGGGGCCCGCGTCAGCGTCGAGATCGAGGTCTGCGGCCGGGAGATCGTCGGCCAGCTCGCGCCGCCGTCGGCCGCCGAGGTGATCCTGCGGTCGCCCGGTGGTGAACGTGGCACGCGGACCGACGACGCGGGGGCCTTCGCCCTGACCGGGGTTCCGGCGGGCGTGGTCAGCCTGCTGTTCCGGCTGGCCGACGCGACGTCGGTCGTGACGAGCTGGATCCGTGTCTGATCGCCTGATCACGGCGGCGGCAGCCGATCCGCGGCGGGCCTACGACACGGCTCTCGCGCTGGTGGACGACGGTGACCCGGCGCTCCGCGTGACCGCCCGGCGCGCGCTGGGCCTCGCCTGCAAGGAGCTCGGCCGGCTCGGCGAGGGGCGTACGCACCTCGCCGAGGCCCTGCGGGTCGCCGAGGCCGAGGGGCTGGCGTACGCGTCGGCGCTGGTCAAGATGAACCTCGTCGGGCTGCTCGTCGCAAGCGGCGACGTGGACGGCGCGCTCGCGGCGGCCGACGAGGCGGCGCCCGTGCTCACCGGGGCCGACGCCGACCGTCTCCTGGCGAACCGCGCCTGCGCCCTGGCCCGTGCCGGGCGCATCGAGGAGGTGGCGCGGATCGCGCGCACGTGCCGCGACCCGGAGGTGGCGATCGGCCTGCGGGTCAACGTCGGGCTGGCACGGGTGTACGCCGGACGGCTCGGGCGCGGTGAGGCGGACCTGCGCGGTGCGCTCGCGTTGGCCGAGCGCGCCGGACTGCGGCACCAGGCGGCGATGGCGCGCCACAACCTCGCGGTGGTCGCGCTGCGCCGTGGCGACCTTGCGCGGGCGCTCGCGATCTACGACGAGGTCGAGGCGCGGCTCACCGGCGTCGGCGAGCGGCTGTGCCAGCTTCACCTCGACCGCTCGGAGGCGCTGATCGCGGCCCGGCTGCCGGGCGAGGCGCGCGTGCTGCTGGCGCGGACGCTCGAACGCCTGGACGGCGCCGGCTACCGCTGTGACACCGCCGACGCCCTGCTGCTGCTCTCCCACGCCGAGCTGGCCGACGGCGACCCGCACGCCGCGTCCGCGACCGCCGAGCGGGCACGGGCCGCGTTCGGCGCCGGGCGTCCGGGGTTCGCGCTGCTGGCCGGGCAGGTCGGGCTGCGGGCCCGCTGGGCCGGCGGCGACCGGTCGGCCGCGCT
>NZ_BAABHF010000033.1:0-4118 GCF_039541955.1 Actinoallomurus oryzae | reverse complement strand
TCGCGGTTGGTGGGGCGTGATGGTGAGGTCGCGGCGCTGGAGGCGGCGTTCGAGGAGTCATTGGCGGGCCGGTGCCGTGGCGTGCTGATCGGGGGGTTGCCTGGCGTGGGGAAGACGGCGCTGGTCGATGAGCTGCGGCCGATGGTGACGAGCCGGGACGGCTGGTTCGTGACGGGCAAGTTCGACCAGTATCGCCGGGATCTGGAGTTCGACGCGGTTGAGCAGGCGTTTCGGGCGTTGGGCCGGTTGTTGCTGGCCGAGCCGGAGGACGAGCTGGCCGAGGTCCGCGGGCGGATACTTCAGGCGGTCGGCCCGAACGCGGGCCTGCTGACCGCGGTGGTGCCGGAGTTCGCGGCGCTGCTGGCGGTGCCGCCGGATCCGGGGGATCCGCTGACCGCGCAGGTGCGGGCGCAGCGGATGGCGGTGGATGTGTTGCGCGTGGTCGCATCGAGGAAGCGGCCGGTGGTGGTGTTCATCGATGACCTGCAGTGGGCGGGGCGGACGCCGCTCGGCGTCGTCGAGATCATGCTGGACGAGGAGTCCGTCGACGGCCTGCTACTGGTGGGGGCGTACCGAGAAGGCGATGTGGCCGCGACCCATCCGCTGGCGGCGCCGCTGTCTCGCTGGCGTGAACAGTCCGAGGTGCGGCATCTGCGGCTGGTCAACCTCCCGGTGTCCGGCACGATCTCCATGGTCGCGGAGATGCTGCATGTGGAACCGGCCGTGGCGGCGGACCTGGCCGAGGCGATCAGTCCGTTCACGTCCGGCAACCCGTACGAGACGGTGGAACTGCTCAACACGCTACGGCGCGGCGGCGCGTTGACGGCGACGGCCGCCGGGTGGCGGTGGGACGTGGCGGCCGTGCTTGCTCAGCTGGGTCGGTCCGAGGTGGCGGGGCTGCTGGCGGCGCGGGTCGCGGCCTTGCCGGCACGGTCGCGACAGGTGGTGGAGGCGATGGCGTGTCTGGGCGGGCGAGCCAAGCTGACCGTGCTGCGGACCGCCGTCGCCGCATCGGCGGGGGTGGTGGAAAAGGCACTGGCGCCCGCTCTCGACGATCGTCTGCTGACGCCGGAGCCCGGGGCCCTCCAGTCGGTGCGGTTTCGTCACGACCGGATCCGCGAGGTGGTCCTGGAGGGACTGGATCCATCGCGGCGGCGCACTCTGCAGCTGACCATGGCGCGGCGGCTCGCCGCGGTGCCGGAGTGGTTCGCGGTCGCGGCGGAGCAGTACCTGCCGGTGGCCGAGGCGGTGGACGACCCCGCGGAGCGGCGCCGGGTGGTGGAGCTGTTGCGGCGCGCCGCCGACCAGGCGATCCTGATCGGGGACTATGCGCTGGTGAACGCGCTGCTGACGGCGGCGCTGCGGCTGATCGACCCGGCTGCGACCGCCACGCTGATTCAGGTGCACACCGGCCGTCATCTCGCGCTGTACAGCATGGGGCGTTTGGACGATGTGGACGAGGAATACCGTGTCACCGAGGCGCTCTGCTCCACTGTCCTGGAACGCATCGACGCGACGTGCGTACAGGTCAGAAGCCTGACCCACCGGAACTGTCTTGCCGAGGCACTCGCCCTGGGCATGCGGACGCTCCGCGAATTGGGCATCGCCGTCCCGACCGCGGACCGGTTCCCCGCCGAGCTCGACCGCCAGTTCGGCTATCTGTACCGGTGGCTGGATCACACCGAGGGCGGCGACGAGCGGGCTTGGCAGGACATCACCGATTCTCGGTTGCTCGCCGCGTCCTCTGTGATCAACTCGCTTCTGCCGGCGAGCTACTTCGTCGCCGACCAGGCCATGCTCGCCTGGCTGAGCCTGGAGGCGCTGCGGATCTGGCTTGAGCACGGCTCCGCCCGGACGCTCATCGGCCCGGCGATGCACGTCGGCTTCTCGGCTGTGGCGCTGCGCGGTGACCACGCCGCCGCGTACCAGGCGGCGCGACGGATCCTGGCGCTGGGCGAGGCCCGCGGTTACGAGCCCGACACTTCACAGGCGCGCTTCCTGTTCGCCTTCTTGAGCTGCTGGTTCGAGCCGATCGAAAACGGCATCAAAGCAGCTCAGCAGGCCCGCGAGGGGCTGGTGGCGGGGGGTGACCTGGCCAACGCCGGATACACCTACGTGCCGGCCGTACAACACCTGCTGGATTGTGCGCCCTCGCTGGACAGTTGCGTCGTCGAGCTGGAGGCGGGGCTGGCTTTCATGCGGCGTACCGGTAGCGAGCAGATCGCTCAGGGGCTCGACACCTATCGGTGGCTCGTGGGTGCGCTGCGCGGCGAAATCTCCGACGCGGCCGGTGAGGCGACGCCGGACAGATACGCCGGCAACCTGGTGGCGCTTTTCCAGGCGCACGTCAACCATGCGATCGCCGCCGCGATCTTCGACGACCTGGCGGGCCTGACACGACACATTGCGGCGGCGATGTCTCTGCTGGTCCCGGCCGAGTACGCGGCCGCCGTGGCCCGCGTGCTGCAGGGCCTGGCCCTTGCCGGTCAGGCCCGTCACCACCACGGTGACGAGCGCGGCAGCCTGCTGTCCGAGCTGGATGACGTGACGCGGTGGCTGGCCGCACGTGCCGCCAGCGCACCGGCGAATTTCCTGCATCTGCTGCGGTTGATCGAGGCCGAGCGTGCCTGGGCGGCCGGCGACTTCCGTATCGCGGCCATCGCCTTCGACGCCGCCCGATGCGAGGTCGCCAAGCGCCGCCGTCCATGGCATCAGGCGTTGATCACCGAGCGCGCGGCCCGTTTCTACCTCGCCCACGGCGTCGAACACACCGGCTACCAACTCTTGGCCGAAGCGCGTCGGCAGTACCTCGAATGGGGCGCGGCCGCGAAAGCCGCCCAGCTCGACTGGGCGTACCCGCGCCTGCGGGCACAGCGCGAGGCGACCACCGGGTCGAGCGGAGGCCGGTCCGGCGATGCCCTCCGTGAGCGGGCCGTCGTCACGACCGGAACCCTTGACCTGCTCGGCATCCTGTCCGCGTCGCAGGCGCTGAGCTCGGAGACCAGCGTCGAGCGGCTGCACGCCCGCGTGGTCCGGGTGCTCAGCGCGATGACCGGCGCCACCGGCGTACACCTGCCGCTGTGGAGCGAGGACCGGAAGGGCTGGATCCTGCCGACCGCGGACGGCGGCACCGCTCTGATCAGTGGAACCGGCCACGAACGAGCGGTGCCGATGTCCGTGCTGCGGTACGCGCGGCGCACCGGTGAGCCGCTCATCGTGGACGACGCCACCCGCGACGACCGCTTCGCCCGCGATCCGTACTTCTCCGACGTGACCTTCTGCTCGCTGCTGGCCGTGCCGATCCTCAGCCGCGGCACGCTGCACGCGGTGCTGTTGCTGGAGAACCGCCTCATCCGCAGCGCCTTCACCGTCGAACGGCTCGACGCCGTCAGACTCATCGCGGGGCAGCTCGCGGTGTCGCTGGACAACGCCCATCTGTACGCGGAGTTCCGCCGGATCGCCGATGAGCAGGCGGCGCTGCGGCGGGTGGCGACGCTGGTCGCCCGCGGCGTGGCGCCGGAGTCGATGTTCACGGCGGTGGCCGAAGAGGTCACCACGCTCATCGGTGCCGACGACACGGCGATCGTCCGGTTCGAACCGGACGGGGAGACGACGGTGATGGGGGGCCACGGGTTCTGGCGCTCTCTGTCGGGTGCTCGGGGCAGGCTCGATCCCCGCTCGGCCATGGCGTCGGTGCAGGAGGCGGGCCGCGCCGCCCGGCACGACCTGCAAGATCTGAGGTGGGCGGGCGAGATCACCTCCGAGGGACCGCGTCACGCGGTCGCCGGTCCGATCGTGGTGGAGGGCCGGGTCTGGGGCGCGATCGGCGTCGGGTCGGGGCGCGAACCGCTGCCCCAGGACACCGAGCAACGACTGGCCGACTTCACCGAACTCGTCGCGACCGCCATCGCCAACGCCGCCAGCCGCAACGAACTCACCAACTCCCGCATGCGGATCGTCGCCGCCGCCGACCAGGCACGCCGCCGGATCGAACGCGACCTGCACGACGGCGCCCAGCAACGCCTGGTCTCCCTGACCCTGCGCATACGCGCCGCGCAGGCGGCCGCACCCCCACACCTCACCGAACTCGTCACCGAACTCGACGACCTCGCCGCCGA
>NZ_BAABHF010000032.1:0-4130 GCF_039541955.1 Actinoallomurus oryzae | reverse complement strand
TCGCGGTTGGTGGGGCGTGATGGTGAGGTCGCGGCGCTGGAGGCGGCGTTCGAGGAGTCGTTGGCGGGCCGGTGCCGTGGCGTGCTGGTCGCGGGGGTGCCGGGGGTGGGGAAGACGGCGCTGGTGGATGAGCTGCGGCCGGTGGTGACGGGTCGGGACGGCTGGTTCGTGGCGGGCAAGTTCGATCAGTATCGGCGGGATCTGGAGTTCGATGCGGTGCGGCAGGCGTTTCGGGCGTTGGGGCGGTTGTTGCTGGCCGAGCCGGAGGATGAGCTGGCCGAGGTTCGGCGGAGGATTTTGCGGGAGGTGGGGTCGAACGCGGGGTTGTTGATCACGGTGGTGCCGGAGTTCGCGGCGTTGTTGGGGGTGCGGCCGGATCCGGGGGATCCGCTGACGACGCAGGTGCGGGCGCAGCGGATGGCGGTGGATGTGTTGCGCGTGGTGGCGTCGAGGAAGCGGCCGGTGGTGGTGTTCATCGATGACCTGCAGTGGGCGGGGCGGACGCCGGTGGGGTTTGTGGAGATGGTGTTGAGTGAGGAGTCCGCCGAGGGGGTTTTGCTGGTGGGGGCGTATCGGGAGGGGGGTGTGGAGGCGACTCATCCGCTGGCGGGGCCGTTGTCGCGGTGGCGGGAGCGGCCCGAGGTGCGGCATCTGCGGCTGGCGAACCTGCCGAGGTCGGCCACTACTGAGATGGTCGCGGAGATGTTGCATGTCGAGCCGGTCAGAGCGGCGGGTCTGGCGGAGGTGATCGGCCCGTACACGTCCGGTAATCCGTACGAGACGGTTGAGTTGCTCAACACCTTGCGCAGCGGTGGTGTGTTGGCGGCGACGGCCGCCGGGTGGCGGTGGGACGCGCCGGCCGTGGACACTCACCTGGGCCGATGCGATGTCGCCGGCCTGTCGGCGGCGCGGTTCGAAACCATGTCGGCGCCGTCGCGGCAGGTGGTGGAGGCGATGGCATGCCTGGGCGGGCGCGTCGAGACGCACCTGTTGCGGGCGGCCGTCGACGAGTCGGCGGAAGTGGTGGAAGAGGCGCTGGCGCCCGCTTTGGAGGGTGGGCTGCTGGTGATCGAGCCTGGGGTGCGTCAGGCGGTGCGGTTTCGGCATGACCGGATCAGGGAGGTGATCCTGGGCGGGCTGGATCCGTCGCGGCGGCGTTCTTTGCGGCTGGTGTTGGCGCGGCGGCTCGCCGCGGTGCCGGAGTGGTTCGCGGTCGCGGCGGAGCAGTATCTGCCGGTGGTCGAGGCGGTCGATGATCCCGCGGAGCGGCGCCGGGTGGTGGAGCTGTTGCGGCGGACAGCCGACCAGGCGGTCCTGATCGGTGACTACGCGCTGGTCAACGCGCTGCTGACAGCGGCGCTGCGGCTGATCGACCCGGGCGAGACCGCCACGCTGACCCAGGTGCACACCGGCCGCCACTCCGCCCTGTACGGCCTCGGGCGCCTGGACGAGGCGGACGAGGAATACCGCGTGATCGCCCGACTGTGCGACAGCGCCACCGAGCGGGCGGAGGCGACATGCGTGCAGGTGAGAAGCCTGACCAACCGGAACCGCATCGCGGAGGCGATCGGTCTGGGCATCGAGTCGCTGCGCGAGTGCGGCATCCCCGTCCCGGCGGCGGACCGCCTCCCCGCCGAACTCGACCACCAGTTCCACTATCTGTACCGGTGGCTGGATCACACCGAAACGGCCGACGACGTGGCTCGGCCGGACATCGCCGACCCCACCCTGCTCGCCGCGGCCGATCTGCTGACCGCGATCATGCCGGCGACCTACTTCGCCGCCGACTCCGCCACCTTGTCGTGGCTGAGCATGGAGGCGTTGCGGATCTGGATCGAACACGGCCCGGCCCGCGCCCTGCTCGCCCCCGCGAGCCACGCCGCCCTGTACCCCGTGTTGCTGCGTGACGACTACGCCGCCGGGTACCAGGCGATTCGGCGGATCCTGACGCTGGGCGAGGCCCGCGGCCACGAGCCCGACACTTCGCGGGCGCGGTTCGTGTTCGCCGTCATCGGCAGTTGGTTCGAGCCGATCGAGAACACCGTCCGAGCGGCCCGGCAGGCCCGCGAGGGGCTGATCGCGGGAGGCGACCTGACCCACGCCGGCTACACCTACTACCCGGCCGTGGGAGGCCTGCTGGACAGCGCGCCCTCGCTGGAGGACTGCGTCACCGAGACGAACGCGGGGCTGGCCTTCGTGTGGCGTACCGGCAACGAACAGACCGGCCAGCTGCTCGACAGCTACCGGTGGCTGCTCGGGGTGCTGCGCGGCGAAGGCGCCGGCGCGGCCGGTGAGCCGGCGCCCGACGGATACACCGGCAACCGGATGGCGCTTCTCTACGCTCACGTCAACCACGCGATCGCGGCCGCCGTCTTCGGTGATCTGGCCGGCCTGGCCCGGCACACCGCCGCGGCGATGCCGCTGCTGCCGATCGCGCCGGGCATCTACCCGGCCGACCTGACGCGCCTGTTGCGTGGACTGGCCCTCGCCTGGCAGGCCCGTGGCACCCACGGCGGCGAACGTGACCGGCTGCTGTCCGAACTGGAGGAGGTGACGCGGTGGCTGGCCGCCCGCGCCGCGGACGCACCGGCGAACCTCCTGCACCTGATGCGGTTCGTCGAGGCCGAGCGCGCCTGGGCGATCGGCGACTTCCGCGCCGCGGCCATCGCCTTCGACGCCGCGCGGCACGAGGTCGCCGAGCGCCGGCGCCCCTGGCACCAGGCGCTGATCGCCGAGCGTGCGGCCCGCTTCTACCTCGCCCACGGCGTCGAACACGCCGGCTATGACCTTCTCCTCGAAGCGCGCCGCGAGTACCTCGCATGGGGCGCCACCGCGAAGGTCGCCCAGCTCGACTGGGCGTACCCGCGTCTGCGGCCACAAGGCGAGACGACCGCCGGGCGGCACGGCGAGGTGCCCGGCGATGACGTCCATCAGCGGGCCGCCGTTCCGACCGGGACCCTCGACCTGCTCGGCATCCTGTCCGCGTCGCAGGCGCTGAGCTCGGAGACCGGCGTCGAGCGGCTGCACGCCCGCGTGGTCCGGGTGCTCAGCGCGATGACCGGCGCCACCGGCGTACACCTGCCGCTGTGGAGCGAGGACCGGCACGGCTGGTCCCTGCCGGCCCCGGGCGGCGGCACCACCGTGCTCAGCGGAACCGGCCACGAACGAGCGCTCCCGATGTCGGTGCTGCGGTACGCGCGGCGCACCGGTGAGCCGCTGGTGGTGGGTGACGCCACCCGCGACGACCGCTTCGCCCGCGACCCCTACTTCTCCGACGTGACCTTCTGCTCGCTGCTGGCCGTGCCGATCCTCAGCCGTGACACGCTGCGGGCGGTGCTGTTGCTGGAGAACCGCCTCATCCGCGGAGCGTTCACGGCCGAGCGGCTCGACGCCGTCAAGCTCATCGCGGGGCAGCTCGCGGTGTCGCTGGACAACGCCCATCTGTACGCGGAGTTCCGCCGGATCGCCGATGAGCAGGCGGCGCTGCGGCGGGTGGCGACGCTGGTCGCCCGCGGCGTGGCGCCGGAGTCGATGTTCACGGCGGTGGCCGAAGAGGTCACCACGCTCATCGGCGCCGACGACACGGCGATCGTCCGGTTCGAACCGGACGGGGAGACGACGGTGATGGGAGGCACCGCGCTCCCGCACTCCCGACCGGGTTCGCGCGGCAGGCTTCCTCCAGACTCGGCCCTGGCCGCCGTCCAGGCGACGGGTCGTGTGGCCCGCCGCGACCTGGACGACCCGCGGCAAGCGAACCTCCCCGACACCACGATGCCGGGATCCGGCTCCGAGGTCGCCGGTCCGATCGTGGTGGAGGGCCGGGTCTGGGGCGCGATCGGCGTCGGCTCGGGACGCGAACCGCTGCCCCAGGACACCGAGCAACGACTGGCCGACTTCACCGAACTCGTCGCGACCGCCATCGCCAACGCCGCCAGCCGCAACGAACTCACCAACTCCCGCATGCGCATCGTCGCCGCCGCCGACCAGGCACGCCGCCGGATCGAACGCGACCTGCACGACGGCGCCCAGCAACGCCTGGTCTCCCTGACCCTGCGCATACGCGCCGCACAAGCGGCCGCACCCCCACACCTCACCGAACTCGTCACCGAACTCGACGACCTCGCCGCCGA